>NZ_LFML01000111.1:20707-107421 GCF_001044425.1 Streptomyces roseus
CCGCCCCCGCCGGTTACCTCGTGCCGCGCAGGCGGCGCCACGGGGTGAACGTGAAGACGGCGCCGCCGAGCAGGATCACCGTGCCGGCGACCAGGGCCAGGGCCTTGATGCCGCCCCCGTCCTCGGCTCCCGTCTCGGCGAGGCCGCCCGAGGCGGAGGTGGAGCCGGTGGTGGCCGGCGAGCCGGAGCCGCCCTCCTGGGCGGTGGTGTCGAGCTCCAGCGAGACGCCGCTGCTGGCCGCCTTGCAGGGCACGTTGATCGGCGTGGCCCCGGGGGCCATCGTGACGTCGATCGTGAGCTGGTCCGGGCTCAGCGTGACCTTGCCGGTCTTGCCGGGCTTGTAGGTGCCGGTCATGTCACTGAGGCTGACCGGGGCCTTGTCCGGGATCGGTTCGGCGTTGGCCGGGCCGGAGACCTTGACCGTGCCGCTGTCGGCGCCGCCGAGCTTGATGTTCATCGAGGGCTTGAGGGCGCCCGCCGGCAGGGCCATCGGACTGGCCATCGCGCCCTTGGCGGTCTTGACGGTCAGGTCGTAGCCGCCGCCGTTCTTCTTGGCGTTGATCGTGACCGGGGTCTTGATGCCGCCGGGGACGACCGGACCGCAGTCGAAGGCGACCTCGACGGGCTTGCCGGGGAAGTCGGTCTGGCCGCCACCGCCCCCGGTGGTGGATCCGGCGGTGGACCCCGCCGTGGATCCGGCGGTGGACCCCGCCGTGGACCCGGCGGTGGACCCCGCCGTGGACCCGGCCGTGGATCCCGCGGTGGACCCGGCGGTGGTGCCGCTGGTCGTGCCCGACGTCGTACCGCTCGTCGTACCGGCGGTGGTACCGCTCGTCGTGCCGGCCGTCGTGCCGCCGCTGGTGCCGGGCGACACGTCGATGGTGGCGCCGACGCCCACGGCCCCCGTGGGCGCGCACTTGGTCACGAACGTGCCGAAGGAGAAGGTGACCGCGACGTCGTACTTGCCGGGGGTCAGCGTGATCTTGCCGGCCTTGGTGAGCTTCAGCTTCCCCTTCATCGTCGACATCTGCATGGGGGCCTTCTTGGGGATCGGCGGGTTCTTCTTCTCCCCGACGACCTTCAGCTCGCCTCCCCCGCCTCCCACCGTGATCCAGCCGGTGGGCTGGACCGAGTCCTGCGGGATGTCCATCAGGTCCGTGTTGTTCGAGGCCGGCTTCACGGTCTCCCAGGACACGTCGACCTCGTCGCCGACCTTCGCCGACGCCGGGGCGGTGACCTTGGCGGTGGTCTCGCCCTCCACCGGGTCGCCGCCGCCCGCCGGCGGCACGCATTTGACGTTGAACTTGGTCTCGGCCGCCTGGGCGGGACCGGCCGCGATGGCGACGCCGGCGCCGCCGAGCAGCAACGCGATCACGGCCGCGCTCACCCTCCGTTGGGTCTTCACAAAGGTCCTTTCGTCGTCGGACTGTTCTCAGACGGTGCGGACGCCTGTGGTACGTGGGGGTTCCTCGGCCCCGGCGCGCTGTCCGGGGTGAACCACGGCAGCACCGCCGTGGTGGCCCGGGGGGAGCCCGGGTCGGGCGCCGGTCCGGCCCCGAGGGGGCCGCCCGGCTCCGGGGCGCTCGCGCCCCGGTGGCGGCCGGTGGCCGCCGCGTCGGTGCGCGGCCGGACCCTGTCGACGACGGCCATGCCGATGCGGAAGACCGCGGCCGGGACCACCAGCAGGAGCAGGCCCCAGAACAGCAGCACCCCGTACGGGCGGTCCACGCCCCAGGGCTGCGTGGCCACGACCGTGTCCCCGTACTTGAGGGAGACGGTGTAGTCCCCGTGCGCGCCCGCGGCAAGGCTGACGTCCAGCCGGACCTCCGCCTTGCCGCCCGGCGGGATCGTGCCCTTCCACCGGACCTCCTCCCACAGCGGCGCGAACACCCCGTGGGCGGTGCCGAGCCGGAAGACGGGGTCCTTGACCGGGGCCGAACCGAGGTTGCCGACGGTGACCGTGAACTTCCGCGTGGGCGGGGCCCCGAACCAGGTCAGCACCCCGTCCTCGCCCTCCAGCCGGACCCCGCTGAGCATGGCCAGGCGCGCCGAGCCGGACTCGGCGGGCAGCTCGGCCACGGGGTGGTCGGTGATCTTCAGCGGCGCGGCGACGGTGGCCTGGTCCCCGCCCACGGAGGTGACGTTGACGACGCAGGGGCACGGTTTGGGCGGCGCCGCGACGGCCAGCCGGGCGGCGAAGCGGCCGTCGTCGCCGACCGAGACCGCGGCCCCCTCGGCGTTGGCGCAGCTGTTGGTGCCGCCGATCATGTTCTGTCCGCAGACCAGCAGCATCACCAGGGTCTTGGCGTGCCAGCCGGTGCCGGTGACGGTGATCTCGGTGCCCTTCGGGGCCTCCTGGAGCGAGAGCGCCACGGCGGGCCGGTCCTCGGCGCCGAGCGCCGCCGGAGCCGGGAGGAGGATCAGGGCGCACAGCGCCAGCCCCGTCGCCAGGCACGCCACGACCATGCCGCGGACCCCTCCGCCGCCCGTCCCGCCTGCCGTCCCGCCGACTCTTCCGCTCACCTGGACGCTCCCGTCAGCTCGTGGTCCGGTGCCCGCTCCCCCGCGGGTACGGGCTCCGCGTCCGTCGCCGGCCCGCCGCGCCGCCGCTTGCGTACGAGGAGCAGCGCGGCCAGGCCCACCCCGCCGAGGCCGAGCAGCCCGGCGCCGACACGGGCCGCGATCCCCCAGGGCACGAACCAGGCGGAGGCACGGGCGGTGGCCGGGGCCGCGCCGGGCGCGGTGACCGTGAGGGTGAGGTCGACGGCGTCGAGGACCGGGGCCCCGGGCCAGGGCTCGGTCAGCGACACCCGCCGGCCGGGGAGCAGTTCCACGGGCAGGGGGCGGGCGGCGCGGCCCGGTACCTCGCCGAAGAGGCCCTCGGCGCGCAGGGCCAATTCCGGGACCAGGGCCACGTTGCCCCGGTTGACCAGGGTGTACGCGACGACCGCGCGGGCGCCCTCGCCGCGTACGGAGACGTCCTCGACCGTGAGGGCGGCCAGCGTCGGGCCGCCGACGCGCAGGTGGATCCGTACGCCCGCCTCGCGGCCGTCCTCGGAGGCGATCACGGCGGCCGGGTGGTCGCCGGGCGGGGAGGCGGGCGGGAGGGTGACGGTGAAGGGGACCACCGCGCGGGTGCGGGGCGGGATCCTCACGATGCCGGCCGGCCCGAAGCTGATCCAGGAGCCGGCGCCGGGGGCCGCGCCGCCGCGGCCGGCTGCGGCCGCGGGCGGCGCCGCCGGGCTCACGGCGAGGGCGCCGTCCGCCGTGTTGTAGGCGTCGGCCCCGCGCAGGGTGACGGTGTGCTCGCGGTCGGAGGTGTTGGTCAGGGCCAGCCGGTCCTCCAGGACGGTGCCGGGCGGGCCCGCGAGGTAGAAGTACGGGCGCGCCGGCCCGGCGCCGCCCGCGGCGGGCCCGGCCGTCCAGCCGGGTTCCTCGGCGTGGGCGGCGGTGGCGGTGGTGAGCGCGGCGCCGCCACCGGCCCCGAGCAGCAGGACCGCGGCGAGCAACGCGGTGCACGGGCGCCGGCCGGCGGTGTGCGCGGGGGTGCGGAGCACGGGCATGGCCGGGTGCGCTCCGTTCAGGACCGGGCCCGTTGGCCGCGCCGGGTCAGCCAGAGCACGCCGGCGGCGCCGGTGAGGAGCACGGTGGCGCCGAGGGTGCCGAGGGCGAGGGCGGAGTCGGCGGGTCCGGTCTGCGGGAGGGTGTCCTCCGCGCCCCCGGAGCCCCCGGACGGGCCCGCGCCCGTCGCGTCCAGCTCCAGGGAGGGCCGGGGGCTGTTGCCGGGGGTGCAGGTGGTCGTGGTCCCCAGCGCCTTGATGGTGAGCACGCCCGCCGTGAAGGTGACCTTGCCGCTCTTCCGGGGGGTGTAGGTGCCCGAGAGATCGGTGATCTTGATGGGGGTGTTGGCCGGCACGGCCTCGGGGTTGGGCGCTCCCGAGACCGGTACGGACGCCTTCTCGGCCCCGCCGACGAGGATGACGGCGCTGGGGCTCATGGCCCCCTTGCCGAGCTCGACGGGGCTGGAGGAGACGCCCTTCTGGAAGGACATCGTCAGCTTGTACCCGCCGCCGTCCTTGACGGCCTTGATGTCGATGGGCGAGACCGCCGACTTGTCCCCGATGGGGGTCTTGCAGTCGTACGCGACGTCGACGACGTCCGCATGGGCCGCGGGGGCGGCCAGCAGGACCGCCGCTGCGCCCAGCGCGGAGGCCAGCGCGAGCGCGGTGGAGCGTTTCCGGTCGGACACCTTCGTCTTCCCCTCGGGCCACGGGTTCCTGACGGCCAATTCCTGACGGCTCATCAGATCGGGATCGGTGGCTCAAGGTACGCCCGGGGCCTTGCGGAGGGAAGACAAAGGACAGGCCCGGATTGACCCTTCGTCAGTGCGCGCGGACGCCCTTGCGCCAGACCGCCGAAACCAGCGGAACGCCCGGCCGGTAGGCCAGGTGGACATGGCTCGGCGCCTCCAGGAGGGCCAGGTCGGCGCGGGCCCCCGGGGCGATCCGGCCGATGTCGGTGCGGCGCAGGGCGCGGGCGCCGCCGGCGGTGGCGGACCAGAGCGCCTCGTCCGGGGTCATCCGCATGTCCCGTACGGCGAGGGCGATGCAGAAGGGCATGGAGCTCGTGTACGAGGAGCCGGGGTTGCAGTCGGTGGACAGTGCGACGGTGGCGCCCGCGTCGATCAGGCGGCGGGCGTCGGGCCACTGGGCGCGGGTGGAGAACTCGGCGCCGGGCAGCAGCGTGGCGACGGTGGTGCCGGCGGCCTGGACGAGGGCGTCGACGTCGGCGTCGGTGAGGTGGGTGCAGTGGTCGGCGGAGGCGGCCTCCAGCTCCACGGCGAGCTGCACGCCCGGGCCGTACGAGAGCTGGTTGGCGTGGACGCGCGGGATCAGCCCGGCGGCGGCGCCTGCGGTGAGGATCGCGCGGGCCTGGTCGCCGTCGAAGGCGCCCTTCTCGCAGAACACGTCGACCCAGCGGGCGTACGGGGCGCAGGCCGCGAGCATCTCGCCGGTGACGAGGCCGACGTAGCCCGCCGGGTCCTCGGCGTAGTCGGGGGAGACGATGTGCGCGCCGAGGTAGGTGACCTCCTCGGTGTGCGCGGCGGCGATGCGCAGGGCGCGGGCCTCGTCCTCGACGGTGAGGCCGTAGCCGGACTTGGTCTCGAAGGTGGTGGTGCCCTGGCGGCGGGCCTCGTCGAGGTGCCGGACGAGATTGGCTTCGAGCTCGGCGTCGGTGGCGGCGCGGGTGGCGGCCACCGTGGTCCGGATGCCGCCCGCGGAGTAGCTCCGCCCGGACATGCGGGCGTTGAACTCCGCGGTGCGGTCGCCCGCGAAGACGAGGTGGGAGTGGGAATCGACGAAGCCGGGGATCAGCGCCCGGCCGCTCGCGTCGAACGCGGAGTCGGCGGCCGGGGCCCGGCCGGCGGGGCCGACCCAGGCGACGGTCTCGCCGTCGATGACGACGGCCGCGTCCCGGACGAGCCCCAGCGGGCTGCCGTCCCCCAGCGCGGGGTCGTTGGTGACGAGAGCGCCGATGTTGGTGACGAGGGTGGTGGACATGGTTCCCTCCGGGAACGGGAACGTCAGCCGCGGACGGCTGCGATCGACTCGGACAGGGCGGACGCGACGTCCGGGACCAGGGTGTGCGATCCGTCGCGGACGATGTGACGGCCGCCCACCACCGTGTGGCGGACATCGGCGGCCGTGGCGGCGAAGACGGCCGTCTCGGCGCCGAGGCGCGGCAGCGGACCCGCCGTACGGACGGAGTCCAGCGCGATCGTGGTGAAGTCCGCGAGCGCGCCCGCCTCCAGGCGGCCCGCGTCGGCCAGACCCAGCGCCGTGTGGCCGTCCGCCGTCGCCGCCGTCAGCAGCGCGTTCGCCGTCCAGTGTCCCCGGGTGCGGCTGCGCAGCCGTTCGTTGAGCTCCATCGCGCGGGCCTCCTCCAGGAGGTCGATCACCGCGTGGCTGTCGCTGCCGAGCGAGAGCGGGCTGCCCGCGTGCTGGAGCCGGACGGCCGGGCCGATGCCGTCGGCCAGGTCCCGTTCCGTCGTGGGACACATGCAGGTGCCGGTGGTCGTGCCGCCGAGCAGCGCGATGTCCCCGTCCGTCAGGTGCGTGTTGTGGACGCCGACGGTCCGCGGGCCGAGCACGCCGTGGTCGGCGAGCAGCTGGGTCGGGGTGCGCCCGTGTGCGGCCTGGCAGGCCTCGTTCTCGGCCGTCTGCTCCGAGAGGTGGACGTGCAGGGGTGCCTGCCGCTCCCCGGCCCAGCGGGCGACGGTGCCCAGCTGGTCCGCCGGTACGGCGCGCACTGAGTGGACCGCCGCCCCGATCAGGGCGTGCCCGCGCGGCTTGAGGGCCGAGACCCGCTCCGCCCACGCCTCGGCCGTCCCGTCGGAGAACCGCAGCTGGTGGTGGTCGGGGGCCTTGCCGAAGCCCGCGGACAGGTACGCCGTGTCCAGCAGCGTGATCCGGATGCCCGCCGCCGCGGCCGCCTCGATCAGGGCCTCGCCCATCGCGTTGGGGTCGGCGTACGGGGCGCCGCCCGGGGCGTGGTGCACGTAGTGGAACTCGCCGACGTTGGTGATGCCGGCCAGCGCCATCTCGGCGTACACCGCCCGGGCGAGCGCGAAGTACGTGTCGGGGGTGAGGTTCTGGGCGACCGTGTACATGAACTCGCGCCAGGTCCAGAAGGTCCCGGAACCGACCTGGACGCGGGAGCGCAGCGCCCGGTGGAAGGCGTGCGAGTGGGCGTTGGCCAGGCCCGGCACGGTCAGGCCGCGCAGTACCTCCGCCCCCGGCGGCGGGGCCTCGACCCCGGTCCGCAGGGAGGCGATCCGCCCGTCGGAGCCCGTCTCGAGGGCCACGCCCGGCTCGACGTGCGTGCCGAGCCAGGCGTGTTCCAACCAGTACGTCTTCACCGGCAGGCCAGTCCTTCCAGTACGTCGGCCAGCGCGAGGACGCCGGCCACGCAGTCGTCCTCGGCGGCGAACTCCCGCGGCGAGTGGGAGACCCCGGTCGGGTTCCGTACGAACAGCATCGCGGTCGGGACGGCGGCGGAGAGGATTCCGGCGTCGTGTCCCGCCCCCGTGCCGAGGACGGGGATGGAGCCGCCGAGGATCCGGTTCATCTCGTCGCGCAGCGCGTGCTCGAACTCGACGACCGGGGTGAAGGACTCCCGGACGACGGCGAGGTCGATGCCGTCCTGGTCGGCGCGCTCGCGGGCGGCCTTCTCGATGGCGGTGACCACGGTGTCCAGCGTCGCCTGGTCGGCGGCGCGGGAGTCGAGCCAGCCGCGTACCAGCGAGGGGATGGCGTTGACGCCGTTCGGCTCGACGGAGATCTTGCCGAAGGTGGCGACGGCCCCGGCGAGGGCCGCCTCGGTCCGGGCGGCCAGGACGGTCGAGGCGTACGTCAGCATCGGGTCGCGGCGGTCCACGAGACGGGTGGTCCCGGCGTGGTTGGCCTCGCCGCGGAAGTCGAACCGCCAGCGGCCGTGCGGCCAGATCGCGGACGCGATGCCGACGCGGTCGCCGGAGAGGTCCAGGGCCCGGCCCTGCTCGACGTGGAGCTCGACGAAGGCGCCGATACGGGCGAGGCGCTCGGGGTCGGCGCCGATGGCCGAGGGGTCGTACCCGGCGGCCTCCATGGCCTCGGGCAGGCTGATCCCGTCGGCGTCGCGGAGCTCGTACGCCTTCTCCTTCGTCAGCTGTCCGGCGGCCAGCCGGGAGCCGACGCAGGCGAGGCCGAAGCGGGCCCCTTCCTCGTCGCCGAAGTTGGTGATGGCCAGTGGCCTGGCGAACTCCGCGCCCCTCCTGCGGAGTTCGTCCAGGGCCGCGAAGGAGGACACCACGCCGAGGGGGCCGTCGAAGGCGCCCCCGTCGGGCACGGAGTCCAGGTGGGAGCCGGTGACGACGGCGTCACCGGCGAGGGGGTCGCCGAGCCAGGCCCACTGGTTGCCGTTGCGATCGGTCTCGTACGCGAGGCCGCGGGCCTCGGCCTGGGCCTGGAACCAGGTCCGGCAGTCGGCGTCGGCCCCGGTCCACGCGTGGCGGCGGTAGCCGCCGGACTCGGCGTGGCGGCCGATGGGGGCGAGCTCGTTCCACATGGTGTGGAACGAGGCCGCCCCGGCGGGGTTGTCGCTCACGCGTCGTCGCCCTCGCGCATGGGGACGCGGACGCCGCGCTCGTCCGCCACCGTCTCGGCGATGTCGTAACCCGCGTCGACGTGGCGGATGACGCCCATGCCGGGGTCGTTGGTGAGCACGCGGCGGATCTTCTCGCCGGCCAGCTTGGTGCCGTCGGCGACGGTGACCTGGCCGGCGTGGATGGAGCGGCCCATGCCGACGCCGCCGCCGTGGTGGATCGAGACCCAGGAGGCGCCGGAGGCGACGTTGACCATGGCGTTGAGCAGCGGCCAGTCGGCGATGGCGTCGGAGCCGTCGAGCATGGCCTCGGTCTCGCGGTACGGGGAGGCCACCGAGCCGCAGTCGAGGTGGTCGCGGCCGATGGCCAGCGGGGCGGCGAGGGTGCCGTCGGCGACCATCTCGTTGAAGCGCTCGCCGGCCTTGTCGCGCTCGCCGTAGCCGAGCCAGCAGATGCGCGCGGGCAGGCCCTGGAAGTGGACGCGCTCGCCGGCCATCTTGATCCAGCGGTGCAGGGACTCGTTCTCGGGGAAGAGCTCCAGCATCGCCTTGTCGGTCTTGTGGATGTCCGAGGCCTCGCCGGACAGGGCCGCCCAGCGGAAGGGGCCCTTGCCCTCGCAGAAGAGGGGGCGGATGTAGGCCGGGACGAAGCCGGGGAAGGCGAACGCGCGGTCGTAGCCGGCCAGCTGGGCCTCGCCGCGGATGGAGTTGCCGTAGTCGAAGACCTCGGCGCCGGCGTCCATGAAGCCGACCATGGCCTCGACGTGCCTGGCCATGGATTCGCGGGCGCGGGTGGTGAAGCCGGCCGGGTCCTTGGCCGCGTACGCCGCCATGTCGTCGAAGTCGACGCCGACGGGCAGGTACGCGAGCGGGTCGTGGGCGGAGGTCTGGTCCGTCACGATGTCGATCGGGGCGCCCTCGGCGAGCATCTGCGGGAGCAGCTCGGCGGCGTTGCCCAGGAGGCCGATGGAGAGCGGCTTGCGGGCGTCGCGGGCTTCGACGGCCAGCTGGAGGGCGTGGCGCAGGTCGTCGGCCTTGACGTCCAGGTAGCGGTGCTCGATGCGGCGCTCGATGGCGCGCGGGTCGACGTCGATGCAGATCGCGACGCCGTCGTTCATCGTCACGGCCAGCGGCTGGGCGCCGCCCATGCCGCCGAGGCCCGCGGTGAGGGTGATGGTGCCGGCGAGGGTGCCGTTGAACTTCTTGGCGGCGACGGCCGCGAAGGTCTCGTACGTGCCCTGGAGGATGCCCTGGGTGCCGATGTAGATCCAGGAACCGGCGGTCATCTGGCCGTACATGGTCAGGCCGAGGGACTCCAGACGGCGGAACTCCTCCCAGTTGGCCCAGTCGCCGACGAGGTTGGAGTTGGCGAGGAGCACGCGCGGCGCCCACTCGTGGGTCTGCATCACGCCGACCGGGCGGCCGGACTGGACGAGCATCGTCTCGTCCTGCTTGAGGGTGCGCAGGGTGCGGACCATCGCGTCGTACGAGCGCCAGTCGCGGGCGGCCTTGCCGGTGCCGCCGTAGACGACGAGCTTGTCGGGGTGCTCGGCGACCTCGGGGTCGAGGTTGTTCTGGAGCATCCGGAGGGCGGCTTCCTGCTGCCATCCCAGGGTGCTGAGCTCGGTGCCTCGCGCAGCACGTACGGGGCGGGGTCCTGACATGGCGGTGCCTCCTCCGATGTTGGGCAATCTATTCACATCCTGGCTTCCTGAATAGATTCAGTCAACAGCTGCGGTCCGACCCGCCGGATGATTGGCTGGCGGACATGGCTGCCGAGATGCACGCGATGGACGCTCCGGACGCGGCGAAGCGCCGGGACATGGCCGTACGGGCCGCCGTCGAACAGGGTCTGGTGGGCGGGGCGGAGGGCACCCAGCCCCTGGTCTGCCTGCTGGACGTGGCCGGGATCCGCTCCTCGGCGGCCGCCCTGACCGGCGCTTTCGCCGCCGCCCTGGCTCCCGGCACCCCCGTCCTGCACGCCTTCGCGGTGAAGGCCTGCCCGCTGGTACCGGTGCTGCGGCTGCTGGCGGAGCAGGGCCTGGGCTGCGAGGTGGCCGGTCCGGGCGAGCTGGAGCTGGCCCGGGCGGCGGGGGTGGAGCCGCAGCGGACGGTCCTGGACTCCCCCGCCAAGACGGTGGCCGAGCTGCGCGGGGCCCTGGCCCTCGGGATCGCGGTGAACGCGGACAACCGCCAGGAGCTGGACCGGCTGGACGAGCTGGTCGCGGGCGCCCCCACCCGGTCCCCGGTCGGGATCCGGATCAACCCGCAGACGGGCGCGGGCACCATCGACGCCCTCTCCACCGCCACCGCGACCTCGAAGTTCGGCGTCGCGCTCCGGGATCCGGGCGCCCGCGAGTGGCTGGTGCGCGCGTACCTCGACCGCCCGTGGCTGACCCGGCTGCACATCCACTCCGGCTCGCAGGGCGTCCCCCTCTCCCTGATCGCGGAGGGGGTGCGCGAGCTCCACGCCCTGGCCGAGGAGATCAACGCGGCGGCCGGGCGCCGCCAGGTCGACACCCTCGACATCGGCGGCGGCCTGCCGGTGAACTTCGCCTCGGACGAGGAGACGCCGACGTACGCGCAGTACGTGGCGGCCCTGCGCGAGGCCGCCCCGGCCCTGTTCCGCGGCCGCTACGGCCTGGTGACGGAGTTCGGCAGGTCGCTGCTGGCCAAGCACGGGCTGGTGGTCTCCCGGGTCGAGTACACGAAGACCACCGGGGGCCGCCGGATCGCGCTCACGCACGCGGGGGCCCAGCTGGCGACCCGTACGGTGTACGCCCCGGCGGCGTGGCCGCTGCGGATCCTGCCGTACGACGCGAAGGGCGCCCCGAAGGCGGGCCCGCCCGTCGCCCACGACATCGCGGGCCCGGCCTGCTTCGCGGGCGACCTGCTGGCCACGGCCCGCGAACTCCCCGAACTGGCCCCGGGCGACCTGGTCGCCGTCCCCGACACGGGCGCGTACTTCTTCACGGCGCACTACGGCTACAACAGCCTCCCGCGCCCCGCGGTCCACGGCTTCACGACCACGCCCTCCGGCGTGACCCGCTTCACCCCGGTGCGCCCCGCCCAGTCTCCGGCGTCCCTGGTGGCGGAGGCGGGCGGCGACTTCCGCGACGCGCTCCTGTGACGCGGAAGCCGGCCCCCGGCTACTCCACGAACAGCCCCCGCGCCGCGGCGCGGGCGTCGAAGGCCTCCAGGCGGGCCTGGGCGTCGGGGAGGGCGTCGGCCATCGCCTCCAGCAGGACCCGGCCCAGCAGCATCGGCGCGCAGGCCGTGTCGAAGGCCAGGCCCGTGCCGACCGGCGCCGGGATCAGCAGGTCCGAGGAGCGGGCCACCGGCGCGAACGCCGAGTCGGCGACCGTCACCACCTTCAGCCCCGCCCCCCGCGCGTGGTCCAGCGCCTCCGACACCTCCCGCGGGTGCCGCGGCAGCGCGAAGCACAGCAGCGCCGAGGCCCCCGCCCCCGCCGCCGCGTCGATCCGGTCGGCGAGCATGGAGCCGCCCTCGTCGAGCAGCCGTACGTCCGGATGCACCTTGGCGGCGAAGTAGGCGAACCCGCGCGCCTGCGAGGAGGCAGCGCGCAGCCCCAGTACGGGCAGCGGACGGGACCCGGCCAGCACCCGCCCCGCCTCCTCGACCGGCGCGGGGTCGGCGAGCATGGCCGACAGCTGCCGCAGGTTCTCGATCTCGCCCTGGACGGCCTGCTGGTACTCGTTGTACGCGTCCTCGTGCGCGGCGGCCGCGGCGCGCTCGGCGGGAGCCACCTCGCGCAGGTGCCGGCGCAGCGCCGGATAGCCGTCGAAGCCGAGCGCCACCGCGAACCGGGTGACCGACGGCTGGCTCACCCCGGCCAGATCGGCGAGCTCCACGCTCGACAGGAACGGCACGTCGGCCGCCCCGCGCACCATGCAGTGGGCGATCCGGCGCTGGGTGGGCGTCAGCCGGTGCCCCTCGAACAGCTTCTGCAGCCGCGCTGCCGGGCTGTCGCTCATCCCGACCCCTCCGTCCCCGTGGATATTCAGTCACGGAGCACTCTGCATGCGGTTATGCAGCACGGCAAGCCGCGGACCGCTCCGCGAGACGTCCCGGGAGGGCGGGGGATACGGGGGCTAGCCCCCGTGCCACGGCCGTCGGCCGCTCCTACGCTGGGCGCATGGAGTCCCAGGAGCTGAAGAAGGAACTCGACGCGACGTTGGACGCCCGGCGCGAGCTGGGGCCGGACTACGAGGCCGCGCTCGTGGACTCCTTCGTGGAGAAGGTCGACACGCAGGTCCGGCGCAGGCTGGCCGAGGAGCGCCTGGCCGCCGCGCGCGGCGGCCCCGCCGGCCGGCCGTCCCCGCTGGAGGGCGGTTTCGGCGAACGCTTCGGCTTCGCCATCGTCACGCTGGTCCTGGCGGTCCCGCTGTCGGCCATCGGCGCCGCGCAGGCGGGGCTCAGCGGCCTGCTGGTCGCCTGGGCGGGCGTACTCGGCGTGAACTTCATCCACGCCACGAAGCGCCTGCGCCCCCGCGACCGGGCCGAGTGACACCGGACCGGGGAGAATGACACCGGGCCGCGAAAGAGTGAGCGCGGGGACCGCCGCACCCTCGCGTGAGCGAGGGGCGGGACGACGGCGGTCCCCGCGAAGGACACGGGCCGGGTCAGGGCCGTCCGCGTCCGTGGCGTTCACGCGGTCCGGGAGCCGCTCCGGAAGTACGCCAACGCCGTTCGGTGGTGCCGGCCGGGAGGTCTGCCCCCCCTGCCGACAACCACCACTGTGCCGGAGCCGTGTTAAGCCGGTGCTGCCGTCACGTGACGGGCCCGTACCTTTTGTGCGACGGCCCGACACGGCGCCGTCGCGCGGCTACTTCGCGCCCTTGGCGAGGAACGCCAGCAGGTCCTGACGGCTGACCACACCGGTCGGCTTGCCCTCGACCAGCACGATCGCCGCGTCCGCCTCGCCCAG
This sequence comes from Streptomyces roseus, assembly GCF_001044425.1. Taxonomy (GTDB): domain Bacteria; phylum Actinomycetota; class Actinomycetes; order Streptomycetales; family Streptomycetaceae; genus Streptomyces; species Streptomyces roseus. The sequence continues at coordinate 33,798 of NZ_LFML01000111.1, forward strand.
TACGGACATCAGCTCCGACACCGGCTCGCCCGAACCGACCTGGGGCAGCGGCCGGCTCATGTGCTTCTCCAGCGGGTCGGACAGCGAGGCCTGCTTCGCGAACAGCGCCGCCAGCAGCTCCTTCTCCACGACCGAGCCGATGACCTCGGCGGCCATCACGTCCGGGTGGCCGGCGCCGGGCTTGACGATCGGCATCTGCGAGACGCCGTACTCGCGCAGCACCTCGATGGCCTCGCCGACGGTCTCCTCGGGGTGCATGTGGACGAGGGAGGGGATGCCGCCCTCCTTGTCGCTCAGCACGTCACCGATGCGCGCGGCGGGGCCGGCCTCCTCCAGGAAGCCGTGGCCCGCCATCCACTCGTCGCTGAAGATCTTGCTCAGGTAGCCGCGGCCGCTGTCCGGGAGCAGCACGACGACCACGTCGTCCGGGCCGAGCCCCTCGGCGGCCTTCAGCGCCGCCACGACGGCCATGCCGCAGGAGCCGCCGACGAGCAGGCCCTCCTCCTTGGCGAGGCGGCGGGTCATCTGGAAGGAGTCCTTGTCGGACACCGCGATGATCTCGTCGGTGACGTTCGGGTCGTAGGCGGTCGGCCAGAAGTCCTCGCCGACGCCCTCGACCAGGTACGGGCGGCCGGAGCCGCCGGAGTAGACCGAGCCCTCGGGGTCGGCGCCGATGACCTTGACCTTCCCGCCGCTGACCTCCTTGAGGTAGTTGCCGGTACCGGAAATCGTGCCGCCCGTGCCGACACCCGCGACGAAGTGGGTGATCTTCCCGTCCGTCTGCTCCCACAGCTCGGGGCCGGTGGTCTCGTAGTGCGAACGGGGGTTGTTCGGGTTGCTGTACTGGTCGGGCTTCCAGGCGCCGGGCTCGCGCGCGAGGCGGTCGGACACGTTGTAGTACGAGTCCGGGTGCTCGGGGTCGACGGCGGTGGGGCAGACCACGACCTCGGCGCCGTACGCGCGCATCACGTTGATCTTGTCCATGGACACCTTGTCAGGGCAGACGAAGATGCACTTGTAGCCCTTCTGCTGGGCCACGATGGCGAGTCCTACACCGGTGTTGCCGCTGGTGGGCTCCACGATGGTGCCTCCGGGCCTGAGGGCACCGCTCTGCTCGGCGGCCTCGATCATCCGGACGGCGATCCGGTCCTTAACGGATCCACCGGGATTGAAGTACTCGACCTTGGCAAGGACGGTGGCCTGCAGGCCTTCGGTCACACGGTTGAGCTTCACCAGCGGGGTGTTGCCGACGAGGCTGATCATCGAGTCGTGGAATTGCACCATGTTCTCCAGGGAGGGGACTCCACGGGTTCTCCGGGAGGTCACGCCAGACTAAGCGGAAAAGGGATTGGCCGACCGGCAGTACGGGGCAGGTAGGTCATCGGGACCCGGCAGGAAGGGAAGGTGGCTCCAGGGGTGTCCAGAGCGAGGACGGCCCGCCGGATCGCGGCGGGCGCGGCGTACGGCGGAGGCGGGCTCGGGCTGGTCGGAGTCGCCGCCGTGGGGCTGGTGCTGGCGGAGGTCCAGTTCGCGAAGCGGACGGTGGGCACCGGGCTCGGCGATCCGCCGCGGGCGGACGGGCTGTACGGGAGCGAGTTCGCCGCGCTGGTCGCGGCCGGTCCGGATCCGGACGCGGGGCCGCTGCGGCTGGGCATGCTGGGCGACTCCACGGCCGCCGGACTCGGCGTGCGCAGAGCCAGACAGACCCCGGCCGCGCTGCTGGCCTCGGGGCTGGCGGCGGTGGCCGAGCGGCCGGTGGAACTGCGGAACGTGGCCCTGTCGGGGGCCATGTCCGACGACCTGGACCGGCAGGCGGGGCTGCTCCTGGACGGGGAACTGCCGCCGCCGGACGTGTGCGTGATCATGATCGGCGCGAACGACGTGACGCGGCGGATGCCGCCGACGCAGTCGGTGCGCCACCTGACCTCGGCCGTACGGAGACTGCGGCTCGCGGGCGCCGAAGTGGTCGTCGGGACCTGCCCCGACCTGGGCACCATCGAGCCGGTGTACCAGCCGCTGCGCTGGCTGGCCCGGCGGGTCTCGCGCCAGCTGGCCGCCGCGCAGACCATAGGCGTCGTCGCCCTGGGCGCCCGTACGGTCTCCATGGGAGACCTGCTGGGCCCGGAGTTCGCGGCGAACCCGCGCGAGATGTTCGGCCCGGACTCCTACCACCCCTCGGCCGAGGGCTACGCGACGGCCGCCATGGCCGTGCTCCCCACGCTCTGCGCGGCGCTGTCGCTGTGGCCGGAGTCGGACCGGCTGGAGGTGGCGCGGGACGAGGACATGCTGCCGGTGGCCAAGGCGGCGTCGGCCGCCGCCGGGCAGGCGGGCACGGAGGTCACCCCGGCCCGCGGCCCGTGGGCCCTGCTCAAGCACCGCCGCCGCCGGCGGCTCCCGGCCGAGGACCTGGCATCCGCCCCGGCCTCGCGGGGGGCGTCCACGTCCCCGCCCCGGGCCGACACCTCGTACCCGGGCTGAGGCGGCCCCCCGGCCCGGCCGGGCCGGGGGCAGGCGGGGGGGGCGGAACAGGAGGCCGGCCCGGCGCGTTCCACCCGCGGAGCGACCGGCATCACACGCCCAAGCCGGTGACCTCGACCGTACGGGCCGGTAACTTCGCTTGCGGTCCAGCAACGAGCCGCAACTCACCCCCCTTGGAGCCCCGATGCCCGAAGCAGTCATCGTTTCCACCGCCCGCTCCCCCATCGGGCGCGCCTTCAAGGGGTCCCTCAAGGACGTGCGTCCGGACGACCTGACCGCCACGATCATCCAGGCCGCCCTCGCCAAGGTCCCCGAGCTGGACCCGCGCCAGATCGACGACCTGATGCTCGGCTGCGGCCTCCCGGGCGGCGAGCAGGGCAACAACCTGGCGCGCATCGTGGCCGTGCAGATGGGCATGGACTTCCTGCCCGGCACCACGATCACCCGCTACTGCTCCTCCTCCCTGCAGACCTCCCGCATGGCGCTGCACGCCATCAAGGCGGGCGAGGGCGACGTCTTCATCTCGGCCGGCGTCGAGACGGTCTCGCGGTTCGCCAAGGGCAACTCGGACTCGTGGCCCGACACCCACAACCCGCTCTTCGCCGAGGCCGAGGCCCGTACGGCCGAGGTCGCGCAGAGCGAGGGCTCCACCTGGCACGACCCGCGCGAGGACGGCCTCGTTCCCGACGCGTACATCGCGATGGGCCAGACCGCGGAGAACCTGGCCCGGATCAAGGGCGTGACCCGCCAGGACATGGACGAGTTCGGCGTCCGCTCGCAGAACCTCGCCGAGGCCGCCATCAAGAACGGCTTCTGGGAGCGGGAGATCACCCCGGTCACCACCCCGGACGGCACCGTCGTCTCCGCGGACGACGGCCCGCGCGCCGGCGTGACCCTGGAGGGCGTCCAGGGCCTCAAGCCCGTCTTCCGCCCCGACGGCCTGGTCACGGCCGCCAACTGCTGCCCGCTCAACGACGGCGCCGCCGCGCTGGTCATCATGAGCGACACCAAGGCGCGGGAGCTGGGCCTGACCCCGCTGGCGCGGATCGTGTCCACCGGCGTCACCGGCCTCTCCCCCGAGATCATGGGCCTGGGCCCGGTCGAGGCGTCCAAGCAGGCCCTCAAGCGCGCCGGCCTGACCGTCGGCGACATCGACCTGTTCGAGATCAACGAGGCCTTCGCGGCCCAGGTCATCCCGTCCTACCGCGACCTGGAGATCCCGCTGGAGAAGCTGAACGTCAACGGCGGCGCCATCGCCGTCGGTCACCCCTTCGGGATGACCGGCGCCCGCATCACCGGCACGCTGATCAACAGCCTCCAGTTCCACGACAAGCAGTTCGGTCTGGAGACGATGTGCGTGGGCGGCGGCCAGGGCATGGCCATGGTGATCGAGCGGCTGAGCTGACCCTGCCGACCCGGCCGACCTTGTCGACCTTGTCGACCTGTCGACCTTGCCGAGCCGACCGCGCCGGGCCGGCTGAGCCGGGTCGAGCGTCCAGGCGCCGCAAGGGATCCGCTTGATCCCTTGCGGCGTACTGACACCGAATCCAATCCCGTCGCGGCCGACCTGTGACCGAATTTCCCCCAGGATGTGACCTTCGCCCTGGGGGTTTGGTGTTTCCGCAGGTCAGGGCAGATTGGCAGGGGCCGCGTGTGACCAAAGCCCTGTCCAATTCGTGACGTAATGCACTGCACGCCATTCCCAGGTCAGGACACTCTGATGTAGGAAGTCGGGGGATCGAATCAACCAGGAGTTAGTCAGTGAGCGCCATGTCTCTTGCCCTGCTGCTGACCACGGCTGCCGCCGCGGCCGTGGGCGCTGCTGCGCTGCACGCCGTACACGGCCTGCGCAAGCAGGTGACGGCCCTCCGCGGTGAGCTGGCGATGCCGGCCCAGACCCGCGGCACGACCGTCCCGCACGCCCGCAGTGCCGTGCAGTCCCCCGCCGCCGAGATACGAGCCGCCGTGGCCGAGGCCCTGGCCGAGGAGCGCGAGCGCGAGCTCGCCGAGGCGCGGGCCTTCTGGGCCGCACAGGAGGCGCGTGACGCCGCCGACGCGCCTTCGCTGCTCGGTGGCCTGCCCGGCCTCGGTGAGGACGGCCCGGCCGTCTTCCTGCCCCGCCAGGCCGACCTGGTGGGTCTGGAGCCGGTGCTCGGCGACGAGGCCGTCGACGACTACCCCGAGGACTCGGCCGAGCTGGCCGCCGCCCGCCGGCGCCACCCCTCGCACCCGGACTTCGTACCGGCCCAGGCCCCGGCCCCCGGCGCCGACCACGAGCGCACCGTCTCGCGCCTGGAGGAGCTCGCGGAGGCCCGTACGGCCCTCGCGGACGTCCGCCCGGGCCCGCTGGGCACGCTCGACGTGTACGTCTTCACCGACGGCACCACGCTGTGCATGACCCCGGGCCACCGGGAGACGGCGGAGCGCCTCGCCGAGGCACTGCGCTCGGGCACCGCGCCGGTCCTGCTGGGCGGCTCCGGCATCTCGGGCGCCTACGCCCTGACCTTCTCCTGCGGCGACAGCCAGGACCCGGACGACAACGTCTACATCCTCGCGGACCGCGTCATCGCGTCGCTCTGACCCCCGCGCCGCGCCGCCCCGTGCGGCGCGGCGCCCGGCGCGCAGCTCAGCGCGCCGCTCCGGCTTCCGCCCGCTCCACCAGCCGTACGGCCTCGTCCAGCATCACGGACGGGGCCTGCGCGGTTTCCGGGGCCCCCTCGGCGGCGACGGCGCGCAGCGCCTGCGCGAGGTCCAGGCCGGCCACCGCCACCTGGTCCCCGACCACGAACACCCCCGCGTCGGGCATCTCCCGCGCCGGAGCCGCCCCCGCGTCACCGCTCTGCGCCTCCAGCGCCTGCGCCCGTGCGGAGAGCTCCCGGGCCAGCTCCAGCGCCCGGGCCGCGGCCCCCTGCTGGAGACGGCTCTGCGGCATGGCCCGCAGCCGGTCGGCGAAACGTTCCACGGCGGCGGTCAGGGGTGAAGTATCAAGCACCCGGCCGACCTTACGCGCCGCCGCGGCGCCATTGCCAACGGGCGAACTCTCCGGCACGGTGGCGTGAAGAGAACAGCACAGCACGGCGATACCTCCGGAGGCGCCCATGTCCGTAGAGTTCTCCGAGCAGACCCACCGCAACATGATCGACAGAATCCCCCTGACGACCGGTCGTGAAGTCTCCGACTGGCTCCGCACCGTGGACGACGGCCCCTCCCTCGTCCGGTTCGAGGAGAAGGTCAGCTGGCTGCGCGGCGCGCACGAACTCTCGTACGGCCAGGCCAAGGCGATCATCCACGAGTACGACCTGCGCAGGGCGGCCCGCAAATTCGGCTGACCGGCCGCACCCTCCCCCGACCTCGACCCCTCCGTCCCCGACCCCGTACCCCTGCGAGACGCGGGAAGGCCCCGCGAGCGGTGAGCTCGCGGGGCCTTCCCCTCGTCGCCAAACGGGTCGGCGGCCGGTACGACTAGTCGTCGCCGGAGAGGATCTGGAACAGGCGCAGCAGCTCCAGGTAGATCCAGACCAGGGTCACCGTGAGGCCGAAGGCCGCGAGCCAGGCCTCGTCGCGCGGGGCGCCGTAGGTGATGCCGTCCTCGACCTGCTTGAAGTCGAGGGCGAGGAAGCAGGCACCGAGGACGACGCCGATGATGCCGAACAGGATGCCGAGGCCGCCGCTGCGGAAGCCGAGGCCGTCACCGCCCGCGAAGACCGAGAACAGCAGGTTCGCGACCATGAGCAGCATGAAGCCCATGGCGGCCGCCATCACGAAGCCGTAGAAGCGGCGGGTGACGCGGATCCAGCGCATCTTGTACGCGAACAGCACGGAGGCGAACACGCACATCGTGCCCAGCACGGCCTGGATGACCACGCCGGCACCGAAGTAGGTGCTGGTGGCCGAGCTGAGGACGCCGAGGAAGAAGCCCTCGAAGGCCGCGTAGGCGAGGATGATCGGCGGAGAGGCCTTGCGCTTGAACGACTGGACCAGCCCGAGGACCATCGCGACGAGCGCGGCGCCGACGGCGATGCCGTACGACTTGTTGACGTTCGCCGGGTCGACGGGCATGGCGATCCACGCGATCGTCGCCGTGAGGATGACGGTGCCGAGCGTCATGGCCGTACGGCTCACGACGTCGTCGATGGTCATCACGTCGGCGCGGGCGGGCGCCTGCGGCATGCTGGTGGTGGTGTCCGCGGCGTAAGGATTCGTCGCGTACGGGTTGGCCCCGGCCTGCTGGTGCTGCGCGTCGAAGCCCGCGTAGCCACCGTTGTCGCGGCTGAACCCCCGTCGCGAGAAGACCGGGTTACTGCTCCTCATCTCACTCCTCCATGGCCACCGTGCGCGGCCTTGCATCAAGAGTAATGCGTTAGCAAAAATCTGACCCTACTGCTCAGGGAGGATCTTTGCCCAGCACCTGCGGGAGCCGGAAGCCCCTCCGAGCCGGCCGACGACGCGCCGGCGACGGCCTCGACGAGACGCCCTCGGCGAATTGGACGACCTGCGGACCATGCGGAGTGAACACCTGCCCCCGCGCCGCGATTCCAAAGGTTCCAGATGATTTCGACACCCGCCCCGGTGACACGCCTCCGCCAGCTCGGAACCGGGGGGCCGTACCGGCCAAGGCTGGGGAAACAGGACGGCGGGGGTGCCCCCTGGGCGCCCCCGCCGTTCGCGTGTTCCCGTGCGTGCGGAACGTTCTCGTGCCCGGAGCCGGACTTGAACCGGCACGGCCTAAGCCAGCGAGGTTTAAGCTCGCCGTGTCTGCATTCCACCATCCGGGCAGGGCGTACCGGCTCCCGTACAAAAAGCACTGAACGCTGCGCCGAGCCTATCCGGATCTCCCTGGTCAGCAGGGGGTCGTCTATCCGATGTTGTCTGATTTTATTGGCGCTTGAGAGGCCGTCAGACAACAGAACACGCGGTGGGCCCGTTACGGGCAGCGATCGGTCGCTATACGGGATTGACGGGATTTCGACGGCCCTCGGCGGCCTTCCGCCACCCCTCGCGCCACCCCGGGCCACCCCACCCTCCGCAGGCCGCCCCCGGACTCCTCCCAGGGGCGGCCGTCATACCAGAGGAGGAGGCGGCCCGCCCCGTGATCAGACTCCAGTGGGCCCGCGAACGGGCACCGCGGCTGATCCCCCGCGGGGGTGCCCGCCGCGACGATGGGAACGTCCCGTCATCCGCAGACCGCACCCCGGTCCGCAGCCCGAGGAGCCGCTCCCGTGACCACCGTGAACTACGCCCCGCACACCACCCAGGCCGTGGCCGCCCGGGCCACCGGCCTCTCCAAGGTGTACGGCCAGGGCGAGACCCAGGTGGTCGCCCTGGACAACGTCTCCGTGGACTTCGGCCAGGGCCGGTTCACCGCGATCATGGGCCCCTCGGGCTCCGGCAAGTCCACCCTGATGCACTGCGTCGCCGGACTGGACACCTTCTCCTCCGGCTCCGTCCGCATAGGCGACACCGAGCTCGGCAGCCTCAAGGACAAGCAGCTGACCCAGCTGCGCCGGGACAAGATCGGCTTCATCTTCCAGGCGTTCAACCTGCTGCCGACGCTGACGGCGCTGGAGAACATCACCCTCCCGATGGACATCGCGGGCCGCAAGCCCGACCGGCAGTGGCTGGACACCGTCATCGAGATGGTCGGCCTCTCCGGCCGCCTCTCCCACCGCCCCACCCAGCTCTCCGGCGGCCAGCAGCAGCGCGTGGCCGTGGCCCGCGCCCTGGCCTCCCGCCCCGAGATCATCTTCGGTGACGAGCCCACCGGAAACCTGGACTCGCGCTCCGGCGCCGAGGTCCTCGGCTTCCTGCGCAACTCCGTGCGCGAGCTCGGCCAGACCGTCGTCATGGTCACCCACGACCCGGTCGCCGCCTCCTACGCGGACCGCGTCATCTTCCTCGCCGACGGCCGCATCGTCGACGAGGTCCTCAGCCCCACCGCCGACGCGGTCCTGGACCGCATGAAGGCCTTCGACGCCAAGGGCCGCACCAGCTGAGGGACGTTCCCTCCCCGTCCCCGCTGACCCCTTACCACCTGGACTCCTCCACCATGTTCCGTACCGCCCTGCGCAACGTGCTCGCGCACAAGGCCAGGCTGCTGATGACGGTGCTCGCCGTCGTCCTCGGCGTCGCCTTCGTCTCCGGCACCCTCGTCTTCACCGACACCCTCAGCAAAGCCCTCTCCAGCCAGTCCGCCAAGGGCTACGAGGGTGTCGCCGTCTCCGTGACCTCCTACGGCCCGACCCGCGGCGAGAACGGCCAGAAGGAGGGCGAGGCCGGCCTCAGCCAGCAGACCCTCGACAAGGTCAAGGCCCTGGGCGGCGTCGACTCCGTCTCCGGCCGCGTGTCCGGCTTCGCCGGCGTCGGCGACGAGAAGGGCGAGCTGATCGGCTCCGGCTGGTCCAACAAGGGCTCCAACTACGCCCCCGTCAAGGACGGCAAGGACCCGCGCTACGCCTTCACCGAAGGCACCGGCCCGGTCAAGGCCGACCAGATCGCCCTCGACAAGGCGACCGCCGGCACCGGCAGGTACAAGGTCGGCGACAAGGTCCGCGTCGCCACCAACGGCCCCGTGAAGGAGTACACCCTCTCCGGCGTCTTCACCACCGAGGACGGCGCGGTCAGCGCCGGCGGCAGCCTGGTCCTCTTCGACACCGCCGTCGCCCAGGAGCTGTACCTCAAGCCCGGCTTCTACCAGGAGCTGTCGGTCGCCGCCAAGGCGGGAACCTCCCCCGACCAGCTGCTCGGCGAGATCAAGCCGCTGCTCGACGCCGAGCACACCAAGGCCCAGACCGGCGCCGCCCTCGCCGCCGAACAGGCGAAGGACGTCGAGCGGGGCATGTCCAACATGAACCAGATGCTGCTCGCGTTCGCCGGCATCGCGCTCTTCGTCGGCATCTTCCTGATCTACAACACCTTCACCATGCTGGTCACCCAGCGCACCAAGGAGCTGGCCCTGCTGCGCGCCGTCGGCGCCAACCGCGGCCAGGTCATGCGCTCGGTCCTCACCGAGGCGCTGGTCGTCGGCGTCTTCTCCGCCGTCGTCGGCCTCGCCGCCGGCACCGGCCTGGCCGTCGCGATGCGCTCCGCGATCGAGGCCTTCGGCGCCAAGCTCCCGGCGGGCGACCTGGTGATCGCCCCGGCCACCGTCGTCGCGGCCGTGGTCATCGGCGTCCTCGTCACCACGCTGGCCGCCCTGCTGCCGGCCTGGCGCACCGGCCGGATCGCCCCGGTCGCCGCCATGGGCAGCGCCCACCTGCCGGCCACCGCGAAGTCGCTGGCCGTACGCAACGTCCTCGGCTCGCTCACCAGCCTTTCGGGCATCGGCCTGGTCCTGCTCGGGGTGAACCAGGGCGGCGACACCGGTCGCCTGATCCTCGCCGCAGGCGCGTTCTTCATGCTCGTCGGCCTGATCGTGGTGCTGCCCCTGCTCTCCAAGCCGGTCATCGGGGTGGTCCGCCCCGCGCTGCAGAAGCTGTTCGGCATCCCCGGCAAGCTCGCCGCGCAGAACGCCGTACGCAACCCGCGCCGCACCGCCGTCACCGCCGCCTCCCTGGCGATCGGCCTGACCCTCGTGACCACCCTGTCGGTGCTCGGCATCACCCTGGGCCAGGCCATCGACCGGATGAGCACGGACAAGCTGAAGGCCGACTACAAGGTCTCCATGGCCGCCGAGGGCATGAGCCTGGACAAGTCGGTCGTCGACGCCCTGGCCAAGGCCCCCGGCATCAAGGCCGTCTCCCCGCAGGCCGACGGCTACTTCAAGGTCGGCGAAAGCTACCGCTCCGCCTCCGGCGTCAACCCGGCCGCCATCGGCCAGATGCTGAACATCGAGACCCTCGGCGGCTCGCTGGACAGCCTCGCCAAGGGCGAGGTGGCCGTCGCCGAGAGCACGGCCAAGAAGCAGAACCTCTCCGTCGGCTCCACGCTCCAGGTCCAGTACGACGACGGCGAGAAGGGCGCCCTCAAGGTCGGCGCCGTCTACAAGGACCTGGAGGGCCTGCTCTCCCCGTACGTCCTCGACAACAAGATCCTCGGCGCGCACACCGAGGACCAGTACATCCGCGAGGTGTACGTCAACACCGCCGGCGGCGCCTCGAAGGCCGCGCAGCAGCGGGTCGTCGACGCCCTCGGCAAGAACCCGGCCATGAAGGTCGCCACCCAGCAGGACGTGCGCAACGAGATGGGCGGCATGATCAACACGATGCTGAACATCATGTACGGGCTGCTCGGCATGGCGCTGATCATCTCCGTGCTCGGCGTGGTCAACACCCTGGCGATGTCCGTCTTCGAACGGACCCGGGAGATCGGCATGCTGCGGGCGATCGGCCTCGACCGCGGCCGCGTCAAGAACATGATCCGCCTGGAGGCCGTGGTCATCTCGCTCTTCGGAGCGGTGCTCGGCGTGGCCATCGGCGTCTTCCTCGCCTGGGCGGTGGGCACCACCATCGCCAAGGGGATCCCGAACTACGCCCTGGTCCTCCCCTGGGAGCGGATCGGCATCTTCCTCCTCCTGGCCGGCGTGGTCGGCGTCCTGGCGGCCATGTGGCCCGCCCGCAGCGCGGCCCGGCTGAACATGCTGACCGCCATCAAGACCGAGTAGGCACGGCGGGTTCCGCGGCGGTACGACGGCAGGGACACGGAAGGGCCCCGGGGCACGCCCCCCGGGGCCCTTCCCGTACGTACGGGGCTACGCGCCCCAGGTGCGCAGCCTCAGCGGCAGCCCCGAGCGGCCGGCCGCCGCGGGCTTCACCGCGAGGACCTGGTTGACCCCGAGCCGGCCGCGCTCGAAGCCCAGCGCCGAGGCCGCCATGTACAGCCGCCAGACCCGGGCCCGGCCCGGCGAGGTCAGCCGTACGGCCGCGTCCCAGTGCTCCTCCAGCCGCGCCACCCACGCCCGCAGGGTCAGGGCGTAGTGCTCGCGCAGCGCCTCCACGTCGCGGACCTCGAACCCGGCCCGCTCCAGCTCGCCCACCGTCGTGCCCAGCGGGGAGAGCTCCCCGTCGGGGAAGACGTACGCGTCGATGAACTCGTCGATGCGGTAGGCCTCTTCGTCCGGCTCCGGCGGGCGGCCGATCTGGTGGTTCAGCAGCCGTCCGCCGGGGGCCAGCAGAGCGTACAGGTCCCCGGCGTAGTCGCGGTAGCGCGCGGCGCCGACGTGCTCGGCCATGCCGATGGACGAAATGGCGTCGTACGGGCCGTCCTTGACGTCCCGGTAGTCCTGGATCCGGATGTCGACCCGGTCGGCCAGGCCCTCCTCCGCGGCCCGCTTGCGGGCGTAGGCGGCCTGCTCGCGCGAGAGGGTGACGCCGGTGACGTGCACCCCGTACTCCCGGGCGGCGTGCAGGGCCATGGAGCCCCAGCCGCAGCCGACGTCGAGGAGCCGCTGCCCCGGCCGCAGGCCCAGCTTGCGGCAGACCAGGTCGAGCTTGTCGCGCTGGGCCTCCTCCAGGGTGGAGCCGGGGTTCCAGTAGGCGCAGGAGTACACCATCGAGGGACCCAGGACATGCTCGTAGAACTCGTTGCCGACGTCGTAGTGGTGACTGATCGCCTGCTTGTCGCGGCTCTTGCTGTGCGCCGGGCCGCTGCGGCGGCCCGGCGCCTCCTCGGGCGGCGGCGCGGGCGCCGGCCAGGGCCGGGCCAGCGCGAGCAGCTCGCGCAGGGCGGCCCGGGCCTCGGGGTCGCGCAGCAGCGCGGCGGTCTGGGCCGCGCCCGCGGTCCGGTCCGGCAGCTGCGGCAGATGGGAACTCAGGGCGCCGAGCTTGCCGAGGCCGGAGCGGCGCAGCGCCGGCCGGGTCTCGGGGGCGGGGGCGGACCCGCGCTCCCAGAGCAGCCCGGCCACCCGGTCCAGCATGTCGAAGAGGTCGCCCTCCACGGTCAGGTCCCCGGCGACCCAGGCGCGGGCCAGGCCCAGTTCACCCGGCCGCCACAGCACGCGGCGCAGGGCGCGGCGGTTGGTCAGCACCAGCGTCGGTCCGGTGGGCGGTCCGGCCTCGCTGCCGTCCCAGGCACGAATCCGGACGGGCAGGGGGGCGCCCAGCAGGGTTTCGGCGAGAGCGGCCAGCCGCGGCGCGGCATCGGTCATCGTAGGCACCTCCAGTAATGATCCGACCGGACGGCCTACCCACTTCGGGCAGCGCTCAATCGGACGACACCCCGAACAGGCCTACGAGGGCGGCGGGTCGGGCCGGGAGGGCACGCCGAAGGGGCCGCCCGCACCACGGATGGCGGGCGGCCCCTTCGGGACGTACTGCAGGAGTTGCCGGTCAGGCCCGGGTCAGGAGGCCTTGGCCTTCGCGGCCGGTGCGGCGGCGGCGGCCGGAGCCGGCGCCGGCTTGGCGGCCTCGTAGAACTCCTCGCGCGGGGTCTCCAGCGCACCGAGGGAGACGACCTCGCGCTTGAGGAACATGGCGAGGGTCCAGTCGGCGAAGACGCGGATCTTGCGGTTCCAGGTCGGCATGGCCATGCCGTGGTAGCCACGGTGCATGTACCAGGCGAGCCGGCCCTTGAGCTTGATCTTCGTCTTGCCCATGACGATCATCGCGACGCCCTTGTGGAGGCCGAGGCCCGCCACCGCACCCTTGTTGGAGTGCGAGTACTCGGCCTGCGGGAAGCCCCGCATGCCCGAGATGACGTTGTCGCCGAGGACCTTGGCCTGGCGCAGCGCGTGCTGGGCGTTCGGCGGGCACCAGGCGTTCTCGACGCCGGCCTTGCGGGCGGCCACGTCCGGGACCTGGGCGTTGTCGCCGGCGGCCCAGATGTAGTCGGTGCCCTGGACCTGGAGGGTCGGAGCGGTGTCGACGTGGCCGCGCGGGCCCAGCGGCAGGCCGTAGCGGGCCAGCACCGGGTTCGGCTTGACGCCGGCTGTCCACACGAGCGTGTCGGAGTCGACCTCGAGGCCGTTCTTCAGCACCACGTGGCCGTCCACGCAGGAGTCCATCGAGGTGTTGAGGTAGATCTCGATGCCGCGGGACTCGAGGTGCTCCTTGCCCCAGGTGCCGAGCTTGGGCCCGACCTCGGGGAGGATCTTGTCGGCCGCGTCCACCAGGATGAAGCGCATGTCCTCGCGCTTGATCGTGGTGTAGTACTTCGCGGCGTCGCGGGCCATGTCCTCGACCTCGCCGATCGTCTCGGCACCGGCGAAGCCGCCGCCGACGAAGACGAAGGTGAGGGCCTTGCGGCGGACGTTCTCGTCCGTCGTGGACTCGGCCTTGTCGAGCTGCTCGAGGACGTGGTTGCGCAGGCCGATGCCCTCTTCGACGCCCTTCATGCCGATGCCCTGTTCGGCGAGGCCGGGGATCGGGAAGGTGCGGGAGACGGCGCCGAGCGCGATCACCAGGTAGTCGAAAGGCAGCTCGTACGCCTCGCCGACCAGCGGCGTGACGACGGCGACCTTGCGGTCCTGGTCGATGCTGGTGACCCGGCCGGTGAGAACCTCTGCCTTGGGCAGCACGCGTCGCAGCGGGACGACGACGTGCCGAGGCGAGATGCTGCCTGCGGCCACTTCGGGGAGGAAGGGCTGGTAGGTCATGTACGACCGGGGGTCGACGACCGTGACGGTCGCCTCGCCGTAGCGCATCTTCTTCATGATCCGCTTGGCCGCGTACAGGCCTACGTACCCACCTCCTACAACGAGGATCCTGGGACGCTCCGTGGTGCTCATGGAACGAGTATCCAGCACCCCAAGGGGTGACGCTCGTGAGCCCCTTCACAAGGTGCCGGAGGGCCTCTGCTACACTGCGCGGCTCACGTGACGGAGGTCATGGCGCGCCATGGGAACCAGTGTGGCGCGGGACTCGTTGTTCACCCGTCCTGAACTGGCCTCCAAGCCCGCGAGCGGAGTAGACCACCGGGTTGGTGGATACCTACCGACGGGCTCGGGCAGGGCCCTCATTTCGCACGAACGCTCGGACGGAAGAGGCCTGATGACCCGCCGAGCACCCCGAAGAGACGTGCTTGCGGCCCATCAGGCCTCTTTTCCTTGTGAAGAACTTCACGAACTTTCCCTGGAGGAGGGGACCCAGGACCCGCGTAAGCCCTCCGTAAGCACCCTCGGCGACCTTCGAAACACCCCGCCGCCGGTCAGGCGATGTCCGGTAGCAACCGGATCGCCTGTCAGGTGCTGGACGGCGAGCTCGTCATCCTCGTCGTCAAGGTCGGCGCCCGTCGCGACGTCCGGTCAGGCGATGGACCAGGCGATGCCGTCGAGGATGTCGTGCTCCGAGACGACGACCTCGCGGGCGCCGGTGCGCTCCATGACGGCGAGCAGGACCAGGGTGCCCGCGCCGATCACGTCCACCCGGCCCGGGTGCAGGACCGGGATGGCCGCGCGCTCGGCGTGGGTCGAGGTCAGCATCCGCTCGGTGATCTCGCGGACCCGCTCGTACGGGACGCGGGCGTGGTGGATCGCGGAGGAGTCGTACTCCGGCAGCCCGAGGGCGATCCCGGCGACCGTGGTCACCGAGCCCGCCAGGCCCACCAGGGTGCGCGCCTCGGTCAGCGGGACCGTCTGCCCGACCAGGTCCAGCGCCGCCTCGATGTCGGCCCGCATGGCGGCGACCTGCTCCGCGGTCGGCGGGTCGGTGACCACGCCGTCCACCACCAGGTGGCGCTCGGTCATCCGGACGCAGCCCACGTCGACCGAGCGGGCCGCCCGTACGTGCTCCTCGCCGACCACGAACTCGGTCGAGCCGCCGCCGATGTCCACCACCAGGAAGGGCTTCTCCATGTCGGTGGCGCCCGTCAGCTCCTTGGTGGCGCCGAGGAAGGAGAACTCCGCCTCCTGGTCGCCGGAGATCACCTCGGGCTCGACGCCCAGGATGGCCAGGACCCCCTGGACGAACTCCTCGCGGTTCTCGGCGTCGCGCGATGCCGAGGTCGCCACGAAGCGCACGCGCTCCGCGCCCAGCTCCTCGATGACCGCCGCGTACTCGCGGCAGGCCGCGAAGGTGCGCTCCAGCGCCTCCGGGGCCAGCCGGCCCGTCTTGTCCACGCCCTGGCCCAGGCGGACGATCGTCATCCGCCGGTCCAGCTCCACCAGCTCGCCGGCGGCGCCGGCGCCGGAGGCGCTGTCGGACACCGTGCAGTCCGCGACGAGCAGGCGGATGGAGTTGGTACCGCAGTCGATGGCGGCGACGCGGGTCACGCCTGCGACTCCTTCTGCTCCGCCTTCTGGGCGCACGGCGTCACGCAGGCGCCCTTCGCCCACCACTCGGGCAGCATCGCCAGCGCCTCGTCGCCGAACGGGTTCACGCCCGGCCCGGCGGCCAGCGAGTGACCGACCAGCACGTGCAGGCACTTCACCCGGTCCGGCATCCCGCCGGCGCTCGGGAAGCCCTGGAGCACCTCGATGGCGTCGCGGCGCCGGATGTAGTCCTCGTGCGCGGCCTGGTAGGCGGCGGCGAGCTCGGGGTCCTCGGCGAGCCGGGCCTGCATCTCCTTCATCACGCCGTTGGCCTCCAGCGTGCCGATCGCGGAGGCCGCGCGCGGGCAGGTGAGGTAGTACAGCGTCGGGAAGGGCGTGCCGTCGGGGAGGCGCGGGGCGGTCTCCACCACGTCCGGCTGACCGCAGGGGCAGCGGTGGGCGATGGCGCGCAGCCCGCGCGGCGGGCGGCCGAGCTGCTGCTGGAACGCGTCGATGTCCGCGTCGGTCGGCTCGGTCCGGTCGGTCTGGGGCGGGGGCGTCTGCATGCCTGGAGGAAGTCTCTTCGGTTGAGTGGGTGGGTGGTGCGGTGGTGCGGGTGGTGCGGGGTCGGGCGGGTCGTACGCGTGCTGCCGTGTCGTGCGGTACCGGTCACTCGCCGGGGCGGTCGGCCTTGTCGACCCCGTCCCAGACGTTCGAGTACCAGGGCCGGTCGGAACCGGCCGCTCCGGTGCGGTGCCGCTCGGCGGCCCCGGCCCCGGGGTCGGTCATGATGTAGCTGATCTCGCCCGGGCGGACGAAGTGCAGGTGCTTGCGCGCCTGCTGCTCGGCGTACGCGTTGTCCTGCCAGCGGGCCTTCTCGTCGCGGAGGCGTTCGAGGCGCCGGCTCGCGGCCTCGGCGGCCCGCCGCTGCTCCGCGATCTCCGAGCGCTGGGAGACGTACTGGCGCATCGGATACGCGAGGGCGACGACCAGCGTACAGAGGACCAGCACCAGGAGCGCGGCGCGCCCGGTGAGCCGGCTGCGGCGGACCTGACGGCGCGTCTGCGAGCGGTAGACGTGGGCGGCGGTCCGCTCACCGAGCTGCTTGAGCCTGGTCGCGGTGGAGAAGGTGGAGAACCGATCCCGGTTCCCGGCCATTGATCCCGCCTCCCCTGTGTCCCTCTGTTGCTGGGTGCGCGGTACGCGCCACGCAATACGTCCCCGCACACGGTACGGGACCGAGTGCGGGGACGTACGGAGGCCAGCCCCGGAGGGCTGCCGTGATTAGCCCTTGAAGCGCGGGAAGGCGGAGCGGCCCGCGTACACGGCGGCGTCGTCGAGGATCTCCTCGATGCGCAGCAGCTGGTTGTACTTGGCGACGCGGTCCGAGCGGGCCGGGGCGCCGGTCTTGATCTGGCCGCAGTTCACGGCGACGGCGAGGTCGGCGATGGTGACGTCCTCGGTCTCGCCGGAGCGGTGCGACATCATGCACTTGAAGCCGTTGCGCTGGGCCATCTCGACGGCGTCGAGGGTCTCGGTCAGCGAACCGATCTGGTTCACCTTCACGAGCAGGGCGTTCGCGGAGCCCTCCTCGATGCCGCGGGCCAGCCGCTCCGGGTTGGTCACGAAGAGGTCGTCGCCGACGATCTGGACCTTGGAGCCGATGCGGTCGGTGATGGTCTTCCAGCCGGCCCAGTCGTCCTCGTACAGCGGGTCCTCGATGGAGACGAGCGGGTACGCGGAGACGAGCTCCTCGTAGTACTCGGTCATCTCGGCGGCCGAGCGGGACTGGCCCTCGAACTCGTACTTGCCGTCCTTGTAGAACTCGGACGCGGCGACGTCGAGCGCGAGCGCGATGTCCTTGCCCGGGACGTAGCCGGCCTGCTTGATGGCCTCGACGATGAGGTCGAGCGCGGCGCGGTTGGACTCCAGGTTCGGGGCGAAGCCGCCCTCGTCGCCCAGGCCGGTGGAGAGGCCCTTGGTGTGCAGGACCTTCTTGAGGGTGTGGTAGACCTCGGCACCCCAGCGCAGCGCCTCGGAGAAGGACTCCGCGCCGATGGGCGCGATCATGAACTCCTGGATGTCCACGTTGGAGTCGGCGTGCGAACCGCCGTTGAGGATGTTCATCATCGGAACGGGCAGCAGGTGCGCGTTCGGGCCGCCGAGGTAGCGGAAGAGCGGGAGGTCCGAGGCCTCGGACGCGGCGTGCGCGACGGCGAGGGAGACGCCGAGGATGGCGTTGGCGCCGAGCGAGCCCTTGTTGTCGGTGGCGTCCAGGTCGAACATGGCCTGGTCGATCAGGCGCTGCTCGGTGGCGTCGTAGCCGACGAGCTCCGGGCCGATCTGCTCGATGACCGCGAGGACGGCCTTCTCGACACCCTTGCCCATGTAGCGGTTGGGGTCACCGTCGCGGAGCTCAATGGCCTCGAAGGCACCGGTGGAGGCGCCGGACGGAACTGCAGCACGGCCGGTGCTGCCATCGTCGAGGCCCACCTCGACCTCGACCGTGGGGTTGCCTCGGGAGTCC
The DNA here is from genome assembly GCF_001044425.1 of Streptomyces roseus. Taxonomy (GTDB): domain Bacteria; phylum Actinomycetota; class Actinomycetes; order Streptomycetales; family Streptomycetaceae; genus Streptomyces; species Streptomyces roseus. Next base: position 51,923 of record NZ_LFML01000111.1, read on the forward strand.
AGGATTTCCCGGGCTACGACGACGTCGATGGACGGCACGAGCATCTCCTTCTGGGATGTGACGCTGGGTGTGCGGTGGCTTGTCGGGCCGTGGGACGGCCCCGCCGACTAGAGCCTAACCGCCTCCGGGCGCTCGGCCGGCCGACCGCCCGCCCCCTGGGACGAAAAAGGGCCCGAATACCCGCCTTCCGGTACATAGGGGCACCTGACTGTCGGCACACAGGGCCCCTGACCGGCGGCGCACACGCCGCCGCCCGGCGCGTGAGGGGAAGACGCGCCGGGCGGTCGGGCTGCCGCGGCGCCGCTCGGGCGGCCGCGGTCGTCACTGCGGGATTCAGCTGAGCTTCAGCATCTGGCCCGGGAAGATGAGGTCGGCGTCCGAGACGATGTCCTTGTTGAGCTCGAACACCTTCTCCCAGCCGCCCTTGACGCCGTTGGCCTCGGCGATGGTGCCCAGGGTGTCGCCCGACTTGACCTCGTACGAGCCGTTGCCGGTCTTCACGACGGGGGCCTCGGCGCGCTCCGAGCGGGTGACCGGCGCGGAGTTCTCGCGCGTGGTCTCCTTCTTCGGCTCGGTCTTCTTCGGCTGGGTCTTCTTGGTCTCGGTCTTCGTCTCCGTCTTCTTCGGGGTGTCGCTCGCGCCACCACCGTTGTAGGCGGAGCTGGAGAGGCCCTTGCCGCAGACCGGCCAGGCGCCCTTGCCCTGGCCCTTGAGGACCTTCTCGGCGATGGCTATCTGCTGCGACTTGGAGGCCTGGTTGGCCTGCGCGGCGTACGACTTGCCGCCGTACGCGGCCCACGTGGAAGACGAGAACTGCAGGCCGCCGTAGTAGCCGTTGCCCGTGTTGATGGACCAGTTGCCGCCGGACTCGCAGCTCGCGACGGCGTCCCACTGGGACGCGGTGGCGGCGGAGGCCGAGCCGGCCGCCATCAGGGGGGCGGCGACGGCGACACCGGCGACACCGGCGAGCGTGACGATGCGGGCGGCCTTGCCGGCGCGACGGTGCTTGCCCTTGCCGGAAATCAGCATGGAGTTCTCCTCACCGACGCCTACGAGGTGAGCTGTCGGGTTCGGGCTGATGAGTGCCCGGCCGTGCGACGTGGCGCACGACTTAACCCCTAGCCGTTCCCTGGCCGTCTCTCAACGGCCGGTCCCGGCGCCTACCTTGGTTCCCCCGCTCCTGCCTTCGGCGCTTGACGCGACGACTGTTCCCTCCGTCCGCCGGCAGGATTCGGCGATGCGGTCGAAGGAGCCCGCGGTGGCGGGCGACTCAGAAGGTAGACAGGTCTCTCCCCGATGTTCAACGAGGACCACCGGGGAGAAACGGGCCCTACTTGCACCCTCCTTGCGGGCGTTTGCGCAGGTGAGGGCGGGGTTTGCGGAAGGCTCCGGACGGGACACGCCAGTTGACCGGAAGAGACACATGTCTCACTTGCAGATAACGGACATTCAGCTTTTTACGGGTGTCCGAAGTGCCGCTATTTCTAACTTAGATCCAGATTCTGGCCGGGCTTGATCAGATCGGCGTCCTCGCCGATGACCTGCTCGTTGGCCTGGTAGAGCGCGTTCCAGCCGCCCTTGACTCCCTTGGCAGAAGCGATGGTCGCCAGACTGTCGCCCGCCTGGACCGTGTACGAGGGGTCCGACGCCGCGCCGGAGGCGGCGGGCACCTCAAGGGCGGGCGTACCACGGTGCTTACCGGTGCCGGAGGGGTCCGGGATGCCGGCCGGGTCGGTCGTGGCACCCGGGACGGCCGGGGCCGAGGGGGCGGCAGGGGCGCTCGGGTCGGCCGGGGTGACCGGAGCGGTCGGGTCTGGGCTGCCGGGCGCGGTCGGGGTGCCCGTCGGTGGGGCCGCGGGGTCGGTGGGCGCCGTGGGGGTGCCGGGGGCCGTCGTCGGGTCGCCGGGGAGCACCGGGGCGCTCGGCGAGGTGGACGGCGCGTCCGGTTCGGGCATGACGGGCAGTCCGCTGTTCGGCGCGAGCGGCGCCGGCGGCAGCGTGAAGACCGGGGTCGGGGTGGGGGTCGGGGCGCCGAAGTCCTGCGGCTTCGCGCCGGAGCCGCCGGCCGGGACCGACTCGTCGGGGCGCGAGGGGCTCGTGGCGATCGGGCCGAGGGTGCCGGGCAGGCCCGGATCCACGGCGGCCGCGGGGCCCTGCCGGGTCAGTCCGGCCGCCTGCGAGCAGTGCCCGAAGGCCTCGGGGCCCTGGGCGCCCAGTACGCGCTCGGCGACGGCTATCTGCTGCGAGCGGCTCGCGAGGTCGGGGCGCTCGGCGAACTCCCGGCCGCCCGCGGCGTTCCACTGCTCCTGCGTGAACGAGAGTCCGCCGTAGGACCCGCTGCCGGAGTTCGCACTCCAGGAGCCGCCGCTCTCGCACTCGGCGACCGTGTCCCACGTGGCGGCCTCGGCCGCGCTCGCGCCGGTGGCGGCGAGCAGGGGCAGGGCCAACGCGGAACCGGTGACCCCGGCGGTGACGACTATGGCGGGTACCTGGCGGGGGCGTCTGTGGCGGCCGTTCCCGGAACGCATGAGCTGCACCTTTCGCATAACGGCTGGGTAACGGCAGAACCTAGCGTTCTTGGCATGCGAGTAACAACTCTTGACGGGCGCTGACTTCCGGTCAAAGAGGGTTCAGGGGTTTCGGGCTGTGAACTTGACGGGAAGAGTGCGCAGGCCACGCATGATCAGACCGCCGCGCCAACGAAGCTCGTTGGGCGGAACAGCGAGTTCCAGATCCGGCAGACGCGTCAGCAAAGTCGCAAGCGCCGTCTGTCCTTCAAGTCGTGCGAGCGGAGCACCCAGGCAGTAGTGGATCCCGTGCCCGTACCCGAGGTGCTGGTTGTCGGTGCGGGAGAGGTCGAGGGTGTCCGGATCGGCGAACCGCTCGGGGTCGCGGTCGGCCGCGGCGAGGACGACGAGCACCGGATCGCCCGCCGCGACCTCCTGACCGCCGAGGGTCAGCGGCTCGGTGGCGAACCGCCAGGTGGCCAGCTCCACGGGGCCGTCGTAGCGCAGCAGTTCCTCGATGCCGCTCTCCAGCAGGGCGCTCTCGCCGGCGGCGAGGGAGTCCTGGAGGCGGGTGCGCTGGTCGGGGTTCATGAAGAGGGAGTGGACGCCGTTCCCGATGAGGTTCACGGTCGTCTCGAATCCGGCGAACAGGAGGATGAAGGCCATCGCGGTGGCCTCGGCCTCCGTCAGGTGGTCACCGTGGTCGCTCGCGCGGATCAGGTCCGAAATCAGGTCATTGCCCAGATCATCCCGTTTGCGGTGGATGAGTTCACCGAGGTAGGTCCGCATCTGCTTCACGGAGCGGGCGACCCCGCCGCGCGGGCCGCCGCCGTGCCGGATCATCATCCCGGCCCAGTCGCGGAAGTCGTCCTGGTCCTCGCGCGGTACGCCGAGCATCTCGCAGATGGCGTAGATGGGGAGCGGGAAGGCGAACTCGTGGATGAGGTCCGCTTCACCCCGGCTCGCGAACTGCTCGATGAGGTGGTCGGTCAGCTCCTGCACCCGCGGGGTGAACTCGGCCACCCTGCGCGGGGTGAACGCCTTCGACACGAGCCGCCGCAGCCGCGTGTGGTCCGGCGGGTCGATGTTCAGCAGGTGCGTCATCAGCTCCGCCTTGCGCTCCCCCGGGATGCCGGTCTTGCCCTTGGCGTGCGCGGGCTCCGCGTGGTGCGCCGGGTTCTTGCTGAGCCGCTGGTCGGCGAGAGCCTGGCGGGCGTCGGCGTACCGCGTGACCAGCCACGCCTCCACGCCGCTCGGCAGCTTGGTGCGGTGCACCGGGGAGTGCTCGCGCAGCCAGGCGTACGCCGGGTACGGATCGGTGGCGAACTCCCAGTCGAACAGGGTCGGACCCTGGGGAGGAGCGCCGCCCTCGGGGACCGCGGGGGCTGCGGAGGCTGCGGGGGCTTCGGAGGCTGCGGGGGTCGGCTCATGCACCCGCTGACCGTATCCCGCCCGCCCACCGCCATCCCATATGGGTGGTTCGCCGCGGCTGTCCGTAGATCCGCCGACGCTTGACCTCGCGTTGCCGGGCGTTCCTACTTTCGGTCTTGTGGATGTGAGGATCTTGAAGAGCAGCTTCGCGGTGGTGGAGAGAAGGGCCGAGCACGCGGTCAAGTACTTCTACTCCCACCTCTTCTGGCACCACCCCGGGATCCGCGAGCTCTTCCCGGCCTCCCCCGCGGACATGGAGCGCCAGCGCGACCGGCTCTTCGCCGCGCTGACCCACGTGGTCGGCCGCCTCGGCGACGAGAGCCTGCTCCCCTATCTCCACGACCTCGGCCGCGACCACCGCAAGTTCCTCGCCGGTCCCGAGCACTACGCGGCCCTCGGCGCCTCCCTGCTCGCCGCCCTCGCCCGCACCTGCGGCGAGGCCTGGACCCCGACCGTGGAGAAGGCCTGGGCCGAGGCGTACCAGGTGATCGCCGACGCCATGATGGCCGGGGCCGCCGCCTGCGAGGACCCGCCCTGGTGGGACGCCGAGATCGTGCGCCACCTCCAGTACGGGCGGGACATAGGGGTGCTGACCCTGCGCCCGCACGCCCCCTTCCCCCACCTGCCCGGCCAGTACGCGAGCGTGAGCTGCGCCCGGGTCCCGAGGACCTGGCGCACCTACTCCATCGGGAACGCCCCGCGCCCGGACGGCACCCTCGACCTGCACGTCAGCCGTATCGAGGGCGGCCGGCTCAGCACCGCCCTGGTGCGCGAGGTGCGGCCCGGGGAGGTGCTGCGGCTCGGCGCGGCCGGAGGGCGGCTGACCTTCCGCCGCACCGACCGGCCCGTCACCCTCATCGCGGCGGGCACCGGCTGGGCGCCGATCCGGGCCATGGTGGAGGAACTCGCCGGGCGCCCTCCCGATCAGGACGTACGGCTCTTCGTGGTCGCCCGGGACGCCGCGCACCTGTACGACCGCCCGCTGATCGACGAGTACGCCGCCGCCATCGGCCGGCTCGGCGTCACCTACATCACGCCCGCCCCCGGGCTCCACCGCGACCAGGCCACCGGGCGGCTCGCGACCGCGCTCGGCCACCGGGCCATGTGGCCCGAGCAGGACGTGTACCTCAGCGGGCCGCCGCCGTTCGTCGAGCAGACCGTGCAGGTGCTGAAGGAGCTGGGCGCCCTGCCGGGCAGGATCTTCCACGACCCGGTGCCCGCCGCGGGCACCGGCCACGGCCCGGGCGGCCGGCCCCTGGGCTTCGGCGAGTGGTTCCTCGCCCGCCCCGATCCGCACTGGCACGACCCGTCGGGCCGCGCGCCCCGCTGAGAGGTCTCCGCCCCCGCAGTCCCCCGCTACTCCCCTACTCCCCGACGCTCCCGACGCCCTCGGCGGCGCGGATCGCGTCGCGGTAGGCGCGGGCCGCCGCGCGCAGCGCGGTCTCGGGGTCGACGCCCGCCGCCTCGGCGCGCCGCGCCAGTTCCAGCAGCTCGTATCCGATGCCCTCGCCGCGGGGCAGTTCCACGGCCACGCCGCCCGTACGGACCCGCCCGGCCAGCTTGGCCGCGAGCGCGAGGGCGGGCTGGCCCAGGGGGATCCCGTCGGTGAGCGACTCCCGCTGCTTCTCGACCGCCTTGGTGCGCTGCCAGTGGGCGCTGACGTCCTCCGGGGTCTGCGCGTCCGCGTCCCCGAAGACGTGCGGGTGCCGGTGGATCAGCTTCTCGACGAGGCCGCCGGCCACGTCGTCGATGGAGAACGGCTCGTCGCCGTGCTCCTCGGCGATCCGGGCGTGGAAGACCACTTGCAGGAGTACGTCGCCGAGCTCCTCGCGCAGCGCCTCCCGGTCGCCGTCCTCGATGGCCTCGACGAGTTCGTACGCCTCCTCCATGGCGTACTTGACGAGTCCCTCGTGGGTCTGGCGCGAGGTCCAGGGGCATTCCCGGCGGACCCGGTCCATCACCTGGACCAGGTCGAGCAGGCGGGCGCCGGGCAGGTCGTACGAGCCGGGCAGCAGTTCGAGGTCGGGCATGTCGACGCGGCCGGAGCCCGCGAGCCGGGCCAGCCCGTCGGTGAGCAGCCGGTCGCCCTCGCCGGACGGGATCACCACGACCGTGCGGCCGCCGGCGCACTCCTCGACGAGGGCGCGCGCGTCGGGGGCCTCGTGCGCGACCTCGACGCCCGCCTCGCGCAGGTACGGCAGCTGCGGGTGGCCCGGGTCGGCGCACAGCACCCGGTCCGCGGCGTGCAGGGTCTGCCAGGCCGGCCAGGACAGCAGGCCGGGGGCGACCCGGTGGCTCGCGGTCAGCAGGACGATCCGGCCGGCGGCCCCGGCACCGGCGCCCGCGGCACCGGCGGGTCCGGACGGCGCGGGTCCGGCCGGGGCGGACACGGCGGGGGCGGGTTCGGCGGTGTGGTCGGTCACCCTCCGAACCTACCTCCTCCCCCGGACGGCTCAGGCGCCGGCGGGGGCCTGCTCGGGCCGGGTCCGCTGGACGATCCAGGGGGTGTCCTGGTCGCCGAGCACGATCTGCCGCGCGTCCCAGACGCCGTAGCGCGGGTTCACCTCGATGTGCAGGGTCTTCGCGGCGGACGCCAGCTTCTCGACGGCCTTGTCCTGGCTGCCGTAGTGGTCGAAGAGCTTGTCGCGCAGCAGCTTGAAGCGGGCGTCGGCGTCGAGCTGCCCGGGCGCGAGCTGGGCCTGCTCCAGGGCGGCGGCGGTCAGCTTCTCGGCCCCGCCCGCCTGCTGCAGCTGGGCCTTGCGGAAGTCCTGGACCTCCTTCTCGCTGACGCTCACCCCCGCGTCCTCGGCGGCCCGCTCCAGCACGATCGTCTGGATCATCTTGTTGAGCTTGACCCGCTCCAGGCCGGGCGAGGACTGGATCAGCTGGGCCGCGGTGGACCCGGTCCGGTTCTGCGCGGCGCGGACATCGCCCACCTGGGCCTGGAGCGCGGAGGTGGTGATGCGTTCGCCGCCGACGACGGCCGCGGTGCCGGGCCGGGCCTGGCCCGAGCAGGCGGACAGCAGGGGGGCCGCCGCGAGCAGGGCGGCGGAGACGGAGAGCGCAGTGCGACGGTGCAAAGGAGCCTCCAGGGCCGGGAGATTGTGCGTCGGGGCACAAGGCCGTGCGGTGATCGATGGTATGCAGTCCGAGTGATCCGAGCCACTGGTTCGACCAACGATTCGCGAGGTGTTGGGGTGCGCATCTGTTGATGTCACGGTCACCGCGCGGCCACCCTCCGGTCCACCGGTGGTGCAAGGGTCGGCCCACCATGTCGACACCGCACCGCTCGCCGCGCCGCCTGAGCCTGCGCGGCTCGGCCCTCGCCGCCCTGATCACGGTGGTTGCCGTCTGCGCGGGGGACGCGGTCGCCCGCGTCTTCCCGTACGGGCACCGCCACCGCAGCATCAACGACCTCGGCAACCAGTTCGTCCCCTTCCACGCCCATCTGTGGGACCTGCTGCACGGGCGCGCGCGGGGCGGGCTGCTGCTCAACTGGCAGTCCGGCTTCGGCACCAGCTTCCTGCCGGACTTCGGCACCTACCTCTCCAGCCCCTTCGCGGTGCTCGTCGCCCTCTTCCCGCGCGAGGACATCGACCTCGCCGTGTACGTGGTCACAGTAGTGAAGATGGCGGCGGCCGCGGCGGCCATGGCCTGGCTGCTGCGCACGCAGCGCCGCGGGCCTTGGTGGGCGGCGGGCCTGCTGGGGGCCTCGTACGCGCTGTGCGGCTGGTCGGTGATCGAGGCCTCGTACAACCCGATGTGGCTGGACGGGCTGATCGCCTTCCCGCTGCTGTGCCTGACGGGGGAATGGGCCCTGCGCGGGCGCCGGACCGCCCTCGCCGCCTCGGTGGTGGCGGTGTCCTGGACGGCAAACTTCTACACGGCCTACATGGCGACGCTGGGCGCGGCCCTGGTGCTCCTGGTACGGGTGGTGCTGACGCGCGAGGGCGTGCGGGAGCGGTCGGCCGTACTCGTCCGCGGCGCCCTGACGACCCTGCTGGGCATCGCGCTGTCCGCGCCGGTGCTGATCCCCCTCTTCCTGAGCTCGCAGCAGGCCTACCCGGGGTGGTCGCGGCAGTTCGAACCGGTGCCCTGGCCCGACCTGTTCGCGCGGATCCTGCCGGCGACGTACTCGTTCTCCTCGCCTGCGCTCTTCGTCGGCACGGGGACGCTGCTGCTGGTGGCCGCCCTGCCGTTCCAGAGGGCGGTGCCGGCGCGCACCCGACTGTGCTGGGCGGGGCTGACGGCCGCGGTGCTGCTCTCCTTCCAGTGGACGCCCACGCATCTGGCCTGGCACGTCTTCGCGACCCCGAACGGCAGCCCGTACCGGCAGACGTTCGTGCTGGCCGGGGTGGCCGTGATCGCCGCGTGGACCGGGCTGGCGGCCGGGCCGCCCCGGCTCCGGGAGCTGGCGGCGGGGGCCGCGGTGCTGGCCGCGGCGGCCGCGGCGGCCGCCGGCAGCAGGCTGGCGACGGCCTGGGGCCTCGGGCTCTTCTGCGGCGGCCTGGCACTGGCCGCGGCGGCCTGGTGGTCCCTGCGCCGTCGCGGGCCGGTCCTTCCGGCGGCCGGGGTGCTGGCGCTCGTACTGATCGGGCAGGCGGCCGCGACCACGGCGTTCGGGCACCAGGGCAAGCTCGGCGGCCTGGACGACTACCCCTCCTGGGGCGCGGCGCACGCCGCGCGCTCCGAGGCCCTGGCCGGCGCCGAGGGCTGGCCCGCCTACCGCACGGACCCGGGCCGGCCGGCGCTGACGGGCAACGACCCGCTGCTGCTGGGCGGGGAGGGCGGCGCCTACTACAGCAGCCACACCCCGGACGTGTTCACGCGGACGATGGTGGCACTCGGCGCGGGCTGGACCTCGCGCGGGCGCAACGTGCAGAGCATCGACAACCCGGTGACGGACGCGCTCTTCGCGGTCGGCGCGCGTCTGCGGCCCGACGGCACGATCGGCCGCGCGCAGGCCGTCCCCCCGCTGGTCACGATCCGCCCGGCGGGTCCCGCGCCCTCGTACGGACCTTTCGACGGCCCCCCGTTCGCCAACCAGGAGCTGCTGCTGGGCGCCGAGGTGTACGAGGACCCCGTCGCGCCGGGGGTGTGCCGCGCGGGCACCGAGGCTTACCTGTGGGCCCCGGAGTACAACGCGACGGCCCGCCTCGCGGACGGCCGCGCCTTCCGGCTGAACGGCAACGCGCCGCGCAACCGGGCGGCCCTCCAGCCGCTGGGCACCTCCCGCGGGGCCTCCTCGGCACTGGTCTTCGACGCCTCCGCGCCGCCCCGCTGGGTCCTGTCCTGCCTGGACCGCGCCCGCCTGGAGCCGGCGGTGGCCGCGCTGCGGGCATCGGCTCCCACGGGGCTGCGGGTCGGCTCCTCGACGGTCAGCGCCACGCTGCCCCCGGGCACCACGGGCACCGCCGTCCTCTCCTCCCCGGCGATCGCGGGCTGGAGCTGCAACGGCCGGCCGGCCACGCCCTACCTGGGCCTGGTCTCCGTCCCGCTGGCCCCCGGCACCACCACGCTCTCCTGCTCGTTCCGTCCTCCGGGGCTCGCCCCGGGCGCGGCGGTCGCGGGCGCGGCCCTGCTGGTGCTGGCCGGGCTGCTCCTTGCGGAGCGCCGCCGCGGGCGGCGGACCGGCCGCGGCGGCATCCCGGACGGCGCGGAGGCCGGGGCACCCGTGGAGTTCGCCCCGGCCGGGGCCGGGGCGGACGGTGCCTGAGCGGCCGGGGCCCGAGGTGGCCGGGGCCCGGGCCGCGGCGGGCTCAGCGGACCTGGCCGAGCCAGTGCAGGGTGCGGCGGACCTCCGTGGAGAAGGGGTGGTTCGGACCGTGGATGCGGTCCGCGTCGAACAGCAGGCGGGCCAGGGTGTCGTGGGCGGCCGGCCGCTCGCCCAGGGAGAGCAGCAGGTGCGCTATCCGCCGCCGGACCTCCAGCGGGAGCCCCGGGTCCGGGTTCGCGTAGTGGTTCTCGAACAGCGGGAGCAGTGAGCGGTACTCGGCCAGCGCCGCCCCCGGCGCGTCCAGCTGCTCCAGGCACTGCGCCGCGTCGTAGCGAAAGCGCAGGGACTGGGGGTCTCCGGCCGGGAACTCGTCGGCGAGGCGCCGCAGTTCGGGCAGGGCCCGGCGGTACTGGCCGTCGTCCATCAGCGTGGCCGCGTACTGCTTGCGCAGCGAGCGGACCACCGTGGAGTGCGCGCCGTGCTCCGCCTCGGCGGCCGGCAGGATGCCGCCGAGGATGTCCACGGCCTGGGTGAGGAGGCCCTGTTCCAGGAGGCTGCGGGCCTCGTCCACCGCGGCCGGGATGTCCGGCTTGGGCGGGGTCTGCGGAGTCTGCGGGGTCTGCGGCGTGGGCGGCGTGGGCGGCGTCGTCGGCTGCGGCGGGATGGTGGCGGCGCGGTCCGGCCAGGGGGCGTGCGGGCGCAGGAAGGGGCGGGTCGGGTCGAGCGTGGCCGCCGGTGTGCCCTGCTTGGGCAGCAGCGGGGCGAGGGCCTCGTACACGTGCTGCGCGGAGGCCGGCCGGTCCTGCGGGTCCTTCGCCAGCAGGTGCAGCAGGACCGCCTCCAGATGGTGCGGGACCTCCGGGCGCAGCCGGCGCACCGGGACGGGGGGCTCGTACAGGTGGCGGTGCAGGACGCCGAGGGCGGTGGACCCGGCGAACGGGACGTTGCCGCTGAGGAGTTCGTACAGCAGCACGCCGAGGGCGTACAGGTCGGTGTACGGGCCGACGGCCCCGCCCATCGCCTGCTCGGGCGCCATGTACGCGGGGCTGCCGATCGGGGTGCCGGTGCTGGTGAGGCGGGTGGTGTCGGTGTCCATCACCGAGGCGACGCCGAGGTCGAGGACCAGGACGGTGCCGTCCGGGCGGACCATCACATTGCGCGGCTTCAGGTCGCGGTGCACGATCGGCACCGCGTGCACGGCCGACAGCACCCCGCACAGCTGCGCGACCACGGCGACGGCCCACGGCCAGGGGTACGGATCGTGCTGCGCGAGGTGGTCGGCCAGGTCGGTGCCCTCGACGTGGCCCATGACGAGGAACAGCTCGTCGCCGTCGCTGCCCGCGTCGTGGACGGTGACCAGGCCCGGGTGGTCCACCTGCGCCGTGACCCGGCATTCGCGTACGAAGCGGCGGCGCAGCTCGTCGGCGACGGAGCCGGGGCCCGCCACCTTGTCGGGGCGCAGCAGCTTGACGGCGACGCGGCGGTCCAGCCGCTGGTCGTACGCCGTCCAGACCTGGCCCATGCCGCCCTGCCCCAGGACGGAGGCCAGGCGGTAGCGCTCGCCGATGATCCGGTCGTCGTCCGTCATCGCGCCGGGCCCTCGGCGCCGTTGCCGGGGGAGTCCGGGTTCGGGCGGGGGCTCTGCGGGTGCGGGGTCTGCTTGCGCAGCAGTTCGCTCAGCTCGTCGAGCTCGGCGCGGACCTGCCCGATGCGCGGCGGGTTGGCCGGTCCGGGGGCGGGGGCCGGTGTGGGGGCGGGCGTGGGCACGGGGGTCTGCTGCTGCGCCGGGGGGTAGCCGTACGCCGGGCGCTGCGGCTGCTGCTGCGGTACGTACGGCGCGGGCTGCGCCGGGTACCAGGCGGCGGCCGGGGCAGCCGCACGGGCCGCGTGGTGCCGGATATCGGCCACGAGGAAGTACACGCAGGTCAGGAAGCCGGTGATGATGATGCCGAAGGCGCCCGTGTTGCCCTGCCAGCCGTTGGTCTCGGGCGTCGGGTCGGCGCCGATCAGGGCGATCCAGGAGACGGAGAGCACGCAGTTGAGGCCCAGCAGCCACCAGTCGGCGGGTTTGCGGGTGACCACCGCGAGCCGCAGCATCGTGGCCCAGCCCAGGAAGCCGCAGCTCAGGACGGGCAGCAGGGCGAACAGCACGCGCAGTGCCACGACTCCCCCGGTACTGGGCTGGGGGCCTTGCTGCGGCGGGAGGCCGGGGCCGTGCATCGCTGCTCCTGACGGACCGTGTCGACGAAGTTTCGGGTCTGAGCGTATACAGCGTTTCCGGCCGCCAGTGAGGGGATGTGCGCAACCGTTGCAGGGTCGCCGCACACCGTGGGGCGGACGCGGCCCGGCGGGGGCGCGCGGAAATCGCGGACGCGCCCTGACCGGCGGCGACTACCCTCGGCAGTCGAGTTGTTGTTCCAGGGGGGAATCCACATGCGAAGCCGGAGCATCGGTGTGTCGGTGCTGACCACGACGGCCTTGCTCGCACTGACGACGGGCTGCGCGCCGGTCGGCGGGAGCAAGGCCGCGGACGTCGGCCGGGCGGCCCGCGCCGCCGCGCAGGCGTCGGCCGGGGCCACGCCCGCACCGGCCGCGAAGGGCAAGGGGACGGGCAAGGGCACCGGCATGCTCGCGGACCTGTCGGGCGCCGAGATCCTGAGCCAGTCGCACGAGGCGATGCGCAAGGTCGAATCGGCCCGCGTCGTCGCGAAGATGCACGATGGCGACAGCCCGGTCGACTTCGATCTCACCCTCGACAAGAAGGGCAGCTGCAACGGCGTGATCCGCTACGAGGGCATGGGCAAGGTGGACCTCGTCAAGTCCGCCGAGCTCATGCACTTCAGGGGAGACGCCGCCTACTGGCGGGCCGTGGCCGCGAAGAAGCACACGCCCGGGAAGCAGACGGACGCGATGGTCACGATGCTCGCCGACCGCTGGCTGAAGATGCCGGTCTCGGACCCCAAGGCCGCCGCGATGGGCCGCGTCTGCGATCTGGACAAGCTGACGGGCGGCGGCGACCGGCCCAGCCCGCTGGCCCGCAAGGGCGAGACGGTCACCATCGACGGGAAGCAGGCTCTGGCGGTCGTCACGGCGGCCAAGGAGGGCACCGAGACCGACTACATCGCCACCCAGGGCACTCCGTACGTCCTGAAGTCCACCATCGCGGGCGACAAGAACGGGGAGGCGCTCTTCTCCGCCTTCGGCACGCCCGTCCACACGGCCCTGCCGGAGGGCGCCGACGTCCTGGACCTGTCCAAGCCGGGCAGCGGCGGCCCGGCCGAATCGGTCTGAGCCCGCACCGCCCCGGGCCGCTCCGGAGAGGAGCGTCCCGGGGCCGCGCACGTCCTACGAGCCGAGGATCGTGGTGAGGAACTCCCCGGTCCAGGCCAGCAGTTCCCGCCCGACCAGCGGCTTCCCGCCCACCCGGGCCGTCTTCGGCCGCGGGACCAGCACCTGCGAGGTGGCCGGCTTGAGGACCGTTCCGGGGTAGAGGCGCTTCAGGCGCAGCTCCTGCGATTCGCGCAGCTCCACCGGTCCGAAGCGGATGTTGGGCCCCTGGAGGGTGATGTCGCCGACGCCGCAGGCCCGCGCCAGCATCCGCAGCCCCGCCACCAGCAGCAGGTTCTCCACCGGCTCCGGCAGCTTGCCGTAGCGGTCGTGGAGTTCCTCCCGTACGGCCTTGATGTCCGCCTCGGAGTTCGCCGACGCGATCGAGCGGTACGCCTGCAGACGCAGCCGCTCGCCCGGCGCGTAGTCGTGCGGGACGTGCGCGTCGACCGGCAGCTCGATCTTGACCTCCAGCGGCGGCTCCTCCTCCACCCCGCCTTCCACGGCGGCCCGGTAGTCGGCCACGGCCTCGCCGACCATGCGGATGTAGAGGTCGAAGCCGACGCCCGCGATGTGGCCGGACTGCTCGCCGCCGAGCAGGTTGCCCGCGCCGCGGATCTCCAGGTCCTTCATCGCCACGTACATGCCCGCGCCCATCTCGGTGTGCTGGGCGATCGTGGCGAGCCGCTCGTGCGCGGTCTCGGTCAGCGGCTTCTCCGGCGGGTAGAGGAAGTACGCGTACCCGCGCTCGCGGCCGCGGCCCACGCGGCCGCGCAGCTGGTGGAGCTGGGAGAGGCCGAAGTTGTCGCCGCGCTCGACGATGAGGGTGTTGGCGTTGGAGATGTCGATGCCGGACTCGACGATCGTCGTCGAGACGAGCACGTCGAACTTCTTCTCCCAGAAGTCCACGACGACCTGCTCCAGGGCCTGTTCGGACATCTGGCCGTGGGCGGTCGCGATCCGCGCCTCGGGCACGATCTCGCGCAGCTTGGCCGCGGCCCGGTCGATGGACTCGACCCGGTTGTGGATGTAGAAGCACTGGCCTTCGCGCAGCAGTTCGCGCCGGATGGCCGCGCCGATCTGCTTCTCCTCGTACGGGCCGACGAAGGTGAGCACCGGGTGGCGCTCCTCCGGCGGGGTGGTGATGGTCGACATCTCGCGGATGCCGGTGACCGCCATCTCCAACGTACGGGGAATGGGGGTCGCGGACATGGTCAGCACGTCGACGTTGGCGCGGAGCTTCTTCAGCTGCTCCTTGTGCTCGACGCCGAAGCGCTGCTCCTCGTCGACGATGACCAGGCCCAGGTCCTTGAACTTGGTCTCCTGCGAGAACAGCCGGTGCGTACCGATGACGATGTCCACCGAGCCCTCCCTCAGCCCCTCCAAGGTGGCCTTGGACTCGGTGTCGGACTGGAAGCGCGACAGTGCCTTCACGTTGACGGGGAACTGGCTGTAGCGCTCGGAGAAGGTCCCGAAGTGCTGCTGCACGAGCAGGGTGGTGGGGACGAGGACGGCGACCTGCTTGCCGTCCTGGACCGCCTTGAAGGCGGCGCGCACCGCGATCTCGGTCTTGCCGTAGCCGACGTCGCCGCAGATCAGGCGGTCCATGGGGACGGACTTCTCCATGTCCTCCTTGACCTCGGCGATGGTGGTGAGCTGGTCGGGGGTCTCCGCGTACGGGAAGGCGTCCTCCAGCTCGCGCTGCCAGGGGGTGTCGGGGCCGAAGGTGTGGCCGGGGGCCGCCATGCGGGCGCTGTAGAGCTTGATGAGGTCCGCGGCGATCTCCTTGACCGCCTTCTTGGCGCGCGCCTTGGTCTTGGTCCAGTCGGCGCCGCCGAGCCGGTGCAGGGTGGGGGCCTCGCCGCCGACGTACTTGGTGACCTGCTCCAGCTGGTCGGTGGGGATGTAGAGGCGGTCGCCGGGCTGGCCGCGCTTGGCGGGGGCGTACTCGACGAGGAGGTACTCGCGGGTGGCGCCCTGGACGGTGCGCTGCACCATCTCGACGTAGCGGCCGACGCCGTGCTGCTCGTGGACGATGTAGTCGCCGGCCTCCAGGGTGAGGGGGTCGATGGACTTGCGGCGCCGGGTCGGCATCCGGCCGAGGTCCTTGACGGCGGTGCGCTGGCCGGTCAGGTCGGTCTCGGTGAGCACGGCCACCTTGAGCGCCGGGTCGACGAACCCGTTGTCGAGGGAGCCGCAGGTGACGTGGACGATGGACGGCTCCAGCACGTCCAGGTCCGCCTCCAGGCGGGCCGCGATGCCCTCGCCTCGGAGCACCTCGACGGTGCGGGCGGCCGGGCCGTGGCCCTCGGTGAGGTAGACGGTGTGCCAGCCGTCGGCGATCCAGCCCTTGGTGTCGGCGAGCGCGCGGGCGGTGTCGCCGCGGTAGGCCTCGGGGGCGTGCATGCCGAGCTTCAGGGTGTCCGCGGCCAGGCCCGTGTCGTCCGCCGCGAAGGGGGAGACCGACCACCACATCATGCCCAGCTCGCGGGCGTGGTCCCGGACGTCCGCGATCCCCCGCAGCGAGGCCGCGCCGACGTCGATCGGGGCCTGGCCGCCGCCGGCGGTCGCGGCCCAGGAGGCCATCAGGAACTCCTGCGAGGTCGCGACGAGGTCGGCGGCCCGGGTGCGGACCCGCTCGGGGTCGCACACCACGGCCATGGACCCGGCCGGCAGGACGTCGATCAGCAGTTCCATGTCGTCGACGAGGACCGGCGCGAGGGACTCCATGCCCTCCACCGCGATCCCCTCGGCGATCTTGTTCAGCAGTTCGCCGAGCTCGGGATGGGCCTCGGCGAGGGCCGCGGCCCGCTCCCGCACCTCGTCGGTCAGCAGCAGCTCGCGGCAGGGCGGGGCCCACAGGCCGTGCTCGGCGACCTCCAGGGAGCGCTGGTCGGCGACCTTGAAGTAGCGGATCTCCTCGACCTCGTCGCCCCAGAACTCCACGCGCAGCGGGTGTTCCTCGGTGGGCGGGAACACGTCGAGGATGCCGCCGCGCACGGCGAACTCGCCGCGCTTCTCGACGAGCTCGACGCGGGCGTACGCGGCCGCGGCCAGGGCCTCGGTCACCTCGCCCAGATCGGCGCTCCCGCCTTGCCGAAGGCTCACCGGGACCAGGTCGCCGAGCCCCTTGACCTGCGGCTGGAGCACGGACCGGATCGGCGCGACGACGACGGAGACGGGGCCTGCGGCCGGGTCGTCCTTGCTCGGGTGCACCAGCCGGCGCAGTACGGCGAGGCGCCGGCCCACGGTGTCGCTGCGCGGGGAGAGCCGCTCGTGCGGAAGGGTCTCCCAGGACGGGTACTCGGCCACCTCGTCGGGCGGCAGGAAGGAGCGCAGCGCGGCGGCCAGGTCCTCGGCCTCCCGGCCGGTGGCGGTGACCGCGAGCACGGTCCGCCCGCTCCGGGCGGCCAGCGCGGCGATGGCGAAGGGCCGTGCGGCCGGGGGTCCGACGAGGTCCACGTGCATGCGGTTGCCGTCCCCGGCCGCGGTGACCGCCTCGGCGAGGGCGGGGTCCCGGGTGACGGCGTCGAGCAGTCCGTGCAGGCTCATGAAAGGAGGCTTCCGTCCGGTGAAGGGGCAACGCGAAGGACCCGACACGTCACACGGGCCGGGGCTTCCACCCTACGACGCCCCCGGGTCCCCCGCGCGGGGGAATGGAGCCACGCACCGCAGTGCCGGAGTGCCGCAGCGCCCTGTGAACGGCCGCCGGCCCCGGCCGGCCCCGAAGGGCAGGCCGGGGCCGGCGGTCCCCCGAACGAACGCGGAGCCCCTTACTCGCTCGCGATCGCGTCCAGTACGTTCATCCGCCCCGCCCGGAAGGCCGGGACCAGTGCGGCGAACAGGCCCACGAAGGCCGACCCGGCGAAGACGCCGATGATCGTCGGCCAGGGGATCTCCAGCACCTTCAGGCCCTGCAGGGCGAGCAGCTGCTGGGCGGTGGCTCCCCAGCCCATGCCCAGGCCCAGGCCCAGCAGGGCGCCGAAGAGGGCGATGACCACGGACTCCAGGCGGATCATGCGGCGCAGCTGGCGGCGGGAGAGGCCGATGGCGCGCATCAGGCCGATCTCGCGGGTCCTCTCGACCACCGAGAGGGCCAGGGTGTTCACGACGCCCAGGACCGCCACGATGATCGCGAGGCCGAGGAGCCCGTAGACCATGTTCAGCAGCTGGCCGACCTGGTCCTTGAGGGTCTGCTTGTAGTCGGCCCGGTTCTGCACGGCGTACTGGGGGTACTGGGCGAGCGCGTCCTTGACGGCCCCGTACGCGGCGTCCGCCTTCCCCTCGGCGGCCTTGGCCAGCAGCATGAACGGCCGCGGCATCCGGTCGGCCGGCAGGAACCGCTCGGCGGTGGCGGTGCTGACGTACATCGCGCCCTTGTCGAGGTTGCCCTCGTCCGAGGTGATCGCGGCGACCTTGAGCGGGGTGGTCCGCCCGCCGGTGAAGGCGACCGTCAGCTCGTCGCCGACCTTGACGTGGTGCTCGTCCGCGTAGAGCGAACCGACCGAGATCGCGCCGTCGCCGTACGCCGCCGCGTGCTCGCCGGCGATCATCTTGCGCCGCACGTCCTGGGCGTAGGTCGGGTCGGTGACGCTGATGCCGCCGTCCTTGACGGAGCCGTCCGGCGCAGTGATCTTCGCCTCGACCTCCCGGTAGGCGGTGACGTGGGCCAGGTTCCCGGTGGCGCGCAGCGCCTGCTCGGCCTGCGGCATGATCGGCTGGCCGGTCTGGGACTGGACGATGTAGTCCGCGCCGACCGTCTTGTCGAGCTCCTCGGTGGCGGAGGCCACCATCGAGGAGCCGACCACCGACAGGCAGGCGACCAGGGCCAGTCCGATCATCAGCGCGGCGGCGGTGGCGCCGGTGCGGCGCGGGTTGCGCAGCGCGTTGCGCTCGGCGAGCCGGCCGACGGACCCGAAGGGCCGCAGGACGATGCCGGAGAGCATGCGGACCACGAGGCCGGCGAGCAGCGGGCCGATCACGATGAAGCCGATGAGGGTGAACAGCACGCCCAGGCAGAGCCAGAGCGAGCCGGCCGCCGCCTTGTCGGCGGCCGCGGCGAGGAAGAGGCCCGCGCCGCCGATGCCGGTGAGGACCAGGCCCAGGGAGGCCCGGATGCGGCCGGCCTTGCGGTCGCCGGGGGTGCCGGCGTCGCGCAGGGCGGCCATCGGGGAGACCTTGCCGGCCCGGCGGGCGGGGATGAAGGCCGAGACGACGGTGACGACGATGCCCAGCACCAAGCCGACGACCGGGGTGGTCCAGGCGACGGTCAGGTCATCGGTCGACAGGTGCATGCCCATCTGGCCCATGAGCTGCATCAGGCCGACGGCCAGGCCCACGCCGGCCCCGACCCCGAGGACCGAGCCGACCAGGCCGAGCAGGAAGGCCTCGACGATCACCGACTTGAGCACCTGGCCGCTGTCGGCGCCGATGGCCCGCATCAGGCCGATCTCGCGGGTGCGCTGGGCGACCAGCATCGAGAAGGTGTTGAAGATCAGGAAGATGCCAACGAGGAAGGCGATCCCGGCGAAGCCGAGCATCACGTACTTCATGACGTCGAGGAAGGAGCCGACGTCCTTGCGGTTGGCGTCCGCGGACTCCTTGGCCGTCTGGAGCTTGTACGTGTCCGCGCCGACGGCCTTGGCGACGTTCTGCTTCAGCTGCTCGTCGCTGACGCCGTCCTTGGCGTCGACGTTGACGTGCGTGAAGAGGCCGGGGCCGCCGAGCAGCTTCTCCTGCGCGGTGGCGGTGTCGAAGTAGACGATCGCCGCGCCCGGGTTGGTCACGGTGAAGGCGGCGATGCCGCTGATCCTCGCGCGGACGTCCCCGGTGATGGCGATGGTGCGCAGCTCGTCGCCGAGTTCCAGGTGGTGCTTCTTCGCGGTGTCGGCGTCGACCATCACCTCGGTCGGGCCGCGCGGGGGCCGGCCGGAGGTGATCTTCATCGACTTGAGCTCGTTGTCGCTCCAGTTGCCCGCGATGGTCGGCGCGCCGGTGGTCGAGCCCATGTTCTCGTTCTTGGCGTTGACCACCGTCACCGACATCGAGACCACGCCGCCCTCGGCGCTCTTGACGCCCTCGGCCTTCGCCACCTGCTCGACGGCCGAGGCCGGCAGCACCTCGGGCCTGCCGCGGTTCGGGTTGTCCTCCGCGTCCTTGGCCCCCTTCGCGCTGACCGTGACGTCGGCGCTGGTGACGCCGAACAGCTTGTCGAAGGTGGTGTTCATGGTGTCGGTGAACACCAGGGTGCCGCAGACGAAGGCGACGGAGAGCAGGACGGCGACGGCCGAGAGCGCCATCCGCCCCTTGTGCGCGACGAAGTTGCGCCGCGAGGTCTTCAGTACGGTGCCCGCGCTCACGAGGTCCGCCCGCGCGCGTCGAAGTCCTTCATGCGGTCCAGCACCCCGTCGGCGGTGGGCCCGTACATCTCGTCCACGATCCGGCCGTCGGCCAGGAAGATCACGCGGTCCGCGTACGAGGCGGCCACCGGGTCGTGCGTGACCATCACGATGGTCTGACCCAGCTCGTCGACCGAGCGGCGCAGGAAGCCGAGGACCTCGGCGCCGGCCCGCGAGTCCAGGTTTCCGGTCGGCTCGTCGCCGAAGATGATCTGCGGGCGGGCGGCGAGGGCGCGGGCGACGGCCACGCGCTGCTGCTGGCCGCCGGACAGCTCGGTCGGCCGGTGCTTGAGGCGCCCCGCCAGACCCACCGTCTCCACAACCCGGTTCAGCCACTGCGCATCCGGCTTGCGGCCCGCTATGTCCATGGGGAGCGTGATGTTCTCCAGGGCGTTGAGCGTGGGCAGCAGGTTGAAGGCCTGGAAGATGAAGCCGATCCGGTCGCGGCGCAGCTGCGTGAGCTTCTTGTCCTTCAGCCCGGTGATCTCGACGTCGTCCAGGTGGATCTGCCCGCTGGTCACCGTGTCCAGGCCGGCGAGGCAGTGCATCAGCGTGGACTTGCCGGAGCCGGAGGGGCCCATGATCGCCGTGAATTGGCCGCGCCTGATGTCCACGTCGACCTCGTCGAGGGCGACCACGCGGGTCTCCCCGGCGCCGTAGGCCTTGACGACCTTGCGCGCCCGGGCCGCGACGGCTTCATGCCCTCCAGTACCCCCGTGCCTGGTTTCGGTCATAGCCGTTGTCACGGTGCTTCCCCTCGTAGATGTGCTGCTCGCGCCGGTGGTGCGTTGCTTCGATGCGTCGCTTCGCGCGGCCACGCATGTGGCCGGATCCGGCTGTCCTGCCGTCGTGAAGTCTGCGCGGCGGAGGCGGCCGGCGCCCTGGTGCCCATCGCCGTATCCGCAGGGGGGTTAACCCCACCCCGCCCGTAGGAACCAGTTAAGGACCTCATCCGGCCGTCCTCCTCCTCCGCCGGGACGAACGGCCCCTGGGCCGATGTGAGGAGCAACCCCTAGGGGTTCTGCATCCTTTGGCGGATCACTTCTGGGGGACACCGGGGGGATACCGCCGGATACCCCGCGATGAGAAGGTGTTCCCCGCAGATGCGTGCACGATGAAAGGATCTTGGTGGGCGCGGAGGAGAGCACGGGCGAACGCACCGGGGAGGCGGCGGCCTCCGGGTCCGGAGCCGCTTCGGCGACCGGCGGGCGGACCCCCCGTACCGCGCTGGTCACCGCCCTCATGCTGGCGATGGCACTCGCCGCCCTCGACAGCTCCATCGTCTCCACCGCCGTGCCCCAGATCGTCGGCGACCTCGGCGGCTTCTCCGTCTTCTCCTGGCTCTTCGCCGGCTACCTGCTCGCCGTCACCGTCACCCTCCCCGTCTACGGCAAGCTCTCCGACACCTTCGGCCGCAAGCCCGTGCTCCTCTTCGGCACAGCCCTGTTCGTCGTGGGCTCACTGCTGTGCGCCCTCGCCTGGAACATGGCCGCCCTCATCGCCTTCCGCCTCGTCCAGGGGCTGGGCGGCGGCGCCCTCCAGGGCACGGTGCAGACCCTGGCCGCCGACCTGTACCCGCTCAAGGACCGCCCGCGGATCCAGGCCCGGATGTCCTCCGTCTGGGCGGCCTCCGCCGTGGCCGGCCCGGCTCTCGGCGGCCTCATCGCCTCGTACGCCGACTGGCGCTGGATCTTCCTGATCAACCTGCCGCTCGGCGGCCTGGCCCTGTGGATGCTCGCCCGCCACCTCGTCGAGCCCGTACGGTCCCCCGGCCGCCGCGGCCCCGTCGACTGGGCCGGCGCCCTCGCGGTCTTCGCCTGCGGCGCCCTGCTGCTCTTCGCCCTCGTACAGGGCGGGGTCGCCTGGCCCTGGCTGTCCGCACCCTCCCTCGGACTCCTGGGCGCGAGCGCCGTCCTGGCGACCCTGGTCGTCCGGATCGAACGCAGGGCCGCAGAACCGATCATCCCGGGATGGGTATGGCGCCGGCGCACCATCGCCGCGGTCAACCTGGCCCTCGGTGCGCTCGGCCTGCTCATGGTCGCCCCGCTGGTCTTCGTCCCCACGTACGCGCAGTCCGTCCTCGGCCTCGGACCGGTCAGCGCCGGGCTGGTCATGTCCGCGATGACCCTGACCTGGCCCGCCTCCGCCGCCTTCAGCCAGCACGTCTACCGGCGCATCGGCTTCCGCAACTCCGCGGCCGTCGGGATCTCGCTGGCCGCCGCGATCCTGTTCGCGTTCACCCTGCTGCCCTACCCCGCCCGGCCCTGGCAGCCCACCTTGGTCATGCTGTTGCTGGGCGCCGCCCTCGGCCTGTTCCAGCTGCCGCTGATCGTCGGGGTCCAGTCCACCGTGGGCTGGTCCGAGCGCGGCACGACCACGGCCTCGGTGCTGTTCTGCCGCCAGGTCGGGCAGAGCCTGGGGGCCGCCCTGTTCGGGGCCGTCGCCAACGCGACGATCGCCGCCCGGCTGGCCCACGCCCCGATGTCCGGGCTGCCGGACCACCTCGACGACGTCTCCAAGGCCCTCGACCGCCCGCAGCTGCTCCCGACCGCCGCGGCCGACTACCTGCGCGCGTCGGTGGCCGCCGCCGTCGACCACATCTTCCTCGGCGCGACCGCCGCGGCGGTGGCCGCACTGCTCGTCCTGCTGCTCATGGCCCCGCGCCGGTTCCCGATACTGGAGGAGCACCAGGAAGGGCGCCACGCCG
This sequence comes from Streptomyces roseus, assembly GCF_001044425.1. Classification (GTDB taxonomy): domain Bacteria; phylum Actinomycetota; class Actinomycetes; order Streptomycetales; family Streptomycetaceae; genus Streptomyces; species Streptomyces roseus. Next base: position 74,009 of record NZ_LFML01000111.1, read on the forward strand.
ACACGTAGTCCGCCCCGGCCCGTCCCGCTTGTCATGACCCCGGTCAACGGAGTAGGACTCGGAGTCCTGCATCCCGGCGTTCCGCCGCCGGGATCCGCTCCGGGGGGACGACATGACTTCCGCACTCTTCGCACTCGCCTTACGGGCCGCCCTGGCCGGGCCCACGGCCTTGCGGCTGCGCCACCGTCCGGGCCTCGTCACCGGCCGCGACGGCCGCCTCTCCACCTCGACCACCCTGGCCCTGGCCTGGACGGTGATCCTGGTCTGGCTCCTGCTCACGATCCTCGCGTACGGGCTCACCGCGGGCGGCGGCATCGGCTGGTTCGCCGGGGAGCACGGCCCGCTGTCCTCCCTGACCACGGTGTACCTGCCGCTCCTCGGAGGCCCGTACGTGGCGATGATCGGAGCCAAGACGGTCGTCGGCATCCGCGTCGAGAACGGCACCATGGCCAAGCCCGCCCCGAAGCCCACCCGCTCCGGACGGCGTCCGCTGCGCGAGCTGATCGCGAACGACGGCGGCCGCACCGACCTCGTCGACCTCCAGTACGTGGCCCTCAGCGCGGTCACCATGCTCTACGTGGTGCTGTTCTTCCTCGCCGACGTGGGCGGCGGCCTCCCCCGCCTCCCCGCCGAGATCTGGGCGCTGACGGGCGCCCCGGCCGGGGCCTACCTGGTCAACAAGATGGCCACACGGGCCAATCCGGTGATCACGCGCGTCACGGTGGACGCCGCCGTGCTCGTCGTCGAGGGCGGCGGCTTCGGCCCGGAGGCCCGGGTGGAGCTCGACTCCACCGCGCTGCCGACCGGCTACGACCCGGCGACCGGCACCCTGAGCGCGCAGCTCCCCGCCACCGGGGCGCCCGCCGCGTTCACGGTGGTGGTCACCTCGCGCGGTCTGCGCAGCGACCCGTACCACCACGCTCCGGCCCCCGTCCCGCCCCTGACACCGGCACCGGTACCGGTACCCGCGACACCGGCACCGACACCGGCACCGACGCCGGCCGCGGTGCCGGCCGCGGGCCAGGCGCAGCAGCCCGCGGGCTGAAAGGACGGGCACCCCGAAGTCCCGCGGCCGGACCTGCCGCCCGGGCCGCGGTCCCGGGCGGACGACAGACCTCCGCCCGGGCGGCCCGTCACCCCTCGGCCGGGGCCCGGCCCGTCAGGGCCGCCAGGCTGGAGCGGACGTGGTTCATGTGCGCCCGCATCTCGTCCTGCGCCTCCCCGTGCTCCCGCAGGATCCGCTCCGTCTCCCGGGCCGTCCGCTCCTCCGCCACCCTGGCCTCCGCCAGCAGCTCCGCCGCCCGCGCCTGCGCATCCTCCTGTCCGTGCCGCGCCGACTCCTCCGCCTCCGCGTACCCGCGCCGCGCCTCCGCCAGCCGGACCTCCGCGTACCGCTCCAACTCCGCGAGCCGGGCCTCCAGATCCGCCTCCCGGGCCGCCAGCTCCCGCTCCGCCGCGTCCCAGCGTTCCACGTGCTCCTGCTCGCGGTCCGCCAGCAACGCGTCCGACCGGCGCCGCATCTCCGTCAGCGCCGCCTGCGCCTGCGCCCGCCACTCCCCCGCGTCGTCCTTCGCCTCCGCCCGGATCGCGTCGGCCTCCCGCCCCGCCCGCAGCAGCCCCTGGCGCGCCCGGACCTCCGTCTGCTCGCGCACCGCCTCCGCGTCGCCCCGCGCCAGCTCCGCCACCCGGTCCGCGTACGCCTCGGCCGCGCCCATCGCGTCCACCGCGTCCGCGCGCGCGTCGCGCCGCACGGCGTCCGCCTCCTCCTCCACCAGGAGGAGGATCCGCCGCGCCCGCTCGCTCAGCTCGTCGTACGTCTGCGGGGCCAGCGCCGCCACGGCCTCGCGCAGCCGCCCCGCCTCCTCCTCCATCCGCTTCGCCAGGACCGTCAGCCGCGCGACCCGCTCCCACGCCTCGTCCCGGCTGCCGGAGAGCCGGGCCAGATACCGGTCGACCTCTTCCACGCGGTAGCCGCGACCCCGAACGGTCGCGAAACCCGGTCCGTGAGGTGACATGGGTGCAGTCATCCTGAAGCGCCTCTCTCGGGGGGATTCCCGTCAAGGATGCGCCATTTGCGACCAGAAGCCGGAATGGCCGGGCCGGTACCCCCTATGAGGGTCCCGGCCCGGCCATCCGCCCGATCATCCGATCAGAGCAACCCGTCCCACATCTGCTCCAGGAGCACCGACCACCAGCTCTCCGGCGACGCCAGCGCCGCACTGTCCAGCCCCGCCAGATTCGTCTGGAAATCGACGGTCCAGCGGCCCGCCTGCTCCGGCGTCAGATGCTGGCGCAGCCGCCACATGTGACCCAGCATGGCCAGCGACCGCGCGAACTGCGGCAGGCTGGAATTCACGAACTGCGGCGGCACCGGAGCACCGCCCGGACCGGCCTCCACCGGCACCGCCACGATGTGCGCCGTCCCGTACTGCACGCACAGCGCCTTGCCGAAGTCGCTGCCCACCACGAGGTACGAGCCCGCGTCGGACGCCGGCTGGACCTGCCGCTGCGCCGCCAGCTCCGCCAGCGTCGGCACCGGCTGACCCGGCACCGCCTGCGCCCAGAAGAACGGCCCGAAGTCCACCGGCAGACCCGCCCACACCAGGGTCTGCGCCACGATCTCCGGCACACCCTGGCGCGACACCGCCCGCTGATCGAAGCGGAACACGCCCTGCGGGCCGAACGCCCCGGCCAGCTCCGCGCCGATCGCGTCCAGCGGGATCGCCGGCTGGAGCGGCACCTGCTGGAGCGGCGCCCGTACCGGCGCGGGGCGCGCCGGACCGTCCGCCACCTGGTGCAGCTCACCCTGATGGGTCAGCAGATGCCTCATGCCCTGCTGACGGCCCGCGTGGTCCTTGCCGTACGGGGCCACGCTCGTGATCCGGACCTGCGGCCAGGTCTCCCGGATCATCCGCGCGCAGTAACCGCCGGGCAGCTCGCAGGACTCCAGCTCGGTGTGCAGCTCCAGCACCTGCTGCGGCGGCACGTTCATCGCGCGCAGCTCGTACAGGATCTGCCACTCGGGGTGCGGGGTACCGGGCGCCGAACGCCGGATGAGCTGCTGCTCGGAGCCGTCGGGCGCGCGGTAGCGCAGTACGGCCTGGTAACCCGGGCCGACCGTGGGCGCGCCGGTGGGCACCGGGGGCTGCGCCGCGGGACCGGGAACGGGACCGGGACCGGCCTGCGGCTGCCCCGGCGGGCCGGGGGGCGCGGGCGGCTGACCCGTGACCGCCGGACCGGCCAGCATCGTCGCGGCGTGGTCCAGCCCGCCCCCGGGCGCGCCGGGGGCACCGGGCGGGCCGGGAGGCGCGGGCGGCTGACCCGTCACGGCCGGACCGGCCAACATGGTCGCGGCATGGTCCAGCCCGCGCCCCAGCGAACCCGGAGCCCCCGGCGGACCGGGCGGAGCCGGCGGCCGACCCGCACCCGGAGCACCGGGAGCACCCGGCGGACCCGGAGGCGCGGGCGGCTGACCCGTCACGGCCGGACCGGCCAACATCGTCGCGGCATGATCCAGCCCGCGCCCCAGCGAACCCGGAGCCCCCGGCGGACCGGGCGGAGCCGGCGGCCGACCCGCACCCGAAGCACCGGGAGCACCCGGCGGACCCGGAGGCGCGGGCGGCTGACCCGTCACCGCCGGACCGGCCAACATCGTCGCGGCATGATCCAACCCGCGCCCCAGCGAACCCGGAGCCCCCGGCGGACCGGGCGGCGTGGCGGGCGCCGCGCCCGGCCGGGAGACCTGGGCCTTGCTCGTCGGCGCATCGGCGATCGACCCGGAATCCGGACCCTCACCCGCGGCGGACCCGAGGTCCAGCGCGGGGGCGATCGCCGTCTTCGGGAGCCTGCTGCCCCCGGGAATCAGCGCGGTCTTGGCCTCCGGGGCCACACCGGAGGGCGGCGCCACGTCGTCCAGGTCCGAGCCCGACAGCGGCGGCGCGAACACCGTCGCGGGCAGCGGTACGGACACGTCGTCCCCACCCGGGTTCACATCGGTCCCGGCCCACGGCGTGGCCCCGGCCGGGACCCCGTCGTTGGTCGGCTCGTACGGCACCTCACGGCGCAGCGGAACCGCCTCCCCGGGCCCGGGGGCCGGAGCGGACGCGACCACCGGCTCCGGAACCGGCACGGCCTCAGCCCCGTCGGCCTCCGGCCCTGCGGCCTCCGCCCCGTCGGCCACCGCGGGAGGCGGCGTCGGCGCAGGCGGGATCCCCGCCCGGTCCGCCGCCTCCTGGAGCCACTCCGGCGGACTCAGCATGAACGAGGTCTGCTCCGAATCGATCCGCGGCGTCGGGACCGACGGCTCCGCCACCTGCGCGGCCGCGACCCCGTACTCCTCCTCGTACCGCCGGATCACCTCACCCACCGGCAGACCCGGCCACAACGTCACCTCACCGCTGTCCCGCGCGATGACCAGCCGCTGCCGGCCGCCACCGGACACCGGACCGGCCGCGCGGTCCTCCGCCCACACCACGAACCCGAGCCCGAACTCCCGTACGCGCACCTCCCGGTGCTGGTACGCCGGCACGTCCCCGTTGATCCACTCCTCGGCGCGCTCCTGCGCCTGCGCAAACGTCACCATCGCGCCGTCACCCCTCCACCGGTGCCGCACCGGACACGGGAACCGAGCGTGCGAATCCGCCGTCCACCATCAGACCGGCCACCGTTTCCAACTCCGGCGGATTACCCGCCAACCGCTCCAGAAAGGCATCGAAATCGGCACCGCACGGCAGCAACAGACGCTCCACGCGCTCCTGCACGGACCAGCCGTCCCGGTCGCGGGCGTCGTCGTACGGGGAGAACCAGACCGAGCCGATCGCCTCGCCCTTGACCTTCAGCGCGAGCAGACCGCCCTGCACGAAAGCCACGCACAGGTAGTCCTTCGTCAGATGGTCCCGCAGGCACTTGTTCACGTACACGAGGTCGTTGACCGCCGCCTCCTCGCGCACCGTGAAGAACGGCTGGTCCACCAGCACACCCAGATCCACGTCCAGCCCGGCACCCACCGGCGCACAACCGCCCGCCGCCTTCAGGAACGCGCGGTACGCCTCCGGCAGCCGGTACCCGAGATCCTCCTCGACGCCCTGCACCGCCTCCTCGGAAACCGACACCACCGTCTTCGGCAGCCCCAGGTGCACCGGGCGCAACTCCTGCAACGGCCGCGTCCCGCGCTTGCCGTGGTCGACCGGAGCCGTCGCCAGCCCCGCGTGATGCCGCAGCAGCGCCTTCACCTCGACCGGGACCAACTCCATGCGCCGCGTCCCGGCCACGTGGTGCCAGGTCCAGCCGTGCGGCGTCGCCACCGGGCCGACGGTGTCCCACAGCGCATGCCCCGCCGCGTGCATCGCCGCGTTCGCGGACACGCAGTCCGTCAGCCGCAGCTCGTCCACGCCGAAACCCTCCGGCGGCTCGGCGATCTCCACCGCCGCGCGTGCGTACGGGGAGAAGTCGGGATGTCCGTCCGCATCCATCCGTACCCCGTGGGGATGCCGAGCGGCCCGGACCGGGTCCGGGAAATGCACGACCTGCCCGGAGTACGCGGCGTTGGGTGGCGCGGCCTGCTGCCCGAGCCGACCTGTCGTCATGGCGGTAGCCCCCTGCTGGATCTGGCTGGTTCACCACAGCCTATGCGGTCGGGCAAGAGCCTCACCCGACCGCGACCCCCGCACCCACACGACGGCCGGGAACATCCGAATTGATACGAATATTCGACCCCGCTTCCACACGACAGGGGACATTTGACAGGCTGTCCCCTCAGCACGGGGGCGTGCGCGACAGCGGCCACCACCGCCGCCACGGGAGGGAAGACGCGACCATGCAGAACACGGCGACACGCACGGACACCGCCGACGGCGCCTCAGGACCGGCACCGGGCGACCAGACCGACCCGACGGCAGACACGCGGACCGGGACAGCCGTCCCGCCCGGAGACCCCCGCCTGCGCTGGACCAGCACCGACGGCCGACCCACCGCACCCGTCCTGCGCTTCCGCCGCGACGGCATCCTCCCCACCGTCGCCGCCGCCCTCTCCGTACGCGGCGAAACCCTCACCGGCACCGCCGGCAAAGCCGAGCAGCCACCCGCCCTGCACCCCCTCGTCCAGGACTTCCTCGACACCCTCACCAGCGGCCAACGGGAACGCTTCACCGGCCGCTGCCCCGAGGCGATCCTGCTCTCGCGCCACCTCGCGACCGTCGAAGGCGCCCGCAGCAAACGCGCCTCCCGCAAACCCCTCACCGCGAGCGAAGCCCGCCGCGCCCTGAAACACTCCAAGATCACCGCACGCCACATCCGCGAGGACGGCGACCCGCTCCACGGCAGCTACGCACCCCCCTGCCGCTCCTGCGAAGCCCTCCTCGCCCACTTCGGCGTACGCGCCGTCGACCTCACCCCCGCGTCAGAAAAGGCCTGACCTCCGCCACCATGACCACCTCCGCCGCCTCCTACGACCGCTCCTCGGCCACCCGCTTCCCGGGCCCCGTGGACACCGCCCTGCGCACCGCCGGCTGGGAACCCGGCCGCTGGGACATCAAGCAGGCCGAGTACTGGGCCGACGCCCTGCGCGACCACACCACCCCCGCCGGCCACCGGCACACCGTCTTCCCGGCCGCCGTCGAAGCCTGGGCCGAATTCGGCGGCCTCCACATCACGGCGCCCGGCCCCGGCCGCCAGATAGCCCCCACCCCGGTCCGCCTCGACCCCCTCACGGGCCTCCACCTCGCCCGCACCTTCGCCGACCTCGGCCGCGCCCTGTCCAGCGAACTCTGCCCGCTCGGCATCGACGCCGACACCGGCTCACACCTCGCCATCGACCGCGAAGGCCGCGTCTACGGCATCGACCACACCGGCGACTGGTACCTGGGCACCGACCTGGACGAGGCCCTCACCCTCCTCCTCACCGGCCTCCAACCCACCCGCCTCACCACGGCCCCCTAGGAAACGACCGAGACCCGCGCCCCGCTGCCGCGTTCCGCGCCGGCCGCCCTACGCCCCGCGCGGAACGCACGGCAGGACCACCGACACCCTGAAGCCGCCCTCCTCCGTCGGACCCGACACGAAGACACCCCCCAGGCCGAGCACCCGCTCACGCATGCCGACCAGCCCGTTCCCGCCACTGGGCAGACCCGGCTGCACCACGTCCGCCCCGCACGGCCCGTTCTCCACCTGCATGGCCACCTCACCCTCCCGATGAGCCAGCCGCACCACCACCCGCGCCCCCGGCGCATGCTTGTGGCAGTTCGTCAGCGCCTCCTGCACCACCCGGTACGCCGTCTGCTCCACCTCCGCCGGATACCCGGCCCCCGCCCCCGCGCCCCGGACATCCAGCTCCACGCCCATCCCGGCCGCCCGCGACTGCCCGACCAGCGCCTCCAACTCGCCCAGCGAGGGCCCCGGACCGTCCTCGAAGCTCCCCACCAGCGCGGCCACCGTCGCCACCGCGGCCGAAGGCGCGACGGCGGGAGCCCGCTTCGGCGACTCCGCCGCCCGCAGCACACCCAACATCTCCCGCAACTCCGTCAACGCCTGGCGCCCCATGTCCCCCACCAGCGCGGCGTTCTTCACCGCCCGCTCCGGATCCTTGGCCGCGACCGCCTCCAGCGCCGCCGCGTGCACCACCATCAGCGACACCCGGTGCGCCACCACGTCGTGCATCTCCCGCGCGATCCGCGTGCGCTCCTCCGTACGGGCCCACTCGGCCCGCTCCTCCGCCCGGTCCGCGAGCAGGGACAGCTCCCGCTCCAGCGAATCCGCCCGCTCCTGCAAGCTCTCCATCAGCCGCCGCCGCGCCCCTATGTACAGGCCCAGCAGCACCGGCGGCACCGTCAGCGCCACCGCCACGAACACGGACAGCACGATGACGAGCGACTGCGAGGCCCCCTGGTCCCCAGTGGTCCGCACGTACATCACCACGAGGGTCGCGAGCAGCGCCAGCGAGGTCAGCGTCGCGGTGATCCGCCGGGGCACCTCACAGGCGGCGAGCGTGTACAGCCCGACCACCCCGAGCAGGAAGCCCATCGCGGCCGGCGACACGGCGATCCCGACCAGCACCACGGCGATCGGCCAGCGCCGCCGCAGTACGAGCGTGGACCCCACCAGCAGCCCGAACAGCACCCCGACCGGCACCGGAAGCCCGGCCTCGTGCGCGAAGGGCACCCCCTCGACGGCGCACTCGACGGCCGACACGGCCGCCAGCCCCACATCGAGCACGGCCCCCCGAGGCCGCTCCCACCACCAGGGCCCGGCCCGCCCGGCTCCGCCCCGCTCTTCCCCCGTACTGGTCATGCCGTCCAGCGTACGCAGGGCCCCCAGCACACAAGCGAACGGAATTCCGGCGATCCCGAGGTAATCGCACGTACGGCTGATTCATCCGCAGAGCGAGACCTGAATCCCACATTCCGGACGACATTGGGGGACATGACCGAAATCCGACGTCGCCCCGGCGACGGCACAGGCGGCCTGCACACCGGAGCCGCGACCTACGAAGCCCTCCGCGAGCAGGCGGTGGCGCTGCGCCGCGAGGGCCTCAGCCGCCGCCAGATCCGCGACCGCCTGCACGTCCACAACAACGACATCCTGAACCGCCTCCTGGAGGGCGAGCCCGCCCCCGAATGGACCAAGCGCCCGAACGCGAAGGACGACCTGCGCGCCAGGGCCCGCGAACTCCGCCTCCAGGGCATGACCTACGACCGGATCCAGGTCGAGCTGGGCTGCTCGAAGAGCTCGATCTCCCTCTGGGTCCGCGACCTGCCGAAGGTCGACCACCGCTCCCCCACCGAGCAAGGTCGGGACGCCGCGTTCAAGCGCTGGGCCCATGAGGCCCCGCGCCGCGAGGAGGCGCGGGCCGCGGCCGTCGAAGCGGCGAGGCAGGAGATCGGCCCGCTCAGCGATCGCGACCTCTTCCTCACAGGTGTCGCCCTCTATTGGGCGGAAGGCTCCAAGAGCAAGGCGTACCGGCGCAGCGAGACCGTCACCTTCATCAACAGCGACCCGGGCGTCATCGGCGTATACCTGGCATGGCTTCGACTCATGGACATCCCCCGCGAACGCCTCAAGTTCCGCGTCATGATCCACGAATCCGCAGACGTGGAGGGCGCCGAGCAGTACTGGGCCGACTTCGTCGGGGTGCGACCGATCGAGTTGCAGAGGACCACCCTCAAGAAGCACAACCCGAAGACCGTCCGCAAGAACACCGGCACGGATTACCGGGGATGCCTCATCGTCCGCGTCTCCGCCAGTTGCGACTTGTACCGTCGCATTGAGGGCGCCTGGTGCGGCATAGTGGGGTCCGCTGGTTTGACCAAGTAACCGAATGTCCGGTTTGGCCAGCTTTGCTATCCCCTGTGGTGTAATCGGCAACACGGGTTACTTTGGATAACTTGTTCCAGGTTCGAGTCCTGGCAGGGGAGCAAAGCGCGTTCGGGTCCCGACCTCCACGGTCGGGACCCGGCTTCGTTTCCGGGGTGCGGCCCCCCGGTATCCTTCACGGGTCCACCACCCGAAGCCGAAGGGCATCCCCGTGAGCGCCAACCGCCCGGCAGCCGTCGTCGTACTCGCAGCGGGTGAAGGCACCCGCATGAAGTCGGCCACTCCCAAGGTTCTGCACGAGATCTGCGGGCGCTCGCTCGTGGGCCACGTCGTCGCCGCCTCGCGCGAGCTGGACCCCGAACACCTCGTGGTCGTCGTCGGCCACGCCCGTGAGCAGGTCACCGCGCACCTCGCCGGCATCGACGCCGGCGTCCGCACCGCCGTCCAGTACGAGCAGAACGGCACCGGACACGCCGTCCGCATGGCCCTCGAAGAGCTCGGCGGCGCCGTCGACGGGACCGTGATCGTCGTCTGCGGCGACACCCCCCTGCTCACCGGGGAGACCCTGCGGCAGCTCGCGGCCACGCACGTGGCCGACGGCAACGCCGTCACCGTGCTCACCGCCGAGGTCCCCGACTCCACCGGCTACGGGCGCATCGTCCGGGACGGCGCCGGCGCCGTCACCGCCATCGTCGAGCACAAGGACGCCACCGACTCCCAGCGCGCGATCCGGGAGATCAACTCCGGGGTCTTCGCCTTCGACGGCGCCCTCCTCGCGGACGCGCTCGGCAAGGTGCGCACGGACAACAGCCAGGGCGAGGAGTACCTCACCGACGTGCTCGGCATCCTGCGCGAGTCCGGCCACCGCGTCGGCGCGGCCGTCGGCGCGGACCACCGCCAGATCCTCGGGATCAACAACCGCGTCCAGCTCGCCGAGGCCCGCGCGCTGCTGAACGCCCGCCTGCTGGAGCGGGCGATGCTAGCGGGCGTGACGGTCGTCGACCCGGCGAGCACGTTCGTCGACGTGACGGTGACCTTCGGGCAGGACGCGCTGGTCCACCCGGGTACGCAGCTGCTCGGAGCGACGCACGTGGCCGAGGGCGCCGAGGTCGGTCCGAACACGCGGCTGAAGGACACGCGGGTGGGCCCGCGGGCGCGCGTGGACAACACGGTCGCGGACACGGCGGTCATCGGCGAGTCGGCGTCCGTGGGTCCGTACGCGTACCTGCGTCCGGGGACGAACCTGGGCCTGAAGGCGAAGGCGGGTACGTACGTCGAGATGAAGAACGCGACGATCGGCGAGGGCACGAAGGTGCCGCACCTGTCGTACGTGGGGGACGCGACGATCGGCGAGTACACGAACATCGGCGCGGCGAGCGTGTTCGTGAACTACGACGGTGAGCACAAGCACCACACGACCGTCGGCTCACATTGCAAGACGGGTTCGGACAACATGTTTGTGGCGCCCGTCACGATCGGGGACGGCGCGTACACGGCGGCCGGTTCGGTGATCACGAAGGACGTGCCGGCCGGTGCGCTGGCCGTGGCGCGTGGCCAGCAGCGCAATATCGAGGGCTGGGTGGCCCGGAAGCGTCCGGGAAGTGCCGCGGCGACGGCGGCGCAGTCGGTGGTTTCGGAGGATTCCGACCCCCGCTGAGGCCTCGTTGAGGTGAACTGACCGGAAACAGGTGGGCCCGGCAGGGCGTACCGTGATAGGTGCACGCAATTCGGCTGGCTCACCGTGTGCGGGACGGACGCACACGGGGGCGAGCAGCTTTCAACACGTCTGAGGAGACTGTGCTGTGACCGGGATCAAGACGACCGGCGAGAAGAAGCTGATGCTCTTCTCCGGCCGCGCCCACCCCGAGCTGGCCGAGGAGGTTGCGCATCAGCTGGGCGTCGCCCTCGTGCCGACCAAGGCTTTCGACTTCGCGAACGGTGAGATCTACGTTCGTTTCCAGGAGTCGGCTCGTGGCGCGGACTGCTTCCTGATCCAGAGCCACACGGCTCCGATCAACAAGTGGATCATGGAGCAGCTGATCATGATCGATGCGCTGAAGCGCGCGTCGGCACGCTCCATCACCGTGATCATCCCGTCCTACGGGTACGCCCGTCAGGACAAGAAGCACAAGGGTCGCGAGCCGATCTCGGCGCGTCTGGTCGCCGATCTGCTGAAGACCTCGGGTGCGGACCGCATTCTGACGGTGGACCTGCACACGGACCAGATCCAGGGCTTCTTCGACGGTCCGGTGGACCACCTGTCGGCGCTGCCGGTCCTCGCGGACTACGTGGGCGCGAAGGTGGACCGTTCGAAGCTGACGATCGTCTCTCCGGACGCCGGCCGTGTGCGCGTCGCGGACCGCTGGTGCGACCGTCTGGACGCGCCGCTGGCGATCGTGCACAAGCGGCGTGACAAGGACGTCGCGAACCAGGTGACGGTCCACGAGGTCGTCGGTGAGGTCCGGGGCCGCGTCTGCGTCCTGGTCGACGACATGATCGACACGGGTGGCACGATCTGCGCCGCGGCCGACGCGCTGTTCGCGCACGGCGCGGAGGACGTCATCGTGACGGCCACGCACGGCATCCTGTCGGGGCCGGCGGCGGACCGTCTGAAGAACTCGAAGGTCAGTGAGTTCATCTTCACGAACACCCTGCCGGACCCGTCCGACCTGGAGCTCGACAAGATCACGGTCTTGTCGATCGCCCCGATGGTCGCGCGTGCGGTGCGCGAGGTCTTCGAGGACGGTTCGGTCACGAGCCTGTTCGAAGAGCAGCAGTAACCGGTAGCGCAGAGATCCTTTTGGGTGCGGCCTCCGCGCCGGGTAGACTCCACGAGTTGCTCGGCGAGGGAGGCCGCACCTTTTCGGTGTCGGCGCTCCGTTATCGACGCGCTCTTCGTAGCAGGCCGTTCAGGCCGGGTGACCGTTGTCCGATTTCCGTCACCCCACGAGGAGTGAGCATGTCCGAGGTCAAGCTTTCCGCCGAGCTCCGCACCACCTTCGGCAAGGGCTCTGCCCGCCAGGCCCGTCGCGACGCCATGGTTCCCGGTGTCATCTACGGCCACGGCAACGACCCGAAGCACGTCAACGTCGAGGGCCACGGCCTGGCGCTGGCGCTGCGTACCCCGAACGTCCTGATCTCCCTGGACATCGCGGGCGGCGGCACCGAGCTGGTCATCCCGAAGGCCGTCCAGAAGCACCCGCTGAAGCGTTCGATCTCGCACGTCGACTTCCTGATCGTCCAGAAGGGCGAGAAGGTCACCGTCGAGGTCGCCGTTGTCACCGAGGGCGACCTGGCCCCCGGCAACAACATGCTGGAGACCCTCCTCAACACCATCACGGTCGAGGCCGAGGCCACCCACATCCCGACCGAGGTCACCGTCTCCATCGCGGGCCTCGAGGCCGGTGCCTCGATCCACGCCAAGGACCTGGTCCTGCCGGCCGGCACCACGCTGGCCGTCGACGGCGAGACCGCCGTCCTGCAGGTCGTCGCCCCGCAGGCCGAGGAGCCGGCCGCCGAGACGGCCGCCGAGGGCGAAGAGGCCTGAGCCTCGCCTCTCCCCCTCAGCACTTGCTGATCGACCGCCGTCCGGCTCCACTGGGAGCGGGACGGCGGTCGTCCTCGTTAAGGAGCATGGATGTCGGACGACGCTGCGCCGTGGCTGATCGTCGGCCTCGGTAACCCCGGGGCGGAGTACGCGGGCAACCGCCACAACATCGGGTTCATGGTGGTGGACCTGCTGGCCGAGCGGATGCGCGGGAAGTTCAAGGCGCACAAGGCGCGGGCGCAGGTGGTCGAGGGCCGTATGGGTCCGCCGGGGCCGGCGAACCGCCGGGTGGTGCTGGCGAAGCCCATGTCGTTCATGAACCTGTCGGGCGGGCCGGTGACGGCGCTGCGCGATTTCTACAAGGTGCCGGTGGAGCGGATCGTGGCGGTCCACGACGAGCTGGACATCGACTATCCGACGCTGCGGCTGAAGCTGGGCGGCGGGGACAACGGGCACAACGGTCTGAAGTCGATGACGAAGTCGATGGGTGCGGAGTACCACCGGGTGCGGTGCGGCATCGGGCGTCCGCCGGGCCGTATGCAGGTCGCGGACTTCGTGCTGAAGGACTTCTCGTCCACGGAGCGCAAGGAGCTGGACTGGTTCGTGGACCGGGCGGCGGATGCGGTGGAGTGTCTGATCGCGGAGGGTCTGGAGCGGGCCCAGTCCGCGTACAACTCCTGACCGCCTCCGTCCCCGCCCGCGCCGTGGCTCCCGTCCGCCGGGTGTGCGAAGGCCCCCGCCGTCCGGTCCGGATGGCGGGGGCCTTCGTACGTCCTTCGGTCAGCCGGTGTTGCGCAGGCCCGCGGCCACGCCGTTGACGGTGAGCAGCAGGGCTCGGGCCAGGAGCGGGTCCGCGTCCTCGCCGCGGGCGGCGGCGGCGCGCTGGCGGGCGAGCAGGGAGACCTGGAGGTAGGAGATCGGGTCCAGGTAGGCGTCGCGGACGGCGAAGGTCTGCTGGAGGACCGGGTTGGAGTCCAGGAGCTTGTGGCCGCCGGTGATGCGCAGGACCTCGCGGACGGTGAGCTCGTGTTCGGCCTCGATGCGGGTGAAGACGTGCTTGAGGTGGTCGGGTACGAGGGTGTCGACGTAGTGGCGGGCGATCCGCAGGTCGGTCTTGGCCAGCGTCATCTCGACGTTGGAGAGGAAGTTGCGGAAGAAGTGCCAGCGCTCGCCCATCTCGGTGAGGGCGTCGCCCTGGCCGGCCTCGCGCAGGGCCTTGAGGCCGGAGCCGACCCCGTACCAGCCGGGGACGATCTGGCGGGACTGGGTCCAGCCGAAGACCCACGGGATGGCGCGCAGTCCGTCCAGGCCGGCGCCGGAGTCGGGGCGCCGGGAGGGGCGGGAGCCGAGGTGGAGGTCGGCGAGCTGGTCGACGGGGGTGGCGGCGAAGAAGTACGCCGGCAGGTCCGGGTCCTCGACGAGTTGGCGGTAGGCGGTGTGGGCGGCGTCGGAGACGGTGTCCATGGCCGCGTCCCAGCGGGCGAGGTCGTCCTCGGACTGGCGGGGGGCGGTGTGCAGGGCGGATGCCTGGAGGGTGGCCGCGACGGTCAGTTCCAGGTTCTCGCGGGCCAGTGACGGTACGAGGTACTTGTCGGAGATGACCTCGCCCTGCTCGGTGACCTTGATCTCGCCTTCGAGGGTGCCCCAGGGCTGGGCGAGGATGGCGTCGTGCGAGGGGCCGCCGCCGCGGCCGACGGTGCCGCCGCGGCCGTGGAAGAGGCGCAGGCGGACGCCGTAGCGGTGGGCGACGTCGCGCAGCCGGCGCTGGGCGCGGTGGATCTCCCACTGGCTGGTGGTGATGCCGCCGAACTTGGAGGAGTCGGAGTAGCCGAGCATGACCTCCTGGACGTCGCCGCGCAGGGAGACGAGCCGTCGGTAGGAGGGGTCGGCGAGCATGGCGTCGAGGATGACGTCGGCGGCCTTGAGTTCGTCGGTGGTCTCCAGGAGGGGGACGATGCCGATCTTGGCCCAGCCGGCGTGGAGGTCGATGAGGCCGGCCTCGCGGGCGAGGACGGCGGCGGCGAAGACGTCGTCGGCGCCCTGGCACATCGAGATGATGTAGGACTCGATGACTTCGGGGCCGAACTTCTCGAAGGCGTCCTTGATGGCGAAGAAGACGCCGAGGGTCTTGTGTCCGGCGGCGTCGAGGGGCGCGGGGGTGGGGGCCAGGGGGCGGCGCGAGCGCAGTTCCTTGGCGAGGAGCTTCTGCCGGTAGTCGCGCGGCATGTCGGCGTAGCGCCAGGACTCCTCGCCGAGCCGGTCGAAGAGCTGGCCGAGGGCGTGGTGGTGGGCGTCGGCGTGTTCGCGGACGTCCATGGTGGCGAGCTGGAGGCCGAAGGCGGCCAGGGTGCGGATGGTGCGGTCCATGCGGCCGTCGGCGAAGAGGGCGCCGCGGTGTTCGCGCAGGGAGGTCTGGATGAGGGTGAGGTCGGTGAGGAGCTCGGCGGTGCCGAGGTAGTCGCGGCCTTCCTCGTGGGGGGTGCCCTTGGCGAGGCGCTCGCGGGTGTTGACGAGCTTCTGCCGGATGCAGGTGGCCTTGAGGCGGTAGGGCTCCTCGGCGTTGAGCCGCTTGTAGCGCGGGCTGATCTCGGGGAGGCGTTCGAGGTCGGCTTGGAGGGAGGAGAGGAGTTCCTCGGTGGCGCCGGTGTAGCGGATGGAGTTCGACAGGAGGCCGCGCAGGAAGTCGACGAGTTCGAGGGCGTCGGTGATGCCGTGTTCGTGCTGGAGGATCAGTACGTCGCGGGTGACGTCGGGGGTGACGTTGGGGTTGCCGTCGCGGTCGCCTCCGATCCAGGTGCCGAAGGTGAGCGGGCGGGTGCCGGCGGGGATCTCCACGCCGACGCGCTGGAGCTCGGCGGCGAGGTCTTCCAGTACGTCGCCGACGGCGCCGGCGTGCAGCTCGTCGAGGTAGTAGATGGCGTTGCGGGCTTCGTCGGCGGGTTCGGGGCGCACGACGCGCAGTTCGTCGGTCTGCCAGACGAGGTCGATGTTCTCGGCGAGGCGCAGGTCGTGGCGGCGGCGTTCGCCGGCGCCGGCGACGGGTTCTTCCAGGAGGGCCGCGATGCGGCGCAGCTTGTTGAGGACGCTGCGGCGGGCCGCTTCGGTGGGGTGCGCCGTGAAGACGGGGCGGACGTTGAGGTTCTTGACCGTCTCGCGCAGGTGCGCGGGGTCGGCGTCCTTGAGCATGTCGGCGGTGCGGGCGAGGAGGCTGCCTTCGGTGGCGCGGTGGGCGCGCAGTTCCTTGCCGCGGTGTACCTGTTCGGTGACGTTGGCGAGGTGGAAGTAGGTGGAGAAGGCCCGTACGAGCTTGGCGGCGGTCTCCAGGTCGGTGTCGCCGAGCAGTGCTGCGGCGGCTTCGCCGTCGGTGCGCGTGAGGGCGCGTACTTGTTCGACGAGGTCGAGGAGTTCTTGGCCTTCCTGGCGGACGAGGGTTTCGCCCAGGAGGTCGCCGAGGCGGCGGATGTCCGCGCGCAGCTCCGCGTTGGCGGCGGTGACGGCGGTGGCCGGGGCCTTGGCCGGGGTGGAGGAGGCCTGGTCAGCACTGCTCACAGGTGCGGCTCCTTGCAGTGTTCGAGCGCTACTGGGAGGTGGGCTCCGGGTTGCGCGGGGGACGGGTCCGGACTCCGGGCCCGGTGGTACCGGGAGGGGTCCAGGGGGTGTCCCCCACCTGGTGCGCAGCTCGGCTGCCCGTGCGGACCGCGCTGTCCGACGACACCAGGATAGGTGTCCGGGCCTCGTGCCTCGCCAAACGTCTCACCAGGCGGCGCGCGGCCTGCTGCGAGCGCCCTCGAGAGCGCCTCGGGCCCGGCCGTGCTCCCCTTGCCCCGGGCTCCGGTTTTGCCATACTTACGTTGCCGTAGGTTACGGATCCGTAGCCTGGATGGGCGCCCCGGGCGCCCCACCGATTACTCACCCCCCAGGGGACCCTCATGACCACCAGTCCCGAGCTGATCGAGGACGCCTCGGCAGCCTCCGATTCCGATACCCCCGCGCCCTCCGCGACCCTCGGGGGCGAGAACAAGCGGTCCGTCGAACAGATCGCCCTGCTGTTGTTCATCGTCGTTCCCTTCCTGGCCCTGCTGGCGGCGGTCCCGCTGGTGTGGGGCTGGGGGGTGAGCTGGCTGGATCTCGGCCTGATGGTGTTCATGTACTTCCTGGCCTGCCACGGGATCACCATCGGCTTCCACCGGTACTTCACGCACGGCTCCTTCAAGGCGAAGCGCCCGCTGCGGATCGCGCTGGCCGTGATGGGTTCGATGGCGGTGGAGGGTCCGCTGGTGCGCTGGGTGGCGGACCACCGCAAGCACCACAAGTTCTCCGATCACGACGGCGATCCGCATTCGCCGTGGCGGTTCGGGGAGACCGTTCCGGCCCTGATGAAGGGGTTGTGGTGGGCGCACATCGGGTGGCTGTTCGACGAGGAGCAGACCAATCAGCAGAAGTACGCCCCGGACCTGATCAAGGACCCGGCGCTCCGGCGGATCTCGCGTGACTTCGTCCTGTGGACGATCGTGTCGCTGGCGATCCCGCCGCTGGTGGGCGGTCTGGTGACGATGTCGTGGTGGGGTGCGTTCACGGCGTTCTTCTGGGGCTCGCTGGTGCGGGTCGCGCTGCTGCACCACGTGACGTGGTCGATCAACTCGATCTGCCACGCGGTGGGCAAGCGTCCGTTCCGGTCGCGGGACCGCTCGGGCAACGTGTGGTGGCTGGCGGTGCTCTCGTGCGGGGAGTCCTGGCACAACCTGCACCACGCGGACCCGACCTCGGCCCGGCACGGTGTGTTGCGCGGCCAGGTCGACTCCAGTGCCCGTCTGATCCGCTGGTTCGAGCTGGCGGGCTGGGCCACGGACGTGCGCTGGCCGTCCAAGGACCGCGTGGATGCCCGGCGCAGGGAAAACGCGTCGAACGCGGCATGATGGGGGACGTGGCGATCGACGGCAGCAGTTCCAGCGGTGACAAGCCCCGGCGTGGCCGCCGGGTTCGGATGACGGGCGCCGAACGGCGTCAGCAACTGCTGGACATCGGCCGCACCCTCTTCGCGGAGAAGGGCTTCGAGGGCACCTCTGTGGAGGAGATCGCGGCGAAGGCCGGGGTCTCCAAGCCGGTGGTGTACGAGCACTTCGGGGGCAAGGAGGGCCTGTACGCGGTGGTCGTGGACCGGGAGATGCGCCAGCTGCTGGACGGGGTGACGGGCGCGCTGACGGCCGGGCACCCGCGGGAGCTGCTGGAGCAGGCGGCGTTCGCGCTGCTCGACTACATCGAGTCGTACACGGACGGTTTCCGCATCCTGGTCCGGGACTCTCCGGTCGCCCAGTCGACGGGTACGTTCGCCTCGCTGATCAGCGACATCGCCACGCAGGTCGAGGACATCCTGGGGCTGGAGTTCAAGGCGCGCGGGTTCGACCCGAAGCTGGCACCGCTGTACGCGCAGGCGCTGGTCGGGATGGTCGCGCTGACCGGGCAGTGGTGGCTGGACGTGCGCAAGCCGAAGAAGGCGGAGGTCGCGGCGCATCTGGTGAACCTGGCCTGGCACGGGCTGGACGGGCTGGAGTCGAAGCCGCGGCTGGTCGGCCACCGCAGGAGCTGAGCCGCGGGGCCACGCACCGCGCGAACGCTCCCCGCGACGGCGCCCCGTCACCGGATCTCCGGTGGCGGGGCGCCGTCGCTCACACCGTCGCGTCGGGCGCGCGGGCCAGCGGTTCGAGGAACTCCAGGCGGTTGCCCACGGGGTCTTCGGAGTAGAAGCGGCGGTGTCCCGGCAGGTTCTCGTCCCAGACGACGTCGGCGCCGCGCTGCGCGAGTCTGTCCGCGTACGCCTCGATCCCCGTGACCCGCAGCCCGGGGTGCGCCTTGCGGGCGGGCCGGAAGTCCTCCTCGACGCCCAGGTGCAGCTGTACGGACCCGGCGGCGAACCAGCAGCCGCCGCGGGCGGCGAGGACGGGCGGCTTGGGGATCTCGGTCATGCCGAGTACGTGGGTGTAGTACGCGCGGAGCCGGTCCTCCGAGCCCGGCGGCGCCGCGAGTTGGACGTGGTCGACTGCGCTCAGCACGGCGGTCAGAGCTCCTTGCGGGCGACGGCGAAGATGCGGCGGAAGGGGAAGACGGTGCCGCGCGGGCCGGGCGGGTAGGCCTCGCGCAGCAGGTCGCGGTATTCGGCGAGGAAGGCCTCCACCGCCGTCCGGTCGTCCCCCAGGGCGGTCAGCACGGGCCTGAGGGCGGTGCCCTTGACCCAGTCGAGCACCGGGTCGGTGCCGGTGAGCAGCTGGTGGTAGGTGGTGTCCCAGGTGTCGGCGGTGCAGCCCAGCTCGACGAACCGGTCCAGGTAATCGCCGGGTTCGAGGAGGTGGATGTAGCGGGCGCCGTGGCCGGCGAGGCGGCTGCGCCAGCGCGGGGCGTCGCAGAGCCGGGCGAGCAGCGCGTGGCTGGGGGCGGTGAAGTTGGCGGGGATCTGGAAGGCGAAGGTGCCGCCGGGGCGCAGTCCGTTGATCCAGGCGGGGAAGGAGCCCGGGTGGCTGGGGACCCATTGGAGGGCCGCGTTGGAGACGATCAGGTCGTAGGGCTCCTCGGGGAGCCAGTGCGCGAGGTCGCCGTGGCGGAATTCGAGGCTGCCGCCGCCGGGGGTCTGCCCCGCGTACTCCTCGTCGGCGCGGCGGAGCATGTCCGGTGAGAGGTCGAAGCCGGTGATGTGGGCTTCGGGCCAGCGTTCGGCGAGGAGCGCCGTGACGTTGCCGGGGCCGCAGCCGAGGTCGGCGATGCGGGCGGGCCGGGTGGGGAGTTCGGGTATCCGGTTCAGGAGGTCGAGGAAGGGGCGGGT
The DNA here is from genome assembly GCF_001044425.1 of Streptomyces roseus. Classification (GTDB taxonomy): domain Bacteria; phylum Actinomycetota; class Actinomycetes; order Streptomycetales; family Streptomycetaceae; genus Streptomyces; species Streptomyces roseus. The sequence continues at coordinate 93,676 of NZ_LFML01000111.1, forward strand.
TCGGTGTCCGGCGTGCCGGAGGTACTGCTGGGGGTCCCAGGTGGGCGCGGACGGGGTGGCGGGTGCGGGGATCCTGGCCGATGCGGTATCGGAATGCATGTTCGAGCCTCCCTACGGGTGGGGCGTGCGGAAGCGGAAGCGGTTCCGGCCCCCTCCATGCCCATCGTCGCCCAAAATATATCTCGACGTCAAGATTCACGGTATGGAGATATCCATGTCCGAGATCCTCGATTTGAAGAGACTTCACGTCGACAGACCCCTTACACTGATCGGCATGGAGGACGAGGTCGACCGATTGGTCGCGGCATGGCGGCGGGAACGCCCTGACCTCGACGTGGAACCGCTCGAAGTGCTGAGCCGCGTCAGCAGGCTCGCCCGGCACCTCGACCGCGCCCGCAGGCTCGCCTTCTCCGAGCACGGTCTGGAGCCCTGGGAGTTCGACGTCCTGACGTCGCTGCGCCGCGCCGGCGCGCCCTACCAGCTCTCCCCCGGCCAGCTCCTGACCCAGACCCTGGTCACCTCGGGCACCATGACCAACCGCATCGACCGGCTCGCCAAGAAGGGCCTCGTGGAGCGGCTGCCCGACCCCAGCGACCGGCGGGGGGTGCTCGTACGCCTCACCCCGGAGGGACGCGACCGCGCCGACGAGGCCCTGGCGGGCCTGCTGGCCCAGGAGAGGGCGATCCTCGCCCAGCTCTCCCAGGCCCAGCGCGGCGATCTCGCCGGACTCCTACGCCAGTTGACCGCTCCGTTCGACAACATCCCCGGCTAGGTCCGCCGGCCGCACCCCCGCCCGCCGGGCCAGGGCCACCGCGGCGAGCGTGGAGTGCACCCCGAGCTTGCCCAGCACGTTCTGCATGTGCGTGCGGACGGTGTGCGGGGACAGGAACAGCCGCGCCGCCACGTCCTTGCGGCCCAGCCCCGCCACCATGCAGCGCAGCACCTCGTGCTCGCGCGGCGTGAGGGACTCCACGAGCCGTTCGCTGTCCGTACGGTGCTTGCGCGCAGCGGTCAGCTCCCGCAGGACCCCGGTGAGCAGCGCGGGCGGCAGGTGGGTCTCCTCGCGCAGGACCCCGCGGATGACGGCCAGCAGCCGCGAGAGCGAGCAGTCCTTCGCCACCCAGCCGGAGGCCCCCGCCTGGAGGGCGAGCGCCGCCCGGCGCGGATCGTCGCGCTCGGCGAGCACCACGGTGCGGACCCCGGGATGGGACACCCGCACCCCGGCGACGAGCGCGATCCCGTCGGCGCCGGGCGGAGACCCGGAGCCCGATTCGCGCTGCGCGGGCACGGCCCCGGCGGCGGCGCCGAGATCGGCGTCGACGAGCAGGACGTCGAAGCGGCGGCCCTCGGCCACCGCGCGTTCGAGGCAGCGCAGCGCGGCGGGACCGCTGCCGGCCGCGGACACGTCCACGTCGGGCTCGGCCGCGAGCGCGGCTGCGAGCGATTCGGCGAAGATGCGGTGATCGTCCACCACGAGAACCCGGATGCGAACCACAAAACCCCCAAGGGTCGGGGAACGGACGACTGCGGGTACGGCGCCCGGACCGGGTGGTCCGCAGCTGCCGCGGCCGCCGCCGAGACATCTCTGCACTACCCCGGAGCGGACGCCGTACCCGGCGTGTCTCGACCCCTGAATCAACACCGGCCCCCACCGGTGTCACGCATCAGCGTAGAACGGGGTACCGCTCGCGGTTGGCCGAATAGCAGAAGTTTTTCGAGGGATTTTCCGGCTGGGCAGGCGTGAACCAGGTTTGCGCTGGCTTGAATTCGACCACGTGGGCGGTCAGGAGGACGGTTTCCGCACGGCCCGTGCCACGGGCAGTTGCACGGAGGGCATTTCACCCGGCGTGTGCACGCCGGGCGCCCGCGCACCGCGCCCTCACCCGGCGCGGCCCGCGCCCGCGCGCTCCCCGCGCACGCCGATGCCCGCAGTGCGCCGTACGCACCGCGCCCCCCGCACGGTCGGGTGCGGGGGGCGCGGGTGAGGCCGGGGCGGCGGGTGGGTCAGGAACGGTGCTTGCGGGTGAAGTTCCAGGCGTCCGTGATGATGCCGGTGAGGTCCGAGCGGGACGGGGTCCACCCGAGCCGCTCGTGGGCCGCGCGCGCCGAGGCGACGAGCACCGCCGGGTCTCCGGCCCGGCGCGGGGCGACGACCTCCGGGATCTCGGCGCCCGTGACCTTGCGGACCGTCTCGACGACCTCGCGGACCGAGAAGCCGTTGCCGTTGCCGAGGTTGCAGATGAGGTGCTCGCCCGCGGTGGCGGCCTCCAGGGCGGCCAGGTGGGCCTCGGCCAGGTCGGCGACGTGGATGTAGTCGCGGACGCAGGTGCCGTCCGGGGTCGGGTAGTCCTCGCCGAACACCGAGATCGACTCCCGCTCGCCCAGGGCGACCTGGAGCACCAGCGGGATCAGGTGGGTCTCGGGGTCGTGCCGCTCGCCGAACTCCCCGTACGCGCCGGCCACGTTGAAGTAGCGCAGCGAGACCGCCGCGACGCCGTGCGCCGCGCACTCCCCGGTGATCATGTGGTCCACGGCCAGCTTGGTGGCGCCGTAGGGGTTGGTCGGCTTGGTGACCGAGTCCTCGGTGAGCAGGCCTTCGGTGGGCTCGCCGTAGGTGGCGGCCGTGGAGGAGAACACCAGCTTGCGCACGCCGTGGCCGCGCATCGCGGCCAGCAGGGCGAGCGTGCCGCCGACGTTGTTCTCCCAGTACTTGCCCGGGTTGGCTACGGACTCGCCGACCTGCGAGGACGCCGCGAAGTGCAGCACCGCGTCGTAGGAGGGGTCCAGGTGGCGCTCGGCGTCCTGGATCCGGCCCTCGACGAAGGCGGCGCCCGCCGGGACGCCCTCGCGGAAGCCGGTGGACAGGTCGTCGAGGACGGTGACCTCGTGCCCGGCCTCCAGGAGGTGCGCCGCCACGACGCTGCCGACGTATCCGGCGCCGCCGGTGACCATGTATTTCACTCGTCCACTGCCTTCTCGCGGGGAAATGCACGCGGGCGCGTGCACGTGCCGGTCACTGGCTTACCGGATTACGGGCCTCCGGGGAAATCGGCGGCCGCCGGCGGCAGTCCCGCCCGGTCCAGCAGCCCGGTACGGGCGGCCAGCGCGGCCGCCTCCAGCCGGGAGCCCACGCCCAGCTTCATCAGCACGCGCTGCACGTGCGTACGGGCGGTGCTCGGCGCGATTTCCATGCCCGCCGCGATGAGCCGGGTGTCCTCGCCGTCGGCGACCCGGACCAGCACCTCCACCTCGCGCGGAGTCAGCAGCCGCAGCAGCCGGCTGCCCTCGTCATCGGGCTGGGCGGCGGGGTTGAGGAGCTCCGCGAAGGCGCCCTGGAGCAGCTGCGGGGAGATCGCCACCTCCCCCGCCCGGGCCTTGGCCAGTGCCCGCTCCACCCCTTCGATCCGCTCGTCGTGGCGTACGTACCCCGAGGCGCCGGCGGCGAAGGCGGCCGCGATCCCGCGGGGGCTCGGCACCGGGCCGAGGACGACGACGGCGATCTGCGGCCGTTCCCGCTTGATGCGGACGACCGGCTCGAAGACCCCCGGTTCGGCGGGGGTCGCGGTGCCCAGCAGGCAGACCTCCGGCGCCCGGCTGATGACCAGCTCGGCGGCGCCCGCGGCCGGGGCGGCCGCGGCCAGCACCCGGTGCCCGCGCAGTTTGAGGGCCGAGGCCAGCGCCTCGGCCAGCAGCCGGTGTTCGTCGAGCACCATGACCCGTACGCCCATCGCGCACCCACCCCCGCCCTTCTGACCCGGCAAGCTACACGCTTGTTCGACGGTGCGCGGCGGATACCGCGCAGAAGCCCCCGGAAGGCGGACCTTCCGGGGGCTCCTGCCCGCTGCGCCGTGCGGCTGCGATCGGCCGGGTATCAGCTGGCGGTGAAGGAGACGAACAGGTACTCGGGGTCACCCTTGTCGGAGTACGGCTTGCGGGCCGTCGTCCGGGAGATGAAGAGCTTGCCGTTGTGGTAGCGGTACTCGGAGTAGTCGGGCGAGAAGCCGGTCTCGGCGGTGCGGCTGGCCTTCTCCGCCGGGTTCTCCATGAGGACGGTCTCCTTCATCGTCGCACCGTCGATGCTGACGACCTGGCCGCCCTTGTCGTACGGGGGCTCCTTGTACGCGATGATGTTCGGCCCGTCCATGCGGAGCGGGAACAGGGTGTACCGCTCACCCGCGTCGGCGCGGTCGGTGGTCTGCTTGCCGGTCTCCAGGTCGAAGGAGAGCAGCTCGTTGGTGCGGCCGACCTCCGCCGAGCCCTGGTGCTCGATCGAGGGCAGGTAGATCTTGCCGTTTCCGACGACGAAGCCGGCGCACTTCTCGACCTCGGTGCCACCGCACTTGCCGCCGAAGGTGCCGGAGGCGAGCGAGATGCGCGCCTTCAGCTCGCCCTTGGGGTCGACGACGAAGAGGTCGCTGACGCCGGAGGCGTTCTTGGCGGTCTTGCCGACGTCGGCGCCGACGATGAGGGGCTTGGTGGAGACGATGGACGCCCACTGGATGCCCGGGGAGAGCTTGTACGAGGACAGCTGGGCGCCGGTGGCCGGATCGAGCGTCTGCGCGTACAGGGTCTGGTTGTCGCCGCTGCCGCACTTGCGGATCACGCCGAGGGCCTCGCCGCCGGCGTATCCGCTGTCGTAGCAGCCCTCGCCGTCGACCTTGGGCGTCCACAGGGACTTGCCGTCGGCCAGGTTCCAGGCGGCGCCTCCGCTGGTGCCGCCCGCGGCGACGGTCTGGCCGCTGATGGTGACCTCGTAGTAGGAGGCGGGCTTGTCGCCGGTGGTGGCGCCCTTGGCGTTGCCGGACCACAGGAGCTTTCCGGCGTTCAGGTCGATGACGCCGACCTCGGTGCACGCGGGGTACTTGTTGTCGGGCGTGGGCTTGGTGGGCCGGAAGAGGACGGCCGTCTTGTTGTCGCTGACGTGCTTGGTGGCGGCGCAGAGTTCGCCGGGGAGGGGGATCTCCCACTTCTTGCCGCCGTCGACGGTGTTGTAGCCGACGACCTTCGCCACGTCCGACTTGATGTAGGTGGTGTCGGTGATCCAGGAGCCCGCGACCGTGACGACCTCTTCCGGGGTCGGGTTGGGCTGGTTGAACAGCGGCTTCGACTTGGTGTTGGCGGGCACCTTCTCCGAACCGGGGGTGCCGGAGGCCGGCTTGTCGCCGCCGGTGGTGCCGTTCGCGGTGGGCTGCTTGCCGCCGCCGCCGTCGTCGCCGGAGACGTACCAGAAGCCGCCCGCGATGATCAGGACGATGGCCAGCAGGGCCGCGCCGACGATCATCTGCTGGGTGCGCTTGTCGTTGCCGCCGCCCGGGCCTGCCGGGGGCCGGGCCGCGTACATCGGGGCCGTGGGCGCGCCGTAGGACGGCGGGGCTCCGGCCCCGGCGGGCGGCTGGGGGTAGCCGTACCCCTGCTGGGGATAGCCGTACGCCGGCTGCTCCTGCGGCGCCGCGCCCGGCGCGGCGGGTGCGGTCGGCGGAGCCGGCGGTACGGGCGGCTGCTGCGGCGGGGCCGGCGGCATGGGCGGCGGCTGCGGGGCGCCCTGCGGCGCGGGCGACGGCTGCGGGGCGCCGAAGCCGCCGGGTGCGGGCTCCTGCGGCGCGCCGAAGCCCCCGGCGGGCGGCTGGTGGGGTGGCGGCGGGGTACTCATCGCTTGCTACTGCCTCTCGGTGGGCGGCTCGGTGGACTCGATGCGCGTCATTTGCCGAAGACCATCAGGAGCTTCTCGGCGGTGCCCTTGGCGAGAAGACGGGACTGGGAGACGAAGAGCCTGCCGTCCGCGTAGTCGACGACCGGGGTGAAGAAGGAGCTCTCGATCGGAGCGGAGGTCCCCGACGGGTTGCGCAGCAGCGCGGTGGGCGTGCCGCCGGCGGCCGGGATCGACAGGACCTCGCCGCCCTGGTCGGAGGTGGCCTTGCGGTAGGCGATGAGCTGCCCGTTCGCGGCGCTCAGCGGGACGATGGTGCGGCCGTCCCCGGCGGGGGTGCGCCATTTGGCCTTGCCGGTGCCCAGGTCGAAGGCGACGATCTCGTTGGCCTTGCCGGGCGCGGCGACGGTCGGCATGTAGAGGGTGCCCGCGTCCACGGCGGTGGTGGCGCAGATCTCGACGGAGCGGAAGAGGCCGTTGGCGCACTCGGTGGCGAAGCTGCCCTCGCCGCTCACGGTGGCGCGCTGCTTCCCGTCGGGTCCGAGGACCACGATGGCGCGTTCCTTCTTGTCCTGGTTGCCGATGTCGAGGACGAGCGGGTCGAGCGAGTAGACGGCGCCGACCTTGTACTTGGCGGGCAGCCTGAAGGTCCAGGTCTTCTTGCCGGTGACCGGGTCGGCGTCGGAGACCTCGCCGGTGAGGTCGTCGTCGTAGCAGGTCGCGAGGGCGATCATCTTGCCCTTGTCCGCCACGTACGCGTCGGGCTTGCAGCCCTCGGCGGTGGCGCTGCCGAACAGCTTGTCGCCGGTGCTGACCTTGAAGGCGCTGGCGGTGCCGCTGCGGCTGACGGCGACGGTGTCGCCGGTGATGCCCAGGCTGGGGCTGGTCATGATGTCGAAGAGGCCCTCCTTGGGGACCTCCTTCGTCCAGCCTTCCTTGCCCGTCTTGAGGTCGACCTGCTTCATCTGGTTGCAGGTGGCGGAGTCGCCGTCGCCGTCCTTGAACATGACGACGGTCTTGCCCTCGGCGGTGGTCTGCTTGGTGACGGAGCAGACGGGCGTGGGGAAGGCGAGGGTCCACTTCTCCTTGCCGTCGGCGATCCCGTAGGCGGTGAGGTTCTTCCAGACGCTCTTGACGACGGTGCCGCCGACGATCCACTGGCCGGCGGAGTCGACGCCGAGGCCGGGACCGTCGATCTTGGCGGTCTTGAGCCAGAGGGTCTTGTCCTCGCCCTGCTTGCGGCCGGCGTTGAGGTCCTCGGTCGGCTCGCTCCCGTTGCCGCTGCCGTCGCCGTTGTCCACGGTGGCGGAGGCCTTGGCGTCGGCGGGCGTGGAGCCCTGCGCGACGGGCTGCTTCGGGTCGCCGTCGCCGCTCAGGAAGGCGAAGTAGCCGCCGGTGCCGAGCACGAGCACCCCGGCGACGGCCGCGGCGACGATGACGGCGGTCTTCTTCTTCGGCGGCTGAGGCGCGCCCCCGGCCGGGTACATGCCGGCGGTGGGCATGCCCGCGGTGGGCATGCCGGGGGGCGGCGGGAAGTAGCCCTGCTGGGGCCCGGACGGCGGCACGGGCTGCTGCATGGGCTGCGTGGGCGGCTGCTGCGCGTACGGGTTGTCGCCCTGCTGCGGGTACCCGTAACCGGGCTGCGGCGGGCCGGGCAGGTGACCGTAACCGGAAGGCGTGGGCGGCTGGTTCGGCGGCTGGGGCGGCTCGGTCATCAGCGCGTACCTTCGGCTTCGGGTGGCGTGGGGAGATGACCTTTCTATCACTGACGGCGCTTTTACAACGGGCCGGTCCGACCCCTGTTCCCAAGGGAGGACCGGCCCGTGACAACGCCGTTATCGGGTCGGGCGACGCGTGCCGCCGGCGGAATCTAGGCCTCCTCGGCCAGCTCCAGCCAGCGCATCTCCAATTCGTCGCGCTCCGAGATGAGTTCGCGCAGCTCGGCGTCGAGCTTGGCGACCTTGTCGAAGTCGGTGGCGTTCTCGGCGATCTGCGCGTGCAGGTTGCTCTCGCGGTCCGACATCTTGTTGAGCTGCCGCTCGATCTTCTGGAGTTCCTTCTTCGCCGCGCGGGAGTCGCCGGAGGCGGAGGACTTGGCGGCGGCCGGGGCGGGCGCCGGGGCGGCCGCCTCGATCATCTTCTGCCGGCGCTCCAGGTACTCGTCCAGGCCGCGCGGCAGCATCCGCAGGCTCGCGTCGCCCAGCAGCGCCATCACCGTGTCGGTGGTGCGCTCGATGAAGAACCGGTCGTGGGAGATGACGATCATCGAGCCGGGCCAGCCGTCGAGGAGGTCCTCCAGCTGGGTGAGGGTCTCGATGTCGAGGTCGTTGGTGGGCTCGTCGAGGAAGAGCACGTTGGGCTCGTCCATCAGCAGGCGCAGGATCTGCAGCCGGCGCCGCTCACCGCCCGAGAGGTCGCCGACGGGCGTCCACTGCTTCTCCTTGGTGAAGCCGAACTGCTCGCACAGCTGACCTGCCGTCATCTCGCGGCCCTTGCCGAGGTCGACGCGGTCGCGCACGCGCTGGACGGCCTCCAGGACCCGCAGGGACGGGTCCAGTTCGCCGACCTCCTGGGAGAGGTACGCCAGCTTGACCGTCTTGCCGACGGTGACCGTCCCGGCGACCGGCTGGACGTCGCCCTGCGTACGGGCCGCCTCCGCGAGCGCCCGCAGCAGCGAGGTCTTGCCCGCGCCGTTGACGCCGACGAGGCCGATGCGGTCGCCGGGACCGAGGTGCCAGGTGAGGTGCTTGAGCAGGACCTTCGATCCGGCCTGGACGCTGACGTTCTCCAGGTCGAACACGGTCTTGCCCAGGCGGGCGTTGGCGAAGCGCATCAGCTCGGACTTGTCGCGCGGCGGCGGCACGTCGGCGATGAGCTCGTTGGCGGCCTCGATGCGGTAGCGCGGCTTGGATGTGCGGGCGGGGGCGCCGCGGCGCAGCCAGGCCAGCTCCTTGCGCATCAGGTTCTGCCGCTTGGTCTCCTCGGTGGCGGCGATGCGCTCGCGCTCGGCGCGGGCGAAGACGTAGTCGCTGTAGCCGCCCTCGTACTCGTAGACGGAGCCGCGCTGGACGTCCCACATGCGGGTGCAGACCTGGTCGAGGAACCAGCGGTCGTGGGTGACGCAGACGAGCGCCGAGCGGCGCTCCTGGAGGTGCCGGGCCAGCCAGGAGATGCCCTCGACGTCGAGGTGGTTGGTGGGCTCGTCGAGGACGAGGAGGTCCTGGTCGGCGATGAGCAGCTTGGCGAGCGCGATGCGGCGGCGCTCGCCGCCGGAGAGCGGGCCGATGACGGTGTCGAGGCCCTGGCCGAAGCCGGGGAGGTCGAGGCCGCCGAAGAGCCCGGTGAGCACGTCGCGGATCTTGGAGTTGCCGGCCCACTCGTGGTCGGCCATGTCCCGGATGATCTCGTGGCGGATGGTCGCCGCGGGGTCGAGGGAGTCGTGCTGGGTGAGGACGCCCATGCGCAGGCCGCCGCTCTGGGTGACCCGGCCGGTGTCGGGCTCCTCCAGCTTGGCGAGCATGCGGATGAGGGTGGTCTTGCCGTCGCCGTTGCGGCCCACGACACCGATCCGGTCTCCCTCGGACACGCCGAGGGAGATGCCGTCGAGCAGGGCACGGGTTCCGTACACCTTGCCGACTGCCTCGACATTGACCAGATTGACGGCCATCAGACGCGCTCCAGGGAAGGGTGTGGATCAGCCCCTCAGCCTAACCCTCCGAGCGGATGCCGAACGCTCCACCAGGAGCCAGCCCCCCAGAGCCATGCCGATGGCGGCGGGCGCGGTCACCGGAAGGGCGATGAGGGTGGCGCTGTGGCCCTCCAGCAGTCCGCCGAGCCCGGTCATGGACAGGCCGAGGATCCCGAGCAGGCACAGGGTGGTCCCCAGGGCGGCGCGGGGCCCCGATCCGGGCTCGGCGCGGCCGCGGCCGGGGGCCTCGAAGCGGCGGAAGACGGCGACGAGTACGCCGGTCAGCGCGGTGGCGGCGAGCAGCCGTACGGGGACCTGCGCCCACCAGGCGGCGGTGGCCGGCTCGGGCAGGCGCAGGCCGAGGCCGAGCTGGGCGGCGTACACGGCGAGCATGGCGGTGAGGTGCCAGAGGAAGGCGGTCATGGCGATCCCGTTGGCGGCGACCACCGGGCGCCAGACCCGGGGCCGGGCGAGCAGCGCGGCGGCGGGCCCGCGGAGCAGTTCCACGGCTCCGACGAGCCATGTCCCGTGGGCCAGCAGCGCGAGGGTGGGCGGGGCCATGTTGGACACCTTCTCGCCCGGCATCCCGACCATGGACAGCGGGTACGGGCCGCAGGCGACGAGCAGGACGGCGCCGGCCAGCCCCGCGGCGGCGAGCAGTGCGGGGCGGGTGATCCGCCCGTCGGCGCGCAGGAAGCCGAGCTGGTGGACGGCGAGCCAGACGAAGGCGAAGTTCAGGAACTCCACGTACGGGACGCCGAGCGCGAAGCGCAGGACGTCCACGGCGGCGGCGGCCGCGGCCGGCGCGGCGAAGGCCCCCCAGCCCCAGCGCCGGTGGAGCGTCAGCAGGGGCGGGGTGAAGGCGACCGCGGCGAGGTAGATCCCGATGAACCAGAGCGGCTGGGTGACCAGCCGCAGGGCGGCCCCGGTCAGCTTGCCCTCCCCGGCGCCGGCGAGCTGGACGGCGAGCGCCCCGGCGGTCCAGACGAGGACGAAGACGATCGTGGGCCGCAGCAGTCGCCGGAGCCGGGCCCGCAGGAAGGCGGCGTAGACGGGCCGCCCCTCGGCCCGCCGGGCCAGGGACCGGTAGGACAGGGCGTGCGAGAACCCGCCGACGAAGAAGAACACCGGCATGATCTGCAGGCCCCAGGTGAGCACTTGGAGCGCGGGGACGAGGGCGAGCAGGTTCCCTATGCCGTCACTGCTGACGGCGGCCATCAGCCAGTGTCCGAGCAGCACGGTCCCCAGCGAGGCGACCCGCAGCAGGTCGACGTAGCGGTCCCGGCTCCCGGGGGTGGCCTCGGCGAGGTCCTTGGCGGTGTGCGCGGCGTATCCCATGGGTGCACGTTCCCGCCCGGGGGCCGGGCGGGAACAGAGCGCTGGTACTCACTTCGCTCTGGGTACCCCCGCGTACGGGGGCGCCTCAGGACGGCAGGACCGTGGCCCCCGGGGCCGGGCTGGTGGCGGTCCGGGTCGTGCGGCAGGTGCCGGACGCTTCGAGGGCGGCGGCGACCTTGAGGGCGGATTCCGGGTCGCGGACCAGGAAGGCCGTCGTGGGGCCGGAGCCGGAGACCAGCGTGGCCAGGGCGCCGGCCGAGGTGCCCGCCTCCAGGGTCGCGGCCAGCTGCGGGCGCAGCGACAGCGCCGCCGGCTGGAGGTCGTTGGCCAAGGTCGCGGCGAGGGCGTCCGCGTCGCCCGAGGCGAGGGCGGTGAGCAGCGCCGGCGCGGCCTGCGGGACGGGGATGCTCCGGCCTTCGGCGAGGCGGTCGAACTCGCGGAACACCGCGGGCGTCGACAGTCCGCCGTCGGCCACGGCGAACACCCAGTGGAAGGTGCCGGCCTCGACCGGGGTCAGGAGCTCGCCGCGCCCGGTGCCCAGTGCCGCCCCGCCGACCAGGCTGAACGGCACGTCGCTGCCGAGTTCCGCGCAGATCTCCAGCAGCTGGGCGCGCGGCGTGCCCAGGCCCCACAGGGCGTCGCAGGCCAGCAGCGCGCCGGCGCCGTCGGCGCTGCCGCCCGCCATGCCGCCGGCGACGGGGATGTTCTTCGCGATGTGCAGGTGGACGGCGTCGGAGCGGCCGTTGCGGGCGGCGAGGATCTCGGCCGCCCGCGCCGCCAGGTTCGTACGGTCCAGCGGGACCTGGTCGGCGTCCGGTCCGGAGCAGGTGACGGTCAGGGTCTCGGCCGGGGTGACCGTCACCTCGTCGTAGAGGGACACGGCGAGGAAGACGTTGGCCAGGTCGTGGAAGCCGTCGGCCCGGGCCGCCCCCACCGCCAGCTGCACGTTGACCTTCGCAGGGACCCGTACGGTCACGCTCTTGTGCGTACGGGGGCTCACAGCGCGGGCCTCTGCGCCGCCGGCTTGTGCTCGGCGATCGCCGCGAACTCCTCCACCGTCAGCGACTCGCCGCGCGCCTGCGGGGACACCCCGGCGGCGACCAGCGCCTGTTCGGCGCCCGCCGCCGAGCCGGCCCAGCCGGACAGGGCGGCCCGCAGCGTCTTGCGGCGCTGGGCGAAGGCGGCGTCCACGACGGCGAAGACCTCGGCCTTCGTGGCGCTCGTCTTGATCGGTTCGGAGCGCCGCACCAGCGAGACCAGGCCCGAGTCCACGTTCGGCGCGGGCCAGAACACGTTGCGGCCGATGGATCCGGCCCGCTTCACGTCCGCGTACCAGTTCGCCTTGACCGAGGGCACCCCGTAGACCTTGTTGCCCGGCTTGGCCGCCAGCCGGTCGGCGACCTCCGCCTGCACCATCACCAGCGTGCGCTCGATGCTCGGGAACCGGTCCAGCATGGTCAGCAGCACCGGCACGGCCACGTTGTAGGGCAGGTTCGCGACGAGCGCGGTCGGCGCCGGACCGGGCAGCTCCTCGACCAGCATCGCGTCGGAGTGCACCAGCGCGAAGCGGTCCTTGCGCTGCGGCATCCGCGCCTCGATGGTGGCGGGCAGCGCGGCGGCCAGGACGTCGTCGATCTCGACGGCGGTGACCCGGTCGGCGGCCTCCAGCAGCGCGAGCGTCAGCGAGCCCAGCCCCGGCCCGACCTCGACGACGACGTCGTCGGGCCGCACCTCGGCGGTGCGCACGATGCGGCGCACCGTGTTGGCGTCGATGACGAAGTTCTGGCCCTTCTGCTTCGTCGGCCGGACGCCGAGTACGGCGGCCAGCTCGCGGATGTCCGCCGGCCCGAGGAGGGCGTCGGAGGTGGTGCCGGCCGTGCCGGCGGCCGTACTGCCGGTCGTGCTGCCGGTCGTGCTCTCGGGCTGCTGCTCTGCGGTGCTCACCCGTAAAGCCTACGGCCGCAGTGCGGCCACGGGGTCGCGCCCCTTTGTACGTAGAGCTTCTTCGCCCGGAACGTCTGTTCCGGGCCCGGGGCGTCCTGGGGGCGGCCGGAACCGCCGAGGCTCTGCCAGGTGCGGACGTCGAACTGGTAGAGGCCGCCGTAGGTGCCCGAGGCGTCGGTGGCGGAGGGGCGGCCGCCGGACTCGCACTGGGCCAGCGCCCCCCAGTCGAGGCCGTCGGCCCCGGCGACGGAGGTCGGCAGCGGCCGCGTGCCGACCTTGACGAGCTGGGTGACGGGATCGCGGACGGTCTCCTCGGCGACCTTGCGGGGCTTTTGCCGCACCCCGTTGACGGTGCGCAGGACGTACGTGACCCGGCGCGCGCCGGGCCGGCCCGCCCGCTCGACGACCTCGGTGCCGGCGAACAGGGAGTCGTCCTCGGTCTTCTCGGTCGCGTACGGGATGCGCTCCTCGCGGACCTCGCGGGTGCCGGTGATGCGGAGCACGGTGACGGTCTGGCCGTCGCGGGGGAAGGAGGCGGGCGGGACGGAGGTGGTGTCCTGGCCCTGGAGGGTGATCCCGGCCTGGCCGAGGGCTTCCTGGACGGTGGCGGCGTTGGTGCGGATGGTGCTTTCGCGGCCGTCCGCCATGAAGGTGACGCTGCGTTCGGTGCGGACGGCGAGGGTGAGGCCGGCCCGCGGCACGGCGGCGGTGCGCGGGGCGGAGAGGTAGGCGCCCTCGACGCGGATGCCGAGCTGGCGCAGGGCCCCCTCGACGGTGTCCGCGGTGGTCCACACCTGGCGGCTCTGCCCGTCGAGGGTCAGGCGCACGGGGCGGCCGTGGCGGACGACGACCTCGTCGCCGTCGCCGAGGGCCTCGGTGCGCGCGGGGGCGACGAGGTCGTGGGGGCCGACGCCGAGGCCCTCGGCGTCGAGGAGCTCGTCGACGTCGTCGGCGAAGGTGTGCAGGGTGCGGGGCTCGCCGTCGACGGTGAGCCGTACGGACTTGTCGGCGGCGACGAAGGCCGTGGTGCCGCCGGCCAGGAAGGCGACGACGAGGGCCTGCGGGACGATCCGCCGCCAGGTGCCCGGGCCCGCGGCGGCGCCGGCGACGGCGCCGCGGCGCCTGCGGC
>NZ_LFML01000112.1 GCF_001044425.1 Streptomyces roseus
ACGCACCCGCCGGGATCTTCCGAGGCACCCTCCAACGCCCTGTGCCCTTCGAGGTCAACCTGAACCTCGACAGGCTCACGCCGCCCCCCTGCTCCCCCTGCTTCCCCCCTCGGACGCACCCCCCGGTGCGCCCGATCAGCGGCTCCCGGTGCGTCCGCAGACATGAGAGTAGGCAGCGGAAATGACGCTCACGAGCCGCGGGGATAAAAAGCTGGCTTGCGAACTCTCCGACCAGCAAACGGAATTGACGCTACTCCGGCTGATTCAGGGATGAACCGCGCCCAACTGTTCCGCCAGCTGGACCGGGTCCGTCGTAGGCCGCGCGCAGACGAAATGTCGACACACATACGCCGTCGGAAGGTCGTGCACGAGTGTGCGCTCGGCCAGGAGGGGGAACTCGCCCCCGCTGCCGTCGGCCGCCCGCGGCGGCCCGGCCGCCACCACCGCACCGGGAGCCGTCCCCAGCAACGCCGTCCGGTGCAGCGCGGCCAGCGCCGGATCCTCCGGGTGGCCCACCACGGCCACCTCGCGCGGACCGTCGAGCAGCGCCTCCGCGACCGCGAGCCCGTGCCCGATGAAGCGCGGGACGCGCGGACCCAGCGCGTGCACGACCCCGAGGGCCCGCTCGGCCGCCGTACGGTGCGCCTCGGAGCCGGTGTGCGCGGCGTACGACAGGAGCGCACCGGCCGCGGCCGTCCAGCCGGAGGGGGCCGCGGTGTCAGTCGGGTCCTGGGGGCGGCGGATGAGCCGCTCGGCGTCGTGCGCGGTGTCGTAGAGGGAGCCGTCCTCGGCCGTGAACCGGTCCAGGACGAGGTCGACGAGGAAGCCGGCGAACTCCAGCCACACCCCCTCCCCGGTGACGGCCGCCAGCGCGAGGAAGCCCTCGGCGACGTCCCCGTAGTCCTCCAGGACTCCGGCGTTGGCGCCGACTCGGCCGTCCTTGCTGGTCCGGGCCAGCCGGGCGCGCCCGTCCATGTGCACGCGGACGAGGAGGTCCGCGGCCTCGGTCGCCCGCTCGACGAGGTCCGGCCGGTCGAAGTACGCCCCGCACTCGGCCAGCGCCGCGATCGCCAGGCCGTTCCAGGCGGCGACCACCTTGTCGTCGCGGCCGGGCGCGGGCCGCTCGGCGCGCGCCGCCAGCAGCCTGCGGCGGATGCCGTCGATGACCCCGGCGTCCACGACGGGCCCGTCCTGCGGCAGCCGGAGCACGGACTTGCCGTGCTCGAAGGTGCCCTCCTGCGTCACCCCGAAGCAGGCGGCGGCCAGCGCCGCGTCGTCCTCGCCGAGCACCTCGGCCAGCTGGGCGGGGGTCCAGGCGTAGTACGCGCCCTCGACGTGCGCACCGGTCTGCGGGTCCTCGCTGTCGGCGTCGAGGGCGGAGGCGAAGCCGCCCTCGGTGGTGCGCAGCTCGCGCACCATGAAGTCGGCGGTCTCCAGGGCGACGCGCCGTGCGAGGTCGGAGCCGGTGGCCCGCCACAGGTGCGCGTAGACCCGGCACAGCAGCGCGTTGTCGTAGAGCATCTTCTCGAAATGCGGGACGACCCATTCCCGGTCCACGGAGTACCGGGCGAACCCGCCGCCCAGCTGGTCGTAGATCCCGCCGCGGGCCATCGCCTCGCAGGTGTCGGCGGCCATCTGCAGGGCCCCCTCGCTCCCGGTCCGCGCGTGGTGGCGCAGCAGGAACTCCAGCACCATGGAGGGCGGGAACTTCGGCGCCCCGCCGAAGCCGCCGCGGACGGCGTCGTACTCGCGGGTCAGCCCGAGCAGCGCCTGGGCCAGCTCCTCGGGGCCGGGCGTGCCGGCCTTGCCGTAGTCCAACTGCCGCCCGGCGAGGTCCCGTACGATCCGCTGCGCGACCTCGGCCACCTCCTCGGGCCGCCCCACCCAGGCGGTCCGCACGCCTTCGAGGATCTCCGTGAACGAGGGCATCCCGTGCCGGGGCTCGGGCGGGAAGTAGGTCCCGAAGTAGAAGGGCTCGGCGTCGGGGGTCAGGAACACGGTCATGGGCCAGCCGCCCTGCCCGGTGGCGGCCTGCACGGCCTCCATGTAGACGGCGTCGACGTCGGGCCGTTCCTCGCGGTCCACCTTGATGTTGACGAAGTGCTCGTTCATGTAGGCGGCGACCAGCTCGTCCTCGAAGGACTCGTGCGCCATGACGTGGCACCAGTGGCACGCCGAGTACCCGACGGACAGCAGAACGGGCACATTGCGCCGTTTCGCCTCCTCGAACGCCTCGGGTTCCCACGGCCACCAGTCGACCGGATTGTCCGCGTGCTGAAGCAGATAAGGCGAGGTCACACCAGCCAACCGGTTCATGCGACCCAGCCTCTCACAACGCCCGGCACGACCGGCGAAACCTTCACGGAGCCGCCTCGCCCGGCCGAATCACCCCGGTGGGCCATGAGGCCCCTCAGGTGTCGGGCAGCCCGGCACCTGCGGAGCAGTGCCAGTCTGCCGCGGCTTCCTCGAAGGAGGTACGCCATGACCGAGATGGTGGCGCCCCCCGCCACCAAGGCGTACAGGGACGGTGAGATGTTCACCGGCACGGTGAAGTCGACCGTACCCCTCCCCGTCGCCGTCGGTCTCGGGGCCCTGTAGGGAAGCCGGCAAGGCGCGGAAGGCACATATATGCGCGGGAGCGGGGGGAGTGGGGGCAACTCCCTCTGATCTAGCTCAGATTCCCTCGCGCTCGCGGCACTCCCGGCGGACACTTGGGGCCACGTTGCCGGAGCTCTCTTGAGGGGGATTGCCGATGCGGGAAAGCCATCGCGGTGAGGCCGAGCGACTGCTGGAACGGGCCGTGGACGAAGAGGCCCGGCGGGGAGGCGGAGCCGGTGCGCCGGCCGACAGGGCGGCGCTGACCGCGCGCGGCCTGGAGGCGCTGGACGCGCTCGCCGCGAGCGCCGCCGAGGAGTACGAGGCGTACGTACGGGCACTGGACGAGGCGGCGGCCGGCGACGAGTCCCTCGGCGAGGCCTTCCGCCGCGGGAACACCTCGACGGCGCTGCTCGTGACGGCGGTCGCGGCGGCCGCGGCCGTCGGGGCGGACCTGTCCCTCGGGGTGGGGGCGGGCACGGCGCTGGCGGCCGGCGCCGTCACCGGCATCGCCGGGGCGGTTACCACGGTCGCCAAGGTGACCGCCCTGCACCTGCCCGCCGCGAACCGGCGGGCCGGGGTGCGCGGGCAGCCCGGCGGGCCGGAGCAGCTGCGGCTCCAGTGGCTGACGGCACTTGAGGTGCGCGGGATACGCCCGTTCCTGGAACAGCAGCGCGCGGTGGCCGCGGCGGCGCGGGTGCCCCGTCAGCCCGCCCGGACCG
This sequence comes from Streptomyces roseus, assembly GCF_001044425.1. Lineage (GTDB taxonomy): Bacteria > Actinomycetota > Actinomycetes > Streptomycetales > Streptomycetaceae > Streptomyces > Streptomyces roseus. Next base: position 3,318 of record NZ_LFML01000112.1, read on the forward strand.
CCGCTCCCCAGCTGCGCGGGACCGACCGCAGTGCGGAGGCCCGGCGGCGCAGCGTGCTGGAGCAGTCCTTCGGTCAACTCCCCCGGACGACCGCCGCGTTCTCGGGCCGCCGGGCGGAGCTGACCCGCATCGCCCAATGGGTGCAGGCGGCCCGGGCCAGCACGGAAACCCGCCCGGTGGTCGTGGTGCTGCACGGCGAGCCGGGCGTGGGCCGCACGGCCCTGGCGCTGCGGGCGGCGGACGCGCTGCGCGACCAGTTCCGCGGGGCCTGCGTGGTGGACCTGCGGGGCGGCTCGCTCAGCGGGGAGGCGCCGCTGCCGCTGCGGGAGGCGCTGCTGCACCTGCTGAACCGGCTCGGGGCCCCGCGCGAACAGTTGCTGTTCCGCGAGGGCTCCTCGGCGGAGCAGCAGGTACGGCGCCTGGGCGAGTTGTACCACCAGCACCTCCAGGGGCTGCCCGTCACGGTGCTGCTGGACGACGCGGTGGACGCGGAGCAGGTGCGGACGCTGGTGCCGGAGCGGTCGGAGAGCCTGGTGCTGGTGACCTCCCGGGAGCCGCTGGAGCTGCCCGGCCTGTCCGCGTGGGTGCACCAGCTGCCGGTCGAGCGGCTCACGGAGGCGGAGGGCGCGGAGCTGGTGCGCGCCGGGGCCGAGGCCGCCGGGGCGGGTCCGTACGGGGAGGAGGCGGTGGGCGGGCTGCTCGCCTTGGGCGGTGGGCTCCCGCTGGCCCTGCGCGTACTGGCCCCACTGGCCCCACTGGCCCCGCCAGCCCCGGACGCACCACCTGCCCCGGCGGCCCCGGACGCACCGTCCGCCCCGCCGGCCCCGGACGCCCCGCCCGGGCAGGGCGCCGCGGATGCCCTCGACGCCGCCCTCGCGCTGGCCTACGAACGGCTGCCCGAGGAGCGGCGGCGGCTGCTGCGGCGCCTCACGCTCGCCGGGCGGGCCTCGCTCGGGCCCTCGGCCGCGGCGGCGCTGATCGACGCCGACATGGCGACGGCCGGGCGGCTGCTGCGCGAGCTGGCGCAGGCGGGGCTGGTGGACCACGTACGCGGGGAGCGGTACCGCATGCACGACGCGGTGCGCTCGTACGCGGCGGCGCGGCTCGCGGCGGACGAGGACCGGGCCGAGTCCTCGGCGGCGCACGGCCGGCTGATCCGCAATTACGCGCAGCTCGCCGACGCGGTGATCCGGATGGTCGACGGGAAGATGTCGACCCGCGCCAACCACTTCGGGGGGCACGGCTTCGCCTCGCTCGACGCTGCGCTGCGCTGGCTGGACGACGAGTCGAGCTTCATCACGGCCGCGCTGCGGCACTCGCGGGACGTGGACCAGCAGGCCGTACTGGACCTCCTCGGCGCGCTCTGCGACTTCTGCCTGCTGCGCGGGGACCTGTACCGCCTCGGCGAGATCAACGAGCTGACCCTCGCCGTGGAGGCGGCCCGCCAGGGCGGCCCCGGCGAGGGGCGCCTGGTCCGCTCCGTGCAGTGGCGCACCGGTATCGCGGCCCGCCAGCTCGGCGAGCTGGACAAGGCCCGCACCACGCTGACCTCGGTGGTCGACCAGTACCGGGAGGCCCACCAGGACGCCGGCGCGGGCATGGCGCTCATCTCGCTCGGCATCACCCTGCACCACCAGGGCCAGCTGACGGAGGCCGCGGCCCGCATCCGCGAGGCGCTGGTGCTCCAGGAGCCGGACGAGCTGGCCGGCGACCGCGCGTGGGCCCTGCACGCCCTCGCGGCGGTGGAGCGGGACCGCGCGCACCTGGCGGAGGCGACGCAGCTGCTGGAGCGGTCGCTCGCTCTGCACCGGGAGAGCGAGAGCGTGCACGGCGAGGCGTGGGCGCACTTCCAGCTGGGGCAGGTGTACCTGCGGCTCGGCGAGGTCCCGGGCGCGGAGGCGGAGCTGAAGCTCGCCCTCGACCTGTACGGGCGCACGCGCGACGGGCGCGGCCAGGCCTGGGCGCTGACCCAGCTGGGCCGCGCCCGGGTCGTCGACGGGGATCCGGGCCCGGCGGTGGAGCGGCTGCGCGAGGCGCTGGCCAGCCACCGGGAGCAGGAGGACGCCCGCGGCGAGGCGTGGACGCTGTACTACCTCGGTCAGGCGCTGGAGGAGGGCGGCGAGCGCGATCAGTCGGTACGGGAGCTGGAGCGGGCCCGCACGATGTTCTCGCGGATGCGGGACGTGTACGGGCTGGCGCACGCCCGCCACCACTCGGGCCGGGTCACGCGCGACCAGCGGGCGGCGCAGACGGGCAACCTGCGCAACTCCGGGTTCGCCCGGCAGCTGCTGATGGACGCGCGGGCGGACTTCCGGCGGATCGGGCTGGCGCACGGGGAGGCATGGACCTGCCTGGAACTGGCGGTGGTCGACGCGGGCAACGGCCGGGTGGCGCAGGCGCTGGGCCTGTGCGAGGAGGCGGCCCGGCTGTTCATCTCGTACGGGGACCGGCGCGGGGAGGACTGGGCCCGCTTCCTGCGCTGCACGCTGCTGCCGTACGCGCTCCCGGGCGCTGGCGTGGAGGAGGCCCGGGCGGAGCTGGCCCGGCTGGCCGCGGCGCCGCACCCGATGCGGGACGGGCGTCTGGAGGACGGGCTGGACGCCTACGCGGTGGTGCTGGGGCGCGGGGTGGACCCGGCCGAGGGCTGGCAGGCGTGGCGGCTCGGGCTCGTGCCGAACCTGCACTCGCGGGAGATCATGGGCGTCCCCATGCCGCCGGTCACGCCGCCGGCGTGACCGGGTGACGCCCGGCCCCGCCCGCGGGCACGCGGGCGCCGCCCCTCCTGCGCGGGCCTGAGGGGCGGGCGGCG
>NZ_LFML01000113.1 GCF_001044425.1 Streptomyces roseus
GCGCCCACGGCGCCGGCCCGCCACACCCCGGCGGTGTCGCGCACCGCGATCAGCGCGCCGAGCCCGATGCACACCACGGTGGCGAGGAGCGCGGCGATCGCGGTCGGTGTCTGCGACGACAGGGCCGTCACATCGCTCGGCAGGTGCAGGGCACCGCAGAGCAGCAGCGCCGCGGCCACCGGCCACCGCAGCGGGTGGCGCAGCGGGCCGGCGGGGGCCGCGCCCCGCTTGCCGTCCGGGCCGCGCCCGTACCCGCGGCGGTACTCCGCGGACTCGTACCGCTCGTCGTCGTACGGGGCGTCGAACGGTTCCCCCGCCGGGGGCTCGGGCCGTCGCCCGGCGCCTCGTCCGTACCGTGCCGCTGCTCCGTGGGAGTCCGCGGGGATCCGGGCCGGGCGGCCGGACCGCGGCGGGCGGGCCGGGTGCACGGACGGAACGGCCGGGACCTTCGGGTCGGCCCGGTCAGGCGGGTCGGCAGGGTGCACGGAGGCCGCCGGAGGCGCCGGGGCCGCTCGGGCCGGGAGCGCCGGCTCGGCGGCCGGCGCCGGTCTCGGAGACCGGAAGAGCGTGCCGCGCGGCTCGGGGTCGGGGCTCCGGGGTGCCGGGCCGGGGTCCGAGGGCGGCTCGTGCGCCGTGTCCGCGTCCGCGTCCGTCCCGAGGATGCCGGCCAGCAGGGCCACGTCCTGGATCGGGCGCCCCACGGCGGCCGCCCGCAGCGTCTGGTGGCCGTGGCCGGGGTTCTGGCCGGTCTCCTCCAGGAGGGTCACCAGTTCGGCCACTTCCTGGAGGGGCCGACAGGTGCCCGCCGTCTCCAGCAGGGTCCGTACGGGCTCGGTGCTCGTCGGGGACGCCGTCGCCGTACCGGTGGGGTCGGGGTCGTGGAGCTCGCGGGGGTCGTCGTCCTGCGTCGCCGCGAGCGTGATGGGGTCGTTCATGGAAAGCTCCGTTCGCCGACGCGTGGGTCTACACATCGCGCGCCGGTCAACGTGCGTCATGGGAAGCGCACGCTCGGTCACCATTCACCGGCACCGGGCGCCGCTGCGCCATTCGGGGCGGGCAAACGGGGGAGCCGACTCCGGCGGCCGTCACCGCGCCGGGCGGTTCGAGATGCGCCCGCGCGGGGCTGCTGTTTCGCTGAATCGGGTCTCCTTAACCCCCACACCCGAGGAGTGATCATGAGCGCAGGCGAATCCCGCGGCCGGGTCCGGCAGTTGCGCGAGAAGGCGCAGGAACTGAACACGGCGGCCGAACGCTCCGCCGACCCGGAGGAGCGCCGCAGGCTCCAGGAGAAGGCCCGCCGGCTCCAGGAGCAGAGCGAGAAGGAAGACAAGATCGACGACCGGGGCATGGATCCCATGTAGCCCGGCGCGGGTCCATCCATCGGCCGGTCGCCCGGGCGCCGGCCGATGTCGCACGTCACGGGGGACGACACCACGTCTGGAGGCGGCACATGAAGGCCACGGAGGCACTGTCCGACGCGTACGGGCGCATCCACGAGGTGGTGCACGAGGTGGTCGAGGGGCTCTCGGCCGAGGAGTTGAACGCGCGGATCGACCCGAAGGCGAACTCGATCGCCTGGCTGGTGTGGCACCTGACCCGGGTCCAGGACGACCACGTCGCGGACGCTTCGGGCCTGGAGCAGGTCTGGACGGAGCAGGAGTGGTCCGCCCGGTTCGCGCTGCCGCTGCCCGCCGGTGCCACCGGCTACGGGCACTCGGCCAAACAGGCCGGGACCGTCCTGGTCGAGTCGGACGAGCTGCTGCTCGGGTACTTCGACGCCGTCCACGAGCGGACCGCCGCCTTCGTCGGGGGGCTCTCCGCCACCGATCTGGACCGCGTGGTCGACACGGGCTGGGACCCGCCGGTCACCTTGGGGGCACGGCTGGTCAGCATCATCGCCGACGACCTCCAGCACGCGGGACAGGCCGCGTACGTCCGGGGTGTCGTGCAGCGCCGATAGCGACATCGCGCGTACGGGGGGAAAGAGGGCGGGGCGGAGGCGGAAAACGACGAGAGGCGGTCGCCGGTGTCCCCTGGGCGCTTCGTACGATGCCGGAGCGCCGTGTGGTGCGCTCTCCTGATGCTCACCGTCGGCGCCGCCGCCCCCGGCGCCGGACCGGCGGCGGCGGGCGCGGCTGCGGATGACCGGCCCGTGGTGGACACCGACCGGGGGTCCCTGCGGGGCACCGCGCACGGCGCGTACCGGACCTTCGAGGGGATCCCGTTCGCCGCGCCGCCGACCGGCCCGCTGCGCTGGCGGCTTCCGCAGCCCGTCGCGCGCTGGACGGGCGTACGCGACGCCGGGGCGCCCGGAGCGCGCTGCGTACAGCTGCCGGCGATCGGGCCGGGCGGGCCGAGCGGCTCCGAGGACTGCCTGTACCTGAACGTGACCACACCTCGGCCGGGCGGGAGCGGACGCCCGGTCATGGTCTGGTTCCACGGCGGCGGCTTCCTCAACGGAGCGGGTGACGCGTACCGGGCGGAGCGACTGGCCGTCCAGGGCGGCGCCGTGGTCGTCACGGTCAACTACCGGCTCGGGATCTTCGGCCTGTTCGGGCATCCGGCGCTCGGCGGAGCTCCCGACCTCGCCATCGCCGACCAGCAGGCGGCGCTGCGCTGGGTGCGCTCCAACGCCGTCCGCTTCGGAGGCGACGCGTCCGACGTGACGCTGTTCGGAGAGTCGGCGGGCGGGCTCGCCATCTGCACGCACCTGACCTCACCGGCCTCGGCGGGCCTGTTCCGGCGGGCAGTCCTCCAGAGCGGCTCCTGCTCGACCACCATGCCGCCCCGCTCGGTGCTGCCCACGCCGGGCCGGTACGAGCCGTTCGTACCCGAGGAGCGCACGGTCGCGGACGGGGTCGAGACGGCCGCGGCGCTGGGCTGCGACCGGACCGAGCCGGGCGCCGTACTGGACTGCCTGCGCGGCAAGGACGCGAGGGCGCTCGCGACGCCGGAGCTGATGACGCGGTTCTCGCTCGTCTCCTACGGCGGCCGCAACCGCCTGCTGCCCGAGGAGCCCCGGCGGGCCCTGGAGCACGGCCGCTTCCACCGGGTGCCGGTGATCGAGGGCGTCGACCGGGACGAGATGCGGATCTTCCTGGCGCAGAGCCTGGCGGCGTTCCCCGTCCCCGACGCGGCCGCCTACCGGGCGCGGGTGGAGCAGTCGTTCGGCACCGGGGCCGTCCCGGCCGTGGAGGCGCGGTACCCGGTGGCGGCGTACCCGACCCCCGCGCTGGCCTTCGCCGCCGTCCTGTCCGACGCCTCGTTCATCTGCCCGGCGCTGCGCGACGGCCGGGCGATGGCCCGGTACGCGCCGGTGTACGCGTACCGGTTCAGCGACCGGGACGCGCCGAACTTCACGGGCCTGCCGGAGGTGCCGGGCTTCCCGTACGGCGCCTCGCACGGCCTCGAACTGCCCTACCTGTTCACGATGGACGCCGCCCTGACGGGCCCGCAGCGGGCGCTCTCGCGGCGGATGACCGCCGACTGGACGGCATTCGCCCGCACGGGCAGGCCGCCGGGATGGCCGCGGTTCGACGCGGCCGGACGGGTGCTGTCGCTGGCGCCGGGACCGGGCGGGATCCACACGGTGAACGGGCCGGCGGAACACCACTGCGCGTTCTGGGACGCGCAGTGGCCGTGAGGCGGCGTCCGCGCCCCCGCCTCACCAGGTCGAGGTGGCGATGACCTCTCCCTTGCCCGTGCGGACGGACACGGTGCCGTGGTCCTGGTACACCTCGCGCCGCCACGACACGAACACGTCCGCGATCCGACGGCCGTCCTCCCACAGGCCCTTGCCGACGGATCTCGTGGAGAAGGTGACGACCGCCTCCCCGGCGTCCCGCCCCTTGCGCACCCGGGCCTCCTCGACGGCCCGTTCGGGCAGGAGCGTGTCGGCCGGGGTGCGCCGCTGGGCGTAGTAGGCGTTGAAGTCCCGTGTCATGTCGAACCACCCGGCCCCGCCGCAGGGCCCGGCGCCGTTGGTGATGTCCCCGTCGGTGGGCGGCCCGGCGTGGCCGCTCCCGCTCTCCTGGTCGGTGGGCGGGCCCGCGTACCCGCCGGTCTCCTGGTCGGTGGGCGGGCCCGCGTACCCGCCGGTCTCCTCGTCGGTGGGCGGCCCTGCGTACCCGCCGGTCTCCTCATCGGTGGGCGGGCCCGCGTAACCACCGGTCTCCTCATCGGTGGGCGGACCGGCGTAGGCGCTGCCCGTCTGCTCCTCCGTGGGGGGATCGGGGAGACCCGTGCCGGCGCCGCCCGTCGTGCGGTCGAGTCCGCAGGTCTCCTTCGCCGGGGCCGCCGGCGCGGGCGGCGGCGCCGCGGCCTCCCCGCCGGCGTGCCGCGTACCGCAGGCAGCCAGCACGGCGCACAGCAGCCCCACCCCCACCGCGCGCCCCGCCGTCACGGCCACGGCCGTTCTCGTCATGATCATGTTCATCCCCCTCCTGCCGTGGAAGAGGGGATCGCGGGGCCCGCGGTTCCACCCCCGGGGTTACGGTGCCGCCATGCCCAGCCCGACGCGGCGACCCGCCCCCGCGCCCCTTCCCGTCCTCTTCCTCGACATCGACGGACCGCTCATCCCGTTCGGGGCCACCTCCCGGGACCTCCCCGACGGCTACCCGACGTACGGGGCGCGCCCCGGGGCGAACCCCCTCCTCGCGAGGCACGATCCCGCTCTCGGAGCCCGTCTCCTGGCTCTGCCGTGCGAACTGGTCTGGGCCACGACCTGGATGGCCGACGCGAACGCGTGGGTCGCACCGCGGATCGGACTGCCGGAGCTGCCGGTGGTGGCCTGGCCCGACCTGTCCGAGGAGGACCCCCGGGCGCGGACCCACTGGAAGACCCGCCCCCTGGTCGAGTACGCCGCCGGCCGCCCGTTCGTCTGGGTGGACGACGAGATCGCCCCCGTCGACCGCACATGGGTCCGCGCGCACCACCCGGGCCGGGCCCTGCTGCACCGCGTGGACCCGCGGTTCGGCCTCACCCCGGCGGACTTCACCGCGCTCGCCACCTGGCTCCGTGGCCACGCCCTCCCCCGGGAGGTCACCCCCTGACGCCCGTCCCCGCCCTGCCCGCGGGCGCCACCCGGCAGGACACGGGTGCGCGTGCCTCCCGAACGTGCCGGGGCGCTCGGCGACTTCATGGCCGGCGGAGTTCATCCGTACGGACATCAGGCAGTCGTCCATCGCCCGGGTGCTCGCCGAGCACGCCGTGGACACGGTGGTCCATCTCGC
>NZ_LFML01000114.1 GCF_001044425.1 Streptomyces roseus
CAAGGGCGCTCCCTGCGGTCGCGTCGCTTCGCGATGGCCTTCGGCCACCCTTGACTGCCCGGCCCGCCCCGGAATGCCATAAGACGGCCGGGAAGCCCCCGAAGGAATGGACGGGGGTTTGATGACCAGGAACGGGTATGTCAAGGACGCCCGACGTGCGCTCCGGGCGGCCGCCACCCCTTGGCAGGACCATCGAGCACGGTCAGGGCCGGGCGCGCGGCGAACCCCGGCCAACCCGAGCCAGAGGGTGACGGATTGCCCATCCCGCGCCCCTTCGCAACGGATCGCTACGTGCTTGTCTCGGCTCAGCATCCGGCGACCGGCTGTGGCTGGACATAGGCCGCCCACGACCGGATGCAGTACAGGCCGTCACGCGGCGATCAGCTCGTTTGTCGCCATGCGGTGCCGGGGCCCGGTGGGTCAGCCGGCGGCGGCAGCGATGGCAGCTGCCGTGGGCGCCGTCATCGCCGCGTGACGCCACCCGGTTTTGGCCGTCAGCGCTGCGACTCCTGCACGACGACCTCGCCCTCGTGCAGCCGCGCCCTCCAGTCACGACTGGACATCGCGTAGCCGGAAACGGGGTCCGCGGCCAACCGGTGCAGCCAGCGACACGCTCGCTCCAGCAGATCGTCCCGCAACAGACCGGCCACCAGCGCCCGCTGGTGGGAGGGGACGGCCTCGACGTACAGCAAGGCAAGACCCGGCCTCCTGTCCATGGCGAACCAGCGGGCGAACAAGAGCCCGCCCTGCTCCTCCCACTCCCGAGGCTGTGGGCACGAGAGATGCAGCGAATCCAGATGGAGCCCGGTGGTACGCAGCGGACCCTCGATGAAGGAGCGGCCGACCGGATAGGAAAACCCTGCATACAGCCGGTCCCGCGTGTAGGAGTTCCAGGGCTGGTCGGTCACCCCGGCAAGCTACCAACGGCCCTGCTGGAAGCACCCCATGTTTTCCGAGGTCGTCATGCCCGGCCACAGGCGGTCGTCGGACGCTGAGACGGGAGGAGTGTGTGGCGGTCCGCTGCGTCCCCCGGTCCGGCCGGGGCTGGTGGTGCCGGTGGGCTGGGGTTGGCTGGACTGGGTGGGGAGGTCGGCTTCGCTGACGCACCCGTGTGGGAACACGTCCCCCCTGACCGTTCCTTCGGGGGCTTCCCGGCAGTCTTGTGGCATTCCGGGGCGGGCCGGGCGGTCAAGGGTGGAGCGCAGCGACATCGCGGAGCGACGCGACCGCAGGGAGCGCCCTTGACGGCCCGGACCGACACGGAAGGACAGTGGACTGCCGGGAAACCCCCGGACTCCCTCTGATGCCGGCCGGCCGCAGCTCAGGCTCCGGCACCCCGCCCTTTCCCCCTCCCCCGCCCCGAGTTCGCAGGTCCCCGCCTCCGTACCGACGCCCCGCCACCGGTCTCGTCGTACGCTGATCTGATGAGAACTCCTCGGCAGGCAGCGCGGATTGTCGTCCTCTCCCCCAGCGGTTCGGTGTTCCTCTTCCGTGAGAACAACATCGAAGTCGGGATCCACTGGCTGCCGCCGGGCGGCGGGATCGATCCCGGGGAGACCCCCGAGGAGTGCGTGCGGCGCGAGCTGCGCGAGGAGACCGGGTGGACCGACCTGGAGCCGCAGCGGCTGCTGTGCACCTGGGAGCACGACTTCACCCACCAGGGCATACCCGTACGCCAGCACGAGCACATCTACGTCACCACCGGCCCGCGCCGTGACCCCGTACCCGAGTCGCCCGACGCGCACTGGCGCTGGCTGTCGCAGCCGGCCCTGGCCTCGCTCGGGGAGCCGCTGTGGCCGCCGCTCCTCGCCGAGCTGCTGGCCGACGCGCCGGGCGCGCCCGTCCACCTCGGTATGGTCGGCGGCCAGGGCCGTACGGCGACGTGAGTCACCGGCCGCCGGCGACCCATCGCCGGACGGCCGCGTTGGTGGCCTCGTCCAGGGCGGAGACGGCTTCGATGGCGTGCAGGTCTCCGGGGAGCGGCGGGATGCCGGCCGCGGTCAGTGCGGCGTGCAGCTCAAGGCGCCGGTGGTGCGCTTCGTCGGTTCGGTCGCGAGGTCGCTCCTGCGGCTCCGGGATCGGCGAGGGCTCCCGGCGGCGGGCGTCCGGCACGCCCCCGGTGTCCTCCAAGTCGCGTATGCCGGGGAAGCGGTAGGGGTCGAGCGCCTCCCGTGGTTTCGGCACGCGCGGGGAATCGCGCCACTTCATGCAGGGACCTCCTGGGGCCGGACCGGCGTTGGGCAAGGTGCGGGGGACGCTCACATGCCCTGCTCCTGGAGGGCGTGGGCGCCCGCCGCGATGACTTCGGCGAGCCGGTTGGCGACCTCGACGCTGCATCCGCCGAGCCGGACGAACCCGCGGGCGCCCACGGGGCCGTCGTTGGCCAGCGAGGGGAGCACCATTCCCGCCAGCGCGAGGGCTGCCTGGAGATTGGTGACGGCCTCCAGGCCCGCCTGGTAGCCGGCGTCCTGAAGCCGCTTGTACCGGAGCCGTTCCGCGTATGAAGGCTCGTACGCCATGGTTGCTGTCCTCTTTCAGTGGGGGGTGCGGGAGCGCAGGGGGGCCGTGGCAGTACCGGGCGGGGGCCGTCTCGACCGGATTGCGGGCCGCCCGTGACTTATCGGAATCGGTTGTCGTTCCTCAGATGAAAACGATCACTGCGGCGGATTTCGGGAAGGACCACGCTCTCCATGCGGTCAGAGACTGTCCCGCCTGCGTCGCCCGTGTCGCACACGGGGGCGCAGTCTCCCTCCTCCGCCCTCGACCGCACCCGACGAACGCCCGTGGGGCGGGGCGGTGCGTGCGGTCGGCCGAACGGCGCGGTCCGGGGACTGCCCGGACGTGACCGTCATGCCCCGTAGTGGAGTCTGGGGGCCGGGGCGGGCCTGGAGTTGCGGTGGCGCGGCGTCTGCTGACGGGGCGGCCGGGTGAGCGTGATCTGGCGGACGAGTTGCTGGAAGCAGGCGAGTGCGGCGATGGCGGGCAGGGTCGCCGCGGCCTGGGCGGGGAGCGTTCTGGGTGCCTGAGCCACGCACAAGAGCGTGGCGAGGGACGAGAACAGCAGGACGATGGACCAGGAGTGGACGGCGCGGCGCTGGTGCAGGGCCGCCCTGAGGATGGACAGCGAGGCGACCATCCAGGGGCCGTAGATCAGCAGCGGCCACCAGCTGACCACGTCGTGGCCGCTGTGGGGCACGGCGCTGTGGCGTAGCGCTTCGCAGATCGCGAGCCCGCTGAAGATGCTCACGACGGCGGCGATGAGCGCGACCAGCACCGAGGTGCACAGGCTGCCCGTGCGCATCAGGGCGACTGTCGGCGCCTTTGCCCGTACGGGCCGGCGGCGGTGCCCCGCGGAGGCTTCCGGCTGCCGGATGCCCGGCTGTCCGGCCACCAGTCCCGTGCGGCTCCTGGTGTCGTTCACTTCATCGGGGACGACCCGGCCGAAGGACTGCGTCTGATCGCCCATGCTTCCCTGAAGCAGACAGGCGAGCTCCTCCGCCGGATCCCACGTGCCGTTCTCCTGGGCCACCCCGAGTGGCGAATACCCCATGCCGATGTGCGGTTCGGGATCCGGCGGCGTCCGGAACGGGCGGACGTCCGGCTGGGTGGGGAAGCCGGTCCAGTCGTGATGACCATATGGTTCATACAAGGGAATCCTGCCTCGATCGGCCGTCGGTGCCGCAGGTGGCGGGTAGGGCCGCGCCGTGCGAGCGCCGGTTGAACTCGTGGCGGATCGAGCTCATCGCTTCCAGGAAATCCTCGAAGATCGAGGACGAGTAATTCAGATCGATTTTCAGACCTTCATGGTGGAGAGCCGCGGTCTCACCCTGGGCCCGGTCCGATGGGGCCGGCGTGAAAGTCCACTTGCCCATTCTGGCGCCCCCTGAACGAGGGGGAACGTCCTCGTCGTCTGAATGCCGATGGAAGATTGCACCGAGGTTTGCTGTTGTCATAGTCCAACCAACGCTTCCGGCGCCGGGCGGGGTGTGAGCCATGCGGGTGATGATGGCGCGGCGCACGCGCGGGGACCGTTTCCTTTCGCCGTCCCCGCCCTCGCGGCGAACCGCCCGGACCGGGATCCACCGCAGCTCAGAGCGGTGATGGCGAGGAGTGCACCGAAGCGGAACGCGGCGGATCGGCGGGGACCCGGTGCGTGGACCGGGGCCCTCTCCCGAGGGTTTCGGTGTCGCCCGTGTGGGGGTGGCGAGATCGCCGTGCTGTCGGATCCGCGCACTTTCGCCCGCCCGTCCCGGAGATCGGGCCGCCGCACGCCAATAGGAAATTACTGCAACCCGACAGGGTGCTGCACATGGCTGCAATGAGAGCGCGGAGCATAACTCTGCATATGCCGCTGCGTTATGTGGAGATGTCGCCGGGGGCTCACGTGCGGGCCCTCGACGCGCGCACCCGGCACCGGAAGGGACCTGCTGTGGACATGTTGATGAGGCTCGTGCTGATCTGTGCGGTACTGGGCGCGTTCTGGAGCGCGATGGCGTCGTCGGGGGTGGGCCGGATGCGGCACAAGGACGTCATCGAGCTGAGGCGCCAGCAGCACTTCAAACATGTCCTGGAGCGGAACGCGAATGCCCCCTGGCTCTTCCAGCACGAGGTCCAGGACGGCCCTGCGCCGGTGCGAGAGGCCGACGGCGGTGCGGCGTGTTCAGCCTGCGGAGCCCTGGCCGGCTGGCGGGGCGGGGCTCACAGCTGAGCGTCGGCCCTGCCGGCCGCCCCGGAAGGTCACGCGTGGATGCGCACGGTGTCGCGGATGAACTGACGGCTCTGTTCGGGTGCGAGTGCCTGTGCTTGGAGGTGGTCGTACATGAAGTGGTAGGGCTGACGGTCCGCGGGCTTCTCCAGGTAGAGATCGCTGGTGAAACGCTCCAGGTACACGACTCCCGCGTCGTTGTCGGAGAACGTGAGGATGGAGAACTGCCCCGAGAGACCCGGGTGGGCTCCCGCGGCGTGCGGGAGGATCTGCACGGTGATGTGCGGCTGGGCGCTGATGCGGTCCAGGAATTCGAGCTGCTCCCGCATGACGTCGGCGGTGCCGACGGTGCGGTGTAACGCCGATTCGTCCAGGACGACCCATAAACGGAAGGGCCGGGCGGGGTGGTGGGCGCGGTGCTGGCGGCGTAGCCGCACTTCGAGGCGGACGGCGGCCTGTTCGGCCGTGATGTGGGGGTTCGTCTCCCCGATGACCGCCTCCGCGTAGGCGGGGGTCTGCAGCAGACCGGGCATCACCAGTGGCTCGTACGAGTGGATGGAGACGGCCTCCGTCTCCATTCCGACGAACACTCCGTAGGGCACGTCGCCGTAGGCGACCCACCAGCCCTGCCGGCCGGACTCCTTCGCCATCCGCATCAGTGAGGCGACGAACGACTGGTCGGTGACACCGTAGAGTTCACACAGGTCGCGCACGTCGCGGGGGTTGATGGCGCGACGCCCCGTCTCCAACAGGCTGATCTTCGACTGGGACACCAGCAGCAGACTCGCGACCTGGTGGGACGTCATTCCCGAGGCCCGACGCAAGCGCCGCAGTTCCGCGCCCAGCCGGAGCCTTCTGACGGTGGGGCTTCCGTTCGCCGCCATGGGCGGTTTTACCTCCAACTACACGGACTCAGACAGAGATGCGGGGCCACGTCAAGCGCCAAAAGCATTCTGCTTGCCGGAACCGACGAGAGACACAACCGGATGGCGAAGACCGCCTATCCGGCCCAACGGGCGACGCGCGGACCGGCTTCCCCGACGGCAGGCCGCCCCGCGCCCGGCGCGGCCGGGGGGCCGGCGCCGTCCGTCCACAGCTGCCGCGGCGCCCGTCCCGACCGCAGAGCGGCCGCACTCCCGCCGCCTTGCGGGCGCCGTGCCAGGTGACACCGATCCAGTCCTTCGAGCGGTTGAATGGCCGATTGTTTACGGCTGCGCGCCATCGTACCCAACCGGAACCGACATCACCGACGACCCGTCAGTTCGGCGCGCACCAAGGTTCCGCGGCCGTGGGCGGCCGGGAAACACGGGCGCGTCCGCCCCGGAGCCGGGGACGGACGCGATGGCGAGCACCCGGCACGGCTCGCGCACCGCGGGTGGGCCGGTGGGTCAGCGCCCCGCCGTGGCCTTCGCGTACAGGGTCGCCGCGTACTCGCCCAGGATCGTGCTCGTCGAGACGTCGTCCGTGTCCCCGCCCGTCAGGATCCCGATGATCTTGCCGTCCTTGGCGAGCCAGGCGCTGCCGCTCGTGCCGCCCGGGAAGTCCGCGCAGTCGAAACGCTGCTCGGTCGGGGTCTCGCGGATCGCCGACGCCGTGCACGTGCGCGGGACCTTGCGGTCCGCCGGGTATCCGGTGACGGTGATCTCCTCGCCCGAGCGGCCCGTGGTGTCCAGGGTCGCGGCGCCCGTGACGTCCTCGATGTTGCGGCCCGAGGCGTCCGGGGCGAGGCGGGCGAAGGCGAGGTCGTAGTCGTCGTCGGAGCCCTCGGACCAGCGGGTGTCCTCGAAGACCTCCTCGATACTCCAGGCGCCGTACGGGGCGCCGCCGTTCGCGTACGCGGGTGCGAAGACGGCCCCCGCGTCGCCGTGCTTCCCGGCGAGCAGGCAGTGGCCCGCGGTGACGATCATGTTCTTGCCCGGGCTGTGCACCACGGTGGCGGTGCAGAAGTGGTCACCCTGTACGCCGCCCTCGAACAGGGCGCCGGTGAAGGCCGCGGGACTGCCCGGACGGGGCACCGCCGAGGTGGTCAGCTGAGGTTGCTTCGCAGCTTGCGATCGCGAAGATTGGCTCGGCGAGGGCTTCGCCGGAGCCGCCGCCCCGGCGGGTGCCTCCGACCGGCCCTCCGCAGCCGGCACCACCTTCGTCATGGCGGCGGACGCGCCCAGCGCCGCCACCGCACACAACACCCCGGTCACCACGGTCCGCTTGTCCACCGTCACCGCCCCTCCCACTTTGCTCCGGCGAAGCATGCCTTGTTTTTCACCTTCGCCGCAAGGGGACCTCCGGCCTCCCGCCGGCCCGCCCGCCGGCCGACCCGCCTACGCCCCCGCCCACAGCCCTTCGGCCGTCAGCCCCAGCAGGTCGATGGCGTTGCCGCGCACGATGCGGTCCACCACGTCCGGCGCCAGGTGGGACATCTGCGCCTCCCCCACCTCGCGCGACTTCGGCCACGTCGAGTCCGAGTGCGGGTAGTCCGTCTCGTAGAGGACGTTCGCGACGCCGATCGAGTCCAGGTTCCGCAGACCGAACGGGTCGTCGAAGAAGCAGCCGAAGACGTGCTCCGCGAAGAGCTCCGACGGCGGGCGGTGCACCTTGTCCGCGACCCCGCCCCAGGCGCGGTTCTCCTCCCACACGACGTTCGCGCGCTCCAGGATGTACGGGATCCAGCCGATCTGGCCCTCCGCGTACATGATCCTGAGGTTCGGGAAGCGCTCGAACTTGCCGCTCATCAGCCAGTCGACCATCGAGAAGCAGCAGTTGGCGAAGGTGATGGTGGAACCGACCGCGGGCGGGGCGTCCGCCGAGGTCGACGGCATGCGCGACGAGGAGCCGATGTGCATCGCGATGACCGTGCCGGTCTCGTCGCACGCCTGGAGGAAGGGGTCCCACGCGTCGGTGTGGATCGAGGGGAGCCCCAGGTGCGGCGGTATCTCCGAGAAGGCGACCGCGCGCACGCCGCGCGCCGCGTTGCGGCGGACCTCGGCGGCGGCCAGGTGGGCGTCCCAGAGCGGGATGAGGGTGAGGGGGATCAGGCGGCCGCGCGCCTGGGGGCCGCACCACTCCTCCACCATCCAGTCGTTGTACGCCCGCACGCCGAGAAGCCCGAGCTCGCGGTCCTTGGCCTCGGTGAAGGTCTGGCCGCAGAAGCGCGGGAAGGTGGGGAAGCAGAGCGCCGACTGGACGTGGTTGACGTCCATGTCGGCGAGGCGTTCGGGAACCGAGAAGGAGCCCGGGCGCATCTGCTCGTACGTGATGACCTCGAGCTTGATCTCGTCGCGGTCGTAGCCCACGGCGGTGTCGAGGCGGGTGAGGGGTCGGTGCAGGTCCTCGTACACCCACCAGTCGCCAATCGGACCGTCGTCGCCCTTGGCCCCCATGACCGGCGCGAACCTGCCGCCGAGGAAGGTCATTTCCTTCAGGGGGGCGCGGACGATCCGGGGACCGGTGTCCTGGTATTTGGACGGGAGCCGGTCCCGCCAGACATGGGGAGGTTCAACCGTGTGGTCGTCCACCGAGATGATCTTCGGGAAGGTCTCCATGCGGACTACGGTAGCGCCGATCTGACGAACCGTCAGCTAGTTGGGGAGTGATCGGTCCGACACGGGCTGACGGGTGGGCGCAAGACAGGGCAGACTGGCCCTTACACCGACGGAAGGCAGGGGGGACGACTGATGGACGGCATACCGGCCATCCCGCACCAGCGGAACCGCCCCGCGGCAGCCCGGCGCCACTCCGCTCCCGCGCCGGACGCCACGACCGGGGCCCGGACCGACTCCACGACCGTCCGGACCGCGGACGCGCCCACCACGGACGCGCCCACCGCGGGCACCCCGGCCGGCGCGCCCTCCGCACCCGCAGCGCCCGCTCCACACGTCGCGCCCGGCCCCCACGTCGCACCCGCTCCGCACGCCGCGCCCGGCCCCCACGCTGCGCCCGCCGCCGACGTCACCGCCG
>NZ_LFML01000115.1 GCF_001044425.1 Streptomyces roseus
CCCCGGAGGCGCCCCAGCCGGAGCCGGCCGCCGTGCCGCAGCCCGAGCAGGTCGTGCCCGCCGCCGAGCCGTCGCCGGAGCCCGTCGCCGACGAGCCCGTCGCCGCGGAGCCCGTACAGGCCCCGGCGGCGCCCGCCGCGGAGCCCGAGCCCCTCGTGGCCGAGGCCGCGCCGGAGCCCGCGGCAGCGATGGTGAAGGCCCCTGAGGCGCCCGAGCCCGCCGAAGCCGCCGAAGCGGCCGCCCCCGAGGCCCCCGTCGCCGTGGAGCCCGTACCGGAGGCCGCCCCGGCGGCCGAGGCCGAGGCCGTGGCAGCGGATCCCGGAGCGGCGGCCGAAGCCGCCCCGGAGCCGCCCGCCGCGCCGGAGCCCGAGCCGGTCGCCGTACCGGCCGCCGAGCCGGTGGCCGAGGCCGCCGCCGAGGCCGCGCCCGAGCAGTTCGTCCCCCTCGCACCCGCGGTCGAGTCCCACCCGGGCGAGGCCGCCCCCGCGTACGCGGACGCCGAGCGCGAGGCCGTGCTGCGCGTCATGCGCGAGCGCCGCGACATCCGCAACGGCTTCCGCACCGACCCGATCCCGCACGAGGTGCTCCTGCGCGTCCTGGAGGCCGCGCACCACGCGCCGAGCGTGGGCCACTCCCAGCCCTGGGACTTCGTCGTCATCCGTTCGGCCGAGACCCGCCGGACCATGCACGAGCTCGCCCAGCGCCAGCGCGAGGCCTACGCGAAGTCGCTCCCCAAGGGCCGGGCCAAGCAGTTCAAGGAACTCAAGATCGAGGCCATCCTCGACACCCCGGTGAACATCGTCGTCACCGCCGACCCCACCCGCGGCGGCCGCCACACCCTCGGCCGCCACACCCAGCCGCAGATGGCCCCGTACTCCTCGGCCCTCGCCGTCGAGAACCTCTGGCTCGCCGCGCGCGCCGAAGGCCTCGGCGTCGGCTGGGTCAGCTTCTTCGACGAGCGCGAGATGGTCCGCGAACTCGGACTGCCGGAGCACCTGGAAGTCGTCGCCTACCTGTGCGTCGGCTACGTGGACGAGTTCCCGGAGGAGCCCGAGCTGGCGCAGGCCGGCTGGTCGCAGCGCCGGCCGCTCGCCTGGGTGGTGCACGAGGAGACGTACGGGCGGCGCGCGCTGCCCGGCGAGGCGCCGCACGACCTGCTCTCGGAGACCGTCGCCGGCATCCGCCCGCTCGACGCGAAGGCGCTGGGCGAGGCGTGGGAACGCCAGAAGCGCATGACCAAGCCCGCCGGCGCCCTGGGCATGCTCGAAATCATCTCCGCACAGCTGTCCGGCCTCTCCCGGGTCTGCCCGCCGCCGATCCCGGAGCCGGCCGCGGTCGCGATCTTCGCGGGCGACCACGGGGTGCACGCCCAGGGCGTCACCCCCTGGCCCCAGGAGGTCACCACGCAGATGGTGGCGAACTTCCTGGGCGGCGGCGCGGTCTGCAACGCCTTCGCCAACCAGGTGGGCGCCGAGGTCTGCGTGATCGACGTCGGCGTGGCCGGGGACCTCCCCGCCACCCCCGGCCTGCTCCCGCGCAAGGTCCGTCCGGGCACCGCCGATCTCTCCACGGGCCCGGCGATGACCCGCGAGGAGGCCGTCGCGGCCATCGAGGTGGGCATCGAGACGGCCCGCGACCTCGTCGCGGCGGGCAACAAGGCCCTGCTGACCGGCGAGATGGGCATCGCCAACACGACCGTGTCGGCGGCCCTGATCTCGGTCTTCACCGGGGTCGACCCGGCGGAGGTCACCGGCCGGGGCACCGGCATCAACGACGAGACCCACGCCCGCAAGGTCGAGGTCGTACGCCGCGCACTGGAGCTCCACCAGCCGGACCCGGCGGACCCGATCGGCGTCCTCGCGGCCATCGGCGGCCTGGAGCACGCGGCCATCGTCGGCCTGCTCCTCGGCGGCGCCTCGCTGCGCACCCCCGTGATCCTGGACGGCGTCAGCGCGGGAGCCGCGGCCCTGGTGGCCCGGGCCATCGCCCCGGAGTCCCTCTCGGCGTGCATCGCGGGCCACCGCAGCGCCGAGCCGGGCCACGTGGCGGCCCTGAACAAGCTGGGCCTGCGTCCGCTGGTCGACCTGGACCTGCGCCTCGGCGAGGGCACGGGCGCCCTGCTGGCCCTCCCGCTGGTCCAGAGCGCGGCCCGCGCGATGCACGAGGTCGCCACCTTCGACTCGGCCGGAGTCACCGAGAAGTAGCCGGGGCCCGCTGCGCGGGGCGAGTGGCGAAAGGCCCCGCGCAGCGGCGGACGTGCCGGGTCGTATCGTGGACCCGGACAGCAAAACCGCACGTCACACCCAAAGCCGCTCCAGCGCAGCAGCGGCCTGCACATACCGCCGCACCGGGAGCCGCACCGCAATGGCCGAACACTCCGCCTACCCCGTAGGACTCCGTCTCGCCGGCCGCCGCGTCGTCGTCATCGGCGGCGGCCAGGTCGCCCAGCGCAGGCTCCCCGCGCTCGTCGCGGCCGGCGCCGACGTCCTGCTCGTCTCGCCCTCGGCCACGCCCTCCGTGGACGCCATGGCGGAGACCGGCGAGATCCGCTGGGAGCGCCGCCGCTACCAGGACGGCGACCTGGAGGGTGCCTGGTACGCGCTGATCGCGACCCGCGACCGGACCGCCAACGACGCCGCCTCCGCCGAGGCCGAGCGCCGCCGCGTCTGGTGCGTGCGCGCCGACGACGCCGAGGCGGCCACCGCCTGGACCCCGGCCACCGGCCGCGTCGAGGGCGTCACCGTCGCCGTCCTGAGCGGCAACGACCCCCGCCGCTCCGCCGCCGTCCGCGACGCGGTCGTCGAGGGGCTGCGCGACGGCTCCCTCACCAGGAACCGCCCCCGCACGCCCGGCGTCGCCCTCGTCGGCGGCGGCCCCGGCGACCCCGACCTGATCACCGTCCGCGGGCGCCGCCTCCTCGCCGAGGCCGACGTGGTCATCGCCGACCGGCTCGGCCCGCGCGACCTCCTCGACGAACTCCCGCCGCACGTCGAGGTCATCGACGCCGCGAAGATCCCGTACGGCCGCTACATGGCCCAGGAGGCCATCAACAACGCCCTGATCGAGCACGCCAAGGCCGGCAAGGCCGTGGTCCGGCTCAAGGGCGGCGACCCGTACGTCTTCGGCCGCGGCATGGAGGAACTCCAGGCCCTCGCCGAGGCCGGCATCCCCTGCACCGTCGTCCCCGGCATCTCCAGCTCCATCTCGGTGCCCGGCGCCGTCGGCATCCCGGTCACCCACCGCGGGGTGGCGCACGAGTTCACGGTGGTCAGCGGCCACGTCGGCCCCGACGACCCGCGCTCCCTGGTGGACTGGGCCTCCCTCGCCAAGCTCACCGGCACCCTGGTGATCCTCATGGGCGTGGACAAGATCGGCCTGATCGCCGAGGCCCTGGTGCGCCACGGCCGCCCCGCCGGCACCCCCGTCGCGGTCGTCCAGGAGGGCACCACGGCCACCCAGCGGCGCGTGGACGCCACCCTCGCCACCGTCGGCGAGACCGTACGGGCGGCGGAGATCCGCCCGCCCGCGGTCATCGTGATCGGCGAGGTCGTCACCGTCGCGGCCCCCGCCGCGCCCGCCGCCTGAAACCCCCGCGGCCCGCACGGCCGTTGGCACCTCACCCCGGACAAGGCAGTATCACCCTGTGGCTGATCTCATCACCGTCGAAGACCCCGACGACCCGCGTCTGCGCGACTACACGGGCCTGACCGACGTCGAACTCCGGCGCCGGCGCGAGCCCGCGGAAGGCCTGTTCATCGCCGAGGGCGAGAAGGTCATCAGACGTGCCAAGGACGCCGGGTACGAGATGCGCTCGATGCTGCTCTCCGCCAAGTGGGTCGACGTCATGCGCGACGTCATCGACGAGCTCCCGGCGCCGGTCTACGCCGTCACCCCCGAGCTCGCCGAACGCGTCACCGGCTACCACGTGCACCGCGGAGCCCTCGCCTCGATGCAGCGCAAGCCGCTGCCGGCGGCGGACGAGCTGCTCGCGGCCGAGGCGGCGGAGGCGGGCCACCGCATCGCCGTCTTCGAGGGCTTCGTCGACCACGCCAACCTGGGCGCCGCCTTCCGCAGCGCCGCGGCCCTCGGCATCAGCGCGATACTGCTCTCCCCGGACTGCGCGGACCCCCTCTACCGGCGCGCCATCAAGGTCTCGATGGGCTCGGTGTTCTCCGTCCCGTACGCGCGCCTGGAGCAGTGGCCCGCCGACCTGGAGAAGGTCCGCGAGGCGGGCTACCGGATCCTGGCGATGACGCCGAGCGAGAAGGCCACGCCCCTGGACCAGGTGCCGCCGGAGCGCTTCGAACGCTCGGCGATCATGCTCGGCTCCGAGGGGCACGGCCTGTCCACGTACGCGCTGCGCGCGGCCGACGAGTGGGTACGGATCCCGATGGCGGAGGGGATCGACTCCCTGAACGTGGCCGCGGCCTCGGCGGTGGCCTTCTACGCGACCCGCCCACCCCGGGCCCAGGCCGCCCCGGAGCTCTAGAACTTCTGGGCGGCGGCGATGCCCAGCGCCACGATCAGCGTCACGACGACGAACACGATCAGGCGCTGCCGCATCAGCCGCGGGTCCGGCCGCGAGGGGCGCCGGCCCGCTCCCGTCGTCCGGGGGGCCTGGCGTCCGCCCGTGCGACCGGCCGTCGGACGCGACGACGGGCCGCCCGGGTTCCGCGAGGACGGGGGCCGCGGGGACGAGGGCCGGGAGTTCGAGGGCCGCGCGTGCCCACCGCTGTTCGGGCCGCCGCCCTGCCCCTGGCCGTGCCCGTGACCCTGCTCGGGTCCCTGGGGCGCGGGGATGCCGCCCGTACGCCGCTCCGTGCGCTGGTCCGCGTACGCGTCGGGCAGCCGGCCCGTCGGCCGCTCGGCGCCCCGCGCGCGCTGCGCCGGCGGGCGCCCGTCGGAGAGCCCCTGCGCCTCGCGGGCCGCGATCTCCTTCAGCCGCATCGACAGCTGGAGGGTGGTGGGCCGGTCCTCCGGATCCTTGGCCAGACAGGCCTGTACGAGGGGCGCCAGCGCGTCCGGGACCCCGATCAGATGCGGCTCCTCGTGCACCACGCGGTACAGCATGACCTCGGAACTGCCGTGTCCGAAGGGCGAGTCGGCGGTCGACGCGTAGGCGAGGGTGGCCCCCAGCGCGAACACGTCGGTCGCCGGGGTGACGGCGGCCCCGCGCACCTGTTCGGGGGCGAGGAAGCCGGGGGAGCCCACGGCCGTGCCCACGTGCGTGAGCGTGCTCGCGCCGGTGGCCCAGGCGATCCCGAAGTCGATGATCCGGGGGCCCTTGGGGGACAGGAGAATGTTCGAGGGCTTGAGGTCGCGGTGGACGACCCCCGCCTCGTGCACGGCCACCAGTCCCTCGGAGAGCGCGGCCCCGATGGCGGCGATCTGCGCGGCCGTGAGCGGACCCTCCTCGGCCACCTTGTCGTGCAGGGACGGGCCGGGCACGTACTGCGTGGCGAACCACGGGCGCTCCGCCTCCAGGTCCGCGGCCACCAGACGCGCCGTGCACCCGCCGCGGATGCGCCGGGCGGCGGACACCTCGCGCGCGAAGCGCGAGCGGAACTCCTGGTCCTCGGCCAGGTCGGGCCGGATCACCTTGAGCGCGACCCGCTGGCCGCGCCGGTCCGACCCCAGGTAGACCACGCCCATGCCGCCGGCACCGAGCCGTCGGTGCAGCCTGAACGAGCCGACGACACGCGGGTCCTCGCGCCGGAGCCGCATCATCGCCATGTCCACCCCGCTGACCGGTCGTCCTGTTGACGTGCCACAGCTTACGGACCATCCGCCACGAGCGCTCAGAGGCCGCGCCCTCGCCGGAAGATTCGATTGTCAGTGCGGGGCAACCCACTTGAGGGTCCCTCACCCACACGGACCCCTGCCCGTACGGCACTTGTCGGTACGGCCAAACGGCCCTCGCGCCAAGGGGATTGGGCATCCGGCGGGGGTCGTGCGCGGGGCGTGCGGCCGCCCGCGGCGCGGGCGCCGGCCGGGCGGCGCGGGGTGATCTTGTGTCTACCCCGTCGGCGGACACGCATGCGCGGGGAGTGACGGAAGTGAGAGAACTCACTACCCTCCGGTCATCCCCTCCGGGATGACCCTCACAACGGGGGAGCGGTCTCCACCCAGGGGAGTACACGCGTCGCGGTCCGTCATCCTCTTGGAGGCCTGTCAAAGGGTACGAAGGCAGGACGCCGGGTATCCGCGCCGCACCTAGTGTTGAGGACAAGCGGCGGGTGGAGCACTCGTCCCCCGAGGTCACAAGCCCGCCGCTGCAACCGACAGGGAGAGGACCATGGCGGACACCGCGCGGCACGGACGCAAGGCATTCGCGTTCAACGGCCACGAGTCCGGCACGCGCCACCCACTGGTGGCCGCGGCCATGGTGCTCCCCCTGGCCGCCCTCCTGCTCTTCCTCTTCGGAGGATTCGACCAGGTGGCGGCACAGGCGTCGTCCGTGGGCGTGATGCTGGGGCGCTGAGCGGCGCCCCAGGTCCGGGAGAGCGGCCCGGACCGGGACATCGGCCTGTCGCACCCCGTGGGGACGGGGGCGCGACGGACGGCAGGTGAAGGGTGCTGCCCGTACGACTGGGGAGTCGGACGGGCAGCACCCTTTCTCATGTCCTCCCACGCGGCCGTCCGCCGCTCCACGCGGCCCCGGGGTTCCGTAATCTGCTTCCGGGAAGCCAGCGACGGGAGCCGTGGAGCCGCGATGAACCAGCAGCCACTGCCCGCCGCCCTCGCGGCGTACGCCGGCGCGGGGGAGCGGGGCGCCCCGTACGAGCTGCTCGCCGAACGGGAGGACGGGACCGTCGTGCGCTGCGGCGAGATCGTCGCCAAGGCGCACGCCGGGGACAGCGACCGCGCGGACCTGGCCGTGCGGATGCGGATCGCCGCCGACGAGGCGCTGGCCGGGGTGCTGCTGGCCCCGCTCCGTCCCGAGGTCGGCGACCTCGGGGGCCGGCCGGTCTCCCTGTGGCCGTACGGGGCCCCGGTCGACCCGGAGCGGCCCGAGGACGCGCCCTGGGAGGCGGCCGGGCGGCTGCTGGCGGCCCTGCACCAGGTCCCCCTGCACCGGCTGCCCGGCCCGGTCCCCCCGATGCGCGGCCCGGCCAAACTCGCCCGCGCCCTGCGCCGGCTGTACCGGGCCACGGCTCCCGGCGCGGTGCGGA
>NZ_LFML01000011.1 GCF_001044425.1 Streptomyces roseus
GGGCGTGAGGGGCCGGGGCCGGGGCGCCCGGACCTCCCGCCGAAGCCCGCCTACGCGCCGGGCGCCGAGCCGCCGGGCACCGAGCCGCCGGCCGCCGAGCCCGCGGGCACCGAGCCGCGGGCCGCCGAACTCCCTGCTGCCGAACCCGCGGACACCGAGCCGCCGAACCCGTGGGCCGCTCCGGCCGACCCGGCACCCCGCAGCGGCCCGCCCGCGCGGCGCACCGCGCGCCGGTGGCCGCGCCGGCTGGGCATCGCGCTCGGCGTCGCCGCGGCCGTGGGCGGGGCCGTCTGGGGCGCCTCGTACCTGACGGGGGATTCCGCGCAGGTGCCGGACGGGTACAAGGTGCTGCGCAGCGCCGGAGCCGGCTTCCGGGTCGCGGTGCCGGACGACTGGCAGCTCAGCGCGTCCGAGAGCGGGGGCACGATCGGCACGGTGTTCCGCCCCGAGCAGGGCCGGGGCCGCCTGCTCCAGGTCTACCGGGTCACCGGCGGCTCCGACAACGCGTGCGAGGTCCTGATCGAGGACACCAAGGGGCTCAGCTCCCGGGACGGCTACCGGCGGCTCTCGCTCGGAGCGACGGACACCACCGGCTGCGAGATCGTGTACGAGCTTCCCGACGGGGAGACGAACGGGACCGCGCACGCCATCGGGCGGCTGACCGTCGCCTCCGACGGCAGCCGCTGGGTGCTCATGGGCTTCGGCCCGGTCGCCGAGACCAAGGCCGTCCGCACGCGCATGGCGGCGGCCCTGGGCTCGTTCCGGCCGGACTGAAGCGTCCGGCCGGACCGGCGCGGCGGTCCGGCGCCGGGCCTACTTGAACATGCCCGGCGTGTAGTGGCCCGGGACCATGCGCGTGGTGACGGCGAAGCGGTTCCAGACGTTGATCGTCGCGATGATGGCGATCAAGTGGGAGAGTTCCTTCTCCTCGAAGTGCTTCGCGGCCTTCTCGTACACCTCGTCGGGAACGAACCCCTCGGTCAGGACGGTCACGGCCTCGGTCAGTTCGAGCGCGGCCACTTCCTTCTCGGTGTAGAAGTGGCGCGACTCCTCCAGCGCGGTGAGCTGGACGATCCGCTCGACGGTCTCGCCGCCGGCGATGGCGTCCTTGGTGTGCATGTCCAGGCAGAACGCGCAGTGGTTGAGCTGCGAGGCGCGGATCTTGACCAGCTCGACCAGGGCCGGGTCCAGGCCCTTCCTCGCGGCCATCTCCAGGCCGACGATCGCCTTGTAGACCTCGGGGGCGTGCTTGGCCCAGCCCATGCGGGGGGTGTGCTCGGGTGCGTGTGCGGTGGTGTCTGCGTACGTGGTGGTCATGTGTCCAACTTTAGGAAGCAGGCGGCCCGCCCGTATGGTCCATATCCATGACGGATCCTTGGGCCATTTCCGGTGACGAGGCGGCGGAAGCGGTCGGCGGACCGGGTTCCGGTTTCGGTGCTGACCTGCATCTGGACCTCTCCGGCGGGCGCGGTCTGCGCGCCGGGCTGGTCGAGGCGCTGCGCGAGGCCGCACGCAGCGGGCGACTGGCGCCCGGCACCCGGCTGCCCTCCTCGCGCACGTTCGCCGCGGACCTCGGGATCGCGCGAAACACGGTCGCGGAGGCGTACGCCGAGCTCGTCGCCGAGGGCTGGCTGACGGCCCGCCAGGGCTCGGGCACCCGGGTGGCGCAGCGGGCCCGGCCGCTGCGGCCCGCGGGCTCCGCCCGCCTGCGCCACCCCGCGCCGCGGCGGCACGCGTACAGCCTGGTGCCCGGCACCCCGGACCTGGGCGCCTTTCCCCGCGCCGCCTGGCTGACGGCAGCCCGGCGGGCGCTGGCGCAGGCGCCGAACGAGGCCTTCGGGTACGCGGTCGACGCGCGCGGCCGGGTGGAGCTGCGGGAGGCGCTGGCCGGGTACCTGGCGCGGGCGCGCGGAGTCTACGCGGACCCGGAGCGGATCGTGTTGTGCGCGGGGTTCGCGCACGCGCTGATGCTGCTGGCGGGGGTGTTGCGGGCGCGCCGGGTACGGGACGTGGTGGTGGAGGGGTACGGCCTCCACCACCACCGGGACTCGCTCGCGGAGGCGGGGCTGCGGACCCGTCCGCTGGCGGTGGACGACGCGGGGGCGCGGACGCAGGACCTCGCGGGGCCGGTGGGCGCGGGCGCCGGGGCGGTGCTGCTGACGCCGGCGCACCAGTTCCCCACCGGGGCGGCGCTGACCCCCGCCCGCCGGGCGGCGGCGGTCGACTGGGCCCGCAGCACCGGCGCACTGATCGTGGAGGACGACTACGACGGGGAGTTCCGCTACGACGGCCAGTCGGTGGGCGCCTTGCAGGGCCTGGACCCGGACCGGGTGGTCTACCTCGGTACGGCGAGCAAGTCGCTCGCCCCGGGGCTGCGGATGGGGTGGATGGTGGTGCCGCCGGGGCTGCTGGACGAGGTCGTGGCGGCGAAGGGCCGGACCGACTGGACGTCGAGCGCGGTGGACCAGCTGACGCTGGCGGAGTTCATCAGGTCGGGGGCGTACGACCGGCACGTGCGCGGCATGCGGCTGCGGTACCGGCGCCGCCGGGACGAGCTGGTCGCGGCCGTCTCCGGCCGGGTGGCGGTGTCGGGCATCGCGGCGGGGCTGCACGCGGTGCTGGACCTCCCGGCGGGG
This sequence comes from Streptomyces roseus, assembly GCF_001044425.1. GTDB lineage: Bacteria > Actinomycetota > Actinomycetes > Streptomycetales > Streptomycetaceae > Streptomyces > Streptomyces roseus. Next base: position 2,637 of record NZ_LFML01000011.1, read on the forward strand.
ACCGAGGCCGCCGCGTTGCGCTCCGCGGCCTGGCAGGACCTCGCGGTGGTGCCGCTGTCCTTCTTCGCCCACCCGGACGCCCGGCTCCCGCGGCGGGAGGCCCTGGTGGTCGGCTACGGAACGCCGCCGACGAGCGCCTGGTCGGCGACGCTGGCGGCCCTGCTCGCGGCACTGCCGTAGCGGACCGCGCGGGGCGTCCCCGTACGGCCCGCCGTCAGTCCTGCCGTCCGCCGTCCGCCGTCCGCCGTCCGCCGTCCGCCGTCCGTCCCGCCGTCAGGCCGGCTCCGTCTCCCTTTCCGTCTGCGGGGGTTCGCCGAAGCGGGCCAGTGCCAGGGCTCCGGCCACCGCGACCGCGAAGCCGAGGACCGCCAGCCAGGTCAGGCCCTCGCGGGTGCGGTCGCCGAGCCAGGCCACGCCCACCACCGCCGGGCCGATCGTCTCGCCGATCACCATGCCCGCGGTGGCCACCGTCACCGAGCCGCGCTGGAGCGCCGAGGTGAGCAGCAGGAACGCCGCGCCCCCGCCCAGCAGCAGGGCGTACAGCGCCGGGTTCGCGAACATCGCGAGCGACACGTCGTCGATGAGGCGGACCGCCACCTCCACCACCCCGAACCCCGTGCCCGCCGCCAAACCGAGGACGAGGGCCCGGGAGCGGTCCGGGAGCCCGCCCGCCACCACCCCCACCAGCAGCACCAGCCCCGCCACCACCAGCAGCCCCACCTTCAGCGCGAACGAGCCCGTCCCCGAGCCCTCCTCGCCCGAGGCCAGCGCCAGCATGGCCAGCCCCGCGCAGACCACCCCCACCGCGCCCCACTCGGCGCCGCTCAGCCGCACGTGCAGCAGCCGCGCCGAGACCACCGCCGTCACCGCGAGGCTCGCCGCCAGCGCCGCACCCACCGTGTAGATCGGGACGTGCCGCAGCGCCACGATCTGCAGGACGAACCCGGCCGCGTCCAGCCCCAGGCCCGCCACGTAGCGCCACTGCCGGGCCGCCCGCAGCAGGAGGGCCGCGTCCACCCCGGATCCCGTCCCCGGCTCCGCCGCCCGCGCGGCCATCGCCTGGAGCACCGAAGCCGTACCGAAACAGACCGCCGCACCCAGCGCGCAAACCATCCCAAGAAGCACGAAACGACTCTAGGTCATGAAGGTCGTGAGGGGGTTTCGGCGGCCGGATTCCATCGTTTCGCCGCCCCGTTCTAGTCTGTCCGCCATGGACGACAGCAGTACGGACAGCAGTACGGGCAGCAGAACGACCACGACCCCCGCCGCCATCGGCGCCCCCGCCGGCACCACCCGCCGCCGCATGCGCTCCGGTGGCGTCGCCCTCGGCGGCATGGGCCTGCTGGCCGCCGCCCTCGTGGCCTGTGGCAGCAGCAACGAGCCCGACAAGCGCTGCGCGGACCGCGTCACCCTGGAGAAGCTGAACACCAAGGAGTGCAAGAAGAGCGGCGGCCGCGGCTCCTACTACTACGGCGGCTCCATCGCGAGCAACAACCGGGTCAGCGGCGGCAGCTTCGACAAGTCCGCCGTCACCCGCGGCGGCATCGGCGGCCACTCCGGCTCCAGCGGCGGCTGAACCCCGTGCAGCGCCACACCATCGAGCCGCGCCCCGACTGGCAGAAGACCGTCGAGGAGCAGGGGCTGATCTATCCCCTCACCCGCTACCCCGACGACTCCCTGCGGCCCTATTGGGACGAGAGCGCGTACTACTCCTTCTCGCTCCCCGAGGTGGAGGCACTGGAGAACGTCGTCGAGGAGCTGCACGCCATGTGCCTGGCCGCGGCCGCGCACATCGTCGAGCACGACCGCTTCGCGGACCTCGGCATCACCGACCCGAAGCTGGCCGCGCTGATCGCCGAGTCCTGGCGCCGGCGGGCCGAACAGCCCTCCCTCTACGGCCGCTTCGACCTGCGCTACGACGGTTCCGGCGAGCCGGCCAAGATGCTGGAGTACAACGCCGACACCCCCACCTCCCTCGTGGAGGCGGCCAGTCCGCAGTGGTTCTGGATGGAGGAGCGCTTCCCCGGCGCCGACCAGTGGAACTCCCTCCACGAGCGGCTCGTCGAGGCCTGGCGCCGCCAGGCCGAGCTGCTGCCGCCCGGCCCGGTGCACTTCGCGCACTCCGAGACGGACGAGCTCGGCGAGGACCTGATGACGGTCGCCTACCTCCAGGAGACCGCCGAGCAGGCGGGCCTGGAGACCGAGGAGCTGTCCGTCGAACAGATCGGCTGGGACAGCCTGTCGGGCCGGTTCGTCGACCGGAAGCTCGGGTTCATCCGCAGCTGCTTCAAGCTCTACCCGTGGGAATGGCTGGCCACCGACGCCTTCGGCCCGCAGGTCCTCGGCACCTACGACCACGGCGGCGGCTCCGGGAGCACCACCTGGATCGAGCCGCTGTGGAAGATGCTGCTGTCGAACAAGGCGCTGCTGGCGATCCTGTGGGAGCTCTTCCCGGAGCACCCGAACCTGCTGCCCGCCTACCTGGACGGCCCGCGCGAGCTCGCCGGCACCACCGGGTACGCGGCGAAGCCGCTGCTGGGCCGCGAGGGCGCCGGGGTCACCCTGCACCCGGCGGGCGGCGCCGAGCCGTTCACTCCGCAGGAGGGGGAGGCGTACGTCTTCCAGGGCCTGGCCCCGCTCCCCGACTTCGACGGCAACCGCGTGGTGCTCGGCGCCTGGGTCGTCGAGGAGGAGGCCGCGGGCCTGGGCATCCGGGAATCGGCGGGCCCGGTCACGGACGAGTACGCTCGCTTCCTTCCCCACGTCATCCTGTAGCGCCGCCGGGTGGGCGCGGCCGGCCCCTCGGGCCGCGCCCACGGCGGATCCGTCAGCCGGCGGCCAGGACCTCCCGCAGCTGGTCCAGGCCCCAGTCCAGGTCCTCCTTGGCGATCACCAGCGGCGGCGCGATGCGGATCGTCGACCCGTGCGTGTCCTTGACCAGCACGCCCCGCCGCATCAGCGCCTCCGAGATCTGCCGGCCCGTGCCGTGCGCCGGGTCGATGTCGACGCCGGCCCACAGCCCCCGCCCGCGTACGGCGGTCACCGCGCCCCCGCCGACCAGCAGGTTCAGCTCCCGGTGCAGGTGGTCGCCGAGCTCGGCGGCGTGCTGCTGGTACTCGCCCGAGCGCAGCATCGCGATCACCTCCAGGGCGACCGCGCAGGCCAGCGGGTTGCCCCCGAAAGTGGAGCCGTGCTCGCCGGGCCGGAACACCCCGAGCACGTCCCGGTCGGCGACCACGGCCGAGACCGGGACCACGCCGCCGCCGAGCGCCTTGCCGAGGATGTAGACGTCCGGCACGACGTCCTCGTGCTCGCACGCGAAGGTCCTGCCGGTCCGGCCCAGCCCCGACTGGATCTCGTCGGCCATGAACAGCACGTTCCGCTCGCGCGTGAGCTCCCGTACGCCCCGCAGGTAGCCGGCCGGCGGCACCAGCACCCCGGCCTCGCCCTGGATCGGCTCCAGCAGCACGGCCACGGTGTTCGCCGTGACGGCCTCCGCCAGCGCGGTCAGGTCCCCGTACGGGACGATCTCGAACCCGGGGGTGTAGGGCCCGTAGTGGTCGCGGGCCTCGTGGTCCGTCGAGAAGCTCACGATGGTGGTCGTACGGCCGTGGAAGTTGTTCGCGGCGACCACGATCTTGGCCTGCCCGTCCGGCACGCCCTTGACCTCGTAGCCCCACTTGCGGGCGGTCTTCACCGCCGTCTCCACGGCCTCCGCGCCCGTGTTCATCGGCAGCACCATCTCCTTGCCGCACAGCGCGGCGAGTTCGCGGCAGAAATCGGCGAACCGGTCGTGGTGGAAGGCCCGCGAGGTGAGCGTGACCCGCTCCAGCTGCGCCTTGGCCGCATCGATCAAACGACGGTTGCCGTGGCCGAAGTTGAGCGCCGAGTAGCCCGCGAGCATGTCCAGGAACCGGCGGCCCTCCACGTCGGTCATCCACGCGCCTTCCGCGGACGCCACGACGACGGGCAGCGGATGGTAGTTGTGCGCGCTGTGCGCCTCGGCGGAACGCAGGGCTTCAGCAGTTGTCGACACGGGGTCTCCGATCGTCGGTGCGGGCGGATGGGGCGGTGACTGGGGCGATGGAGGTGACGGGGGTGGCGTCACCAGCATCACGTCACCTTGTATACGGCTATACGTCGCTCGTATACCGGACGGGGAAACCTTTCTTGTGGACCGCCCGCTAAGGTGAGCGCTACGCACGGCGACTGGCGTACGGAGAACCAACTCCGGGGGAGTCGTGCGCGCAGGACCGCATACAGGGCCGCTCGCCTGGGCCTCGCGGGGACGAGAACCGACATCGACCCCGGAGGAGCCGCCATGAGCGCGAGCCGCCACCCCGCCCTGACCGCAGTCGACCCCGAGCTGGCGTCCTTCGTCGCCGCCGAGGAGACCTTGCAGGCGCAGACCCTGCGCCTGATCCCCAGCGAGAACTACGTGTCCGCCGCCGTCCTCGAAGCCTCCGGCACGGTGCTGCAGAACAAGTACAGCGAGGGCTACCCGGGCCGCCGCTACTACGAGGGCCAGCAGAACATCGACCGGGTCGAGGCGCTGGCCGTCGAGCGGGCCAAGGGCCTGTTCGGGGTCGACCACGCCAACGTCCAGCCGTACTCCGGCTCCCCGGCGAACCTCGCCGTGTACCTGGCCTTCGCGAAGCCCGGCGACACGGTGATGGGCATGGCCCTGCCGATGGGCGGCCACCTGACCCACGGCTGGGGGGTCTCGGCCACGGGGTCCTGGTTCCGGGGCGTGCAGTACGGGGTGTCCGCCGAGACCGGCCTGATCGACTACGACGCCGTGCGCGAGCTCGCGCTGGCCGAGCGCCCGAAGATCATCTTCTGTGGCGGTACGGCGCTCCCGCGCACCATCGACTTCGAGGCGTTCTCCTCGATCGCGCAGGAGGCGGGCTCGGTCCTCGTCGCCGACGTCGCGCACATCGCGGGCCTGATCGCGGGCGGGGCGCACCCCTCGCCGGTCGGGCACGTGGACGTCGTCTCCACCACCACGCACAAGACGCTGCGCGGACCGCGCGGCGCGATGCTGATGTGCAAGGAGGAGCACGCGAAGGCCCTCGACAAGGCGGTCTTCCCCGGCCTCCAGGGCGGCCCGCACAACCAGACGACGGCGGGCATCGCGGTGGCCCTGCACGAGGCGGCCCAGCCCTCGTTCGTGACGTACGCGCACGCGGTGGTCGCCAACGCGAAGGCGCTGGCGGCGGCCCTGCTGGAGCGCGGCTTCGACCTGGTGTCGGGCGGCACGGACAACCACCTGATCCTGATGGACCTCACCTCGCGGGGGGTGGCGGGCAAGGTGGCGGCCAAGGCCCTGGACCGCGCCGGGATCGTCGTGAACTACAACACGGTCCCGTTCGACCCCCGCAAGCCGTTCGACCCGTCGGGCATCCGCATCGGCACGCCCTCGCTGACCTCGCGGGGCCTGGGGACGGACCACATGCCGGTGGTGGCGGAGTGGATCTCCCGGGCGGTCGACGCCGCCGCGAAGTCGGACGAGCCGGCCCTCGCCGCGATCCGCGCGGAGGTCGCGGACCTCATGGCGGCCCACCCCGCCCCGGGCCTCCCGCTGTCCTGACCGGCCCTCTCCCCGGGGCCCCGGCCCCGGGGGGATTCACCGGACGGGTGCGGACCGGCGGGGCCCTCGTACCTGAGAGAATGGGGCCATGGCTTCTGATCGTCCTCGCGCGCTCTCCGGCATCCAGCCCACCTCCGGCTCGTTCCACCTCGGGAACTACCTCGGTGCCATCCGCCAGTACGTCGCCCTCCAGGAGACGCACGACGCGTTCTACATGGTCGTCGACCTGCACGCGATCACCATGCCGCAGGATCCGAAGGACCTGCGCGCCAATACCCGCCTCTCCGCGGCCCAGCTGCTCGCCGCCGGCCTCGACCCGGACCGCTGCACGCTCTTCATCCAGAGCCACGTCCCCGAGCACGCGCAGCTCGGCTGGGTCATGAACTGCATCACCGGCTTCGGCGAGGCCAGCCGGATGACGCAGTTCAAGGACAAGTCCGCCAAGGGCGGCGTCAACAGCGCCAGCGTCGGCCTCTTCACGTACCCGATCCTCCAGGTCGCGGACATCCTGCTCTACCAGGCGAACGCCGTCCCGGTCGGCGAGGACCAGCGCCAGCACATCGAGCTCACGCGCGACCTGGCCGAGCGCTTCAACCAGCGCTACGGCCGGACCTTCACGGTCCCCGCCGCGCACATCGTCAAGGAGGTCGCGAAGATCTACGACCTCCAGGACCCCTCGATCAAGATGTCGAAGTCCGCGTCCTCCCCCAAGGGCCTGATCAACCTCCTCGACGAGCCCAGGGCCACCGAGAAGAAGATCAAGAGCGCGGTCACCGACACCGAGGCCGTGATCCGCTTCGACACCGAGAACAAGCCCGGCGTCAGCAACCTGCTCACGATCTACTCCACCCTCACGGGGGAGTCCGTCGCGGACCTCGAAACCCGCTACGAGGGCAAGGGCTACGGGGCGCTCAAGACGGACCTGGCCGGTGTGATGGTCGACTTCGTCACACCCTTCAAGCAGCGCACCCAGGAGTACCTGGACGACCCGGAGACCCTGGATTCCATCCTGGCCAAGGGCGCCGAGAAGGCCCGCGCGGTCGCCGCCGAGACCCTCGCGCAGGCCTACGACCGCCTCGGTCTGGTGCCCGCCAAGCACTGAGGCCCGGGGCCCCTGGCAATCCGGGGGGTGCTGGCCCCACACTGGGTCGGCAGGACCCGTACGCGACCGGTACACACCAGACGACGGAGGAGACAGACGTGGGGACCGTAACGCTCGGCGTTTCGATCGCGGTCCCGGAGCCGTACGGCAGCCGGCTGCAACAGCTGCGCGCCGGCTTCGGGGACGCCGCCGCGCACGGCATCCCCACGCACGTCACCCTCGTCCCGCCCACCGAGGTGGAGGCGGACCGGCTGCCGGAGATCAGGGCCCACCTGGCCGAGGTCGCGGCCGCCTTCGGCCCCTTCGGGATGCGGCTGGAGGGGACGGGAACCTTTCGCCCGGTCTCCCCGGTCGTCTTCGTCCAGATCGTCGAAGGCGGTACGGGGTGCACCCGGCTCCAGAGCCTGGTCCGCGACCCGGACGGGCCGCTCAGCCGGGAGCTGGCGTTCCCGTACCACCCCCACGTCACGGTCGCCCACGGGATCTCCGAGGAGGCGATGGACCTGGCGTTCGACACCCTCGCCGACTACGAGGCGCAGTGGACCTGCACCGGGTTCGCGCTCTACGAGCAGGGCTCGGACGGGGTCTGGCGCAAGCTGCGCGAATACCCTTTCGGCACGAGCCCGATCGCCGGGGTCCCGGCGCAGTCGGGCTCACGGGTCGATGAGGCGGCGCCGGCCGCCGGGGCCGCGGGCGACAGCGGCTCGCGGCGTTCCTGACGCAGCGGCCTGAGGGTCGTGCGGACGTGGAAGCGGAGCGTACGTAGGACCAGAGTGGGGAATGAACAGCCCGTCGGAAGCACTTCGCGAAAAGTCACAATCGACGACCGTAGCGCCCGAACCCGGCAATCCCGGCTATTTCCGTTCCCTCATTTACCGTGACCCCATGGACTGGCTGACGAAACTCCCGGTGATCGGCCCGCTGGTGGTCCGCCTCATGCGGACCCACGCCTGGCGTGCCTACGAGCGCCTCGACCGGGTCCACTGGAGCCGGCTCGCCGCCGCGATCACCTTCATCAGCTTCCTCGCGCTCTTCCCCCTGATCACCGTGGCCGCCGCCATCGGAGCCGGGCTGCTCAGCCAGGAGCAGCTGGACCGGCTCCAGAAGAACCTCGCCGAGCAGGTCCCCGGCATCTCCGACCAGCTCGACATCGAGGGCCTCGTCGCCAACGCGGGCACGGTCGGCCTCGTCGCCGCCGCCCTGCTGCTCGTCACCGGCGTCGGGTGGGTCGGCTCGATGCGGGACTGCCTGCGCGCCGTCTGGGAGAAGGACGACGAGGACCTGGGCAACCCCATCCTCCGCAAGGGCAAGGACGCGCTCGTCCTCGTCGGCCTCGGCGGCGTGGGCCTGGCCTCGGCGGCCGCCTCCATCCTCGGCTCCAGCGCGGTCGGCAAGTTCGGCGGCTGGCTGGGCGTGCCGCAGCAGGGTGCGGGCGGAGCACTGCTGCGCGCCGGAGCCTTCCTCGTCGGCGTCGTCGCCGCCTTCCTGATCCTGCTGTACGTACTGACCTTGCTGCCCGGCGTCGAACCGCCGCGCCGGCGCCTCATCCAGGCCGCACTCATCGGCGCGGCCGGGTTCGAACTGCTGAAACTGCTGCTCAGCGGCTATATGCGCGGGGTGGCCGCGAAGAGCATGTACGGGGCCTTCGGCGTGCCGGTCGCCCTGCTGATCTGGATCAACCTGATGGCGAAGCTGCTGCTGTACTGCTCCGCCTGGACGGCCACCCACGCCGCCGCCGACGGCGAGGACGGCGAGGACGCGCGGGCGGAGCGGACGCCGCCGACCCCCGCCGACGCGGACAACGCGAAAGCCGAGGGGGCCCCGGCCCCGGGTCCCAGGGGCGTCCCGGGTGCCGAAGGCTAGGCCACCGGGTCGCCGCCGCCCGCGCGGCGGCCGCGCGGGCCCCGCGGCCAGCGCCGGTTGACCGCGTACGCCCCGCCCGCGATCACGGCCAGCGCCCCGCCCGCGACCCCGAGCGCGGTACCGACACCGCCGCCCGCGCCCGCACCGGCCGCCGCCGGGTTCTTCTCGTGCGACTGGGCGGGGGAACCCAGCGAGGTGGTGTCCGCGCTCTTCGGCGGGACCAGCTCACCGACGGGCTTGACCTTGCCGATCGCCGCGAAGCCCCAGTCGAAGAGGTCGGCGGTCTCCTCGTAGACCGAGTTCAGCCCGCCCGCGGCCGGGTTCATCACCGTCACCAGCAGCTTCTTGCCGCCCTGCTGCGCCGCACCGGTGAACGTCGACCCGGCCATGGTCGTGTTGCCGTTCTTCACCCCCGCGATGCCCTTGTACGGGGAGAGCCCGCCGGAGCCCGTCATCAGCCGGTTGGTGTTCTGGATCTCGAAGTACTCGCGCGGCTTCCCGGGCTCCTGGTGCCCCGGGAACTTCGCCTCCGCCGTCCCGCAGTACTCCCGGAAGTCCTGCTTCTGCAGGCCGGAGCGGGCGATGAGGGTGAGGTCGTACGCGCTCGACACCTGCTCCGGGGCGTCGTACCCGTCCGGGGAGACCACGTGCGTGTCGAGGGCCTGGAGCTCCTCGGCGTGCGCCTGCATGTCCTTGACGGTCTTCTCGATGCCGCCGTTCATGGCGGCCAGCACGTGCACGGCGTCGTTGCCGGACCGCAGGAACACCCCGAGCCACAGGTCGTGCACCGAGTACTCGTGGTCCTCCTTGACCCCGACCAGGCTGGAGCCGGAGCCGATGCCCTCCATCTCCTGCTCGGTGACCCTGTGGACCTGGTCCTTGGGGAGGCTGGGCAGCACCGTGTCCGCGAAGAGCATCTTCAGGGTGGAGGCCGGGGGCAGCCGCCAGTGCGCGTTGTTGGCGGCCAGCACCTCGCCGGTGTCGGCGTCGGCCACGATCCACGAACGCCCCGTCAGGCTCGTCGGCAGGGCGGGGGCGCCCGCGAGCGGGTTCACCTGCACCCCCGGCTTGCCCAGGAGGGAGCCGCCGACGGTGGACATCGACGCCGGCGGCGCCGCGGCGGCAGGCGCCTTGGGCGGCTGCGCCTTCCCGTCCGAGGGCGGGGCGGGCGCGGCGTGCGCGGGCACCACGAGCATCGCGGGGACCAGCAGGCCGGCGGAAAGGACCGTCAGTGCGGTCTTCTTTGCAGACACGCAGGTGAAATTACATCCATATCGGCTTTCTGCCGTCAGGGAGCGGTCAACGCGGCCGAACCACCGCCGGGACAGCCCACCCCGACGCGTCCGTCCTGGGGACCGAACCGATACTGGGGGCATGAAACTCAGCCGCGCCGTGTCCTGGTTCCTGCTCGCCTTCGGAGTGTGGAGCTGGTTCATCTGGGCAACTTTCGTCCGGAACCTGTGGAAGGACGCCAGTGGTCTGGCATTCGACGCGGCGGGCGAGCCGACGGCCTACTTCTGGGTACACCTTCTCCTGGCCATCGCCTCCTTTCTCCTGGGGACGGCCGTTGGTGTGATCGGGTTGCGCGGCGTCCTCGCGCTGCGGCGTGAATCACGCCGGGGTCCGCACGCATGAGGATCGTGCTCTTCGCGGGCATCGGGCTGGCGGTGCTGGCCCTGCTGGTCCTGGTCCACCGCTGGCTGTGGGTCCGCCTGGTCCGCGATACGACGCGCCCGCGCGGCGCGGCGCGCCGCGCCGGCACCGCCCTGGCCTTCGCACTGCCCCTCCTGTCCCTGGCCGCCCTCACCGCGGGGCGCGCCGGCGCCCCCTTCTGGCTCCAGCGGTCGGTGGCCTGGCCCGGGTACATGTGGCTCGCGGTGCTGCTGTACCTGAGCCTGGCGATGCTGGTGGCGGAGCCGGTACGGGCGATCCTGCTGCGGCGCCGGGGGGCCTCCGGGCCCGGGGCCTGCCTCGACGCCCCGGCCCCGCGGGCGGCGGCGCCCGCGACGGCGGGCGAGCCGGCACCTGCCACGGCCGGCGAGCCGGCACCCGACGTGGCACCCGCACCCGCCCCTGCACCCGCACCTGCCGGTGCGCCCGGGCCGGGGCCGGCCCCCGGCGGAGCCACCCGCCGCCAGTTCGTCGCACGGGCGGTGGGCGGCGCGGCCGCCCTCGCGGCGACCGCCACCGTCGCCCAGGGCACGTACGGAGTCCTCCGCGGCCCCCGCGTCAAGCGCGTCCAGGTCCCCCTGGCCAAACTCCCCCGGGCCGCGCACGGCTTCCGCATCGCCGTCGTCAGCGACATCCACCTCGGTCCCATCCTCGGCCGCGCCCACACCACGCGCATCGTCGAGACGATCAACCGCACGCAGCCCGACCTCATCGCCGTCGTCGGCGACCTGGTGGACGGCAGCGTCCACGACCTCGGCCCCGCCGCCGAGCCCCTGCGCGGGCTCCGCGCCCGCCACGGCTCCTACTTCGTCACCGGCAACCACGAGTACTTCTCCGGCGCCCGGCAGTGGGTCGACCACGTCCGCGAGCTCGGCCTCACACCCCTGGAGAACGCCCGCCGCCCCCTCCCGTACTTCGACCTCGCCGGGGTCAACGACGTGGCGGGCGAGACGGAGGGCCAGGGCCCGGACTTCACGGCCGCCCTCGGCGACCGCGACCCGGCCCGTACCGCCGTGCTCATGGCGCACCAGCCGGTCGTCATCCACGACGCCGTCCGCCACGGCGTCGACCTCCAGCTCTCCGGCCACACCCACGGCGGCCAGCTCTGGCCCGGCAACTACCTCGCCGAGCTCGCCAACCCCACCGTCGCCGGGCTGGAGCGCTACGGCGAGACCCAGCTCTACGTATCGCGCGGAGCCGGTGCCTGGGGGCCGCCGGTACGGGTCGGCGCCCCGTCCGACATCACGGTCGTCGAACTCGCCTCATACCAGGCGTGACCGGGCGCAACCGGCAACGACCCGCCGTCATTCGGCCTTCCCGGGGCTGAATTTCCATGATGGGATGACCGTTAATCGGACATGGGGATCCGGTCAGCGAGTCAAACCATGGCATTTTCATGGGTGGGGTGGGGTCAAGGGTGAAGTCTGTCCGCTCGAAGGTCATCGCGGCGGGGCTGGTGATCGGCGTCGCCGGTGTCGGCGCCTGGCAGCTGCTTCCGGAGGAGGGCCGGGGGAGCGGGACCGCCCTGCGGGTCGGGACGAGCGACGTGGTCTCGTCCCTCGACCCCGCCGGGGCGTACGACGCGGGCTCCTGGGCCCTGTTCAGCAACGTCTACCAGTCCCTGCTGACCATCAAGTCCGGCTCCGACACCCCGGTCCCGGACGCGGCCTCCGCCTGCAAGTTCACCGGCGCCCAGCTCACCACGTACCAGTGCGAGCTCCGCCCCGACCTGAAGTTCTCGAACGGGCGCGCCGTCACCGCGGAGGACGTCAAGCACTCCTTCGACCGGATCAAGGCGATCAACTCCGATCAGGGTCCGGCGCCGCTCTTCAACACCCTCCAGTCGGTCAAGGCGGACGGCCGCACCGTCACCTTCACGCTCTCCGCGCCCGACGCCACCTTCCCCTTCAAGATCGCGACAGGCGCCGCCTCGATCGTCGACAAGGAGAAGTACCCGGCGAAGGCCCTCCGGGAGGACGGAAAGGTCGACGGCTCCGGCCCCTTCACCCTCGGCGCGTACCACGCCGGCACCAGCGCCGAGCTCAAGCCGAACGAGGCCTACCGCGGCCAGTCCAAGCAGCTCGCCAAGACGGCCGTCACCGTCCGGTACTACAAGGACTCGGCCCAGCTCAACCAGGCCTGGGCCGACCACCAGGTCGAGGTCGCCCACCGCGACATGCCGCCGGAGGTGCTCGCGGGCCTCAACCCGGGGCTGGAGGACACCAAGTACCAGACTTCCGGCGGCTCCGAGATCCGCAGCCTGGTCTTCAACGTCCGCCCCGGCTCCACGGCCGCGCCGCTCGCCGTGCGCCAGGCGATCGCCGCCGTCATCGACCGCTCCAAGGTGGCCGGCGAGGTCCACCGCGGCACGGTGACCCCGCTCTATTCCCTGGTACCGGCCGGGATCTCCTCGCACGGCAACCCGTTCTTCGACGCCTACCCGGCCCCGAACGGCGCCACCGCGAAGAAGCTGCTCAAGGACGCCGGGATCACCGCCCCGGTCTCCCTCACCCTCGGCCTGAACGCGCGCGGCCCGAACGCCGCCGAGGCCGACGAGATCGCGAAGCAGCTCACGGCCACTGGGCTCTTCCAGGTCAAGATCAAGGCCGTCGAGCAGTGGGCCGATTTCCAGAAGGCCTACGCGGCCGGCGAGTTCGACGCCTACACCATCGGCTGGATCCCCGACTTCCCGGACGCGGACAACTTCCTCGCCCCGCTCGTCGGTGCCGACTCCAGCATGAACAACGGCTTCTCGGACAAGGCCGTCGACGGCCTCATCACCCGCACCCAGTCCTTCTCGGACCGGGGCCAGGCCGCCGCCGACTTCCGCGAGCTCCAGAAGCTGGTCGCCCAGCAGATCCCGATGCTGCCGATCTGGCAGAAGAAGGACTACGTGATGTCCCGCGCGTCCGTCTCCGGCACCCAGTACCTCTCGGACGGCACCGGGGTCTGGCGCCTGTGGGAGCTCAACTGGCTGTAGCGGCCGCCCCGTCGGCGCCGGCCGCGGGGTCGAAGTCGGCATCCGGATCTGATGCACGCTTCTTCCTCGACACCGCCGTCTGGGCCATTCCCGGCAGGAAGTCCGCGAACAGCTCGTGGACCTCGCGCACCAGCGGCCGCAGCACCCGGAACCGGGCCAGGACGATGCCCCGCGTCGTCAGCTGCGCGCCGCGCTCCGCGAGCCGCCGCGTCTTCTCGCTGCCGGGGGACCGGTCGAAGACCCAGTACAGGACGAGCCCCATCTGCGAGAGCCACATCAGCTCCGGCAGTACGTCGGCCAGTTCGGCCGGGACCTTGGTCTTCGCGCCGGCCAGCACCTCGCGGTGCATCTCGATGGCCTGCTTGCGGGCCGGCTCCGACTCCGGGGAGAAGGGGCTGAGCGGGCTCTCCGGGTCCGCCGCGTTCTTGAAGAACTGGGAGGCGAACTCGTGGTAGGGCGCCGCGATGTCCAGCCAGGTCGTCAGCACGCCCGCCAGGCGCTTCTGCAGATCGGTCTCGCTGTCCAGGATGGGCCGGACCGCCGCGAGGTGCGCGGCGCCGATCCGGTCGTAGAACCCCTGGACCAGGTGTTCCTTCGACGCGAAGTAGTAGTAGGCGTTGCCGACCGAGACCCCTGCCTCCTTGGCGATGGCCCGCATGGTCGTCTTGTCGAAGCCGCGCTCCTGGAAGAGACGGAGCGCGGTTTCGAGGATGAGCGTGCGGGTCTGCTCGCTCTTGGGAGCCTTCTGATCAGTCACGGTGTACGAGCCTATCGGGGTGCGGCGCAGTGGTCGTCACAGGCCGGTGCCCCGGGCTCCGCTTCGCCCTCCGCACCCGGCTCGGTCCGCACGGCCTGGCGCCATGCGGAGGCCGTGTACATGGCGGCCCGGGCGAAGGGCCGGCCCGCCGCGGTGGCGAGCCAGTTCGCCTTCGGCCGGTGCTCCGCCAGCGCCCACAGGCACACGATGAAGGCGTCGGTCCCGGTCCACACCTGCCCCGCGTCCCCGATGACGGTGATCTCGCGGAGCGTGGAGGCGTGGTCGAGCTGCGGGAACCTGCCCCGCGCCGCGAGGGACCCGGCCGGGATCAGCCGGAGCGGCACCAGCCAGCGCTGCCCGAGGAGCCAGTGCCGGATGTGGACGCAGAGCGGACAGTCGGCGTCGTAGAGCACCGTCAGGTGCCGGGTCGCCCGCGCCGCCGTCGCCGTCGCCGTGGTCATCGCTCAGGCCCCGGCCGGGCCGGTCCACCCCTGCGGGGCGACCGGCGGGGTCTGCTGGCGCTCCATGATCCCGCGGCGGCGCATCTTGTTGAGCACCCAGACGTTGCCGAGGTGCATGACGCCGAGGACGAGCAGGACGACGCCGAGCTTGACCGAGAGCGCCTCGAAGAGCCGGCGGGCCGAGTCGATGCCGACGTCCGAGCGCAGGTAGAGCGTCACGAAGCCGATGTTGACGAGGTAGAACCCCACCACCAGGAGGTGGTTCACGGCGTCCGCGAGCTTCTCGTTCCCGTGCAGTACGTCGGCGATGAAGATGCGGCCGTTACGGCTGAGCGTACGGGCGACCCAGACGGTCAGCCCGATGCTGATGAGCAGGTAGATGACGTATGCGACGACGGTGAGGTCCATGCCTCAGCCCCCCTTGAACGTGTTCAACTCGTTGGCAGGACTGACTGTAGGCCTCTTTTTGAACAAGTTCAAGCGATCTCGTCGCGGGCTCTCGAAGCGTCGGATCAGCAAGGCGGCCGGGGGCCGTCGGGGGTGGGGTGGGCGGGGGCGGCCGCGAGGGCAGCGGCTTCGGGGCGCGCCATGGGGGTGCCGTCTGGGTGGAGGAGGGGGGCGCGGTCCGGGGTGGCGCCGGTGTCGGCGCCGCGGCGGGTGGTGTGGGCGGCCGTGACGCGGTTCAGCGGGGCCGGGGTGAGGGTCCCGCTCTCGCGGACGTACGCCACGAAGCTCTCGAAGTCGCGCTGGTGGCGGTACGGGGACCGGCCCTCGCTCAGCGCCGCGTAGCCGTCGTTCGCCAGGAAGGTGTACGAGGGGCAGGCCAGGCGGTAGGAGCGGGCGGGGTCGAGGGCCACGCCGTCGATGAAGACCTCGGCCGGGTCCACGCGGTCGCCGGCCGGCCTCAGGGCGTCGAAGGTGTAGCGGACGTTTCCGGAGACGGCCAGCGGCGCGAAGAGCAGTTCGCCACCGGCCGCGGTCGTCCACTGCTGCTCCAGCGCGTCGTGGATCTGCTGCCCGGTCACCGTCGCGCTGACGATCGGGTCGCCGAAGCCGACCGCCCTCCAGGCGCGCCCGAAGGTGACGGCGCCGCCCGATTCCGCGTCCCGTACGAGGTCGCCCGCGATCACGGTCACGCCGACCCGGGGCGCCGTGGCGACCAGGGCCAGCTGGGCCGGGACGTTGGGGTGGGCGTTGGCGTCGTTCTCGGGGTCGCTCGGGCGGCTGCCCGCCCACAGCGCCCAGTCGGCGGCGAGGTCGCCCATCGTGCTCTCGCCCGCGGCGTTGCGCGTACGGAGGAACGAGCCGCTCTGCGTCCCGATCCTCGTGGCGTCGCGGGCCGCGGCCTGGCCGGCCCAGTAGTCGACGACCTCCTTGAGGGCGGGGTCGGGGGCGACGTCACGGGTGTTGGGGTGGTTCGTGGACACCGTCAGCTCGCGGACCACCTTGCCGGTGGCCGGGTCGAGGCGGAGGTTGATCTCGTTGATCAGCTGGCCGTAGCAGCCGGCTTCGACGAAGGGGCGGGGGACGCCGTCCGGGTCCGGGAGCATCATGTTGAACCGGGTGTGCCAGTGGCCGGTGACGATGGCGTCGATGTCGGGGGAGACGCGCAGCGCCAGGTCGAGGGCGGGGCCGGACGGGTCGGTGCCGCTGTTGAAGTCGGCGCCGGCGACGGCCCCGTCGTGCATGCTCAGGATGATCGCGCCCACGCCCCGGGCCTTGAGCTCGGCCGCGTACCGGTCGGCGGTGGCGGTCTCGGCGAGGGTGGCGAGGCCCGGCTGGTAGGAGCCGGGGAAGGACTCGGTGCCGAGGGCGGTGAGGTGGATGAACCCGATCCGCAGCTCCTGCCCGGCGGCCGTCCGTACCGTCTCGATGTTGTACGCGGGCAGGACGGTACGGCCCGGGTCGCCCGCCCGGACGACGTTGGCGCTGTGGAAGCGGAAGCGGGCGCCTTGGAAGCGGGCGCCGGAGGAGTCGGCGAAGGTGGTGTCGCGCCCCTCGACGGGGAAGGTGACGGCCTGCTCCATGTGCCGTCGGAGGAAGGCCGGGGACTTGTCGAACTCGTGGTTCCCGGCGGTCGCGAAGTCGAGCCCCATGCGGTTGAGGGCCTCGATGGTGGGCTCGTCCGCGAAGGCGGCGGCGTCGAACTCCCAGCCGGAGAAGGCGTCGCCGGGGGTGAAGAAGAACGAGTTGGCGCGGCCGGCGCGCAGGCGGGCGAGGTGGGCGGCCATGGGGGCCACGCCCCCGACGGTGTAGGTCAGTCCTCCGTTGCCGCTGATGGTGGCGTGGGGGCCGGGGGCGGCCTGGAGGTAGCCGTGCAGGTCGGTGATGCTGAGCAGCTGGACGTCGACGTATTCGGCGGCGGAGGCGGCGTCGCGCGCGTGCTCGGTGGCGTGGGCGGGGACGCCGGTGGCGAAGGTGGCCGCGGCGGTACCGAGGGCGGTGAGGAACCCCCGGCGCCCGAGATGAGGTGAACTGCGGTCGGGACGGTGGGTCGTGGGGTGCGAGTTCCTCGTCACGGGGGCATGGTCCCGTGCCCGGCACCCCCTGTCGACACCGCCCGCGGCCACCGCCCGCGGGCCCGCCCGCCGGCGGCCGGCGCGAGCGCGGGCGGGGCCTATGGGGCGGTCGGGCCCCGGGGCGGCCGGGCGGGGCCCTCGTCCGCGTGCGAGCGTACGCTGCCGAGGGCCCCGGTGAGACCGCGCTTCAGGATCCTGGCGAGGGGGCGCTCGACGAGGCGGTGGACCAGCCAGGCGGCGACGAGCATGCCGAGCGTCATGACGGCCACCAGCGCCCACGGCGACACATGGTGGCGCAGCAGCCTGATACCGGTCCAGCCGATGTGCTCGTGGAGGAGGTAGAGCGGGTACGTGGTCGCGCCGGCCACGGTGAGCCACTTCCCCCGTACCCAGTTCAGCCGGCCGAGCGCGAGGGCGAGCATCACCAGGTAGCCGAGGGTCATCAGGGCGATCGCCGGCTTCGAGTCCATCGTGCGGCCGAGACTGACCGCGAGAGCGTCGTTGTAGAGGGCGACCTGGCGGACGGAGAACAGCCAGGAGATCGCCACGATCCCCCACAGCAGCATGGTCGGCCGGAACCGGTGCATCAGGTACATCGCGACACCGGCGATGAAGTAGGGCGAGTACTCCGGCATGACGACGTAGTCGGCGAAGGGCGCCCGGCCGGCGGTGACCAGGACCGAGGCCACGGTCCACAGCGCGCAGAAGAGGACCACGCGCCGGTAGGTGACGCCCTTCCACACCACCAGGGCGAACAGCAGGTAGAAGCGCAGCTCCACCCAGAGCGTCCAGTACACGGCGTCCACCGAGCGGACCCCGAACGGCTCCTGCAGCATGGTGAGGTTGAGGAGGACGTCCTTCAGGCTCTCCGGCCGTACGACCACCGGCCACAGGGTGACCACGGCGGTCGTGGCCACGACGCCGAACCAGTAGGCCGGATAGAGCCGCACCACCCGCGAGGTGAAGAACTCGCCCAGGCTGCGGCCCCAACTGCTCATGCAGATGACGAAGCCGCTGATGACGAAGAAGAACTCGACGCCGGTCCAGGTGTAGGAAGCCAGCCAGGAAGCTGTGGGGAAGACCACATCCACGGGCTTGGCCCAGGCGTTCTTGGCCGCATCGGCATTGCCGCCGAAACCCACGTAATGATGGAAAACCACCATCAGCGCGGCGATGAGCCGCAACCCGTCCAAAGCAGCCAGCCTTGGACGCTTCCCGGCAGCCGGAACGGGCGCCGGAGCAGCCTCGCTGCGCTGGGTGGGTATGAGGTGGGTCGCCATCCGGCAGATCCTACCGAGCACGGGGCCGGCCGGCTCCCGCGCCGGCCGGGCCCGCGCGACCCTGCCCGACGGCGGGCCCGGGGTGGTGTCAGAGGGGGGTCCTAGGCTTTCGGGCATGGGAACGGTGATGTTTGTCGACGAGACGACCTCCGGCGGCCGGGCCGGCGGCTGGGCGTTCGAGGTGGCCGAAGAGCGGCTCGCGCTGCGCGAGTTGATCCGGCGGCGGGTGTTCCGGGAGGTCGCCGAGCGGCGCGCCGCCGGCCTGGTCAAGCTGCCCGAGCAGCCCGATGCCGAGCAGCAGGCCGAGCTCGCGCTCACCGCCTTCCGGCGCAACGGGTTCCTGGTCCTCGTCGGGGACCGGCAGGTCACCGACCTCGACGAGGTCCTCGAACTGCCGCTCGGCACCGAGGTCACCTTCCTGAAGCTCGTCGCCCTGGTGGGTGGCTGACATGGCCGACCGCAGCCACGCGGACGCGGCGCGCCGCGCCCTGGAGGACGAGAACGCCTCCGAGCTCGCCACCGCGCTGCTGAAGGCCGCCATCCACTACAGCGGCCACTGGCAGAACAACAAGGAAGCGGCGCAACTGGTCGCCGACGTCAACGCCCGCCCCGCCGAGTTCCGGCAGCGGCTCGTGGACGCGTTCGGCCACACCCTCGCCTCGCTCGCGCGGGAGTCCGGCGCGCGGGTGAACGCGCTCGCCCTCGCCGCCGCCGTCGGCCGGGACCTGCCCTGGGGCGAAGAGCTAGACGCCGCGCGGCGCGAGAAGTTCGACGAGATCGGCCGCATGAGCGAGGCCGGCTATCTGGGATGGGTGCCGGAGCTGGTGCTCGCCGAGCTCGCCGCGGGCCGTATGCCGGCGCCGGCCGTCGTCGCCGCCCTGCGCCGCAGCGCCCTGGGTACGTACGTCTACAAGCCGCTCGTGGAGGTCGCCGCGCGCCTGACCGAGCCCGTGCTCAACGTCGGCGAGGCCTGGGCGGAGCGGGCGATGGCGGACGGGGAGCGCTGGCGGGCCCTCCTCGCGCACGCCGCGACCGCGACGTCCGCCAAGCCCAGCGCCAAGTGGGAGAAGACCGGCCGGGCGCTGATCACGGAGGCCGCGCAGGCGACCGGACAGGCCGCGGCGACCGGACAGGCCGCGGCGACCGGACAGGGCACGGAGGGGATCGGAGAGGACGCGGTACGCGAGCGGCTGCTCGGCTGGTTCCGGCTCGTCGGGGCGCCCCGCACCCTCTCCCTGGACGAGCCACGGTTCGGGCCGAACCCGAACGAGGTCTACGACGCGTACAACGCCAACGCCCTGCGCGGTCTGGCCTGGCTGCTCTCCTTCCTGCCCCCGCACCCCGACACCGCGCGGGTGCTCGGCGCGCTCGCCGAGACCTCGCTGCGCAAGGTCTCGGGCCTGGGCCCGCGCAACCCCAAGGTGGCCAACGCCTGCGTCACCGCCCTCTCCCGCATCGACGGCGAGGCCGCCCTCGCCGAGCTGGCCCGCCTGGCCACCCGCGTGACGTTCAAGGGCACCCTCAAGATGCTGGACTCGGCCCTGGAGGCGCGGGCCGCCGCGCTCGGGCTCAACCGCGAGGAGATCGAGGAGCTCGCGGTGCCGGCGTACGGGCTCACCGCCGTGGGCCGCGCCGAGCACGCGCTGGGCGAGACCACCGCCCTCGTGGAGGTCCGCGGCTCCAAGGCGCTGCTCTCCTGGCGCAGCGCCACCGGCAAGGCGGTCAAGAGCGTGCCCGCCGCCGTGCGCCGCGACCACCCCGAGGAGCTCAAGGAGCTCAAGGCGGCCGTCAAGGACATCGACAAGATGCTCGGGGCGCAGGCCGAGCGGCTGGACCGGCAGTTCCTCGCCCGCCGCACCTGGTCGTACGGGAAGTGGCGCGAGCGGTACCTCGACCACCCCCTGGTCGGAACCCTGGCCCGGCGCCTGCTCTGGGTCGTGGACGGCACCCCGGTCGGCTTCGCCGACGGCGAGCTGCGCACCCTCGCCGGCAGCCCGGTCACCGAGGGCGCCGAGGTCACCCTCTGGCATCCCGTCGACCGCGAACCGGCCGAGGTGGCCGCCTGGCGGGACCGGCTCGAACGGCACGGCGTCACCCAGCCGTTCAAGCAGGCCCACCGCGAGGTGTACCCGCTGACCGACGCCGAGGTCCGCACCGGCACGTACTCCAACCGCTTCGCCGCGCACTACCTGCGCCAGCACCAGTTCCACTCCCTGGCCGCCGTCCGCGGCTGGCGCAACCAGCTGCGCCTCGCCGTCGACGACACCGCCCCGCCCGCCGTGCGCGAGCTGCCGCGGTGGGGGCTGCGCGCCGAGTACTGGATCGAGGGCGACACCGGGGACGGCGAGTACGAGGACATCACCGATTCGGGCAGCTTCCTGCGGCTGCGCACCGACCAGGTCCGCTTCTATCCGATCGACGCCCCGCAGAACACGGCGCACGCCTGCGGCGGCGAGTACACGATGTGGCTGAGGAACGGCGAGGCGCCCGTCGATCCGGTGCCGCTGGCCGAGGTGCCCGCGCTCGTGCTCAGCGAAGTCCTGCGCGACGTGGACCTGTTCGTCGGGGTGGCCAGCGTCGGCAACGACCCGACGTGGCAGGACGGCGGCCCCGAGGGCCGCTTCCGCGACTACTGGAACGCGTACGGGTTCGGCGAGCTGAGCCAGACGGCCGAGACCCGCCGGCTCCTGCTGGAGCGGCTGGTCCCCAGGCTCGCCATCGCCGACCGGTGCCGGATCGAGGGCCGGTTCCTGCACGTACGGGGCGAGCTGCGCACGTACCGGATCCACCTGGGGTCGGGCAACATCCTCATGGACCCGGGCGACCAGTACCTGTGCATCGTCCCGGCGGGGCGTTCGGCCTCCGGGCCGGAGACCGGGTACCTGCCGTTCGAGGGGGACCGGACGCTCGCGCTGATCCTCAGCAAGGCGATGATGCTGGCGGCCGACACCGGCATCACCGACCCGACGATCACCCGTCAGATACTGAGGGAACGGGCGTAGTTGATCTGGTTCATGACCCAGTGGTAGGTGCTCGCGTCGACGGCCGGGATCATCGTGGAGTGGTGCCGGCCGCCGCTCGTGACCGTGACCTGGATGTAGCCGGTGGTGGTCTTCTCCTTCATGAGGAGGAAGAGCAGACCGAGCAGGCAGAACAGGAAGAAGATGACGGCGAGCACGATGGCGTGCGCCGGGATCTTCGTCTCCGTGCGGGAGAGGTCCGAGGCGTTCCACATGGCGCCCCGCAGCGGCATCGGGCCCGAGGGGGTCATGATCTGGTCCCCGGCGATGGTGATGTCGCCGAGGGCGAACCCGGACCCGCCGCCGAACGCCTGGGGCTGCCCGGGCGGCATGATCGGGGGCTGCCCGGGGGCGGGGATTCCGGCGCCGCCCATGGTCGGCTGGTATCCGGGCGCGGGCGGGGTGTCCTGGGGGTATCCGTACCCCGGCGCGGGCGGCTGGGCCGGGTACCCGTACCCGGGGGTCCCCGGCGTCGCCGGATACCCCTGGGGATAGCCATAACCGGGGCCGCCCGGGGCCCCGTTGTCACCTGAGTACGGATTCGGCTGCTGCTCGCTCATGCGCTCGATCTTTCCACAGCGAACCCCGGCCGAGTACCCCCGCCCATTCGCCTTCGGGCTCGGCCTGCGCGGCCTGCGTGCAGGGGGCTGCGCCGGCGGTCGGCGATCACGGAAGGCGCGTGCTCACCCGAACGGGCGAGGGCCCCGCCCCGGAATACGCATTCCGGGGCGGGGCCCTCGTACCGGCGACCGCGGAGCGGGCAGAAGCGGCGCGTGATCAGGGCGCGCTTGACTTCCTGGATCGCCTTCGTGACCTCGATGCCGCGGGGGCACGCGTCGGTGCAGTTGAAGGTCGTGCGGCAGCGCCACACGCCGTCCTTGTCGTTCAGGATCTCCAGCCGCTGCTCGCCGGCCTCGTCGCGCGAGTCGAAGATGAAGCGGTGCGCGTTGACGATCGCCGCCGGGCCGAAGTACTGCCCGTCGTTCCAGAACACCGGGCACGAGGACGTGCACGCGGCGCACAGGATGCACTTGGTGGTGTCGTCGAACCGCTCGCGGTCCTCGGCCGACTGCAGGCGCTCACGCGTCGGCTCGTTCCCCTTGGTGACGAGGAACGGCATGACGTCGCGGTACGCCTGGAAGAAGGGCTCCATGTCGACGACGAGGTCCTTCATCACCGTGAGGCCCTTGATGGCCTCGACGGTGATCGGCTTCTCCGGGTTGATGTCCTTGATCAGCGTCTTGCAGGCGAGCCTGTTCTTGCCGTTGATCCGCATCGCGTCGGAGCCGCAGATGCCGTGCGCGCACGACCGGCGGAAGGTCAGCGTGCCGTCGAGGTCCCACTTGATCTTGTGGAGACCGTCGAGCACGCGCTCCTTCGGGTCGATCTCGATCTGGAAGTCCTGCCACTGCGCCTCGTCCGAGATCTCGGGGTTGAAGCGGCGGATCCGGAACGTGACCGTGATGTACGGGGAGGCCGCTGCCGCCTCTTCCATCTTGTCCGTCTTGGACAGGGTCGGGGTAGCCATCAGTACTTACGCTCCATCGGCTGGTAGCGGGTCGTCACGACCGGCTTGTAGTCGAGCCGGACCGAGTCCGAGCCATCGGCTCCGACCTCGCGGTACGCCATGGTGTGGCGCATGAAGTTGACGTCGTCGCGGTTCGGGTAGTCCTCGCGGTAGTGACCGCCGCGGGACTCCTTGCGCGCGAGCGCGGACACGGCCATGACCTCGGCCAGGTCGAGCAGGTTGCCCAGCTCGATGGCCTCCAGCAGGTCCGTGTTGAAGCGCTTGCCCTTGTCCTGGACGGACACGTTCTTGTAGCGCTCGCGCAGCTCCGCGATCTTCTCGACCGCGGTCTTGATGGTCTGCTCCGTACGGAAGACCATCACGCAGGCGTCCATCGTCTCCTGGAGCTCCAGGCGCAGGTCGGCGACCCGCTCCTTGCCCGTGGAGTTGCGCAGGTGCTCGACGAGGTCGACGACCTGCTGCGCCGGGTTCTCGGGGAGCTCGACGTAGTCGTTCTCCTGCGCGTACTTGGCCGCGGCGATGCCCGAGCGCTTGCCGAACACGTTGATGTCCAGCAGCGAGTTGGTGCCGAGGCGGTTGGCGCCGTGCACGGAGACGCAGGCGACCTCGCCGGCCGCGTACAGGCCCGGGACGACGGTGGTGTTGTCCGCCAGGACCTCACCCTCGACGTTCGTCGGGATGCCGCCCATGGCGTAGTGCGCGGTGGGCTGGATCGGGATCGGGTCCGTGTACGGCTCGATGCCCAGGTACGTGCGCGCGAACTCGGTGATGTCCGGGAGCTTCGCGTCGAGCTGCTCCGGCGGCAGGTGCGTCAGGTCCAGGTACACGTGGTCACCGGCCGGACCGCAGCCGCGGCCCTCGCGGATCTCGGTGTAGATGGAGCGCGAGACGACGTCACGGGACGCGAGGTCCTTCATGACCGGCGCGTACTTCTCCATGAAGCGCTCGCCGTCCTTGTTGCGGAGGATGCCGCCCTCACCGCGGGCGCCCTCCGTCAGCAGGATGCCCATGCGCCAGATGCCCGTCGGGTGGAACTGGAAGAACTCCATGTCCTCCAGCGGCAGGCCGCGGCGGTAGCAGGCCGCCTGGCCGTCACCCGTGAGGGTGTGCGCGTTGGAGGTCACCTTGAAGAACTTGCCGGTGCCGCCCGAGGCGTAGATCACGGACTTCGCCTGGAAGACGTGGATCTCGCCGGTGGCGAGCTCGTACGCGACCACACCGGCCGACTTCTTGACGCCGTCCTCCTCCACCAGGAGCTGGTCCAGGACGTAGAACTCGTTGAAGAACTCCACGCCCTCCTTGACGCAGTTCTGGTAGAGCGTCTGGAGGATCATGTGACCGGTGCGGTCCGCGGCGTAGCAGGACCGGCGGACCGGCGCCTCGCCGTGGTTGCGCGAGTGGCCGCCGAAGCGGCGCTGGTCGATGGTGCCGTCCGGGGTGCGGTTGAACGGCAGGCCCATCTTCTCCAGGTCGAGGACCGCGTCGATGGCCTCCTTCGCCAGGATCTCGGCGGCGTCCTGGTCGACCAGGTAGTCACCGCCCTTGACCGTGTCGAAGGTGTGCCACTCCCAGTTGTCCTCCTCCACGTTCGCCAGCGCGGCGGCCATGCCGCCCTGCGCGGCGCCCGTGTGGGAGCGGGTGGGGTAGAGCTTCGTCAGCACGGCGGTGCGGCTGCGCTTCGTCGACTCGATGGCGGCGCGCATGCCTGCGCCACCTGCGCCGACGATGACGGTGTCGTACTTGTGGATCTTCATCTTTTTCGCCTCAGCCCCGTTGCCTAGCGGATGTTCGGGTCGAAGGTGAAGATCACCAGCGTGCCCAGAAGGATGGTGAACACCGTGGCGGTGTAGAGCAGGCCCTTCAGCCACAGCCGCGTGTTGGCGCGCTCCGCGTAGTCGTTGATGACGGTACGCAGACCGTTGGCGCCGTGCAGCATGGCCAGCCACAGCATCAGCAGGTCCCAGACCTGCCAGAACGGGGACGCCCAGCGGCCGGCCACGAAGGCGAAGCCGATCTTGGAGACGCCGCCGTCCAGCACCAGCTGGATCAGGAGGTGGCCGATGACGAGGACGACGAGCACGATGCCCGAGAGGCGCATGAACAGCCAGGCGGCCATCTCGAAGTTGCCGCGGGTCGAGCGCGGGGTCCTGCCCGTGCGCTTGCGCGGGGCCTCGATGTACGGCGCCGGGTTGTCGACGTCGTAGAGGCTTACGCCCTCCACGTCGCCGATGGCCTTGGCGGAAGAAGTGTCAGAAGACATGAGTGTCACTTCCCGAACAGTTCGGCAGCTGCGTGGCCCAGGACGGGGTACAGGGCCCCGATCATCAGGATGATCCAGACGATCACGACGCCCCAGAGCATCTGCTTCTGGAGACGGGGGCCCTTGGACCAGAAGTCCACGGCGATCACACGGAGACCGTTCAGCGCGTGGAACAGGATGGCGGCGACGAGGCCGTACTCCAGCAGCGCGACGATCGGAGTCTTGTAGGTAGCCACGACATCGTCGTACGCCTCGGGGGAGACGCGGACGAGAGCGGTGTCGAGGACGTGTACGAACAGGAAGAAGAAGATGAGGACGCCGGTGACTCGATGAGCCACCCAGGACCACATTCCTTCCCGGCCGCGGTACAACGTTCCAGCCGGCACGGAAAACCCTCCGGAAGCGGGGCGGGGGCCAGCCGGCTTCTTTGTCGGTCGGGCCCGGCCGGGTACGGTCCTCCGGCCCCGGACATCGTAGCGACGCTTTGTCGGTTCCCTTGCGCCGGGTCCATCGGTGTGATCAAACAGGCACGGACGGACTATCCCACAGGGGCGAATAGCCCTGAATCCTCGGCGTTTACCCCGTCCTGGGAGGTCAGCCAGTGTGTCAGGTCGGCGAGCCGCACCTGGGCGAGGCGGCGCAGCTCGTCCGCCGAGATCGACCGCTCCTCGTCGGCCTCCAGCTCCATCCGCCGCCGGATCGCGGCGAGGAGCTGGTCCGCCTGCTCCTCCGGCGGGTGTCCGTCCAGGCAGATGACGAAGACGTGGCCGAAGTTGCGCTCGTACTCGGCGTGCGCGGCGTCCAGCGCCAGGAGCGCGGCGTAGGGGGCCCCGTGGTCCAGCTCCACCGGGACCTCCGAGGCCAGCGCCTCGCTGAGGTCCGCCTGGGAGAGGTCGTACGAGGCCTCGTCGGCGGCGGCCAGCAGCGCGCCCGGATCCGGGTACGGTCGGTGGGCGGCCACCCGCTGCGCCCAGCGCCGGCTCCCGCAGCAGTGCAGCAGCACGGCCGCGGCGGCCTCGGGGGAGAGGGCGTTGAACCGCGCCAGTCCCGAGCCGGCGGAGGGATCGGAGCAGCCGCGGGCCTGTGCCGGAAGGTGGCTGGACAGCGGGGGGCTCCTCGGGGCGCGGCTTGGGTGTACCGCCACGCTAGCGACGCGGGGCCGGGTGTGTCGTACCGATCCGAGGTTTTCACCCGGAAGTGAGCCGAAAGGATGACGGGCGTGGCGCGGGAACGGCCCGGTGGGGACCCGACGGGGGAAGAGGAAGACGACCGAGGCCGCCACCCCCCACAGGAGAGGCCCCGGTCGCCGTCCGTACGGACTCGTGCGACAAGCCCGTACCCCTGTCAGCGCCGCGAGTGCGTTTTGTGTCACACCCCGCTTCGCGCACGATTGGTTGCTCCCCGTACAACTCGTGGACGAAGGTACTTGAAAGCCGTAACGTGCTGATTTGCGCCACAGGTACAGGACAGTGAAACGGTTGGGGACTTTGCTGGGGGACGACGCGGAGCTGACCGCCGCGGTGCTCGCGGCACAGGGCGGCGACGAGAGTGCGTTCCGGTCTGTGTACCGCGCCGTGCACCCGCGCCTGCTCGGATACGTACGCACGCTCGTCGGAGACGGCGACGCGGAGGACGTGACCTCCGAGGCATGGCTGCAGATCGCCCGCGACCTCGACTCCTTCACCGGCGACGCCGACCGCTTCCGCGGCTGGGCCGCCCGCATCGGGCGCAACCGTGCGCTGGATCACATCCGCATGCGCGGACGCCGTCCCGCCATCGGCGGCGACGAGACCGAGCTGACCACCCGCGCCGCCGACAGCGACACCGCCGGCGAGGCGATGGAGGCACTGTCGACCGGCCGGACCATGGCGCTGATCGCGCAGCTTCCGCAGGACCAGGCCGAGGCCGTGGTGCTCCGCGTCGTCGTCGGTCTCGACGCGAAGACCGCGGCCGAGACCCTCGGCAAGCGGCCCGGGGCCGTGCGCACCGCGGCCCATCGCGGCCTGAAGAAACTGGCGGAGCTGCTCTGCGCGGAGGGCGGGTTCGCGCCGGAGCCGGAAACCGGCTCGGATCCGGCGGGCCCGGTCGGCCATAATGCCGGTGGCCAGGCGAGGGACGGCGGGGGCGGGAGGGATCTCGACGCCGTGCCCGCTCAGCGCGGCAGGGGCGGTGGTCTCGTACAGCAAACCGGTGTGACGCATTCACGTTGGCGGACGCAGAAGGACATGTGATGGCCGACGAGCGCGACAGGTGGCTGGACAAGGCCGCGGCGGAACGAGTGCTGCGCGGCGGCCCGGCCGTACCTGGCGGCGACCCGAGCGCCCGCGAAGCGGAAGCACGGCTTCGGACCGCCCTCGAACTGCTGGCCGCGCCGCAGCCGGCCACCGGGGCGGAACTGCCCGGCGAGGCCGCCGCGGTGGCCGCCTTCCGCGCGGCGCGCGCCGGGGCCGGGGCGGTGTCCGGCACGTCCGCACTCTCCGGGGCGCCCGGGACATCCGGTGCGTCCGGGATGTCCGAGCCGGCCGGCGGTGACACCTCCCCCCTCGTGGAACTCGGCAGGATCCTGCCCCTCGCCGCCCCGGCGTCCCCGGCCCGGCGCGGCCGCCCGGTGCGCTTCGGGCTCGTCGCCGCGCTGGCGAGCGTCGCCGTCGGCGGCCTGGCGGTCGCCGCGGGGGCCGGCCTGCTGGACCGGGGCACGCACGATTCGGCGGGTCCCGTACCGGCGGTCTCCCTCAGCGCGGACGAGAACCCGACGCCGCCCGGCGGCACCGCGGGCCCGACCCCGGGCCCGCAGCTGCGGCCCACTCCCCTCCGGGGCGCCGACGGCGTGCCGCCGACCCCGGGTGGCGGGCCGACGCCCGGCGGACCGGACTCCGGCGCGCTGCAGGGATTCGGAACCGGAACGGTGACGGACCCCGACGCCGCGTCCGGCGGCGGCGCCGACACCCAGGGCCGGGACGGCAAGGCCGCCAAGGACGGCAAGGACGCGCTCGCGGGCGGGACCACCTCGCTGAAGGACGCGGACAAGCAGACCCGCCTCAAGGCGGTGGACCTGTGCGAGGCCTACCGGTCGGGGCAGATGACCTCGGACCGCCGCGACAAGCTCTCGAAGCTGGCGAAGGGCCTCGCGCGCATCCCGCACTTCTGCGAGGAACTGCTCGACGGGCCGGACAAGGGCACCGGCACGACCATGCCGCGCGGTTCGGGCATCGGGGGCGACGTGTTCAAGGCCCCGACGCTCGTCCCGGCCAGCCCGGGGATCTCGGCGCCCGCCCGCCTGCCCTCGCGCTGAGCTCCCGAAGGACCCGACGGCGTTTTCCGGCCACCTTTCGGGTGGTCCGTACGGGCTCACCGGGAAGGTTCCGGACCACGTCATGAACGGGCTGTAACACTTTTCGAACCTGCGGCGCAGTACATATCGAGCCGACTGGTCATCGGCCGCGCATGAGCCGGGGTTCCCCCCGTACCCCTGGGCTCTGCGCACCCGGCGCGGGCAGGGTTCGTTCCCCCGGCCCTGCCCGCGCCCTTTACTTCACCGACCGGATCACCGGCACCCCCCCCCGCCATCGGGGATCACGCCCAGCCGGCGGGGAGCACGCCCGGCAGGCCCGGGGGTCACCAGTAGACGACGACCTTGTCGCCGACCTGCACCTGCTCGAAGAGCGATGCCAGCTTCCCCTTGTCCCGGACGTTCACGCAGCCGTGCGAGGCGCCGGCGTAACCGCGGGCCGCGAAGTCGGCGGAGTAGTGCACCGCCTGGCCCTGGCTGAAGAACATCGCGTACGGCATCGGCGTGTGGTAGATCGTCGACGTCCAGTCCTTGGCCTTCCACTCCACCTTGAACTGGCCCTCACGGGTCGGAGTGTTCTCGGAGCCGAAGCGGACGTCCATCGTGGAGACGATCTTGCCGTCGATCATCCAGGCGAGCGTGCGGCTCTCCTTGCTGATGCACATCACGCGGCCCGTCATGCAGCGCGGGTCCGGCGCGTCGACCTCGTTGACGGTCGGCGGGCGCAGTTCGTCGGCGGTGGGCTTCTTGCTGACGCTCTGGATCTTCTTCCAGGTGGCGTCGTCGACCGCGCCGGAGGCCGTCAGGCCGTTCTTCCCCTGGAAGGCCTTGACCGCGGCGGTCGTCTTCGAGCCGTAGAACCCGGTCGGCGCGACCGTCATGTACTTGAGCTGCTTCAGGCGTGCCTGGAGCTCGCGGATCTGCTCGCTCTCGTCGCCGTTCGCCATGATGGCCTTGACGGTCGGCGACGGGGACGCGGACGGCGAGGCCGACTGCGAGGCGGACGGCGAGGGCGAGGCCTCGGCGGGCTTGTTGTCCGCCGAGGGGGAGGTCTCAGGGGTGGAACCCGCCGCGGACGCGGACGGAACCGTGGAAGCGGAGCCGGCCGGCTCCGTCTTCTGGGGCCCGCAGGCGGTCGCGGCGAGCGCGACGGCGGTGGCCACCCCGAGCGTGCGGATTATGACTCTCTGGCGAAGCATTGCAGTCCCCCGATTTCTACGTCGTGTATGTAGGTGATGCCTGGCGGGCGTGGACAGTTGCAGACGATCCAGGGATGTTGCGCCATTGTGACCAGCGGCCGTCAGAAGACAGCCGGAGCCGCCGCGGGGAGTTGTATCAGCCCCGAGCCCATCAGCTCCATGGAGGGTTTGGTCACATGGCCAGTACCGAGAGCGGGAATCCCATCGAACCCGTGTATGGGCCGGGGGATCTGACGGGGTGGGATCCCGAGGTCAAACTGGGAGAACCGGGGGCGTATCCGTACACAAGAGGCGTCTACCCGACCATGTACACCGGCAAGCCGTGGACGATGCGGCAGTACGCCGGCTTCGGCACGGCGGCCGAGTCCAACGCCCGGTACCGGCAGCTCATCGCGGGCGGCGGCACCGGACTGTCGGTCGCCTTCGACCTGCCGACGCAGATGGGGCACGACTCCGACGCGCCCCTCGCCCACGGGGAGGTCGGCAAGGTCGGCGTCGCCGTCGACTCCGTCGACGACATGCGGGTGCTCTTCGACGGGATCCCGCTCGACCGGGTCTCCACGTCCATGACGATCAACGCCCCGGCGGCGCTCCTCCTCCTCATGTACCAGCTGGTCGCCGAGGAGCACGGGCTCGAGGGCGCGCAGCTGACCGGGACCGTGCAGAACGACGTGCTCAAGGAGTACATCGCGCGCGGCACCTACATCTTCCCGCCCGAGCCCTCGCTGCGGCTGACCGCCGACACCTTCCGCTACTGCAAGGCGGAGATCCCCCGCTGGAACACCATCTCCATCTCCGGCTACCACATGGCCGAGGCCGGGGCCTCGCCCGCGCAGGAGATCGCCTTCACGCTGGCGGACGGCATCGCGTACGTACGGACCGCACTGGCGGCCGGGATGGAGGTCGACGAGTTCGCCCCGCGCCTGTCCTTCTTCTTCGTCGCCCGCACCACCCTGCTGGAGGAGGTCGCGAAGTTCCGGGCCGCCCGCCGGATCTGGGCCCGCGTCATGCGCGAGGAGTTCGGGGCCCGGAACCCGAAGTCGCTCATGCTGCGCTTCCACACCCAGACGGCCGGGGTCCAGCTGACGGCGCAGCAGCCCGAGCTCAATCTCGTACGGGTGGCCGTGCAGGCACTGGGAGCGGTGCTGGGCGGCACCCAGTCGCTGCACACCAACTCCTTCGACGAGGCGATCGCCCTGCCGACGGAGAAAGCGGCGCGCCTCGCGCTGCGCACCCAGCAGGTGCTCGCGTACGAGACGGACGTCCCGCACACCGTCGACCCCTTCGCCGGCTCGTACGCCGTGGAGCGGATGACGGACGAGGTGGAGGAGGCCGCGCTCGCGCTGATGCGCCGGGTCGAGGACCTCGGCGGGGCGGTGGCCGCGATCGAGGCCGGCTTCCAGAAGGGGGAGATCGAGCGCAACGCGTACCGCATCGCGCGCGAGACGGACGGCGGTGAGCGCGTGGTGGTCGGGGTCAACCGCTTCACGCTGGAGCAGGAGGAGCGGTACGAGCCCCTGCGCGTCGACCCGCGGATCGAGGACCGGCAGCGGGCGGCGCTGGCGGCGCTGCGCGCGGAGCGCGACGGCGAGGCGGTGGCGGCGGCGCTGGCCGCCCTGCGCGAGGCGGCGGCCGGGACGGCGAACGTGCTCTATCCGATGAAGGAGGCCCTGCGCGCGCGGGCCACGGTGGGTGAGGTCTGCAACGCGCTGCGGGAGGTCTGGGGGACGTACGAACCGACGGATTCCACATGGTGAAATCCCGGCGACGACAGGTGCGTCCCCATGGGACACTCCTGCTCATGCTGGGTGTCACCGATCTGCCGACCTATCTCGTCGGACTCGTACTGATCATTTTGCTGCCGGGGCCGAACTCGCTGTACGTGCTCTCGGTCGCCGCGCGCCGCGGGGTGCGGACCGGGTACAAGGCCGCCGCCGGGGTGTTCACCGGCGACGCCGTGCTCATGGTGCTCGCCGCCGCCGGGGCCGGGGCGCTGCTCCAGGCCAGCCCGGTGGCCTTCGGCATCGTCAAGGTGCTCGGCGCCGGGTACCTGACCTGGCTCGCCATCGGGATGATGCGCGGGGCGTGGGCGCTGTGGCGCTCGCGGGCCGAGCGGGAGGAGCCGGCCGGGGCGCCGGCCGGGGCCGGGGGCGACGGCGCCGAGGGGGAGCGGCCGTACCGGCGGGCGCTGTTGATCAGCCTGTTCAACCCCAAGGCGATCCTGTTCCTCGTCTCCTTCTTCGTGCAGTTCGTGGACCCCTCGTACGCCTACCCGGCGCTCTCGTTCCTGCTGCTCGGTGCGCTGCTCCAGCTCGGCAGCTTCCTGTACCTGACGCTGCTGATCTTCGGGGGGACCCGGCTGTCCGCCGCCTTCCGCCGCCGCAGGCGGCTGTCGGCCGGGGCCACTTCGGCGGCGGGCGTGCTGTTCCTCGGCTTCGCGGCGAAGCTGGCCGTCGGCTAGGGGAGCCTTTCGGACCCCGGCGGCCCCCTCCGGGTCCCGCCGTTCCCGCCGTCAGCCGATGGGCCGCCGCAGCCGCTTCAGCCGGCGGACCACGCGGCGGACGACCCGGCTGTTCGGCAGGAAGGACAGCTGGGCCGGGATGCCTCCGGGCAGCCCGAGGGTGGTCAGCCGGCGCCGTTTGAAGTAGCGCCAGGTCCGGTCGTCCAGGTGCGCGGCCAGGTACCGCTCGGCCTCGCTGCGGCGCGGGGCGAGGATCTGCGGCTGCATGGTGAACCCGACCGCGGTGAGCAGCCCGGTCAGCCGGTCCCGGTTCTCCTCGGGGCCGGGCGCGGTCCAGCCGGCGACGGCCCCGGCGTCCGCGAGGGCGGGCAGGGCCGCGTCCACGATCGTCAGCGGGATCCGGTTGCTGTTCTGGTACGGGGCCAGGCGGGCCAGTACGGCCTCGGTCCCGGTACGCGCGACGGGCAGTCCGTACAGGGTGGCGGCGGTCAGCAGCCCGGTGGAGAAGCAGCCGACGACCAGGGCGGGCCGCAGCCGCTGGTAGAGGGTCTCGGCCAGGACCGGGGTGGCCGCGACGGTGAGCCGGGCGCCCAGCCGCTCGGCCTCGGCCTCGGCGCGGCGCGAGTACGCGGCGGGGGCGCTGGGGTGCGGTTTGAAGACGAGCTCGTGGTGGCCGAGGGCGTGCGCGCCCCGGACCATCTCCACGTGCAGCTCCTCCTCTTCCTGCGGGGAGAGGAGTTCGAGCGCGGAGAGGTACTGGCCGAGCAGCAGCGCCGGGGCCTCGCCGACCCCGTCCAGCTCGGGCCCGTACGAGGGCAGCTCGGCGAGCACCTTCAGGAACTCGGGGGTCGGGACCAGCTCCGGCCGTACGCCGAACTCGGTGAGCAGCAGCGGCTCCAGACCCGGCACCAGGTCCAGGTGCAGGACGCGGCGCACACGCATCCCGAGCTGCGGGTCGAGGCGGAAGCGGGTGGGTCCGTAGCTCATCAGCCCGTCGGCGTACACGTCGACGGCGGCGCCGGGGAACAGTGCGCACAGCGTCCGGGCGGGCGGGACCTGGATCGACTCCACGATGATCTCGACGCGGTCCTCGCCCAGCGCCCAGACCGCCCGCAGCTGGCGCTCCCAGAGCGGGACGTCCTCGGGGCGCGGGGCCCAGACGCTCGGGTGCTGCGGGGCGATGGCGGCGTTCCAGTCGAGGACCTCGTCGAAGCGGGTGCTGAGCGCGGCGAAGCCCGGCATGCCGGCGAGGCCGGGGGAGACCTCGGCGGTGAGGGCGTGATTGCTGGTGAGCAGGATGCGCCGGCCGGCCGGCGGGAAACCGCCCGCGTCGATGCCGGCGGCGAGCGTGGCCATTCCGTACAGGGTGGAGGCGAGGAAGATCTGCGTGCAGGGGATGTCCCGCGTCGCCGTCAGAGCGTTCTGCGTCGCCATCAGAGCGAGGCTCCCGCTCGTGCGGGCCGGCGGCGCAGGCGGCGCAGCACCGCGGCGCGGTCGGCGTCCATCGAGTCCAGTGTCCCGTCGAGTACGTCCTGGGGCATGCGTCCGAGCGCGGCCGTGCTCATCGAACGGAGTTTTCTCGCCACGGCCGGTTCGTACCTCTCGATGGTCCCGATATGGTGCGCGATAATTGCACAATATGTTCGGACTGCTTTCGGAAGCAGAAGATCACTTTCCCGGTCCTCCGCGATATCCGCCAGGACCTGGTCGAAAGCCTTGATGAAATCGAGCTGGCGCTCGTCCTTGATCTGCGTGAGCGAGGTCGCGACCCCGCGCCGGTAGAAGATCCCCGGCAGTCCGATCGCCGCGAAGGAATCGGCCCCCCGGTGCAGCCGCCAGATCCACGGCCGGTCCTCCGCCGTGCGCAGGCCGTCGGTGAAGTGCAGCAGTCCGCGGTCCAGCAGCCGCCGGTGGTACATCCCGGCCCAGGCGTACGGGTAGTCGACCGAGGTGGCCCGGGAGGAGGGCAGGATCCCGGCGCGCGGATCGCCGGCGACCAGCTGCGGACCGTGGGGAACGCGCTGCACGCTGCGGGTGCGGCCGGTCACCTGGACATGGTCGTTGCGGACGAAATCGCAGTTCAGAGCCTCTATGGCGGCCAGGGTGCGGGCCAGGTGGCCGGGCGCCAGCCAGTCGTCGCCGTCCAGGAACGTGACGTACTCGCCGCGCGCCGCGTCCAGGCCGGTGTTCCGGGCGGTGGCCAGGCCGCCGTTCCGTTCGTGTCTGAGGAGCACCGCCCCCGGCAGCTCGCGCGCCGCCCGCTCCAGGAGTTCGGGCGTGCCGTCCGTCGAGCGGTCGTCGACGAGCAGGAACTCGAAATCGTCCCGGGCGTTCAGTTCGAGGCTTTTCAGGGCATCCGGTGCGTATGTCTGCACGTTGTAGAACGGCACGACAACAGAGAGCTTGAGCACCCGCGAGACATTAAGGCGCCCTCCGGCATTCACCATGGCCCGTACGCGGATTCCATGTGAACGACGCGGGGCAGGCGCGTTAACCGGTGCGGTTTCGCATCACGTCGACGGGTTGTTAACCCGCTGTTGTGCGCTCGTTGGGCCGATCACCGAAATTGCGGAATAGCTTCTGCCGGGTGCCAGCCAGTAATCGCGCAGCATCCCGTAGTCGTCCCCGGACTGCCCTCCGCGTCGCCGTACTCGCCGATTCCGATACGCGGTGGAAATGGGGCGCACTCACCGCCCGCCGCCTGTCGGAAGAACCGCACCTCACCGGATTCCTGCTCCGCGGCCGGGCCACCCCGACGGCGCGCCAGCTCGGCGAAGTGGGCGTCCGCGCGGAGCGGCTCTCCGAGGTGACCTGCGCACAGTTCCTCGCGGAGATCGAGCGCGAGAAGTACGACGTCGTCGTCCTCGCCCTCGTCGGCGGGGCCGTCCAGGCCGTCCTGCACGGGATCCGCGCGCTGTGGCCGGAGCCGGCCGAGCGCCCCGTGCTCGTCACCGGGTACGTGGGCGTCGTATACGAGAAGCTCGCCGACGGCCTGCTGCTGCGCCACGGCGCCGACCTCGTCCTCGCCAACTCCCGCTACGACGCGGGACGCTTCCGCGCGGTCTACGAGGGCGTCGGCGCGGACGCCGGCGCCGTCACCCGGACCGCGCTGCCCTTCCTGGAGGGAGCGGCGTACGAGAAGGCCGGCAGCCGCGCCCACACGGTCGTCTTCGCCGTCCAGCCGTCCGTCCCCGAGAGCCGCGCCGACCGCGCCTACCTGCTGGAACGCGCCGCGGGGCACGCCCGGCTGCACCCCGGTCGCGAGGTGCTGATCAAGCTGCGCAGCCGCCCGGGGGAGCACACCACGCATCTGGAGGAGCAGCCCTACCAGCGGCTCGCCGAGCGCATCCCGGGCGGACTGCCCGCCAACTGCCGGCTGGTGTACGGGAACATGGGCGAGGTCCTGGACGGTACGGACCTGCTGGTCACCGTCTCCTCCACGGCCGCGCTGGAGTCCTTGCACCGCGGGATCCCGACGGCGGTCCTCACCGACCTCGGCATCCGCGAGGCGCTCGGAAACCATCACTTCCTCGGCTCGGGCTGCCTGGCCTCCTGGGACCAGCTCGACGCGGGCCTGCTGCCGCAGGGCGACCCCGACTGGCTGGCCGACCAGGGCGTGACGGGCGCCTCCGGCGCCGGTGATCCCTCCCGCGCCGGTGATCCCTCCCGTGCCGGTGATCCCTTCGCCGCCGCGCGCGAGCGGCTCGCCGAGCTGCTGGAGCTGCCGGTGCTCCCCGCCGTGGCCCCCTACTACACGCAGGTCACCGCGCCCCGGTACCTGCCCGGGATCCTCGCCCGCCACCACCTCGCCCCCGACGGCAGCCCGCTGCCCGGAGCCGTCCGGGACGACGAGGGGGAGTCCCGGCTGCGCCGCCGGCTCCGCTCGTACCTGCGCGACGCCGCCCGGGGGGCGTACCGGCACGGCGTCCAGCGCGTGGCCCCGGTGATCCGCCGGATGGGGGAGCTGTGACCGCCCCCGCGAGCCCCCGCGTCCTGGCCGTGATCCCGGCCCGCGGCGGCTCCAAGGGAGTCCCCGGCAAGAACCTCGCCGAAGTGGCCGGGGTGCCCCTCGTCGTACGGGCCGTCCAGGCCTGCCGGGGCGCGGCCACCGTCACCGACGTCGTGGTCTCCACCGACGCCGAGCCCATCGCCGAAGCGGCCCGCGCCGCCGGGGCCGCCGTGATCCGCCGCCCCGCGGCGCTCTCCGGGGACACGGCCGGCAGCGAGGCGGCCGTCCTGCACGCGCTCGACGCCTTCGAGGAGCTGCACTCCCTCACCGTGGACGTCGTCCTCCTCGTCCAGTGCACCAGCCCCTTCCTGACCTCCGGCGACGTCGAGTCGGTCGCCGCCGCCGTCGCCACCGGCGCGGCCGACTCGGCCCTGACCGTCGCCCCGTTCCACGGGTTCCTCTGGCGCGAGACGGCCGACGGCACCGGCGGGACCGGGGTCAACCACGACAAGGCCGTCCGCCCCCGCCGCCAGGACCGCCCCCAGGACCTGCTGGAGACCGGAGCCGCGTACGCCATGGACGCCGCCGGCTTCCGCGGCGCGCGCCACCGCTTCTTCGGGCGCACCCTCCCCGTCCCCACCGACCCCGCACGGGTCCTGGAGATCGACGACCCGCACGACCTGGCGCGCGCCCGCCTCCTCGCCCCCCTGTTCACCTCCCCCGAGCACCCCCACGCACCGAACGAAGGACCTCAGCTGCCATGACCGTCGACACCCCCAACCCCCGCCTGCGCACCTTCGGCTCGCGCACCGCCGGCCCCGGCCGGCCCGTGTACGTCGTCGGTGAGATCGGCATCAACCACAACGGCGACCTCGGCAACGCGTTCGCCCTCATCGACGCCGCCGCCGATGCGGGCTGCGACGCCGTGAAGTTCCAAAAGCGCACCCCGGAGATCTGCACCCCGCGCGACCAGTGGGACATCGAGCGCGACACCCCCTGGGGCCGGATGACGTACATCGACTACCGCCACCGCGTCGAGTTCGGCGAGGCCGAGTACCGCTCCATCGACGAGTACTGCGCCAAGCGCGGCATCGACTGGTTCGCCTCCCCGTGGGACACCGAGGCCGTCGCCTTCCTGGAGAAGTTCGACGTCCCCGCCCACAAGGTGGCCTCCGCCTCCCTCACCGACGACGAGCTGCTGCGCGCCCTGCGCGCCACCGGCCGCACCGTCGTCCTCTCCACCGGCATGTCCACCCCGAAGCAGATCCGCCACGCGGTGGAGGTGCTCGGCAGCGACAACATCCTGCTCTGCCACGCCACGTCCACCTACCCGGCCAAGGCCGAGGAGCTCAACCTGCGGGTGATCAACACCCTCCAGGAGGAGTACCCGAACGTGCCGATCGGCTACTCGGGCCACGAGACCGGCCTGCAGACCACCCTGGCGGCCGTCGCCCTCGGCGCCGCCTTCGTCGAGCGCCACATCACCCTCGACCGGGCCATGTGGGGCTCCGACCAGGCCGCCTCCGTGGAGCCCGGCGGTCTGGCCCGCCTGGTCCGCGACATCCGCACCATCGAGACCGCCCTCGGCGACGGCGTCAAGCGCGTCTACGAGTCCGAGCTCGGCCCCATGAAGAAGCTCCGACGGGTCCGGGGCGACCTCGCCTCGGTCTGACCCTCCCCCCGGTCCGGGCCGCGATCCCACCCCGCGGCCCGTCCGGCGCTCCGTCCGGTGTCCGTCCGGTACGGCGCCCCGCCCCGCCCCTGACGAGGAGTACGTGGTGACCCCCTCCGCCTCCACCCTGGCTTTCGTCGAGAGTCCGGTCCAGCTCCTGAACGTCCTGGAGTGGGCGCACGCCCAGGCCGCGTGCGCCCCGGGCGGCGCCCCGCTGCTCGACGCCGTCCCGGCCCAGCCCGGCCGGGCCGGCTCCCGCGGCCCGGCCGGGGCCGGCGGGGCCGCGGCCGCCCCGGTCCGCGCCCCC
>NZ_LFML01000116.1 GCF_001044425.1 Streptomyces roseus
GGGCGGCCGGGGCCGCCGGAGGCGCGGAGAACTCGGTCGCCACGGGCGCCGCCGGAGCGGGCTTCGGGGCGGCCGGAGCCTTGGGACCGGGACGCGGGCCGGAGGCGGCCGGAGTCACCGGGGCGGGCGCGCTGGGGGCCGGAGCCTCTGCGGCGGCCGGCTTGGGGGCCGGGGCGCCGGGCTTCGGGGCAGCGGGACGTGCAACGGCGCCGGGGGTGGGAGCCCCGGGCTTGGCGGGCGCGGCCTTGCGGGGCGCGCCCGGCTTCGCAGCGGACTTGCCGGCGTTGCCGCCGGGCCCCTGCAGTGCGTCAGTCAACTTGCGTACAACCGGCGCCTCGATCGTCGAGGACGCCGAACGGACGAACTCACCGAGTTCCTGGAGCTTGGCCATGACGACCTTGCTCTCAACTCCGAACTCCTTGGCGAGTTCGTATACCCGGACCTTAGCCACTTCGCTCCTTTTAGGTCCGGGTTACGCCGGACCGTCGCTACTTCATGGGCGTACTCATCGCGTACTCATCGAGTGCTCATCGCAATCTCGACCTACTTCCAACTCGCGAGGTACCTGACCGCACGGGGTATCCGTGCCGTACTACTTCTTACGGTGTCGCCTCGGCCACGACGGCCACGGCTTTGCTCAGTCCGGTCGTGTCGAGTGCTCCCGGGGCCCTAAGGGCCCGGGGGAACGCTCTGCGACGGACCGCCTTGTCCAGACAGACCACGGCAGGGTGCACGTAGGCACCCCGGCCGGGCAGCGTACCGCGTGGATCGGGAACGCATTGGTCCCCGACCGCCACGATGCGCAGCAGATCGCTCTTGGCCGCTCGCTCCCGACACCCCACACAGGTTCGTTCGGGGCATGCGCGGGCTTGCGTCCGGCCAGACACGCCTAAGTCTACCTCCCCGCACCGACCTCACCCCTTCGGGCGAGAAATCGAACGGATGTTGTCGAGATCTGCTGTCTTGATCCTGTCTACCGGCCGGACAGCTCCGGCCGGTACCGGATTTATTCCCCGCCCCGGTCCCGGTCGGCGTCCGGGGACGCCTCGGTGTCGGGCCGGATGTCGATGCGCCAGCCGGTGAGCCGCGCGGCGAGGCGGGCGTTCTGGCCCTCCTTGCCGATGGCCAGCGACAGCTGGTAGTCGGGCACGGTCACGCGGGCGGAGCGCGAGTCCCAGTCGACGACGTCGACCGCGTTCACCCGGGCGGGTGACAGCGCGTTCGCGACCATCTCCGCCGGGTCGTCCGACCAGTCGACGATGTCGATCTTCTCGCCGTGCAGCTCGGCCATGACGTTGCGCACACGGGCGCCCATCGGGCCGATGCAGGCGCCCTTGGGGTTGAGCCCCGAGCGGGTCGACCGTACGGCGATCTTGGTGCGGTGGCCGGCCTCGCGGGCGATCGCCGAGATCTCGACGCTGCCGTCCGCGATCTCCGGGACCTCCAGCGCGAAGAGCTTCTTCACCAGGTTGGGGTGGGTGCGCGAGAGGGTCACGGACGGACCGCGGACACCCTTCGCCACCCGGACGACGTACGCCTTGATGCGCAGGCCGTGCGTGTACTCCTCGCCGGGGACCTGCTCCTGCACCGGCAGGATGGCCTCCAGCTTGCCGATGTCGACGAGGACGTTCTTGGGGTCCTTGCCCTGCTGGACGACACCGGTGATGACGTCGCCCTCACGGCCGGCGAACTCGCCGAAGGTGAGGTCGTCCTCGGCGTCGCGCAGACGCTGCAGGATCACCTGCTTGGCGGTCGTCGCGGCGATCCGGCCGAAGTCCGACGGCGTGTCGTCGAACTCCTTGGCCTCCTGCCCCTCCTCCAGGTCCCGCGGGTCCTCCGTCGCCCAGACGACGACGTGGCCGTTGGTGCGGTCCAGCTCCACGCGTGCGCGCCGGAAGCTGCCCTCGGTGCGGTGGTACGCGATGAGGAGGGCCGACTCGATCGCCTCGACGAGCAGGTCGAAGGAGATCTCCTTCTCCCGGACCAGACCCCGCAGGGCACTCATGTCGATGTCCACGGCTACGCCTCCTCTTCCTTCTTGTCCTTGCGGTTGAACTCGATCTCGACCCGCGCCTTGGCGATGTCGGTGAAAGCAATGCGGCGGGCGGTGGCCTTGCGGCCCTTCACACCCGGGACCTCCAGGTCCATGCCCTCGTCGTCCACGTCGAGGATGCGGGCGATCAGTTCCCCGCCCTCCGCGAGCTGGAACTTCACGAGGCGGTCGATCGCCCGGACGTAGTGACGGTGCTCGGTCAGCGGGCGGTCGGCGCCCGGCGAGCTCACTTCGAGGACGTACTCGTCCTCGCCCATCACGTCGGATTCGTCGAGCTTGTCGGAGACCTCGCGGCTCAGCTCGGCACACGCGTCCAGTTCGACGCCCTCGTCGGAGTCCACGATGACGCGCAGCATCCGGCGCTTGCCCGCCTTGGACATCTCGATGTCCTCGAGGTCCAGGCCCTTGGCGGCGACGAGCGGCTCCAGCAATCCGCGCAGCCTGTCGCTCTGGGTGGTGCTCATCCGGGTGACTCCTCGGCCGCGTGTGCTGTTGTGGTTTCCGTCGCGTGTCAGGTCAAAGGGTATCCGGTCGCGGAGGGTGTTGCCGTCCGCCGTCGGGAGGGGGCCCCGGGTACGGTGATCACACCCTGCCCCGCCACCATCTCCGAGGACGTCGCCGTGCCCTGGACTCCGCCTTCGCGGCCCTCTCGCAGGAGCCTGCTCGCCGGCGCCGCCGGCGCGGCCGGCGCCGCGCTGCTCACCGGGTGTTCCGACGGGTCCGGCCCGCCGGACGCCGACACCGCGGTTCCACTCGAACGGCGGATGCGCGGGACGGCCGTTCGGGACAGTGAACGGCTGCTGGAACGTTACGACGCCACCGCGGCCGCCCATCCGGCCCTGGCCGCGCGCCTCGCCCCGCTGCGCTCCGCGGTCGCCGCGCACGTCGGGGCGCTGGCCGTGGCGGGCCCCGCGGCCTCCCGGACCCCGAACGGGCCGCTGCCGTCCGCCTCGTCCTC
>NZ_LFML01000117.1 GCF_001044425.1 Streptomyces roseus
GCGGACCCCGCCCGCCCCCCCGGGCCGGACCTCCCTCCCCGCCCCGGCCGCACGTCCGGCCGACGCACCCCCGGCCCCCGCCCCGAAGCCGGCCGCACCCCCCGCCCCGGCCTCCCGCGCCGGGGCCGCCGTGCCGCCCGGTGTCGTCGAGCCCACCCGCGAGGTGCCGCTGCCGCCGCGGCCCCCGCTCGATCTGCTGGCCGAGCTCACCAACAACCCGCCCCCGCCCGAGACCCCGCGCCGCACCGCCGTGCGGCGCGTGAAGATCTGGACCCCGATACTCCTGCTCCTCGCCGGCGCGGCCATCGGCGGCCAGCTGCTGCGCCCCCTGCCCGCCCCCCGGATCGTCGCGGCCGAGCAGACGCACACCCTCGACGGGCAGTTCTCCGTACCGTGGCCCGCCAAGGGCCAGGGCGCCGTACGCGTCCCCGGCTCCGGCGACATCGGCGCCTTCGGCGAGCAGAAGCCCGTCCCCACCGCCAGTGTCGCCAAGGTGATGACCGCCTACGTCATCCTCAAGAACCACCCGCTGCGCAAGGGCGACCCCGGCCCCGCGGTGGAGATCGACGCGAAGGCCGTGACGGACGGCGCCTCGCAGCACGAGTCCCGCATCGAGGGCCTCGTCGCCGGTACGAAGTTCAGCCAGCAGGACCTGCTGAAGATGCTCATGATCCCGTCGGCCAACAACGTGGCCCGGCTGCTGGCGCGCTGGGACAGCGGTACCGACTCCGAGGCCGCCTTCGTCGAGAAGATGAACGCCGCCGCCAGGGAGCTCGGCATGACGAACACCACGTACACGGATGCCAGCGGCCTGGACGCCGGAACGGTCAGCACGGCCGCCGATCAGCTGAAGCTGGCCGAGGCCGTGATGAAGGAGGAGGCGTTCCGCGCGGTGGTGGCGCTGCCGAGCGCCGAGATCAAGGGGCTGTCCACCACGCTCATCAACAACAACGTCCTGCTCACGGCCAACGGTCTGAGCATCCGCGGCATCAAGACCGGGTCCAGCACCCCCGCGGGCGGCACGCTGATGTGGGCGGCGTACAAGTCGGTCGGCGACGAGACCCCGCTGATCCTCGGCACGCTCATGGACCAGCACGTGGACGGCCCGGACCTCAACGGCGAGAACAGCCTGAAGCTCGTCCTGGCCAACAGCAAGAAGATCATCGAGTCGGTGCGGCAGGCGCTCGACTCGGCGCCGGCCGTCCGCAAGGGCCAGACGGTCGGCCACGTGGACGACGGCCTCGGCGGCCGTACCCCGCTGGTGGCGACGAAGGACCTGAACGTGATCGGCGTACCGGGCCAGCA
Organism: Streptomyces roseus; assembly: GCF_001044425.1. GTDB lineage: Bacteria > Actinomycetota > Actinomycetes > Streptomycetales > Streptomycetaceae > Streptomyces > Streptomyces roseus. The sequence continues at coordinate 1,306 of NZ_LFML01000117.1, forward strand.
GCTGCGGCTCGCCCTGGACCCGGGCGCCTCCGGAACCCCGCACGCCGCGAAGGCGGGCACCGAACTCGGCGCCCTGACGGTCGGTACGGGGGAGGGCGCGAAGAGCGTCCCCGTGGCGCTCGGAACCAGCCTGGCCGAACCCTCCTTCACCACCCGGATCACCCGCCTGCGCTGACCGGCCACACCGGTGCCCGGTACGGACGGCACTCCGTACCGGGCTCCGGCGTACCCGCCTGCCTGCCCCGGGGCAGGGGCGTTCGGCGGACCGGAACTCAGCGGGCGACGGTCGTGTCAGTGCGCGGCGAGCGATCGCTGCGCCACCGGGAAGTCGAAGTACGTGTCGGGGTACGTCTCGGGCTTGTACGTGAAGTGCCACCACTCCTCGGGCAGGTTGACGAAGCCCTCGCCCGCCAGGGTGCCCTTCAGGAACTGCCGGTTCGCCCTCTGCACGCCCTCGATCCGCGGGTCGTCGGTGTGCGCGAGGGTGTCGAAGCAGTCGAACCCGGTCCCCATGTCCACGGAGTCGTCGGGCCGCCTCTCACCCTGCGGCGCGTAACAGGGGCGGACGGGCCGCGCCGGTCCGCCAGCGGCTCCGGTGGACGGGGATCCCAGCTCGACGATCGTCAGGTCCACCGTGCTGCCCCTGCTGTGGCCGGACTTCTCCGCGATGTAGCCGTCCGCGAACAGCCGGTCCTTGGCGACCCGCGGGTAGAACTCCGCCTTCATCCGCTCGTCGTCGAGGTCCTTCGCCCACCGCACGAAGTGGTCGACGGCCCGCTGCGGCCGATAGCAGTCGTACACCTTCAGCGAGTAGCCCCGCGGCAGCAGCTCCGCCTGCGCCCGGTGCAGCGCCTCGGCGGCCGGCCTGGTGAGGATGCACAGGGGCTCTCGGTAGCCGTCGATGCGCCGCCCGATGAAATTGACCTTCGTGGCGTAGCGCATGTCCTGGATGATCGAGGGATCGACGGAGGACAGCGCGACGAAATCCGCCGGGGCCTTCGATGCCGGCGCGGCGTGTGCGGCGGCGGTGGCGTGTGCCGCCGGGGTGAGGGAGCCCAGGGCCAATACCGCAGCGGCCGTGACGAGCGGGGGCGTTCGCTTCTTCATGGCAAAGCATCCGTTCCGGTTTCCGGTTTCCGGTTTTCCGCTTTCCGTTCTCCGCTTCGAGATCTGGATCGTCCTACGCGGGACCGCTGCCCAGTACGTTGTCCACGTAAGCCGCGAGCGAGGACCGCAGGCCTTCCGCCGTCGTCTTCTCCTCCTCGATCAGGTGGGTCACGAGGTCGGCGCGGATCGCGGCCAGCAGCGCGTGCGCGGTGAAATCCGCGTCCCGCACCTGCGGCACCTGCTCCAGCTCCGCGCGCAGCGTCGCGTGCCACCAGCCGTAGTGCCCGGCCCGGTAGGGGCTGCTGACCCCGGCGTCCTCGGCCGCCACCATCAGATGCCGGTTCTCGATCTTGAACCGCAGCGAGGCGTCGAGGAGCTTCAGCACCCGTTCCCGGGGCGAGGAACCGGCCTCGTCCCGTGCCTCCCGTACGGCCTCGTTCAGGGGTTCGAGGCGGGAGGCGATCACGGCGCCGATGAGCCCGGCGCGGTCGCCGAAGCGGCGGAAGAGGGTGCCCTTGCCCACGCCCGCGGCCGCCGCGATGTCGTCCATCGACACGCCGCGCGGGCTGCTGCTGGCCGCGAAAAGCGCATCGGCGGCAGCCAGGACCGCTTCTCGGTTGCGCTGGGCGTCCGCGCGCTCTGGGCGCTGGGCCACAGGTCCTCCTCGGTCTCGGGCCCCCGTCCGGGCCCCGGGAATCATATGCGGCCCTCTCATGCGGCCGGCGGTTCGACGGCGCTCGCGACAGCCGGGCGGCGCCGGTCCCGTGGCAGCAGCAGCGGGGTCGTCAGCAGCAGTACGCCGGCCAGGGCGATCGCCGCACGCGGGCCGAGCAGCGTACCCAGCACCCCCCACACGGCGGTCAGCAGCGCGGTCGAGGCCTTGGTGGTCACCGCCCAGGCGGACAGCGTACGGGCGACCCGGTCGGCCGCCGTGAGCCGCAGGCGACACGTGGCCTGGACGGGGTTGAAGACCCCGCAGCACAGGATCAGCCCGAACTCGACGCCCATCACCAGCACCAGCCCCCCGGTCCCCGGCCCCACGAACGCCAGGCCCACGGGCCACAGAGCACGCAGCGCCCCCGCCCCGACCAGCACCTCCCTCTGCCCGAACCGGGCCACCAGCGGTCCGGCGAGCCGCGAACCGAGCAGCCCGCCGATCGAGGGCAGGGCGAAGGCGAGGCCGTACTGCCACGGCGCGAACCCGAGCCGGCCGAGCATCAGGACGGCCAGCAGCGGCTGGACGGCCATCACCAGGCCGTTGAACAACGCGGTGTTGAAGAACAGCGGCCGCAGCACCGCGTCGGCGAGGACGTACCGCCAGCCGTCGAGCAGGTCCCCGGCCCGCATGCGCGCGCCGTCCCCCGGGCGCTGTGCGGGTCGCGGCTCGTGCCCGCCGATCGCGCGGATGCCCAGGGCGGAGAGCAGGTGGCTGACCGCGTCGGCCGCCACCGTCACCACCGGGCCCAGGAGCCCGATCGCGGCGCCGCCCAGCGGCGGACCGATGATCGTGGTCGTCCAGGCCGTGGACTCCAAGCGGGCGTTCGCGACGAGCAGGTCCCCGGCCGGCAGGAGCGATTTCAGGTACGCGCCGGAGGCCGCTCGGAAGGTGATGTCGGCCGCCGCGACGGCGACCGAGACCAGCAGGAGCTGAAGGAAGGTGAGCACGCCGAGCGCGTACGCGGCGGGGACCGTGAGCAGCGCAGCGCACCGTACGAGGTCCATCGCGATCAGCACCGGCCGTTTGCGGCGGAACTCCACCCACGGGCCGAGCGGCACCGCCACCGCCGCGCCCACCGCGGCCCCCACGGAGGCGAGCGCGGCCACCTCGGCCGGTCCGGCCTCCAGGACCCGGATGGCGATCAGCGGCAGCGCGCCGAAGGCGAGCCACGTACCGAGCGCGCTGGTCCCGTACGACCACCAGAGCCACCCGAACGCCCGCCCCAGCCGGTGCCCGCTCCCCGCGCCCATTGCCCACCGCCCCCTCGACCATTCCTCGGCACAACCGATCCGCGTAGGGAGCCATCAAAGCGAGCGGCGCGACCACCGATCAAACAACCAAGGAGCCGCCCTCCACAACCCACGGTTGTGCACCCTAGGATTCCCGGCATGGACCTCGACACCGTCCGGACCTTCGTCGCCGCCGCCGATACCGGCCGTTTCCAGGAGGCGGCGGCCGAGCTGGCGGTCACCCAGCAGGCCGTCTCCAAGCGCATCGCCGCCCTGGAACGCAGCCTCGGCGTAAGGCTGTTCACCCGCACACCGCGCGGCGCCGAGCTCACCATCGACGGGCAGGCGTTCCTGCCGCACGCCCGCGAACTGCTGCGCGTCGCCGAGCGCGCCACCGCCTCCGTGCGCACCGGCCGCCGCCCGCTGCGCGTCGACATCATCGCCTCGCGCGGTGCGGCGTCGGGCCTGATGCGCGCCTTCCACCAGGCACACCCGGACGTCGAGCTCGACGTGCTCATGCTGCTCGACATCGATACGGCCGTCGCCGCCATCCGCTCCGGCGAGATCGACGCCTCCTTCCGCGCGGTCGCCGCGCCGGGCCGGCCCCTCCCCGAGGACATCGAGTCCGTACGGGTCCTCGACGAGCCGCTCCAGCTCCTCACCGGCCCCGCGCACGCCCTCGCGGGCGCCCGGTCGGTGCCGCTCGCCGGGCTCGCCGGGCACCGGATCTGGATGCCCGGCATCGTCCCCGGTACCGAGTGGGCGGCCTACTACGAAGACCTCGTCGCCGAGTTCGGGCTCACCATCGAGGCGACCGGCCCCAACTTCGGTTCCGACGCGCTCCTCGACACCGTCGCCGACACCCCGGCCCTGGCCACCTTCATAGGCCAACACACCCGCCTCGTCTGGCCCGCCGGCCACGGCCTGCGCCGTATCCCGGTGACCGGCCCGACGCCCGTGTACCCGCACTCACTCCTGTGGCACCGCGACAACCCCCACCCGGCGCTGCCCACCCTGCGCGCCCACCTGGCGGCCACGACGGCCGCACCCGGAGCCGGGGGCACCTGGGCCCCGACGTGGGTGCGCCCGCGCTGAACCCCGCCGGTGACCGCGGCCGGTCATCGTCCGCCCTTGCGCGTACGCAGCAGCGCGACCGCACCGACCACGGCGACGGCGCCCAAGCCGAGCACGGTGAGCGCGGCACGCGGCCCGGACGCGTCGGACGTGTCGGACGCGTCGGATGAGTCCGGTGAACCGGGTGAGCCGAACGGGCGGCACGGGCCGGCGGACATCAGGGACCACTTCCCCTGCACGGACAGCGCGCTTCCGGCGCTCTGGAGGGACCCGGCCGACATCAGCGACATGGAGGACCCGATCGAACCGATGGACAGCGCGGAGCCGATCGATCCGATGGACAGCGCGCTGCCCACCGACCCGATGGACAGTACGGAGCCCACGGAGCCGATCGACAGGAAGGAATCCCTCGACCACAAGGAGAGCGGAGAACTTCCGGCCGTGCGGGAGGAGGAGTGCGTCATGGGCCCAGTCTGCCGGGTGAAGCCGCTGCGCACACCGCATCACACGGCGGCGGGGCCCTGCGGGAGGTCCTTGACGAACACGAGCCCGTCGCTGCCCGCCAGGTGGGCCGCGTCGAACGGGGCGTAGCCGAACCAGGAGGAGACGCGGGGCGCGGGCGGCGTGCCGTCGAGGGCGGTGGCGAGCCGCGCGGTGTCGAGGAGGCAGCTGTCCTCCGGGAGCGCGTACAGGAGCCCTTCGAGGGTGCCGGCGGGCGGGACGTCCACCCCGCGGTGCCGGATGGTGCCGAGGGCCGTGGCCAGGAAGGCGTACTCCTCGCCGAGCTCGGCGCTCACCAGCGCACCGGCGCTCCACCACTCCACCGGCCCCTGCCACATCCGCATCGAGCTCTTCTCCCGCTGGAGATGGGAGTTGTGGGCGTGGACGAGGACCGGGCCCCGGGCGGCCAGGGCGAGCAGGTTGCGGGCCATCATCAGGTCGCGCAGCATGCACAGCCGGGTCACACGGGCCGGTGAGGGGTCGGCCATCGCGTGGTGGTAGCGCAGCAGGCCGGTCGCGGTGCGCCCGTAGAGGCGCGCCCGGTCCAGACCCTCCCGTGACGTCCGGGTGATCAGGTACGGGGCCTGCGCGTCGAGCAGCGACACCAGATCGTCGGCGAGCAGCCGCAGCTCGCGGGCCTCGGCCGAACGCCCCGCGGACCGGGTCGGGTCCGTCATCGCGGCGGGTTCGGTCCACCGGTCGTCGGTGCCGAGCAGGCGGTCGAGCGTTTCCGCGGTGCAGGGGAGCAGGTCCGCGTCGACCCGTGCCGCCAGGTAGCCGTGGAGCGCGGTGAGGGCCTGCCGTGGGCTCGCCGCGTGGGTGATCTCCAGCGGGCCGTCGAAGCCGGCGAAGCGGACCCGCTCGGAGGCCGGCCGGCCCTCGTTGTGGGCGCGCATCCAGCGCACGAGCTCGCGGTTGGCGGCGAAGGCGCCCCAGCCGTGGCTGAAGCCGCGCTCCATGACCTCGTCGAGCGTGCCCGCGCCGGGGGCCGTGCCCGTACCCGAGCCCGTGCCCGTACCCGGGGCCGCGCCCGTGCCATCCGAGCCGACGTGGTCGTCCACCACCAGGCCCGCCATGCAGTCGGTTTCGAGGGTGATCGTCCTGTATCCCTCCTCCTCGACGAGCTGCCGGAAGAGATCGTTGCGCAGGTGGAGCAGGGCCTCCTCGCCGTGCGTGGGCTCGCCGAGGGCGAGCAGTCGGGGCCGGGCCGGGAGCAGTTGCCTGACGGCGGCAGCCCCGATGGAACGGACGCCGTCCGTGATGTCGATAGCCATGCCTTCAACGCTATCTTTGAACCTTCGGTGGAAACTTCTGCGCGATATCGTCGGCCCCATGGGGCGAAACCTTCAAAGCCTGCACGACGATGAAAGTCGCCGGGTCCTGCGAACCACGCAGAGCGGCGCACGGCTCAGGCCGGTGGATCTGGCGCGCGAGCACGGCCTGTCCACACAGGCGGTAAGGAACTACGAGGAGGCCGGCATCCTCCCGGCCGCCGCTCGCACGCCCCACGGGTACCGCACCTACACCCCGCTGCACGCGGCCGCCCTGCGCGCGTTCCTCGCCCTGGCGCCCGCGCACGGCCACCGGACGGCGACGGCGATCATGTGCTCCGTGAACCGGGGCGCGGTCGACGAGGCGTTCCACCTCATCGACGAGAGCCATGCCCGGCTCCTCGACGACCGGCGGACCCTCCAAGCCGTGGAGCGGGCCCTGCGGGACCTGGATCCCTCCGCCCCCGCCCCCGCCCCCGACACCGCCCCCGCCCCCGCCCCCGGACCGACCGCGGCGGGCGGCCCCGGCGGCGCGTTCATCGGACCCCTGGCGCGGGCGCTCGGAATCCGGCCCGCGACGCTGCGCACATGGGAGCGCGCCGGGCTGGTCCACCCGCGCCGCGACGCGCTGACGGGGTACCGCGTCTACGACGAGGCCGACGTCCGGAACGCCCGGCTCACGCACCAACTCAGGCGGGGCGGCTACCTGCTGGAGCAGATCGCCCCGCTCATCGCCCAGGTCCGGGAAGCGGGCGGTCTCGAGCCGCTGGAAGCCGCCCTGGCCGACTGGCGCGCCCGCCTGTCCGCCCGCGGCCGGGCCATGCTGACCGGCGCCGCGGAGCTTGAGGCGTACCTCGGCGGCTGACCGGGTGGCCGACCTGTAGCCGACCGACGACCGGCAGGCGGCTCCCCCCGGCGTGCTGCACATCTTTCTCAATTGCACACAAATCGCATTAAGGCCGCCAGGTAGACGACACCGGATCGAATGAAGCTCCTCCCGCCCCGCGCGGGGGAGCTGCGGGGCGGGGGAGCGATGAGCGCATGAACGTCACCGCAAACATCGACAGCAGCCGCCCCGTCGCGACGCTGATCAACGTGTTCACCGTTGCGCCCGAGCGCCAGCAGGAACTGGTCGACCTGCTCACGCAGGCCACCGAGACGACCATGAAGCACCAGCCGGGCTTCATCTGCGCCAACTTCCACGCCAGCCGGGACGGGCAGCGCGTCATCAACTACGCGCAGTGGGAGAGCGAGGAGCACTACTGGGCCATGCGGGCCGACCCCGGGGCCCGGGTCCACATGGAGCAGGCCGCCACCATCGCCACCGACGTCCAGCCGCGCCTGTTCACCGTGGTCTCCCACCACCCCCGGCCCTCGTCCGCGTAGCCGAAACGCGTCGGGGCACCGTGCCGATGGCGTGGACCAGGTGGCGGTCCTACAGCACCACGATCCCCAGGGGCCGGTCGCCCGCCGGGAGGCGGCGCGTCGTACCGCTCGGCAGGTCGACGACGGTGATCCCGTCCCAGTGGCCGTCCCGGGTGAAGCCGCCGGTGACGTACGCGGTGCGGCCGTCCGCCGTGACCGCGACGTCCTCGTGCGGCCCGTCCAGCGGGACCGTGCGCTCCGCGCCGCCGGGGGAGCGGACCGTCAGCGAGGCCGTGTCCCGGTCCTCGGCCGCGCCGACCACCAGCAGCGTGCCGTCGGGCGCGAGCGCGGCCCCGTGCTGGTGGATGTCCGCGGTCATCGGCTCGACGGCGACCCGCCCCGTGCCGGGGTCCAGCACCGCCGGCTTCTCGCCCTCGAACGGCAGCAACAGCCGTCCGTCGGAAGGCCGCACCACCGCGTAGTGCGGCTTCAGCCAGGAGCCCGGGCCCCGCTCCCCGTACGGCGCGACCACCATCCGCCGCGCGGCGAGGGTGTCGGCGCGCACCGCCGTCACGTCGTACGAGTCGTGCCCGGTCGCGTACACCTCGCCGCCGTCCGCCGCGACGTCCACGTCGAAGGGGCGGCGTCCGACGGGCACGGTGGCGGTCACCTCCCGGGTCGCCGTGTCGACGACCTCAACCACGCCCGGTCCGCCGGGCACGTTGACCCCCACGTACAGCCGCCGCCCGTCCGGCGCGAGCGCGATGCCCATCCCACCGCCCCGGTACTCGCCGGTGGTCACGGGCCCTGTGCGGGTGCGGTACGGGATGCGGCCCAGGCCGGTGCGGGTGGCGGTGTCCACCACCGCGACCCCCTCGGCCGTCGCGACCCAGGCCCGCCCGTCCGCGCCGAGCGCCAGCCCGTACGGGGCGGTCCCCACCTCGACCGAGCCGACCGGGCCGCGCGCGGGGTCCACGAAGGTCACGGTCGAACCGCCGAAGTCGGCGACCAGGAGCGTGCCGTGCGCCGTGGCACGGCCGCGACGCCCGTCGCCCCGGCGGGGGTGCCCGTACGGCTGCCGGTGCCGCCAGTGGCAGCCGTACGGGTACTCCCGCCGGCGTCCCCGACCGCCGCGCACCCGGCCAGCAGGGCCGCCCCGGCCAGGGCCAGCGCCGCCCGGCGCGTCCCGGGCAGGAGCGCCCGCCACGCCGTCACCGCAGCAGCTCCGCGATCTCGGCGTACCCGCGCCGCTCCGCGTGCGCGAGGGCCGTCACCCCGTCGCCGTCGGCCAGTTCCCGGTCCGCCCCGGCCGCGAGCAGCAGCCGTACGATCTCGCGGTGGGCCGGCCCGCCGTCGCCGAGGATCACCGCCTCCAGCAGGGCGGTCCAGCCGAGCCGGTTGACGTGGTCGACCTCGATGTCCGTGACCGCCAGCACCTCCCGTACGTACGCGACGTGCCCGCGCTCGCTCGCCGGGATGTGCGACACGCCGCCGAACCGGTTGGTGCGCCGCAGGTCCGGCCCCGCCGGGAGCAGGGCGCGCAGCATCTCCACGCTGCCCGTCACGCCGGTGACCAGCCAGGCGCTGTCCTGGCGGGCGTCCTGCGCGTCGACGTCGGCGCCCGCCGCCACGAGCACCCGGGCCGCCTCCACGTGGTCGGCGAGGGAGGCGAGCAGCAGCGGCGTGCGCAGCTCCTCGTCGCGCACCTCGACGTTCGCACCTCCGTCGACCGCCTCCCGTACGGCAACGGCGTCCCCGGCCCGCGCGGCGTCCAGCAGCTCCCGATCGACGGCCTTCATCCCGTACCCCTCATCCGCTCCACGGCCTCTCGGCCACCGTCCTGTCCTGCCCCCGATCCTCCCCCGCGCCCCCATGCCGCCCCGCCCCCGGCCGGTTCCCGCTCGTCATCCGATCGGCTGATGCACAAGAACCCGGGACGGGTACGCTGCCGCCTGCCCTCCGGCCCCCGCGCAGCGCAGGCGGGAGCCGACACCGTTCCGCAGCGGCCGGACCGCGGGGCCGCGACGCCCGCGGGATCGGGCCCGGCCCCCACGCAGGCGCCGGACGGCATGCCGGGAACGCCGAGGACGCCGACCGCCGAGGATGCCGCGAGGCGTTTCCGCGGGGCGCGATGAGCAGTTCCCCGCCTCCCCTCTCGCGAGGACCTGCGCGAACACGGTTGCCAGGGAGCGGAGTTACCTCGGTGAGCCGTACTCGCCGGGCTTCCGCCCGCCGGTGCTCTGCCGTCACGTCGGGCGGGTGTTCCAGGCTGCCGTGCCGCTGGCCGCATCCCAGGTGGTCGAGTGCGCACGGGAGGCGGAGCGGCTGAGCGCATGTGTGAGCCCCGACGCCTGGCAGCCCGTCGCGCAGGGCTTCGCCAGGGAGTGTCCGGACTTTTCCTGATGCTGCGGGATCTACCCGTGCGGGGCCCGTGGTGGGGGTGTGCGCCGGGCGTGAGGGCGTTTCCTCGCGCCCGGCGCACACCACCGGCCGGCCCGGGGCGGCGCCCTCGGGCCCTTGAATCACGGGGTTGCGGCGTCAAGGGTGATTGTCACTCTATTCCCGCCTAGGGATGGCTTGCGTAGGTTCATCGATCTTCGCGTGCTTATGCTTCACGCGCTATGACGGAAAGTCAGAACTCCCGCGCCTCAGGGGAATCAGCCGACGTGATCGTCCTCGGTGCCGGTCCGGCCGGGCTCGTTCTCGCGAACCTGCTGCACGCAGCCGGGATCGACTGCGTCCTCCTCGAACGTGCCTCCCGCACCCACGTCCAGACCCGGCCCCGCGCCGGGTTCCTCGCGCCGAACACGGGGCGGATCCTGGACCGCCACGGCCTCGCCGGGGGACTGCACCGCCACGGCAGCCGGCACGGCACCTGCGAGTTCCGTACGCGGGACGGCCGGTTCCGGCTCGACTACGGCGCCCTCGGGCAGGGCGGCCAAGGCGGTCAAAGCGGCCAAAGCGGCCAGGGCGGGCAGCACCACGTCTACCCGCAGCAGAACCTGGTCACCGACCTCCTGACCCACTACCTCGACCACGGCGGCCGCGTCCGCTTCGACACCGAGGCCCTCGCGGTGGGCGACGCCGACGGCGCCGCGCCGTACGTCACGACTCGCGAACCCGACGGCCGGCCCACCCGCTGGACCGGCCGCTACGTCGCCGGCTGCGACGGGCGGCACGGCGCGGCCCGCCGCTCCCTGCCGCCGGACGCCGTCCGCCACCACCACGATCACGGAGTGACCTGGCTCGGCCTGCTCGCCCAGGCCCCGCCGAGCCTCGACGCCGTGGGCTACGCCGTCCACGACCGGGGCTTCGCCGGCCACATGGCCCGTACCCCGGAGGTCACCCGCTACTACCTCCAGTGGCAGCGCGGCGTCCCGGCCGAGGCCTGGTCCGAGCAGCGGATCTGGGACGAACTGGACCTGCGGATGCGCGCCGCGGAGCACGGCCCGCTGCACCGGGGCCCCCTCCTGGAACGCGGGATCTTCGACCTGACCTGCGACGTGGTCGAACCGCTGCGCCACGGGTCGCTCTTCCTGGCCGGCGACGCGGCCAGCCTGCTCGCCCCGGCCGCCGCGAAGGGCGCCAACCTGGCCGTACTGGAGGCCGAGATCCTGGCGGGAGCCCTGACCGACGCCCTGACCCGGGGCGATACCGCGGGACTCGACGGGTACTCGGACCAGTGCCTGGCGCACATCTGGCGGGCGCAGGAATTCACCGGGTGGATGACCCGGCTGCTGCACGTGGCCCCCGACGGGGAGCAGGGCACCGAACCGTCCTTCCACGCCGCCCTGCGCCGCTCCCGTCTCGCCTCGCTGCGT
>NZ_LFML01000118.1 GCF_001044425.1 Streptomyces roseus
TGTGCGGCACCTGCCGCGCCTGCAAGCGCGGCCGCCCCTGGTACTGCTTCAACACGCACAACGCGACGCAGTCCATGACCCTGGAGGAGACGTCGAAGTTGGCGAAGACGTTCTGCACGTCGTCGCTGTCCTCCAGCGCGTCGATCAGCTTGAAGATCTTGCGCGCGCCCTCTTCGTCCAGCTCGACCTGCATGGTCGGGACGAAGCTGGAGTCGGCCGAGTCGTAGTCGATGCCCGCCTCCTGGAGCGCGGTGCGGACCGCGACCATGTCGGTCGGCTCGCTGATGATCTCGAAGGTGTCGCCGTTGTCGTTGACCTCTTCGGCACCGGCTTCGAGCACGGTCTCCAGGACGTCGTCCTCGGAGAGCTCGCCCTTGGGCAGCAGGACGACGCCCTTGCGGTTGAACAGGTACGAGACCGAGCCCGGGTCGGCCATGGAGCCGCCGTTGCGGGTCATGGCGACGCGGACGTCGGACGCGGCGCGGTTGCGGTTGTCGGTGAGGCACTCGATGAGCACCGCGACACCGTTCGGGCCGTAGCCTTCGTACATGATCGTCTCGTAGTCGGCGCCGCCGGCTTCGAGACCGCCGCCGCGCTTGACCGCGGAGTCGATGTTCTTGTTCGGGACCGAGCTCTTCTTGGCCTTCTGGATGGCGTCGAAGAGGGTGGGGTTGCCGTCGATGTCGGCACCGCCCATACGGGCCGCGACCTCGATGTTCTTGATCAGCTTCGCGAAGAGCTTGCCGCGCTTGGCATCGATCACGGCCTTCTTGTGCTTCGTCGTAGCCCATTTAGAGTGGCCGGACATCCGCCTGTCTCCTTCGCGTAACCAACAGTGTGCACCTCAGATCCTACCGGGACCTGTTTACAGCCCCGCGCGCACCATGTCGACGAAGTACGCGTGGACCCGGTCGTCTCCGGTCAGCTCGGGGTGGAAGGAGGTGGCGAGCACGTTGCCCTGGCGCACGGCGACCGTGTGGCCGTCGTACGTGGCGAGCACCTCGGCGGCGGCGCCGACCGACTCCACCCACGGGGCGCGGATGAAGACGCCTTCGACGGGGCCTCCCGCTATGCCCGCGAAGTCGATCTTCGCTTCGAAGGACTCGTTCTGACGGCCGAAGGCGTTGCGGCGCACGATCATGTCGACGCCGCCCAGGGTCTCCTGGTCCTCACGGCCGTCGAGCAGCTTGTCCGCGAGCATGATCATGCCGGCGCAGGTGCCGTAGACCGGCATGCCCGCCCTCACCCGCTCGCGCAGCGGCTCCAGCATGCCGAACAGGACGGCCAGCTTCGACATCGTCGTGGACTCGCCGCCGGGGATCACCAGGGCGTCGACCTCGGCGAGCTCCTCGGGGCGCCGGACCGGCCTGGCCACGGCGTCCGCCGCGGCCAGGGCGATCAGGTGCTCCCGTACATCGCCCTGGAGGGCCAGGACACCGACAACGGGGTTCGTCATGACGACTACCAGCCGCGGTTGGCGTAGCGCTCGGCCTCGGGGAGGGTGTCGCAGTTGATGCCGACCATGGCCTCGCCCAGGTTGCGGGACGCGTCCGCGATGATCTTCGGGTCGTCGTAGAAGGTGGTGGCCTTCACGATGGCGGCGGCGCGCTTGGCCGGGTCGCCCGACTTGAAGATGCCGGAGCCGACGAAGACGCCCTCGGCGCCGAGCTGGCGCATGAGCGCGGCGTCGGCCGGGGTGGCGACACCGCCGGCGGAGAACAGCACGACCGGGAGCTTGCCGAGCTCGGCGACCTCCTTGACGAGCTCGTACGGGGCGCGCAGCTCCTTGGCCGCGGCGTACAGCTCGTTGTTGTCGAAGCCGCGCAGCTTGGCGATCTCGTTCTTGATCTGGCGCAGGTGGCGGACGGCCTCGACGACGTTGCCGGTGCCGGCCTCGCCCTTCGAGCGGATCATGGCCGCGCCCTCGGCGATGCGGCGCAGGGCCTCGCCCAGGTTGGTGGCACCGCAGACGAAGGGGGTGGTGAACGCCCACTTGTCGGAGTGGTTGACCTCGTCGGCCGGGGTCAGGACCTCGGACTCGTCGATGTAGTCGACGCCGAGGGACTGCAGGACCTGGGCCTCGACGAAGTGGCCGATGCGGGACTTGGCCATGACGGGGATGGAGACGGCCTCGATGATCTCTTCGATCATGTTCGGGTCCGACATGCGCGCCACGCCGCCGTCCTTGCGGATGTCGGCGGGGACCCGCTCCAGGGCCATGACGGCCACGGCGCCGGCGTCCTCGGCGATCTTCGCCTGCTCGGCGTTGACCACGTCCATGATCACGCCGCCCTTGAGCTGCTCGGCCATGCCGCGCTTGACGCGGGAGGTGCCGATCGCCGACTCAGCGGACTGCGGGGTGGAGGGAAGCGTGCTCACGGATTGACCTCACTCGAAGGGAAGACGGGCGCTGCAGTGGTGCGCCGCAGGGGTGCTGCGGTGCTACTCGCCGAGCAAACCGTTCCGGACCAGTCCACCGCAAGGGCCAATGAGGAGCCGGTGGCTCCTTCCAACTTGGCCTCCGGGTACAAATGGGGCTGATGCGTTCCGCTACGGCCGGTCGGCAAGATCCACCGGTGGCTCGTCGTCCATCTCGAAGGCGAGCGGGAACGGGGCGTGCCCGGCCAGCCGGAACCAGCGGACCTTGCGGTGCCTGCGCAGCGCGCGGGCGGCCCGTACGGCGTCGTTGTGGAACCGGCGCGCCATGGGCACCCGGCGGACGGCCGCGGCCAGCTCCTCGGCGGCCGCCTCGCCGCCGGGGGCGGCCTTGAGCACATCCACCTGGTCGGCGTCGGCGAACACCGCGCGCAGCGCCTGGCTGAGCTCGCTCTCGGCGACCTCGCGGTGCTCCTCCTCGGCCTGGCGGGCGGCGTGGGCGGCCTCGTACAGGACGATCGAGGAGGCGGGGTCGAGCACCCCGGAGGTCGCCACTTCGATGACCACCGAGGCGCGCCGGACGAGCTGCGCGTCGAGGGCGGCGCGGGCGGCGTCCATCCGCGAGTGGAGCCGGTCCAGCCGTCCGGCGGTCCAGCTGAGGTAGACCCCGATGGCGCCGAGCGCCAGGACGGTCCAGACAAGGGTTTCGATCACGGCCCGCGACCTTACCCCGTGCCGCGGGTCAGGACGTGTCCCGGGTCAGGCCCAGGCGGGTGCGCAGGGGCACGCGCTCGTCCGTGGCCACCGCGGCGGCGCCGTCCGTCACCGTCTCGTAGACCGCGAGGATGTCCGCGCCGACCGTCGCCCAGTCGAAGCGGCGTACGTGCGCGCTGCCGCGGGCGCTGAGTTCCGCGCGCCGCCGCGGGTCGCCGAGCAGGGCCACCGCGCCGGCGGCCAGCGCGTCGGCGTCCCCGCCCGCGAACAGCTCCCCCGCCGCGCCCTGGTCCAGGACCTGGGCGAACGCGTCCAGGTCGGAGGCCAGCACCGCGGCGCCCGCCGACAGGGCCTCGACGAGGATGATGCCGAAGCTCTCGCCGCCGGTGTTGGGAGCCACGTACACGTCGACGCTGCGCAGCAGCCGCGCCTTGTCCTCGTCCGAGACCATCCCGAGGAACTCCACCCGTTCGCGCAGCTCGGCGGGGAGGGAGGCGACGGCCTCCTCCTCGTCGCCGCGGCCCGCCACGAGCAGCCGTACGTCCGGGCAGGCCTCCACGATCCGGGGGAACGCGGCCATGAGCACCGGGAGGCCCTTGCGGGGCTCGTCGATCCGGCCGATGAAGCCGAGGGTCTGCCCGGACCAGTCCGGGTTCGGCTCGGCCTTGGCGAAGAAGTCCACGTCGACGCCGTTGGGGATGACCACGGCGTCCCCGCCCAGGTGCTCCACGAGCGTGCGGCGCGCGTACTCGCTCACCGCGATCCGCGCGCTGATCTTCTCCAGCGCCGGCTGGAGGATCGGGTACGCGGCGATCATGGCGCGCGAGCGCGGGTTCGAGGTGTGGAAGGTGGCCACGATCGGCCCCTGCGCCGCCCAGCAGGACAGCAGTCCCAGCGAGGGCGAGGCCGGCTCGTGGATGTGGATCACGTCGAAGACGCCGTCGTGCAGCCAGCGCCGCACCCGCGCCGCCGACAGGAAGCCGAAGTTCAGCCGGGCCACGGACCCGTTGTACGGCACCGGCACGGCCCGCCCCGCCGAGACCACGTACGGCGGCAGCGGCGTCTCGTCGTCCGCCGGGGCCAGCACCGACACCTCGTGGCCGAGGCGGATCAGGTGCTCGGCGAGGTCGCGGATGTGGAACTGGACGCCGCCCGGTACGTCCCAGGAGTACGGGCACACGATGCCGATCTTCACTGGGCGCGCTCCTGAAGGTCGTCCAGCCACAACCGCTGCAGCATGTGCCAGTCCTGCGGGTGCTCGGCGATGCCCTGCGCGAACGCGTCGGCCACCGCCTGGGTCATGGCGGCCGTCTTCTCGGTCCGGGTCCCGGTCGCGGGGACGGGCACCTCGGCGTGGATCCGGCCGTGCATCTTCGGGGCGTCGCCGTAGTACAGGGTGGCGGGCAGCAGGGCCGCGCCCGTCTGCTGGGCCAGCAGCGCCGGGCCGGCCGGCATCCGCGCCGCCGAGCCGAAGAAGTCCACCCGGACCCCGGAGGCCGACAGGTCCCGGTCGGCCACCAGGCAGACGAGCCCGCCGGCGCGCAGCCGGCGGGCGAGGGTGCCGAAGGAGGAGGGGCCGTTGTGCGGCAGCACCTCCATGCCCAGGCTCTCCCGGTAGGCGACGAAGCGGTCGTAGAGGGATTCGGGCTTGAGCCGCTCGGCGACGGTGGTGAACGGATATCCCAGGTGCCCGGTGGCCCAGGCGCCGGCGAGGTCCCAGTTGGCCAGGTGCGGCAGGGCGACGATCACCCCGCGCCCGGAGGCCATGGCCTCGCGCAGGACGTGGACGTCCTTCATCTCCACGTCCGTGCCGAAGCGCGCGGGATCCATGGCGGGCAGCCGGAAGGATTCCATCCAGTAGCGCATGTACGAGCGCATGCCGGCCTTCGAGAGCTCGCGCAGCCGCTCCGGCCCGGCGTCCGGTACGACGCGGGCCAGGTTCGACTCCAGCCGCAGCACGCTCTTGCCGCGCTTCTTCCACGCATAGTCGGCGATCCGGCGCCCGAGGGCCACCGCGGCGGGCTCCGGCAGCTTCTTCACCCCGGCCCAGCCGAGGCCGTACACGGCATCGACCAGCTTGTCCTGCACCCGGCCGGCCATCAGGCCGCGCCGCCTTCGGACACGGCGGCCGCGGCGTCGGCCTCCGCCGCCTCACGGCGTACGGTGACCACCCGCTGGATCAGCGTGACGAGCGAGCCCACGGCGACGACCCACAGCGCGATCGGCAGCAGCACCCCGATCCACGAGGGCACCCCGAAGGTCTGGAGCCCGGACAGACCGGCCGCGACCAGCGAGATCACGAGGCGCTCGGCGCGCTCGATGAGCCCGTTGACGGCCACCGGCAGCCCGATCGACTCGCCGCGGGCCTTGGTGTACGAGACCACCTGGCCGCTGGCCAGGCAGAAGATCGCCACCGCGCACAGCACGTTGTCGTTCCCGTTGCCCGCGTACCAGAGCGCGAGGCCGCCGAAGATCGCCGCGTCGGCCACCCGGTCGAGCGTGGAGTCGAGGAAGGCGCCCCAGCGGCTGGAGACGCCCGCCTGGCGGGCCATGTTCCCGTCCACCAGGTCGGAGAAGACGAACAGGGTGATGGTGATGGTGCCCCAGAAGAACTCCCCCCGGGGGAAGAAGACCAGCGCTCCCGCCACCACTCCGGCCGTGCCGATCAGGGTGACCGCGTCCGGGCTCACCCCCCGCCGGAGGAGGAATGCGGCGAATGGCGTGAGAACACGCGTGAAGAAAGCACGCGCGTACTTGTTCAGCATGGCCTTCCCGGAGGGTCGCTGGGCCGCGCGGCCCCATCGGCCACCGGCTGGCCCATCGTAGCCAGCGCCCCGGGCCCCCGGCGCCGCGCACCCACCGGTTGGGGCCGGGCAATCGCCGCACCGTCCCCGTGTCGTGCTCCGGACAGGGACGAGTACTACGTATGGACGCAGTGTGACGCCGGTGCAAAGCTCGAAGGACCCCGATTCCACCTCCTCACCGTCACACCGGGAGGCACGAGCATCATGGGAGCCACATCACACCAAGCCGGAGCCGCCGGCAGGGCACCGACGGCCGACCGCCCGTCGTCGCTGCGCAACGTCGTGCTGGTCGGCCACACCGGAGCCGGCAAGACCACGCTGGTCGAGGCCCTCGCCCTGACGGCGGGCGCCGTCAACCGGGCCGGCCGGGTCGAGGACGGCACCTCCGTCTCCGACTACGACGAGATCGAGCACCGGCAGCAGCGGTCCGTACAGCTGTCCCTGGTCCCCGTCGAATGGGCCGGGATCAAGATCAACATCCTGGACACCCCCGGATACGCCGATTTCGTCGGCGAGCTGCGGGCCGGTCTGCGCGCCGCGGACGCGGCCCTCTTCGTCGTCTCCTCCTCGGACGGCATCGACGGCGCCACCCGGATGCTCTGGGACGAGTGCGCGGCCGTGGGCATGCCCCGCGCCATCGTCGTCACCCACCTGGAGGCGGCCCGCGCCGACTACGCGCAGATGGCCACCGTCTGCGGGGAGATCTTCGGGGCCGAGGACCCCGACGCCGTCATCCCGCTCTACCTGCCCCTGTACGGGCCCCCCGGCCCGGACGGCCACGCGCCGGTCGCCAGCCTCCTCGGCCTGCTCTCGCGGCGCGTGTACGACTACACCTCCGGGGAGCGCGTGGAGCGCGACCCCGAGCCCGCCGAGCTCGCCCTCATCTCCGACGCCCGCTCGCGCCTGATCGAGGGGATCATCGCGGAGAGCGAGGACGAGAGCCTCATGGACCGCTACCTCGGCGGCGAGGAGATCGATGTCAAGACCCTCGTCGACGACCTGGAGCGCGCCGTCGCCCGCGGCGGCTTCCACCCCGTCCTGATGGCCGCCCCCGCCGCCGAGGGCGCCCGCCAGGGCCTCGGCACCGTGGAGCTCCTGGAACTGATCACCGGCGGTTTCCCCAGCCCCCTGGAGCGGGCCGCCGTGTCCGTCACCGCCCCGGACGGCGCCGAGCGCCCGGAGGTCACCTGCGATCCCGACGGCCCGCTGGTCGCCGAGGTGGTCAAGACCTCCTCCGACCCCTACGTCGGGCGCGTCTCCCTCGTCCGCGTCTTCTCCGGCACCCTGCGCCCCGAGGAGACCGTGCACGTCAGTGGGCACGGTCTGGGCGACCGGGGGCACGAGGACCACGACGTCGACGAGCGGATCGGCTCCCTCACCTCCCCCTTCGGCAAACAGCAGCGCACCCTGACCCAGGTCATCGCCGGTGACCTCGCCTGCGTGGCCAAACTCACCCGCGCCGAGACCGGCGACACCCTCTCGGCCAAGGACCGGCCCCTGCTCATGGAGCCCTGGCCGATGCCCGATCCGCTGCTCCCCCTCGCCATCGCGGCCCACAGCAAGGCCGACGAGGACAAGCTCTCCCAGGGCTTGGCCCGCCTCGTGGCCGAGGACCCCACGATGCGGCTGGAGCAGAACCCCGACACCCACCAGGTCGTCCTGTGGTGCCTCGGCGAGGCCCACCAGGACGTGGCCCTGGAGCGGCTGCGCAGCCGCTACGGGGTCCAGGTCGACCCCGTCCCGCACAAGGTGAGCCTGCGCGAGACCTTCGGCGCCAAGGCCGCCGGGCGCGGCCGGCACGTCAAACAGTCCGGCGGGCACGGCCAGTTCGCCATCTGCGAGATCGAGGTCGAACCGCTCCCGCCGGGCAGCGGCATCGAGTTCGTCGACAAGGTCGTCGGAGGCGCGGTGCCCCGCCAGTTCATCCCGTCCGTGGAGAAGGGCGTGCGCGCGCAGGCCGCCCGCGGGGTCGCGGCCGGCCATCCGCTGGTGGACGTGCGCGTCACCCTGCTCGACGGCAAGGCGCACTCGGTGGACTCCTCCGACGCCGCCTTCCAGACCGCCGGGGCGCTCGCCCTGCGCGAAGCGGCCGCCGAGGCCCGCATCCACCTCCTGGAACCGGTGGCCGAGCTGTGCGTCCTCGTGCCCGACGAGTACGTCGGCCCGGTCATGAGCGACCTCGCGGGCCGCCGCGGCCGCGTCGTCGGCACCGAACAGGCGGGCGCCGGCCGTACGGAGGTTCGTGCCGAGATCCCCGAGATCGAGATCGGCCGGTACGCGGTCGAACTGCGCTCCGTATCCCACGGCACGGGCCGGTTCACCCGTGCCTACGCCCGCCACGAACCCATGCCGCCCCAGATCGCCGACAAGGTGCGGGAACAGGCCGAGAAGGGAAGCTGATCGGCACGGCGCCGGGCCCGCCCGGCGGCCGCCCACCCAAGCCGCTTGCGGTGGGCGGCATTTCCCTGTCCCATGACCATGGGAAGAGATACGCCGATAGGCTCATCTGCGCGGCAAAAGAGCACAACGCACAGCGATGGGGGCAACGGTGGCGGACGACGGATTCGACTTCAGGCCCGGGGCGCAGATCCCCCTCCAGGGGGGCGGCGGGCAGACCGCGGCGACCAACGCCCTCGCGTCGGCCGCGTACCGGGACGGCGGCGCCGACACGAAGCTGTCGGACATACTCAAGGCCGACAACGAGTACCACAAGTCCACGGTCAAGCCTCCGAAGATCTCGCTCTTCGAGCCCAACCTGGGCGAGGCGTTCTGCCGCGCCGTCGAGGCCCGCACCCTGGGCGCCGGCCGCAAACCGCTCATCCAGTCCTTCGGCCTCGATCCACAGACCGTCGTGGAGCACTGCCTGGCAGCCTCGCGCATCCGCAAGGAGCGCGACCGCAAGCTGCGCCTGATCGTGCTGGTCGCCGGGGTCCTCTTCCTGCCCGGCCTCCTGCTGTGGCTGGGCCTCTTCCAGCTCCGCAAGACGCTGTCCAAAGGGGACGGAAAGCGCTCGTGGCTGGGCACGCTGCTGCTCGTGGGCGTCGCCGTCATAGCGGCCGTGCTGATGTTCCGGCTGCCGTTCACCGGCTTCCTCGGCCTCTACCTGCGCGGCATGATCATCGCCCCGGCGGTGGGCTGGCTGCTCGCCCGCCGGATCTGCGAGGCCACCGCCACCGACCTGCGCTCGCGCTGGGACGGGCTGCTGGCCGGCAGCGGCATAGGCGCGAAGATCCCTGAGGCGGTGCCCGGCAACCCCGACGAGAAGGCCCGTGAGGACCTGCGGCACTCGCTCGCCAAACTCACGGCCGAGGACCGCAGCAACTCCGTCTTCTACGCCGGCCCCAAGGGCATCCTCGGCATGGGCACCCGCTGGGGCAGCTGGCAGATGGCCGAGGAGCTCGTGCCCAAGACCGAGGGCATGGAGATCCACCCGTTCCGCAGCTGGGACGTCATACGCGCGGTCGACACCGAACTGCGCAAGCTGGAGCGCGGCCCGCTGCACACCGGCGGCCTGCCGCCCGCCTCGATCCAGCACTGGGTCGTCACCCCGGTCGGCGAAGGTGCCGCGGAGGTGGCCCGTCCCACCGGCGCCGACGTGGACACCTTCCTCGTCAAGCCGCACGAGATCACCCGGATCTGCAACGAGCAGCAGTTCAGCGGCGGCAACCGGCACTACCTCGGCATCCAGTACCCGCTCTGGGACGGCCAGTTGGTGATCACCATGCTGGTGACGGTCACCGTGCTGTACAAGACCCTGCGCGTCGAGGTGACCGGGCACGCCCTCGGGCCGGTGCACGGCCTGTTCACCACCAAGTCGGCGACACCGAAGGTCGAGGTCCCCAAGTCCGTCCGGTTCTGGGAGACCGTCGAGCGGCCCCTGCCGCTGGTGGACGCCCAGGAGGTGGTCCGCCTCGCCGTCCGCGCCCCGCTGACCTGGTTCCCGCCGATCCTCGACTTCTTCGGGGGCAAGCTGGTCCTGCCCGAACCCTTCGGCCTGCGCCACGTCTGGGCGGGCCAGCCCTGGCGCCACCGGTTCATGGCGGACGACGCCCTGCGCGCCGCGACCCCGGTGCTGCGGGCCGTGCACGCGGCGGCGCTGCGGGTGCTGGAGGAGAACGGCGCCGACATCGACCGCTTCAGCAACCGCTCGATGATCGTCAGCGGTCTCGTCCAGGACGCCGCCCCGCGCAAGGCGGACGCGTACGACGCCTAGACGAGAGGTCCCGGAGCCGGTGCGCGGCTCCGGGACCTCCCGGTCGTCTCCTGGTCGGGGCCTCGGCCCGGGACCGGGCCTGGGCCCCCGTACTAGACGACGGGCCAGGCGTCGGCGAGCATCTGGCGGGTGTCCGCGAGGAGTTGGGGCAGCACCTTCGTGTGGCCGACGACCGGCATGAAGTTCGTGTCCCCGCCCCAGCGGGGCACGATGTGCTGGTGCAGGTGCGCCGCGATGCCGGCTCCCGCGACCGCGCCCTGGTTCATGCCGATGTTGAACCCGTGCGCCCCGGAGGCCTTGCGCAGCGCGACCATCGCCCGCTTCGTGAGATCGGCCAGCTCGACCGTCTCGGCGGCGTCGAGCTCCGTGTAGTCGGCGACGTGCCGGTACGGAACGACCATCAGGTGGCCGCCGTTGTACGGGTAGAGGTTCAGCACGGCGTAGACGTGGTTGCCCCGGGCCACGACCAGGCCGTCCTGGTCGGACATCTCCGGAATCCCGCAGAAGGGACAGCCGTCCCCGGCCTCCGGGCCGGTCGGCTTGTTCTCCCCCTGGATGTAGGCCATCCGGTGGGGCGTCCACAGACGCTGGAACGCGTCCTGCGTGCCCACACCGATCTGCTGCTCCGGCTCAGTCGTCATGGGATGCAGCATATGACCTTGCCCCTCGGCGGCGTGTCGCCGGGGCGGGGACCGGTGCCGGGGGCGCGATGCTGGGCCCATGCGCGTTGAAGCCGAGACCCCTGACGTCGCCTGGGAGCGCCGCACCGAGATCCCGCTCTTCTACCTCTCGCTCGTGTTCCTGGGCGGCTACGCGGTGCACGTGCTCGCCCACGCCCACACCCTCTGGCGCGACATCGCCACGATCGTCGTCGGGCTGACCTGGCTCTGCTTCGTCGTGGACTACGTGGTGCGACTGGTCCTGAGCCGCCAGCGGCCCCTGCGGTTCGTCCGCCGCCACTGGCTGGACACCGTGATCGTGATCCTTCCGACGCTGCGGGCGCTGCGCATGGTCAAGGTCCACGACGCGGTCATGGCCAAGCGGCGGGACCGCCCGCACCGCAGCCTGTACCCGCGCGTGATCACGTACGCCGGCCTGACCTCGCTGCTGCTCGGCTTCTCCGGCTCGCTGGGCCTCTTCGACGCCGAGCGGCGGGACCCCCAGTCCCCGATCCAGTCGTTCGGCGACTCGCTGTGGTGCGTGATCCAGACGCTGACGACGGTCGGCTACGGCGACGTGGCCCCCGTGACCGTGCCGGGGCGGCTGGTGGCGACCGCCCTGATGATGTTCGGCCTGGGTCTGCTGGGGACGGTCACGGGTTCCTTCTCGTCCTGGCTGATCCAGATCTTCCGCCAGGACGACGAAGAGGGGCCCCCGGAGGACGGATCGTCCTTCGGGGGCCCCTCGGTGGCCTGACGGCGCCGCTCAGACCTGGACGCGGTCCTCGACGACCTTGGCCAGCTTGGCCAGGGCCTCGTCCTTGGCGATGCCGTTCTCCTGCGAACCGTCGCGGTAGCGGAAGGAGACGGTGCCCGCGGCCATGTCCTCGTCACCGACGATGATCATGAACGGGACCTTGAGCTTCTGGTGGTTGCGAATCTTCTTCTGCATGCGGTCGGAGGAGGCGTCCACCTCGACCCGCAGGCCCTTCTTCTTCGCCTCGGCGGCGAACTCCCGCAGGTAGTCCACGTGCCCGTCGCCGATCGGGATGCCGACGGCCTGGACCGGGGCGAGCCACGGCGGCATGGCGCCCGCGTAGTGCTCCAGCAGCACCGCGAAGAACCGCTCGATGGAGCCGAACAGCGCACGGTGGATCATGACCGGGCGCTGGCGGGAGCCGTCCGGCGCGGTGTACTCCAGGTTGAAGCGCTCGGGCAGGTTGAAGTCCAGCTGCACGGTCGACATCTGCCAGGTGCGGCCGATGGCGTCGCGCGCCTGCACCGAGATCTTCGGGCCGTAGAAGGCCGCGCCGCCCGGGTCGGGGGTCAGCGGGAGGCCCTGCTTCTCGGCGACCTGCTGGAGGACCGCGGTGGCCTCCTCCCAGACCTCGTCCGAGCCGACGAACTTCTCCGGGTCCTTGGTGGACAGCTCCAGGTAGAAGTCGGTCAGACCGTAGTCGCGCAGCAGGTTCAGCACGAAGGTGAGGGTCCGGTCGAGCTCGTCGGCCATCTGCTCGCGGGTGCAGTAGATGTGCGCGTCGTCCTGGGTGAAGCCGCGGGCGCGGGTCAGGCCGTGGACCACGCCCGACTTCTCGTACCGGTACACGGTGCCGAACTCGAACAGGCGCAGCGGGAGCTCACGGTACGAGCGGCCGCGCGCGTCGAAGATCAGGTTGTGCATCGGGCAGTTCATGGGCTTGAGGTAGTAGTCGGTACCACCGTCGAGCTGCATGGGGGGGTACATGCCCTCCGCGTACCAGTCCAGGTGCCCGCTCTTCTCGAAGAGCGCGCCCTTGGTGGCGTGCGGGGAGTAGACGAACTCGTAGCCCTCCTCCTCGTGGCGGCGGCGCGAGTAGTCCTCCATGGTCCGGCGGATGATGCCGCCGCGCGGGTGGAAGACGGCGAGGCCGGAGCCGATCTCGTCCGGGACGGAGAAGAGGTCGAGCTCGCTGCCGAGCTTGCGGTGGTCGCGCTTCTCGGCCTCGGCGAGGAAGTCGAGGTGGGCCTTCAGCTCCTCCTTCGAGGGCCAGGCGGTGCCGTAGATGCGCTGGAGCATCGGGTTCTTCTCGCTGCCGCGCCAGTAGGCGGCCGCGTTGCGCATCAGCTTGAACGCCGGGATGTTGCGGGTGGTCGGCAGGTGGGGACCGCGGCAGAGGTCCTTCCAGCACAGCTCGCCGGTCTTGGCGTCGAGGTTGTCGTAGATGGTCAGCTCGCCGCCGCCCACCTCGACGTTCGCGCCGTCGTCGGTGGAGGCCGATCCCTTGATGCCGATGAGCTCCAGCTTGTACGGCTCGTCGGCGAGCTCCTCGCGGGCCGCCTCGTCGGTGACGACGCGGCGCGAGAAGCGCTGGCCGCGCTTCTGGATCTCCTGCATCTTCTTCTCGACGGCCTTCAGGTCCTCCGGGGTGAAGGGCCGGGCCACGTCGAAGTCGTAGTAGAAGCCGTCCCGGACCGGCGGGCCGATGCCCAGCTTGGCCTCGGGGAAGAGCTCCTGCACGGCCTGCGCCATGACGTGCGCGGTCGAGTGGCGCAGGATGTTCAGGCCGTCCTCGGAGGAGATCTCCACCGGCTCGACGGTCTCGCCGTCCTTCACCTCGCACGAGAGGTCCTTGAGCTCGCCCGCGACGCGCGCGGCGACGATGGTGCGCTCACCGGCGAAGAGCTCGGCCGCCGTAGTGCCCGTGGCCACCACGCGCTCGTCCCGCTCGGAATCGCGTTGGATGATCACACGGACGTCTGACACCGGTCTCTCCTGACTCTGGGGGCGCCCCCCAGCGGTGGCTGGGGGAGGCGTGCGCGATCGAACGCCGCGCGCCTGAATCGTACCGAGCCGTGGGGCCCCGCCGCGAAACGGTTGTGGCCGGTGCCCGCGCGGGGCCTCGCGGCGTTCCGATCCGAGGGACACGGCCTATTCGAGGGACACGGCCTATCCGAGGGACACAGCCTGTCCGAGAGACTCGGCCTAATCGTCGGTGGGGAGGACGTCCTCGGGGTCCAGTGCCTCGTCCAGCGACTTCATGAGCCGGTCCCGCTCGACCTCGTCCATCGGAACCGGCGTCACGTCCGTGGCATCGGTCAGCCGCCGGAAGCCGCCCCGGCGCTGGAGCCGCCCGCTCACCCGGATCGGGAGGCCGACCAGGTGCGCGTGCCCCGCAACCCGGTACGCCTCCTCGTCCAGCACCGCCCGTACGTACGGCACCTCCGCCCCCGCCAGCACCCGCAGCCGGATCGTGCCCCCGCCGCCCGGCGCCGAGCGCCGCATCCGGACCACCGCCCCCGCGACCCGCACCGGCACCGCCGGTTCGTCCCGGGTGTAGCGCGCCGCCGCCTCCCGGAGCACCGGCAGGTCCCCCGGCGAGAACTCCACCGGCTCGGGACGTGCCGCGCACCCCGCCGGCACCCCGGCCGCCGGCGCCCAGGCCAGCGCGATCCGGGCTCCCTCCGAGCCGCGCACCAGAGCGATCAGCGCGTCCGCGAGCTCCCGGCTGACCCCGGCCTCGACGGCCGCGTCGAAGGCGTCCATGCCGCCGGTGGCCCGCCGGTAGTCCACGGCCTCCCGCGCCGCGTGCAGCGCGTGGTGCAGCCGGGTCACGGTACCCCGGCCGCCGTCCACGGGGACGTACGCGGTGAGCGTGCGCCCGCCGGGAACCGGCCCCACCAGGACCCCGTCCAGGGCCCGTTCGGCGTGGCCCCGATGGCGGGCGCCGTAGTACCCGGCCCTGGCCCGGTCCGCGAGGGCTCCGGCGAGCAGCAGCTGCCGGGCGGCCGAGCGCAGCTGCTCCTGCACGGTCCAGGCCGCCGCGCCCCGCGGTCCGTACGGGCCCTCGGGGCCCTCCGGGATGCGCCGCTCCCAGCGGATCTCGTCGCTGGGCACGCTCAGTCCGTACAGCACCTCCCGCGCGGAGGGCAGCGCGCTGCGCGAGAGTGCGGTCAGCGCCTCCTCCAGCAGGTCGGCGCAGTCGGGGAAGGCCCGGCTCTCCGGGACGAGGAGGCTGGCGCCCGCGCCGCCCGGCCCGTGCGGGGCCGGCGGCGTCCAGCGCCCGTACCGTCCCGCGGCCCCGCCCCGGCGCTGCCAGCCGTGCCGGTGCAGCAGGGCCCCCAGCACGGCAGGGTCGACGTGCGCGGGATCGGGCGTCCCGGAGTCGGAGAAGTCCCCGTACTCCGACGGGGACGTCAGCGGCTCCAGGTTCGGTGAGTGCCAGTGCATCACGGTGTCCCTCCCGACCCGACCCGGGTCATGATCTCGCACAGCGCCCGGTCGTCGAAGATCCGCGTGGTCGGGATCCGTACGGTGGTCCGGCGCCGGCCGGTCACGGGGTGCCCGGCGAGGTTGGTCCAGTAGCAGCAGTGCCGCAGATCGAGCCGGTCGTGGCAGGCGGCGAGCCACTGGTCGCGCTCTCGCGGGACGAGCATCACGACGAGGATCTTGTGGACGGCGACCGGTGTGCGGGCCAGCTTCACCAGGTGCTCGTTGTCGAGCGTGAACGCGAAGGTGGGCCCCGCCGGTCTGGGCGGTACCTGGTAGGTCGCCTTCAACTGCACCTTGATGGTGACCTCGTCGTCGACGACGTGCTCGGGCGCGCCGTGGTTGACCTGCCAGTCGATGCCGTTGTCCGGAAAGGGCTGGGAGAGCGAGCAGCCGGCCGCGGCGGCGACGGCGTGCAGGTAGCCCACCTGGAGGGTCTCCATGCAGGCGGTGGTGGCGAGCGTGCCGCGCAGCGGTCCGGTCCGGTGCGCGTCGCGCGGATCGGTCCGCCCCTGCAGCATCCCGCCCGGTTCGGGCTGCGCGAGCGCCATGGCCGGCTCCCCATGCCTTCCGGGCTCTGCCGAATGAGGGTGGTGTGGTGGGTGGGGTGATGACCGGTCATGTGTGCGGTCCCCCAGGGAAGTTGTCTCCGCAGCGGAAGGTCCGCAAACGGCGTACGGCGCAAACAGGCCGGGTATCACCGATGCGGGCAGGGGTGCACGTTCCGCGGCGGCGGTGCCCGGGTGCGCCCCGACTGCCGATCGGGAACGAGGAGTTCGCCATGACGCGCTGGTATGAGGGGCCGCTGGCCGCATTCGACACGGAGACGACCGGGGTGGACGTGGAGCAGGACCGGATCGTGTCCGCCGCTCTCATCGTGCAGGAGTGTGCGGGCGGCCGGGTCCGCTCCACCCGCTGGCTGGTCAATCCGGGGATTCCGGTGCCCCCGGGCGCCACGGAAGTGCACGGACTGACCGATGAGCACCTCCAGCGCAACGGCCGTTGGCCGGCGCCGGTGGTGGAGGAGATAGCCCGTTCGCTCGGGGAGCAGCTGGTGGCGGGCCGGCCGGTGGTGGTGATGAACGCGCCGTTCGACCTGACGCTGCTGGACCGGGAGTTGCGCCGGCACCGGGCGTCCTCGCTGGCGCGGTACCTGGACAACCGGCCGCTGACGGTGCTGGATCCGCGGGTACTGGACAAGCACCTGGACCGGTACCGCAAGGGCCGCCGGACGCTGACGGACCTGTGCGCGCACTACGGGATAGAGCTGGAGGGGGCGCATGACGCGGCGGCGGACGCGCTGGCCTCGCTGGAGCTGGTACGGGCGGTGGGGCGCCGGTTCGCGGGCCGGCTGGAGCGGCTGACCCCGGCGGAGCTGCACACGCTCCAAGCGGTGTGGCACGCGGCGCAGGCGCGCGGGCTGCAGGCGTGGTTCGCGCGGCAGGGGACGCCGGAGGCGGTGGACCCGCACTGGCCGCTGCGGCCGGAGATGCCGGCGGCGGCATAGACCCGGGGGGGCGTGGGCCGGCGTCGGCGTGGACCGGTGTGGACCGGTTTCGGCGGGGGCCTGAGGCGGCAACGGGCCCCGTACATGCGGAAGGCCGATCCGTCGTGAGACGGACCGGCCTGACCCGGTGGGCGATACTGGGATCGAACCAGTGACCCCTTCGGTGTGAACGAAGTGCTCTCCCGCTGAGCTAATCGCCCGGGAACGGGTTGAACAATACAAGAGGCACGGGGTCTGGTTCAAACCGCTTCCGGTGAGGCGGCCAGCCGGGCCGCGAGCGCGTGCCGGCCGGCCCGCATCATCAGGGCGTGGTTGAGCCGGAACGCGGGCCGCGCCGGCACCGCGAGGCGCCGCAGCAGGGGGCTGCGCACCTCGACCTCCTGCTCGTACAGCGCCCGCGTCCCGCGCCCGCCCGCTCCCCGGCGGGCCCGTACGGTCCACCGCGCCCAGCCCTCGACGTCCCCGTGCAGGGCCGCTTCCAGGAGTCCCCGGCCGGGGTCGCGCAGCAGTTCGGTGGCGGTCATCCGGATCTTGTACGGGAGGAGGGAGCGGATGAGCAGGTCGCCGCTGCGCTCGCCGGTCCGCTCGGCCTCGCGGACCTGGGGCCACCAGCGCGGGTAGTCGCCGGTCCGCTCCAGGACCGCGTAGACCCGCGCGGGCGGGGCGTCGAGGTCCCACACGCTGCGGAAGCGGTAGCGGTTCCAGCGGTCCAGCCGGTTGCGGAGGTACGGGCGGCTGTGGTGGTCCCTGCGGCTGTGGTGGTCCAGACGGCTGCGGTCCATGGACCCAGTCTGGATCGGCGGGACGGCGCGCGGGGCCCGGTCGCGCGCATCCACTCTTCCGTGCGTACGGATGCCGCGCGGGCCGTGGACCGCGCGCGCGTACTCCCTCGTACTCAGCGGCGATCTGAGTACGCGCACCCATGTCCTGACGGCGTGACGGCGGCCACACTCCGGAGCATGGCGACCCCTTCACCCGGCATGCCCCTGCCACCCGACCACGAACTGGCGCTCATCGACCGGGAGCTGGCCCAACTCGACCACCGACGCACGTACTTGCTGGCCCGGCGGGACTGGCTGCTGCGGCTGCCGGCACCCGCTCCGGGGCCGGCCCCGGCACCGAACGGCTGGGGCGCGCGAGCGGCGGCTTCCGCGGCCCGCCCGCAGGAGGCCTCGGGCCCGGGTGCGCAGAACGTGCTGCTGACGCTGGGCGCGGTGCTGCTCGCGGTGGCCGCGCTGGCGTTCACGCTGATCAGCTGGGGGTCCCTGGGGATCGCCGGGCGCAGCGCGGTGCTGGCCGTGGTGACGGCGGCGGCGCTGGGCGCGCCCGCGCTGCTGCTGCGCCGCGGGCTGCGGTCGACGGCCGAGTCGGTGGCGGCGGTGGGGC
>NZ_LFML01000119.1 GCF_001044425.1 Streptomyces roseus
CGCTCAGCCCGTCCGCGGCGGCCTCCCGCGCGAGGGGCAGCACCGCTTCGCGCAGGAGCGGCGTCTTGACCGGCTCGTAGTGGTAGACGACCACGTCGAGGTCGGTGGCGGCGGGCGCGGCGGGCCGGGCGGTGTCCGGGCGGGTGACCGGGGCGTTCATGGGGTGTCTCCTCGACGGATGACGGACGGAAGGGGAGCGGGACACGCCGGGACGGGTGGCGCGGGCGGGGCGGGGGGCGGGGCCGGCACGGGGGTTCAGTCCGACCGGGCGGGGCGTGCGGGCCGGTACGTCTCGGTGACGAGCTCCACGGCATGCGCGGGCCGGCTCCGGCCGCCGAAGACGGGCAGTGCTTCCTCCAACACCACCCCGCGCGGATGGCGGGCCAGCCAGCCGGAGAGGCAGCGCAGGTGCAGGGCGTTGCCCAGGTCGAGGGCCTGCGGCTTCGGCGCGCCCAGACTCCGTACGAAGTCCTCGGCGGGCCGCCCGGCGGCGGGCTGCGGAACGGCGTGCAGGAACAGCTGTTCGGGGAGTTGCAGCAGGGCCCGCCAACGGGCCGCGGCGGCGGCCGGGATCACGTCCGGGTCGGCCGCGAGGTCGGCGCGGAGCGCGGCGAGCACCCCTGCGGGCAGGTGCCAGCGCCGGCGCGCGAGTACCGCGTGGCGGTGCCGCAGCCGGGGTGTTCGCCGCACCTCACCGCCGGGGGCGGCCAGGGTGTGGCGGGGGAGGAGCCGCCGGAAGTCGACGACGCCGCCCGGATGGTCGCAGAGGAACGGTGCGAGGCGCTGCGGCAGCATGACCGGGGCGAGGAAGCCGAGGTAGAGGACGTCGAGGGGTTCGCCGGTCGCCCGCAGCCGCAGCCGGAGCTGGTCGCGGGCCGTGTCGTGGACCAGCTCCACGTCGGCTTCGGCGAACGTGCTCCGCAACCGGTCGGGGCCGATCTCCTCGTCGACCAGCAGCGGATGGAGATTGGCGTTGAAGCCCCCGACCGGCCGGATCTGGGCGGCCCGGGCGCCGTCGCCCAGACCGCGGCGGATCGCGCGGGACACCTGGGCGGCGGCGCCCGGGGGCAGGTCGTCGAGGAAGCGGCTGGTGAAGCGGCCCCAGCCGCCGTACACGTGGTTGACGCAGAGCAGGCCGCCGGGGAGGGCCCGTTGGACGAACCACGCGTAGCTCAGCGGGCGGGCGGAGGTCCAGCCGGGCAGCCGGCCGGCGAGTCCGCGGACCTCCTCGGCGGGCAGGACGAGCTCCTCGGCCGGGCCGCCGGGCGAATCCGCTGCCGCTTCCCGTACCCGCCGGGTGAACTCCTCGCGCAGAGAGGCGAGTTGTGCCAGCTCGCGGGGGAGTCCCGGGTCGTCGGACGGCCGGACGGCGAGGCGCGCGGCCTCCTCCCACGCGGAAGCCGTGTCGGGGCCGAACTCCCAGGGCGTCGGGCAGGTCCCCCCGCGCCCGTAGCGGGCGACGAAGCGCTCCAGTGCCGCTCGCCGCATCAGGTGGCCCAGGTCGAACAGCTCCGCCAGGGCGGTCAGTTCGCCGAGAACGGTCCGGTCCGCGCCGGTCAGGCGGTCGGCGGGAGCCAGGTCCTCGCCGGTCCGCGCCCCGGACCGGCGGGTCGGCACGGTGGTTGCGGTGGGCGCGGGCCCGGCGGAGGAGCCCACGTCGTCGGAGCCCGTGTCGTCGGACCCCGCCCCGTCGGAGAGCACGTCCTCGGAGAGCACGGTCAACGGGGCGGCATCGGCCGGTACGGGCCGGCCGGCGTCGGCCAGCAGGCAGCGCCAGCGCTCCGCCAGTTCGGCCAGCAGGGCGGGCCGCTCCGGCGCCCGGGCGTTCGAGAACCCGGCGGTGTCGGCGGCGAGCCGCTCCACCCGGTCGGCCAGGGCCGCGTCCTGCGGCCACCGGCGCAACCAGTCGGCCAGCGCACGCAACGGGTACGGGTGCTGCGGATCGACGGGGTCCACCGGGACCAGCAGACCGCCGTCGGCGAGCTGGTCGAGGAAGCGCACGACGGCGGGGTCGGTGCCGGCGCGGCCGAGGACGGGGCCGAGCCGCGCCGCGAGCCCGTCGAGGGGCGCGGGCTCGGCCGCCAGCGCGTCGAGCGCCGTCAATGCCGGGCGGACGGCCAGTTCGACCGACTCCTCGTGGGTGATCAGGTACCGGCCGCCCGCGAAGAGCGTGTGGTCCCGCGTGTACAGGGCCCGCCCGTCGGCGGTGTGCCGCGCACTGCTGGTCATGCGGTGGGCGAGGGTGCGCCGGCGGCGAGGTGCGTCGACCAGTGCGGCGGCGAGTGCCTCGACGAGCGCCCGGTGCTCGCGCACCACGGACCGCGGCGCCGTTCGCGGCCGGTCCGCCGGGCCGGGGCCGCCGGACCAGCCCACGGCGGTGAACCACGACAGCGGGCTGGTCTTCGTACTGGCGCGCAGGGCGTGCCGCAGCACCGAGGGCTCCTCCTTGCGGGCCCTGCGCCCGCCTTCGTCCCGGGCGGCCCGGGACACCGCGCGCAGCAGGTCGGCGCTGGTGAGGGCGACGGCCCGGGTGAAGGCGGGGGAGCGGCACAGCTGCGCGAGGGCCGAACGCTCGGCGGCCAGGGCGTCGGGGGCGGCGGCCGCCAGCTCCGTGAGGAGGGCGGCGCGGAGCCCGCACAGGTCCAGCCAGGCCCCGAGCCGGGGCACCCGTACGGGCAGATCGGCGAGGCGGGCCAGCAGGGCGGGACGCGGGACGCGGCCGTTGTGCAGCGCCCGGCGCAGCGGGAGCACCACCTGGCGGTGGAACTCCTCGTCGTGCCCCGGCCGGGAGGCGAAGAGGTCGTCGCACAGGTCCGCACGCAGTGCGTCCTGCTGTGCCGTGAGGGCGGTGAGCCGGTCGAGCAGGTCCCGCAGCCGGGCGCCCTCCGCCGACCGTGCGGGGTACGGGGTCACCGTGGTGCGGACCAGCGCGTACGGGACGGTGCGGGCGGGAGCCACCGCCGTCGGGCGAGCGGTCCCCGGCACGGGCGCGACGCGTTGCGGTGCGACTGGCTGGGCGGGGTACGGCAAGGCGGGCTCCCGTGGTGCGGTCTGGGCCAGTGAGCTGTCCTCCGGCTCGGGCCGCCGCCCGCGCGGCCGGCCCGGGTGGGCCGGCCGCGCGGGAGCGGTCTCGTCACGGCCGTCAGACGTTGGGCGTCTCCACCTGCGGCTGGGCGCAGGAGGACGAGCCCTGACAGGAGCAGGAGCCCCAAGAGGCCCCGTTCTCGGGCAGCGCGGCGGTGTCGCTGAGCGCGGTGACGGTCAGCTCGCTGAGGTCGAGGTCCAGGTCCAGGTCGAGGTCGTCGTACCCGGGGGTGGCGGAGTTTTCGGACATGCGGATTTCCTCTCGGTTCTGAGGGACTGCGGTACCGCGAAGACGGCGCCGGTGGCCGGCGCCCGCGGGGGACGGGCGAAGTGCCCCTGGGGAAACAGATGGTTCGTGGTCAGGTCCATCTGGGTGAGCGGGGTGGCGCAGAACGAGTCTCCGCGCAGTCGGGATCGACGGCAACTGCCCATGTCACGTTGGCCAGTTGTCTCGTCATGTCCGTCACTTCACGGCAGACCGCCGGTCTCCGGCCGGCGGCCGTGCGGGCCGCGCCCGCCCGGGGGAGCCATCGCGATCGCCGCTCGTGGCCGCGGCCACGGAGGCCGGAACAGTCGGTTCCGTCGAGCGGCGGGGAAGG
The DNA here is from genome assembly GCF_001044425.1 of Streptomyces roseus. Taxonomy (GTDB): domain Bacteria; phylum Actinomycetota; class Actinomycetes; order Streptomycetales; family Streptomycetaceae; genus Streptomyces; species Streptomyces roseus. Next base: position 3,684 of record NZ_LFML01000119.1, read on the forward strand.
CCGGCGGGCGCTGTGCACCGCCGGCTCGGGGCATGGCGTACCGGCCAATCTCCCGCCACCGACCCATCGCGCCGGGGCGGCGGCCGCACTCGCTCCCGCGCCGCGGCCACCCCCTCCCGAGCCGCGCACCCGTACGCACCCGTACCGCCATACCGCCTGATTCGTCCGCGCCCGGCCCCGGCCGTCGGCGTGTACGCGCGTCCCGCGGCTGGCGGTGGCGCACGCTTCCTCGACGGGCACTTCGTGCGCACACGCGAACGCCGCAGTCCCGACCGAGGGGAGAGAACATGAGCGGAGCCAAGACGTCCAGGACCGGTTCCCCGGCCGCTTCACCCGGAACGCGCGCGGGATCCGGCCCGGCGCCCGTGTGGACCGGGCCCGCCCGCGACGGCTGGCCCTTGTACGAGTTCGCCCTGACGGCGACGCTGATGTTCGCCGTGGTCACGGTCATGCGCTGGGTACTCGATCCGGCCTCCCCGCTCGTCCTCGCGGACCTGCGCACGGCCCTCCTCGTGGTGGGTGCGATCACCGGGACGATGGTCTTCGGGCTGATCCGCTCCCCGTGGGGACGTCTTTCCGGCGCGCACATGAATCCCGCGATCACCCTCGCCCTGTGGCGGCTGAAGGCCTTCCCCGGCCGGAGCGTGGCGGTGTACGTCCTCGCGCAGCTGAGCGGTTCGTTCGCCGGGACGGTACTGGCCCGCCTGGCCTGGGGGCCGGCGGTCGCCCGGGTCGGCTACGGCGCCGTGGCCGCGGCGCCCTCGTGGAACGGCTGGGCCGTCTTCGCGGCCGAGGGCGCCTGCCTGGTCCTCATCACCCTCATGATCGGCTTCTTCCTCGCGCGCCCGGCCCGAGAGCGGTGGTTCCCCTGGGTCCTGGCGCTCCTCGTCTGCGCGATCATCGCGGTTCTGGGCCCCCTCAGCGGCGGCGCGGCCAACCCCGCCCGCCAATTCGGGCCCGCGCTCATGTCCGGAACCACCACCGGCCTGTGGATCTACCTCCTGGCGCCCGCCCTGGGAGCCGCTCTGGGCGCCGCCGCCCACCGCCGGATCTCTCCCTCAAAGGGGTACGGCCGGTGACGTTCGGTGAGATCCGGGGGGTCCCGGGGTGAGGCGTCCCATAGGGCGCAGGTCACATACGAGGCGAGTTAGGAGCTGTCAGAGGCGGCTCCGCGACCCTCTCGCGGAGGTTCCCACCTGCATTGACGCCGGCGCGGTCGAGGGTGTCGGCGGGACGGCCGGCTGCGTAGGCGGGTAGTAGGCGGGGCCTTTGCCAGGGTGCCGGGGGCTGAGTAGAACTGGATGTGTCGCCAGGCGGCCCGGGCGGATCGCCCGCCGCTGACGAACCCCTCTCCACCGTGTGAGTGGCTCACGCATGCCTTCGGCGTGCGGCGACCGTTCTTGTCCCCGTCGGAAGGTTTCCTCCGTGTCGAAGTCCGTCATCCGCCGCATCGCCGCTTCCAAGAAGACCCTTACCGGTTCGATCGTCGCCCTGGGCGTCGCCGGCACCATGCTCGCCACGGTCCCCGCCCAGGCGGCCCCGACGAGTGCCAAGGCGATCGCCCAGCAGATGATCAAGGACCCGGCGCAGTTCGCGGCGTTCAACAACATCGTTTACCGCGAGAGCGGCTGGAACCACACCGCCACCAACGCCTCCTCCGGCGCCTACGGCCTGGTCCAGGCCCTGCCGGCCTCGAAGATGGCCTCCGCGGGCTCGGACTGGAAGACCAACCCGGCCACCCAGATCAAGTGGGGCCTGGACTACATGAACTCCCGCTACGGCAGCCCCGTCGGCGCCTGGAACTTCTGGCAGGCCCACCACTGGTACTAAGCCACCAGTGACCGCCCGACGACGCGGGCACCACACGCACACATACGCGAGACGCTCACCGGAACCCGGCCGAGCGTCTTTTGCGTTTTCGCGGCCCAAAAGCGGCGTGACCGCCGGGCGTCGGGCGGACCGTGCAGGGCCCGGTGAACATGCCTGTCGTCGACCCCGACGAGGATCGGCCCGGCCGGCCCGGTCGGGGCGCCGCTCGCACCAGGTCAGCCGCTGCGGTGCCCCGCCGCCACGAGTCCCGACTCGTACGCCGCGATCACCGCCTGGGCGCGATCGCGGACGCCGAGTTTCGTGAAGACGCCCGTGATGTGGTTCTTGACCGTGGAGACGCTGATCTCCAGGTCATCGGCGATCTCCGCGTTGTCGAGCCCGGTCGCCATCAGCTGCCAGATCTCCAGCTCGCGGGGGGTGAGGCCGTCCGGGGCGGCTGCCGTCGCCGTTGCCGTCGGGCGCGGCCGCGCGGAGGACCGTACGTACGTGGAGATCAGTCGCGTGAGCAGGCGGGGCGCGACGGCGGCCTCGCCCGTGTGGACGGTGTGGACCGCTGCGATGAGCTCCTCCGGGGAGATGTCCTTCGGAAGGAAGCCGTACGCGCCGGCGCGCAGGGCGGCGACCACGTATTCGTCCATGTCGAAGGTGCTGAGGGCCAGGACGCGCGATTCCGGCAGCGTCCGCGCCAGCTCCTCGGTGGCCTGGACTCCGTCGAGGACGGGCATCCGGATGTCCATGACGACCACGTCGGGCCGCAGTTCGTGGGCCAGCGCGACCGCCCGGGCGCCGTCCTCGGCCTCGCCCACCACCTCGAACGCCGGGTCGGGCGCCAGGATCAGGGCCAGGCCACGCCGTACCAGAGGCTGGTCGTCGGCTATGAGCACACGGATCATCCGCGCAGGTCCTCTCGGTCTCCCCCCGGGTCGGCCGCCGGGAGCCTGGCCGCCACCCTGAATCCGCCGCCCTCGTGCGAGCCGGTCTCCAGGGTGCCGCCTTGCAGCGCGACGCGTTCCCGCATTCCGATCAGACCGTACCCGCTGCCGGCGCCCGCCCGCGAAGCCCCGGTCCGCGAGGCCCCTGCCCGCGAGGCCCCCGGCCGGGGCCCGCCCGCGCCGTCGTCGCGCACCTCCACCTCGACGCCCTCCGCTCCGTAAGTCAGCCGTACGTGGGCACGGGCTCCGACCGCGTGCTTGCGGGCGTTGGTCAGCGCCTCCTGGACGATGCGGAACACCGTCAGCCCGACGGTCGGCGGCAGCGGGCGGGCGGTACCCCGCACGGTGAACTCGGTGGGCGTGCCGGCCAGCCGGGACTCGGAGATGATCCGGTCGAGGTCCCCGGTCCCGGGCTGCGGTGCCGGAGGCGTCTGATCCGGTTCCTCCCCGGCCCGCAGGACGTCCAGGAGCTGCCGCATCTCCCGCAGCGCCATCCGCCCGGAGTCCTCCAGCGTGACCAGGGCCTCGCGGGCGACGTCCGGGTCGTGCGCGAGGTTGGCCCGGGCGCCGCCGGCCATCAGCTGCATGGTGGTGATGTGGTGCGCGACGATGTCGTGCAACTCGCGCGCGATCCGCCGGCGTTCCTCGGCCACCGCCCGGTCCGCCAGCAGGGTGCGCTTGGCATCGGACTCCCGCTGCCAGCGCCGGACCACCAGCCCGGTGCCGACGATGAGCACCACCGCGACCGTGTTGCCGAGCAGTCCCGTCAGGACGGAGGAGTCACCGTAGCTACCGCTGATCATCGTGACCGGTACGGTCGCGACGGCGACCACGGCGGTGACCACGGGGCCGCGCAGGCGGGTCACCGTATACAGCGCGACCATGTAGGCGGCGGAGAAGTGCGGGCCCTGCGGGGTGGTCAGGTTCATCGCGGCGCCGAGCGCGAGGACGGCGCACAGCACCGTCACGGGCCTGGCCCGGCGGGCCAGCAGGCAGACCGCGCCCAGGACCACGAGGACGAGGGCCTGCACCGTGAGGGGCCGGCCGTCGTCCGCGGCGCCGAGCGAATAGCCGATCAGGTCGTTCACGGCCGCCCCGATGGCCACGAGCGCGTCATTGCGGCTCCAGTCGAAGACCGGTCCGCGCGCCTTCGCCCCTCCGTCGCCGTCCCGGCGCCCACTGCGTATCGGCATGCCCGCCGGTCCCCCTCCGTCACCGGCCCGCCGGATCCGTACCGGGGCACCGCCATTCGCGTACGGGAACCATTCTCGCAGCGGCGCTGCGGTGGGCTCCCAGCCCGCAGGGGGAGCCCGGACCAGGACTTTGGTCCTGGTCCGGGGGGTGCGCCGGACCGCGGTCCCGGGTGCGGGTTCCTTCCCGGTCACGACGTTTCGCGGCGCGGGCGCTGATGAGCTGGACGACGTCCGGGAACACCCGGTCGATCGAGTTACGGAGGACCCTGTGATCCGCGCCCTGACCGGCTTCGCCACCCGAAGTCCCTGGAAGGTCATCGCCCTCTGGGCGGTGCTGGGCATTGCCATGACAGTCCTCGGCCAGGCGTTCCTCTTCCGCGCCACCCAGCCCAGCGTGGGCGAGTTCCTGCCCGCCACCTACGATTCGGCGGCCGCGCTGGAGATCGCCGAGGAGCACTTCGGCTTCAAGCCCGACGCCAACCCGCTCACCATGCTGGTGGCCCGGGCGGACGGGGCGAAGCTGACCGGGTCCGACGAGCGCAGGATCGACGCCGAGGCCGCGAAGCTCGCACGGCGCGAGGTGGCGATGCCGAAGACGGAGGACACGCTGCCCATGGCCGAGGACCACACCCAGGTCCCGAGGGTCAGCCCGGCGATGACCGCCCCGGACCGGAGCTTTCGGCTGCTGTCGGTCGAGCTGACCGGCAATCCCATGGACCCCGGGATGCAGGACCTGTACCGGGCCTTCCGGGACCAGGCCCGCGCCGAGTTCACCGAGGCCGGGCTGCGGACCGGGTTCACGGCCGGGCTCGCGGACAGCGTGGACACCGCCGACGCCGAGAAGACCCGCTCCATGATCATCGGCATCGCCATGCTCGCGGTGATCGTGCTGCTGCACGTGATGGTGTTCCGCAGCCTCCTCGCGGCACTGCTGCCGCTCCTCGTCGTGTCGGTGATCGGCGGCGCGGCCGCCGGGGTGGTGGTCGGGACCTCCCTGCTCACCGGCATCCGACTCGACGCCTCGACCCCGCAGTTGATCAACGTGGTGCTGATCGGGATCGGGATCGACTACTTCCTCTTCCTGCTGTTCCGCTTCCGTGAGCAGCTGCGCAGCCGGCCCGAGCAGACCGGGCGCGCCGCGGCGGCCGAGGTCGCCGGCCGGGTCGGCACGGCGGTCACCTCCGCGGCGCTGACCATCGTCGCCGCGTTCTCCACCCTCGCGGTCGCGTCCTTCGGCCAGTTCCGGGTGCTCGGCCCGGCGATCGCCGTGTCCGTGCTCGTGATGCTGCTGGGCAGCCTCACCCTGATGCCTGCACTGCTGGCCGTCAGCGGGCGGAAGATGTTCTGGCCCTCGCGCGGCCTGCGCCGCGAGCCCCCGGAGGGGATGGCCGGGCGGGTGGGCCGCCGGGTGGCCGCGCGTCCGGTGACGATGGTGCTCGCCTCGCTGGCCCTGCTCGGCGCGCTGGCCGCGGGCCTGGCCGGGATGCACACCGACTACGGGCCCGGCGGCGGAGGCGACGCGAGTACGGCCGCGGCGCGCACGGCGGCCGAGATCTCGCGCTCCCTGCCCGCCGGGGTCTCGGAACCCACCACCGTGTTCGTCACCGCCTCCGGCGGCGGCAAGGTCGCGACCGGGTCGCTGGGCGGGCTCTCGAAGGCGCTCGCAGCGATCGACGGCGTGGGCCAGGTCGCCCCGGCCGTACCCAGCCAGGACGGCAGGGCGGCGCGCATCGACGTGTTCCTGACCGCCGATCCGCAGGGACAGCAGGCCCGCGACCTGGTGTCCGGACCGCTCCGGGACGCGGTGGCCGCGCACCGGCCCGCCGGCACGGAGGCCCACGTGGGCGGTACGGCGGCGCTCTTCGCCGACATCTCGTCCGCCGTGTCCGGCGACCTGAAGCTGGTCTTCCCGGTGGCCGCGGGCCTGATCGCGCTCATCCTGGTCCTGCTCCTGCGCAGTCTGCTCGCCCCCCTGGTCCTGATGGTCTCCGTCGGCCTGGGCTTCGTGGCCACCCTCGGCGCCTCCGCGCTCGTCTCCCAGAACCTCCTGGACCGGCCCGGGGTGAACTTCATGCTGCCGCTGGTGCTGTTCCTGTTCGTGGTCGCGCTGGGCACCGACTACAACATCCTGATCAGCGACCGGATACGGGAGGAGATGGAGAAGCCCGGTCCGGCCCGGGCGGCCGTGGCGCGGGCGGTACGGCACACCGCTCCGGCCATCGCGACGGCCGGCCTGGTCCTGGCCGCGTCGTTCGGCAGCCTGGCCGTCAACCCCAATCCGGGCACGCAGGAGATCGGCTTCGCGACGGCGCTCGGGATCATGTTGTCGGCGTTCCTCCTGTCGATCGTGCTGGTTCCGGCACTGGCGGCGCTGCTGGGCCGCTCGATCTGGTGGCCGGTCCGGCCGCGGCGCACCGACCACCGCGCCGAGGTGAACGGGTACGGCGACACCGGGCACTTCGGTTCGGCCGAGGACAAGGAGCGGTCGGTTCCGGTGGGCTGACCGGGCTCAGGGGCTAAGGCACCCGAAGGCGCCGGCGCCGGTCCACGGACCGCCGCCGAGGCGGTCAGGGCAGGAACCACACGGGTGACCGGCCGTCCGTGATCCTTGGAGCATGCGCGCCGCCCGCCTGATCCGTATGGCCCTCCTCATCCAGTCCACCCCCGGCCAGACCGCGGCCGCCCTCGCCCGCACACTGGAGGTCTCCGAGCGGACCGTGATCCGCGACGCCCAAGCCCTGCAGGAGGCCGGCATCCCGGTCCGGGCCGAGCGCGGCCGCGCCGGCGGCTACTTCCTGGCCCCCGGCCACCGGACCCGTCTCACCACCCTGAACCCGAACGAGGCCGGGACGCTGTTCTTGTCGGGGCTGCCGTCGGCCCTGCGGGACCTCGGGCTGTCGGCCGCGGCGGACACCGCCCGGCTGAAGCTGACCGCGACCCTGCTCCCGTCCCTACGCGAGGCCGCCGAATCCTCGGTACGCCGCTTCCACCTCGACGCACCCGCCTGGTTCCGCGAACCGCCCACCCCCGACGTCCTGCCCGAGCTGGCCCGCGCCGTGTGGGCCGACCGGGCCGTCGAACTCTCCTACACGAGGCCGGGGCGCGACGGCGGCGCGCCCGCGCCGGTGTCCCGGGTCGTGGAGCCGTACGGACTCGTCCTGAAGGCCGGTACCTGGTACCTCGTGGCGCGCATCCCCCGCGGGGCGAACCGCGACGGCGGCTGGCGCACCTACCGCGTCGACCGCGTCACGGCCCTGACCCCCGCCGCCGACCGGGACGAGCCGTTCGTCCGCGACCCGTCCTTCGACCTGGCCGCGCACTGGGAGGAACGCTCCGCCGCCTTCGCCCGTACGCTGCTGCGCACCACCGTGCGGGTGAAGCTCACCGCACGGGGACTGCGCCGGCTGCCCTTCGTCGCGGACGGGGCCGCCATCGGGGACGCCCTGGCCTCCGCGACGGCCCCGGACCCCTCCGGCCTGGTCACCCTGGACCTGCCGACGGAGTCCGAGGAGGTCGCCTTCGACCAGCTGGCCCGGCTCGGCGCGGACGCCGAGGTACTGGCCCCGGCCGCACTGCGCGCCCGCTTCCGCGAGCAGGCCTCGGCCCTGGCCGCCCGCTACGGCGCGGCCGAACCGGACGACGGGCGGAGGTCGGGCGTGCGTCAGCGGTAGTCCTCGGCGGAGCCGTCCCTCCCGCCGTACACGACGTCCTCGAAGTACGCCCAGACGTCCGGCCGGCTGCCGTCCACGTCCCGCACCCCGTACGCCTTGGCGAGCTCACTGCTGGAGGTGGACCTGCCGTTCCACCGCTCCGCGCGATCCGGATCGGCGGCCAGCGCCGCGACCGCGCGGGCCAGGAACCAGGGGGATTCCGCGATCGCGAAAGCCGGGTCCCGGGCGATCGCGTCGCGCCAGTTCTCCTCGGTCACCCCGAAGTGGGCGAGCATCTGCTCCGAGCGCAAGAAGCCCGGCGAGACCGCCACCGCGGCGCCCCCGTACTCCGCCAGCTCCTGGCCCAGCCCGAACGCGAGCCGGATCGGGGCGTTCTTCGCCAGGTCGTAGTACATGTTCTCGCGGTAGCGGCGGTTGAAGTGCGCGGTGCCGTCGGTGACCTCCACGTGCAGCGGCGCATCCGAACGGATCAGCAGCGGCAGCAGCAGCGCCGCGGTGATCACGTGCGAACGGGCGCCGAGCTCCAGGATCCGCAGGCCGTCCGCGAGCGGGGTCTCCCAGCTCTTCTTCCCGAACACCGACCTCGCCAGGAGGTGCTCGCCGCCCCACAGGTCGTTGACCAGGATGTCGAGCCGCCCCCGCTCGCGGTCGATCCGCTCCGCGAGGGCCCGTACCTGCTGTTCGTCGAGGTGGTCGGTGGGCACCGCGATGCCGGTGCCGCCGGCCGCGGTGACCAGCTCGGCACTCTCCTCGATCGTCTCCGTGGTCCGGCCCACCTCACTGACACGCGTCCGGGTCGTGCGGCCGGTGACGTACACCGTCGCTCCCGCCCGGCCCAGCTCGACGGCCTGGGCCCGGCCCGCACCGCGCGTGGCCCCCGCGACGAGCGCGATCCGGCCGGCGAGCGGACGGGCCGGGCCCTCGTGTCCCGCCCGGCCCGCGCTCTGCTTGGTCTTCTCCTCGTTCTCCATGACACTCATCGTTCACGTCAAACCTGACAGAACACGTCACCTTTTCCGATCCGTGCGCTGCGCCGCCGCGCGTCGGTCCGTACAGGTCGTCGCGGTGGCGACCGCGTGGGTCTCGTCGCCGGTGAACGTCGCGGTGTAGCAGTCGTCGTCGTCCGGCCTGCCCCGGACCGCGCACGTGGCCCGGCCGCGGCTGTCGGTCGTATCGGCGCACAACACGTCGGTGTCGCGGGTGAACAGGACGCTTCCGTCCTCCAGGGGCCTGCCGCCCACGGTCAGCCGGGCCTTCAGGGTGAGACCGCGATCGCCCTGGACGCCCGGCGACTCCTTCCCGTTGCCGTGCCCGTTCTCGTTCCCGTGCCCGTTTTCGTGCCCGTTTTCGTGACCCTTGCCGGTCCGCTCCGCGGTCAGCGTCAGGCTCGTCGGGGTCGCACCGACCCCTCTGGTTCCGACCGCCACTCCCAAGGGGATGGCGAAGCCGCCGATGGTGCGGGTGACCGTCCGGGTGGCGGTGTCGATCACGGAGACGGAGTTGTCCATGGAACCGGTGACGTACGCGTGCGCGCCGTCCGGGGCGAGGGCCACGCCGAGGGGTTCCTCCCCGACGGGGACGGTGGCGATGACGGCCGGCGGGTTGGCGGTGGTGTCGATCACCGACACGTTGTCCGTGCTGAAGTTCGCGACGTAGGCACGGGTGCCGTCCCGGCTCACCGCCACGTCGGCGGGGCTCGTGTCGTTCCCGATGGGGACGGTGAAGCGGACGGTGTCGGTCGCGGTGTCGATCACCGACACCGTGCCGTCGCCGAAGTTGGTGACGTACACGCGCGCACCGTCCGGACTCGTCGCCACACCCTGCGGGAGCTGGCCCACGGGGACGGCGGCCAGGAGGGTGTCGGTGGTGGTGTCGACCACCGCCACGGTCCCGTCCAGGAGGTTGGCGACGTACGCGCGCGTGCCGTTCGGGGCGATCGCCACGTCCTGGGGGCGGGTGCCGACGTGAACGGTGGCGATGACGGACGGCGGGACCTCGTCGGCGGTGATCACCGTCATGTTGTTCGAGATGGTGTTGGTGACGTAGGCGCGCGTGCCGTCCGGGCTGACCGCCACGCCCACGGGGTTGTCGCCGACGGGTACGGAGAGGGATCCGCCCACGGCGGGAACGACCAGCGACACCGTGTCGGACAGCCTGTTGGCGACGAAGACGAGGCTGCCGTCCGGACTGACCGCCACGCCGTTGGGGTCGTCACCCACGTCGATGGTGGAGGTGACGGTGTTGTCGGCGGTGTCGATGACCGACAGGCTGCCCGCGAGGCCGTTGGCGACGTAGGCGAAGGTTCCGGCAGGCGCGGGGACGGGCCGCGTCGTCGCCGAGGCGCTCGGGACGACGGCCGTGGCCAGCAGCGCCAGTCCCGCGAACCCGACCCTGGCCGGCGCCCACCACGCGCCCCCGCCCCGCCGCGCCCGCCCCCGTCCGGACGTGTCCGAGACCGCGATACCCGACATCAAGACCTCCCGCAGCGCGCGACAGCGACGTACGATCCCTGCGCGGCCGACGCTAGGCAGCGCGAGCACCCCGTGCCCGGCCCCACGCCCACGGCCGAGGACCATACGGCCCACCCGAGTACCCCGAACGGCCGCGCGCCCCGCGGGGGCGCGCCGTCACGGCAGGATTTCCACGTACCCGTCGGTTCCGTGCACGCGGATGCGCTGTCCGTCCCGGATGAGCCGGGTGGCCCGCTCCACGCCCACGACGGCCGGCAGGCCGTACTCGCGGGCGATCACCGCGCCGTGGGTCATCAGGCCGCCCACCTCCGTCACCAGGCCCGCGATCGCGACGAACAGCGGCGACCAGCTCGGGTCGGTGAAGGGCGTCACCAGGATGTCGCCCTCTTCGAGATCGGCGTCCGCCATGTCGAGGATGACGCGGGCCCTCCCCTCGACGGTCCCGGCGGAGACGGGTACACCCACCAGGGCGCCGGCCGGTACGTCATCGCGCCGGTACGCCCCGGTGAGGGCCTCGCCGTCCGAGGTGAGCACCCGGGGCGGAGTGAGCGCGTGGTACGAGCGGAAGGCCTCCTTGCGTCGCTGGAGGAGTTGCGGGTCGTCCAGCCGGTTCGCGCGCACGACGTCGTGGAACTCCCGGAAGGTGAGGTAGAAGACGTCCTCCCGCTCGGGGATCACGCCCGCCCGCACGAGGCGCTCGGCCTCCTCCAGCAGGGCCCGCTTGTAGACGAAGTAGCGGCTGATGATCGCGTACTTGGGGTACTCCCGGTATCCGATGAAGGTTCTGACCCGGTCGATCATCGCTTTGGTCTCTTCGGCCTTGCGCTCGCCGTCGGGCAGGGCCCGCAGCCGGGACAGCACCTCCCGCTCCTTCGCCCGTGCCTTCTCCAGGCCTTGCTCGAAGCGGTGGCGGGCCGCCCCCGGCTCGAAGTTCCTCACGTTGTCGAGGATCACCGGCACGAGCGTGCCCGGTCGCTCGCGCCACCGCGGCCTCGTGATGTCGATCTCGCCGACGCAGCGCATGCCGTACCGGTCGAGGTAGGCCTCGACGGCGTCGCGTGCTTCGGCCCCGCCGGGCAGCTTCGCCAGCCCGTCCGGGAAGTCCTCGTCCCGGACGGCCTCCAGGAACGCCACCACCTGCGGATGCGGGCGGATCACGTCCGCGACGTCGAGCAGCGCCAGGCCCATCTCCGACGTGATGTTGCCGGGGGCGGAGAGCGTCAGCGTGTCGGCCGCGTTCTTCTCGCCCAGCCACTCCCGCAGCTTGTCGTTGAGCCACCACGTGGCCTCCATCCCGGCCATGACGGTCCGGATGCTGAGCGGATCGGCGAGCGCTCGCCGGTGCTCCTCGAAGGCCTCCAGCAGGAACTCGAAGAGCGCCGGTCCGCTCTTCGTCCGGATGTCGCGCTCCAGGGCGGCGATGGACGCCTCGCTGCGCTCGATCAGCCCGGCGACCAGGGCAGGATCGGTCTCGATCGGGGCGGGCGCCCCACCGGGCGGCGGCCCGCCGGGACCGGCGTCCGGGAGCACCGGCACGAAGCCCTCGCGGTCGAGCACGGTCTCCAGGGCGTCCCTGATCAGCGGATCGCCCTTGCCCATGGCGTCCAGAAGTCCGGCGCGGCTCGCGGGCGAAGCCAGGCGCCGGGTGACGTCGACGAACAGCCGGCCGCCGGCCTCGTGCATCTCCACCATGGCCGTGAGCTGCCACATGGAGTACCCGAGGGGCTTCATGGGGTCGGTCATCATCTGCCCGTGGCCGACGGAGACGTAGACGTGGTTCTCCCCGTCGTCGCTCTCCGGGACGGGGAACAGCGTCGTGATCGGCCGGCTCTGCACGATCTCGAACTCGTCGTCGACCAGGCACCATTCGATGTCCTGGGGGCTGCCGAAGTGCGCTTCGATCCGCCGCCCGAGCCCTGCCAGCCGTACGGCCTGCGCATCCGTCAGCGCCGGCTGTTCCCGCCGCCGCGCGTCGACCTCCACTTCCCGCGTCCCGCCGTCCGGCAGGGCGGTCACCTCGAGCTGCTTGGCGGCGATCGCCTTGGCGACGACCTCGCCGTCCCGCACCGTGAAGACGTCGGGGTTCACCAGGCCGGAGACCAGGGCCTCGCCGAGCCCGAAGCCGGCGTCCACGGTGGCGGCCTTCCGGTCGCCCGTGACGGGGTCGGCCGTGAACAGGATGCCGGACGCCTGCGGGAACACCATCCGCTGCACCACCACGGCCATGTGGACCGTACGGTGGTCGATGCCGTTGCGCTGCCGGTAGGCCACGGCCCGCTCGGTGAACAGCGAGGCCCAACACCGGCTGATGTGCCGGAGGATCGCCTCCGGCCCCATCACGTTCAGGTACGTGTCCTGCTGGCCGGCGAAGGAGGCCGTCGGCAGGTCCTCCGCCGTCGCGCTGGACCGGACGGCGTACGAGGCCTGCTCGCCGAACCCGGCCAGCGCCTGCGAGATCGCCGCCGCGACATCGTCCGGGACGGGGGTGTCCTCGATGGTCCGGCGCGTGCGCGCGCCGAGGGTGCGGATCGCCTCCCGGTCGTCCGGGTTCACGCGGGACAGCTCGTCGAGCAGATCGGCGATCGACGGAGCCTGCGCCAGCATCCGCCGGAAGGCGTACGTCGTCACGCAGAAGCCGCGCGGCACCCGGACGCCCTCGATCCGCGACAGCCCGCCCAGGTGCGCGCCCTTGCCGCCGACAAGCGCGGCCTGCGTTTCGCCGACCTCGTCGAGGGCCAACACGTACCGCTCGCGCTCGCTCATCACGACACCTCCGAGGCGGCCGCGCCCGCCCTCGTCCCGATGTTCCTCCGGTACTTCGCCAACAGCACACGCACGTCGTGCCCTCATTTCCGCAGGTGGTGGCATCGGCCGTTGATTCTGCGCCGTGACCGGGGCCTTGTGGCAAGCCCCCCTGTGCGCTATATGTTGAGAGTGGCAAGGAGAGGTCTCTCCTTGCCTCCGCTTTTTCTCCGGGGGTTCGGGCAGGGGCCCGGGGCGGGCAGGGCCCTCCCACTCACGCGGGATCGTCCTCGCCGCCGGCCGGCTCGGAGAACTCCGCCTTCCCGGGGAGCAGGGCCACCGCCGAGGCCGCCACGAACATCACCGCCGCGCCGACGCAGAACGCGGCCGAGACGGCGCCGGTGACCACGGCCTTGAGGGCCGGGACCAGGTCCGCCGGGATCCCGGCGGGCAGGGGCGAACCCTGCTGCGTCGCCGCCACCGCCTTCCCGATGGACCGCTCGACCCGGTCGAAGCCGCCGGCGGCGATACGGCCGTCCTCCCGGAGGATCCGGACCAGCCGGCCGCCCTGGAGGTGCGCCACGATCGCGCCCATGACCGCCAGACCGAGGGCCGCGCTGACCTCCCGGACGGTCTGCAGCATTCCGGCCGCGCTGCCGCGCATCCGCATGGAGGTGTTGTTGAGCGCGGTGATCCAGGCCGGGCTGACGCAGAGCCCCATCCCGATGCCCATCGCGCAGTAGAAGGGCACCAGCCAGCCGTAGTGCTGCCGGTGCAGTTCCACCGCCGAACACGCCAGGGCCCCCACGCACAGGACCATCCCGGCTCCCAGGGGGACGCGCGGCCCCAGGCGGTCGTAGAGCCGTCCGCCGAGAGGCGCGAAGACCACCGTGGGGAGGGTGAGCGGCAGTACGGCGAGACCGGCCTCGAAGGGCGACATCCCCACGACGTCCTGAAGCCACACGACCCCGAACACCGCGAACCCGACGAACGCGAACCGGACCGCCGAAATGACGCCGGCCGCCACCGCGAACTCCCGGTTCTCGAACAGCTCGAAGTGCATGAGCGGCTCGGGCCGCCGCCGTTCGCGCACCACCAGGAGCGTCATCAGCACGGCTCCGGTGGCGAGGAGCGAGAGGACGGCGGGCGAGGCCCACCCCCAGGACCGCGCCTGCATGAGGGGGAGGACCAGGCAGACCAGGGCGCCGATCAACAGGGGGATGCTCGTCCAGTCCACCCGTTCGCGCCGCCGTGGCTCGGGCGTGAGCAGAAGACGCGCGAGGACCAGGGCGCCGATGCCCAGGGGCGGGTTGACGAAGAAGATCGCGCGCCAGGAGAACGCCGTGGTCAGCACGCCGCCGATCAGCGGGGCCGTACCGTACAGGAGGGTGGCGACGCTCGACGAGATGCCCATCGCCTGGCCCCGCTCCCGGCGCCCGAACTCCTTGATGATGAGCACCTGGGAGGCGGGCCGCAGGATCGCCGCACCGGCCCCCTGGGCCGCGCGCGCGGCGATGAGCAAGGTGTCGGTCTGGGCCAGACCCGCCGCGACCGAGGCCACGACGAACAGCACGGTACCGAAGCGGAAGGCGCGTTCGTGCCCGAAGGCGTCGCCGACGCGTCCGCCGATCGGGCTCATGCAGGCGAAGCTGAGCAGGTACGCGTTGATGACCCACTGCAGTGCGACGGTCGAAACGTCCAGACTCCGCTGGATGGTGGGAAGAGCGACCAGCACCACCAGGGCGTCGATGGCGACCATCGACGAAGCGCAGGTCATCACGGAGAGGACCCACCAACGGTGACGCTCGCCCATGAACCGCTGTCGCCGCGTCACGGATTTCCTTCCGGAAGGTTCGAGTCCGCCTCTTCCCTTCTTACACGCTCTCGCCGCCGCTCCTCCGCAGCCGTGCAGAAGACCGCGCGACGTGGTGCGGGCGAACACGAGACGCCCGGCTGCCCGCGCCCGCGCCCAGCCCGGAGCCCTCACCCGAAGCCGTCATGACGGAGCGTTCGGCGCCGCGTAGATCACGAGGGTCTGCTCCGGCCGCCCCGCCGCGTGGAACGCCGTATAGGCGTACGTGACCACCCCGCCGTCCGGCGCCCGCAGCCGCTTGTGCCCGCCCCCGCGCGCCTCGACCTCGAACCGCGGCCACCAGTCCCGCACTTCGGCACTGTCCTCGTGCAGTTCCTCGACCAACCGACGAAAGCGCGGATCCCCGGGGTGGGCGCCGGCCAGGGAGCGCACCCGCGCGAGCAGCCCCCGCGCCTCGGGCTCCCAGTCCACCAGGACCTTCCGCGCCCGCGGCTCCAGGAAGGTCCAGCGCGCGAAGTTCGGCCGGCGGCCGTCCGCGGTGACGAGCCCGGGGAACACCCTTTCGGTGGCCGGGTTGTGGCTCAGCACCTCGTACGTGCCGTCGATCAGGAAGGCGGGATGCGGCTGGAGCAGCAGGGGTACGGCCGCCACCTCCGGGGCCACGGGCACGGGCCCCGCTTCCTCGGCGGCCGGTGCGCGTCCGGCGAGCCGGAGGAGGTGGTCGCGCTCGTGGGCGTCGAGACGCAGGGCGACGGCCAAGGCGTCCAGGACCTGGTCCGAGACGCGGATGTCCCGGCCCTGCTCCAGGTACGTGTACCAGGTGGCGCTCATGCCGGCGAGCAGGGCCAGCTCCTCGCGCCGCAGTCCCGGGGTACGGCGACGGCCGGTCGACGGCAGACCCGCCTCGCGCGGGGTGATGCGCTCGCGGCGGCTGCGCAGGAAGGCCGCGAGGTCGCGCCGGCGCTCCTGGACGTCGGACGGGCCGCTCTCCGGCATGGAACTACCACCTCTGATTCCAGAATAAACCGGCTCTGGATACCAGGCTAAGCCCCCCGGCACACTGGCCATGGCTGTCGACAGCGGTGGCTTGGACGAAAGAGGGAAGAAACGACATGCGCAGCAGCACCGCAGGACCCGTCACGTCGGGCATCACCGGCAAGGTCGTGGCCATCACCGGGGCGAGCAGCGGGATCGGCGAGGCGACCGCCCTGCTGCTCGCCGAGCGCGGCGCCCGGCTGGTGCTGGGCGCACGCCGCACCGAGCGTCTGGCGGAACTGACCGCGCGGATCGAGAAGGCCGGCGGTGAGGCGGTCCACCTGCGTACGGACGTGACCCGGATCGAGGACCTCCGCGCCCTGGTCGCCCTGGCCGTCGAGCGGTTCGGACGGCTGGACATCCTCGTCGGCAACGCCGGGGTGGGCACGATCTCGCCGCTGGACGACCTGCGCACCGACGAGTGGGACCACATGGTCGACGTCAACATCAAGGGCGTGCTGCACGGGATCGGCGCGGCCCTCCCCGTGTTCCGCGCCCAGGGCGGCGGACACTTCGTCACCACGGCGTCCACGGCCGCGTACCGCGTCGTACCCGCGATGGCCGTCTACGCCGGCACGAAGGTCGCCGTACGGGCCATCTGCGAAGGACTGCGGCAGGAGGCGGGGCCGACGCTGCGGGTCACGACCGTCTCGCCCGGCCTGATCTCCACCGACTTCGCCGAGGCGTCGAGCAACGAACGGGTCCGCGGCGACATCACGCGCATGCGGGACGAGGTCGGCATCGAGCCGGCGGCGGTGGCGCGGGCCGTCGCCTACGCCATCGAACAGCCCGCGGACGTGGACGTGAACGAGATCGTGGTCCGGCCGACCGCCCAGACCTGACCGGCGCCGCGCCCCGGCGGGGTCAGTTCCGGTGCCCGACCGCCGCCAGGGCGTCCTTGACCTCCTGGGCCACGCGGGCCGCGTCCTCGGGCCTGTTGACCACGTCCGTGTGGTTCATGTCGATGACGAGGACCTCGCTGGCCGAGTAGTGCTTGTGCACCCAGTCGTCGTAGCCGGACCACAGCGTCCGGTAGTACGCGATGAGGCCCTCGTCCTGCTCGAAGTCACGGCCCCGCAGTCCGATGCGGTGCAGGACCGTCTCGAAGTCCGCCTTGAGGTAGACCATGAGGTCGGGGGCCTTGCGGTACGGCAGGCCGTCGATCTCGCGCATCATCTCTTCGAGCAGCCCCTCGTAGACGCGCATCTCGAGGGAGCTGATCCGGCCCAGGTCGTGGTTGACCTTGGCGAAGTACCAGTCCTCGTAGATGGAGCGGTCGAGGACGTTGTCGCCCTGCTTGTACGCCTCCTTGATCGCCGCGAACCGGGTCTGGAGGAAGTACAGCTGGAGCAGGAAGGGGTAGCGCTTCGCCTGGATCTCCTCGGGGCTCGCCGTGTAGAAGAGCGGGAGGATCGGGTTGTCGTCCACGCTCTCGTAGAAGACCTCGCTGCCCAGCTCCTTGGCGAGCAGTTCGGCGACGCTCGTCTTGCCGATTCCGATCATGCCTCCGACGCAGATCACTGGCATACCTCACTTCTCCCCTGGGGATCTTCTGTTCGTGGGCGGGTGGGCTGGGCGACCCACGTCGCGCGGACGCACGCCGGCGCTCGCGCGATTCCCCGGGATCCTCATGATCAGCGTCAGGCGGCCCCGTCCGGACCGTTGCGCGGTCGCCGTTTTCGAGCGACGATCCGCAGTCCCGAGGCCGCCCTGAATCTTAAATGAAGATTCACCCGCTTCCCTCACCCCCCGGCCGGGCGACGGCCGTACCGGCTACCCGCTTTCCGTGGGGGCGGGTGCGGCGCTGCGCCGGTGGGAGCGGACCATCGCGAGGTGGTCCGCCGCCAGGCGGTGGCAGTCGCCCGGCCGGCGCGCGGAGACGTAGTTGCCGTCCCGTACGGTGAATCCGCGGCCGGGGCGCGCCGCGGTGTCCCGGACGGGCAGCGCAGGGCCTGCCAGGAAGTGGTCCGGTTCGGCGAGGGCCGCGGTGACCTCCGCCTGGACGGTCGCCGCGTACGTCCGGTAGTAGCGGGTCCTTCACCCGCGCGGCCAGCAGCACGCCGTGGCACACCGCTCCGACGGAAGCGCCGTCCACCGTCGCGGCGTCGTACGTGCGCGCCGTCCTGAGCGCCGCCCCCGACGCCGGTGGCGCCCTCGACGCGGCCGCTGGGCGGGGCGGCCCGGCCGGGCCCGGCGCCTGGGCCTCGCCCCTGGACCGGCTCCCGTTCACCGAGGTACGGGCCCTGTGGGACGCGGTGATCGGCGTCGGCGGTGCTTCTCGCCGCGGGGGCGATCCGCACGCCGGGCTCCGCGTCGGGGACGCGATCGAGCCGGGCAGCCTGCACGTGCTCGGCCACGTGGTCCTCACCTGCGCGAGCCTCGCGGATGCCGTCGAAGCGGCGGTCCGCTACCACCCCCTGGTCAGCCAGGCCGGCACGGTCACCGCGCACCGCGGTGCCCGGACGACCCGCGTCCGGTACCGGCCGACCGTCGACCCGGCCACGATGCATCCGCAGCAGGTGGAGGCGGTGCTCACCGGCATGGTGCGAGCCGCCCGCTGGATCGCGGGGGACGGCTGGGCCCCGCTGTCGGTCTCCTTCGCCCACGCCCGTACGGGCTCCGCCGAACCGTACGCCCGGGTCCTGGGCTGCGCCGTCGCCTTCGACGCCGCCGAGAACGCGATCACCGTGGACAACCGCGACCTCGACCGGCCCCGGGCCCCGTACGACCGCGAACTCGGAGCCCTGCACCGGGACTACGCGGACCGGCTCCTGCGCGAGCTGTCCACATCGGTGCCGCCGGCGGAGCGCGTCCGCACCTGGCTGGACCGGGCCCCGCTCGACGCCGTCGGCCCCGCCGACGCGGGCAGGGACGTCCACGTCAGCCCGCGCACCCTGCGCCGGGCCCTTCACCAGGAGGGCACCTCCTGGCGCGCCCTCCTCGCACGTACCGCCGGGCGAACCGGCCTCCGCGCCGGTAGCCGGCGCGCGACGGGCCGCCCTCCGGCTCAGGTGGCCGAGTGCTCAGGTGGCCGAGCCCGCCGCCGCACCCGTCGCGAGGTCCGCGCCCCAGCGCGCTATCGCCGCGGGCAGGTCGAGCGGTCCAGGACGGGTGTCGGAGTCCCCGGCCGGCCAGTCCTCGCGGGGGACGCGCCACATCACCTCGAACTCGTTGCCGTCGGGGTCCTTGGCGTAGAAGGACTTGGAGACCACGTGGTCGCTCGCGCCGACCAGCGCACCGCGCTCGGTCAGCTTCTGCCCGAGCTCCGCGAGCTCGCCGAGCGTGCCCACTTCCCAGGCCAGGTGGTAGAGGCCGACCCGGCCCTGCTCGGGACCGGGCGCGTCGGCGCCGACCGAGAACAGTCCGAGGTCGTGGTCGTTGTGGCTGCCGGGGGCGCTCAGGAAGGCGGCGCGACCGGCGATCAGGTGGTCGACCTGGAATCCGAAGACGTCGGTGTAGAACGCGACTGAGCGCTCGACATCGCGGATCCAGAGCACGGCGTGGTTCAGACGGCGGACGGACATGGGGCAGCGCTCCCGGTGGCTCGAATGGTGTGGCCCGATAGGGATGCCTCCAGCATAACGTTCAAATTCGAACTACACGTGCGGAGCCGTGCCCCGGATCGACGCGGCGGCCCGGTGCAGCTCGGCGAGGACCGTCCGCACGGCCCGTCGCGCCGTGCGCTCGGGGCGGTGCAGCACGTCGATGTGGCGCCGGGCGTGCACCCCGCTCAGCGGCCTCAGGACCAGGTCGGGGTGGGTACGGGCGGTCCAGCGCGGCATCAGCGCCAGACCCCCGCCGGCGGCCACGACCTCGGCGACCACCGCGAACTCGTTGATGCGGTGGACGATGTCGAGCCGGCGGTTGGCGACGCTGCCGATGGCCTCGATGGTGGCCATGAGCGGGAATCCGTCGTGGACCGTGATCCAGGGCTGGTCGGCCACGTCCTGCGGCGACAGCCGCGGACGGGAGGCGAGGGGGTGGCCGACGGGCAGGGCCACGTCGAGGGGCTCGTGGAGCAGGGTGGTGGCGGCCACCGCGCGCGGCCACGGCGGCCCGTGGTCGAGGCGGTGGGCGAGCACGAGGTCGTAGTCCCTGGTGAGGGCGGGGAAGCGGTCCTGGGCGACGTCCTCGTCGGCGAGGGCCAGGCGGGGGCCGCCCGGCCCGGCCAGGCCGCGCAGCAGGAGCGGGAAGAACGCGGAGCCCGCGCTGTGGAACGCCGCCACCGAGACGCCGCCGTCCGGTTGCTCCGCGAAGTCGGTGATGGTGTGCCGCGCCCGGGCCAGCGCGCTCTCCACCTCGATGGCCGCCGCGGCCAGGGCCTGCCCGGCGTCGGTCAGCACCACCCGGCGGCCGGCGCGCTCGGTGAGCGGCACGGCGATCGAGCGCTGGAGCAGCCGCAGCTGCTGTGAGATCGCGGAAGGCGTCACGCGCAGCGCCTCGGCCACCGCGGTGACACTTCCCAGCTCTCCCAGCTCCCGCAGGATCCGCAGCTGCCGTTCGTCCATGCCCACAGTGTAGGAGTGCTACAGGTTGGGTTAAGAAGTTGGTCGTAGCCTTCAAGATCCTTCGTCGTGCACCGTGGGGGCATGCCTGTCGCCCGCCGTACCGATGCGGTACTCCTGCTGGTCGCGCTCGTCTGGGGGTCCAGTTATCTGGCCGCCAAGACGGCCACCGTCGCCCTTCCGGTCCTCGCGGTCCTGTTCGCCCGGTACGCGATCTCCGCGCTCGCGTGCGGCGCCCTGCTCACCGCACGCCGCCGGACGCGCCGCCGGTGGACGAGGGCGGAGATCCGTGCCGGCTCGCTCCTGGGACTCACCCAGGCTGCCGTCCTCGTACTGGAGACCTACGGGGTGGCGAACACCAGCGCCGCCAACGCCGGACTGATCATCAGCTTGACCATCGTGCTCACGCCGCTCATGGACCGGGCCCGGGGACGGTCCGGGCTCCCCCCGGCGTTCTTCCTCGCCGCCGGCCTCTGCGTGCTGGCCGTCGGGCTGCTCATCTCCGGCACCGGACTGCACGCACCTCGCCCGGGGGATGCGCTCATGCTCGCCGCCGCGGTCGTCCGGGCCGGGCACGTCGCACTCGTCGGACGGCTCACCGCCGACCGCCCCGTGGACCCGATGCACCTCACGACCGTCCAGACCGTCGTCGGCTCGGCGCTGTTCCTGCCGCCCGCCCTCGCCCACCTGCCGGAGCTGGCGCGCGGCGGCGCCGCCACCTGGACCCAGTTGGTCTATCTCGCCCTGTTCTGCAGCGTGTTCGCGTTCGTCGCCCAGACCTGGGCCGTACAGCGCACCTCCGCCAGCCGGGCCAGCCTCCTGCTGGGCACCGAACCGATCTGGGCGGTCGCGATCGGGATCTGCCTCGGCGGCGAATGTCTCACGGTGTGGGCCTTCCTGGGCGCCGCTCTCATGATCACCGGCACCTACTGGGGCCAGGCGGTCGAACGCGCCCACCGCGTCGCGGAGCAGGGGGCGAAGGAGGAGTCGGCGTACCGGCCGATGACCCCCGCCGGCACCTGATCGACCCGGTGGTCGGCGGGCCCACCGGAACCTGCCGCGACCGAGGGCCGGAGCGGTCCGTCAGTGGGCGCGGAGGGCCGCGGTCAGCCCGGCGTCGTACGCGTAGCGCTCACCGGCGTGGCGCAGCAAGGCCTCGTGCAGCCGTCCGACCTCCGCCCGTGCCAGCTCCTCGTTGCGGAAGCGGATGGTGGTGATCGCGGCCCTGGACCCGGGGCCCAGCGGACGGAAGCGTTCCCAGACCACGTTCTTCGTCGCCGTGGGCGCCAGTTCGCCCACCACGACGAACTCCTGGAGCAGACCCCAGCGGGTCACCCTCAGGGTGACACGGCTCAACTCCTCCCAGGCCGCGTTCCATTCATGGCCCTCACGCAGGAAGTGGAGCCCGTTGCCCGCCACCCGTACGCACGCCGCGTCGCCGCGCGCCATGGCCAGTCCCCCCAGAGTGAACAGCGCCACCGCGAGGACGGCCGCCGCGACGGCGACGACGGGATGCTCCACGAAGTTGTGCACGGCCACCCACAGCGGAACGACCGCCGCGAGCACGGCCGCGAACGCGACCCGCATGTGCCCCATGGTGTACCGCACTTCGACGGGTCCGGCCGGAACCCGCTTGAGGACCGACCGGGCGGCAGCCGCATCCCGGACGGCGTCCGCGGCCGGCTCGGGCCCCGGCTGCGACTGCGACGGCGCCGGTGCGGGTACCGGCGCCGGGGACGGGACCGCGGACGGAACCGGTGACGGGGCCGCAGGCGGGGCCGCAGGCGGAACCGGAGGCCGAACCGGAGGAGCGGCCGGAGCCGGGGGCGCGTCCGGCAGGGTCGGCGGCGCCACGGTCACCGCACCACCCCCGCTCAGCGCGGACAGCACCTCCTCCGCCGTCGGCCGCAGCTCCGCCCGCTTCTGCAGGCACCCGCCCAGCACCTCCCGGAGCCCCTCAGGTACGCGTTCCAGGCTCGGCGTCTCGTGCACGACCCGGTACAGCAGCTGCGCCGCGCTGCCCTCCCCGAACGGCATGCTCCCGGTCGCGGCGAAGCACAGCACCGTACCGAGGGAGAAGACGTCGCTGGCCGTCCCCACACGGGCGCCCTGCGCCTGCTCGGGCGACATGAACCCGGCGGTGCCGATCGCCACGCCGGTCCGGGTGAGCATGGTGGCACCGTTCAGTGCCTTGGCGATCCCGAAGTCGATGAGCCGCGGCCCGTTCTCCGTCAGCAGGACGTTCGCGGGCTTGAGGTCCCGGTGCACGAGGCCCGCCCGGTGTACGGAGTGCAGCGCCTCGGCCAGACCCGCGCCCAGCCGCCACACCGCGTCCTCCGCCAACGGCCCGCTCTCCCTGACCCGTTCTGCGAGATTCGGCGCCGGGATGTAGTCGCTGGCCACCCACGGCGTATCCGCCTCCGGATCCGCGTCGACCACGGTCGCCGTCCAGAACCCGCCGACCGCCTTCGCCGCCTCCACCTCGCGCCGGAACCGGGCCCGGAAGCCGGGGTCCGAGGCGATCTCGGGCCGTACGACCTTCACCGCCACCCGCCGGCCGCTGCGCGACTCCCCGAGGTAGACCTGCCCCATCCCGCCGGCGCCGAGCCGCGCCGTGATCCGGTACGGGCCGACCGCCGCCGGGTCACCGGCCTTCAACCGCTCCACAATCCCCCCGAGTGCACTCGCCTACAGGAGAACCTAGGGCCGGCCCGCACCTGCTGTCAGCCCAACGGCCGTCGTGCGCGGGTCAGCTCACCGGCGGGCGGCGACCGGCCCAGGGGAGCGCCTGTTCGAGCAGGTGCGCCACCTGGAGCAGCAGGTCCTCGCGCCATGGCGCGGCGATGATCTGGACGCCTACGGGAAGGCCGGACGCGGGGTCGTGGTGGACGGGCACGCTGATCGCGGGTTGACCGGTCACGTTGAAGAGCGAGGTGAACACCCCCATCGGGTAGCTGTTGCGCAGCGCCGCCATCGGATCCTCCCCGGTGCCCGCCCGCCACGCGCCGATCGCCGGCGGCAGGCAGGCCATCGTGGGCGTGACGAGGAGGTCGAAGCCCGCCACGAAGCCCTCGACGACGCGCCGCGACAACTGCTGGGCCCCCGTCACGGCTTGTGCGTACGACCAGGAGTCGACCGCCCGGGCCGCGTCGCGCAGGGCGCGGTTGTGCGGCTCCACGCGGTCCGGATCCGCGAGCGGGATCCCCGCACCGCCGACGTTCCACAGCGTGGTGAACTGCGCCACCAGCTCGTCCGCGGAAGGCAGGGGAAGGCGGGTGCCGACGAGGTGGTGGCCCGCCGATTCGAGCGCGCGCAGCGTGCGGTCCACGGCTGCGGTGCAGGCCGGGTCCACACCGATGCCCGGGACGGGGGAGTCGGTGAGCACTCCGACGCGCAGTCCGGCCGGAGCGTCCCGGACGGCGGCCGCGGCGAAGGACTCCCGCGGGGCGGGCGGCGACCACCACGCGGCCGGGTCGTGGCGCGCGAGCACGTCGAGCGCCGCCGCGGAGTCCGCGACGCAGCGGCTGACCACACCGCTGGTGCCGAGGCCCTCGACGAAGACGGTCGCGTGGGCGACCCTGCCGCGCGTGGGTTTCAGCCCGACGAGCCCGTTGCAGGAGGCGGGGATGCGTATCGACCCGCCGCCGTCCTCGGCGTGCGCGAGGGGCGCCATCCCGGCGGCGACGGCGACGCCCGCACCGCTGGACGAGCCGCCGGGCGTACGCCGCGGGTCCCACGGACTGCGCGAGATGCCCAGGGCCCGGCTCTCGGTGAAGGGCAGCGCCCCGAACTCGGAGGTGGTGGTCTTGCCGAGCGGTACGAACCCGGCGTCCACGAACCGCCGCACGACGGGGTCGGAGGTCGCGGCAGGTGTCCGGTCCGCTCCCGCGCTGCCGTACGTGGTGGGCCAACCCGCCACGTCGATCAGGTCCTTGACGGGCAGCGGCACCCCGTGGAAGGGCGGGAGATCGTCGGCTGAGACGGCCCGCACCACCGCCTCGGCGGCCTCGGCCGCGGCTTTGCGGACCTCGTCGTCGCCGCGGTGGCAGAAGGCGTTCAGGCGGGGGTCGAGCTCGTCCATCCGGCGCAGGTAGCAGTCCGCCACCTCGACCGGGCTCACCTCCTTGCGGCGGATGGCCGCGGCGAGTTCGACGGCGGGGGAGAAGGGGCCGATGGGTGAGGACATCGCAGGCGGTCCTTTCGGGTCCTGACGGGCACGGGAGCCCGTCCGGGGCCGTCAGTCTCACCGCGGCCGCGGGCCGGAGTATTGGACGAATGTCGCGAACTCCGGGGCGTACGCTGACCGTATGCGGTCCACTGAGCCGGCCTCCGGCGCTGCTGCGGTGTGGGACATCGCCACCCCCTCCCGCCCCGGCCCGCTGCCGGGCGTCGGCATGGCGGGCTTCCGGGCCCGCACCGCGGACCCGGTCGATCTGAGCGTGGTCCCGTACCCGGCCGTCACGGTGGCCGTCGACCTCGGCGAGGCCCCGCTCGCCGTCGAGGACGGCGACGGCGGCCTGCACCGGGGCAGTGTCGTCGTGGGCCTGGCACCCACCGGTGTCCACGGCCGCGGACGCGCCATCGAATGCCTGCAACTGCGCCTGTCGCCCGTGGTGGCGCACGCCGCCCTGGGCGGCTGCGCGGCGTGGGGCCGCGGGGTCGTCCCGCTGCGCGAACTGTGGGGTCGCGAGGCCGGTCGTACCCGGGAGCGGCTGCGGCTCGCCGGCTCGTGGCAGGAGCGGTTCGCCATCGCCGGGGCCGAGCTGGCCCGCCGGTACGAGGAGGGACGACGCGTCGACCCGGAGGTCGCCTTCGTCTGGGGGAGGCTCGTGACGCACCGGGGAGGGATCGAGGTCGAACGGCTGGCGGCCGAGGTCGGATGGAGCCGCAAGCGGCTGTGGTCCCGCTTCCGCTCCCAGATCGGCCTGAGCCCCAAGCGCGCCGCCCGGCTCGTCCGCTTCGACGACGCCGCCCACCGGCTCGCCGCCGGGCGCAGCGCCGCCGATGCGGCCGCGGAGGCCGGCTACGCCGACCAGTCACACCTGCATCGGGACGTCAGGGACTTCGCCGGGGTGACGCCCGCCGCCGTCGCCGGCGCGGCGTGGCTGGCGGTCGACCCCGTCGCCTGGACCGGGCCCCCTTCGCCACGACCGGCTTGAGGCGGTCCGTTCGGAGGGCGTACGTGTCCTCGAACCTCACGGGCCGCTGCCTTCGCGGGGCAGGTCCGTACCGGCGCCGAAATCGGGCAGGGTCAGCGAGCCGTCCGAGGCGAGGGCGAAGCCCGGGTTGTGGGCGACCTCCCAGGCGTGCCCGTCCGGGTCGGTGAAGGCGCTGGAGTAGAACCCGATGGCGTTGACGGCGGCCGGCTTGGTGACGGTTCCGCCGGCCGCTTCGACGGCGGCGAGCAGTTCGTCCACCTCGGCCCGCGAACGGACGTTGTGGGCGAGGACGATGCCACCGAACCCGCTGCCGTCCGGCGGGCCGCCCGCCCGTCCCGGCGGCAGGCCGCAGTCCGCTGCCAGGAGATCGCGGTCCCACAGGACCAGGGCGAGGCCGCCGGCCTGGAAGAAGACGGTGCGCTCCACTTCCTGTCCCCGCCAGCCCAGTGCCTCGTAGAAGCGCCGGGCGCGGGCGAGGTCGCGGACTCCGAGGGTGACGAGCGAGATGCGCTGTTCCATGCGGCCACGGTAGGGGTGTCCGCAGCCCTGTCCGGAGAGGCGGGGCTGTGCGGACGCCACCTCGGGCACGACTTCGGCACCCTCCGGACGTCTACGCCGGCGCCGCCGGCCCCGTGCCCGCGTCCGCGACGCGGCGCCGGACCTGGTTCTCCTGGGCCAGGCGGCGCAGCAGTTCGAAGACCGGTGCGCAGATGGCGAAGACGATGACCGCCCGCTCGGCCAGCGCCACCGGATCGTCGAGGCCCGCCGCCCGCTCCAGGTCGAGCCGGGCCACCGCCTCGGCCAGCTTCGCGTAGGCGGCGAGCTCTCCCGGGGCGTACTGGGCGTCCAGCCTGCGCAGTTCCTTCAGCGCCGACGTCAGTCCCTGTACGTGCGGGGAGGTGGCGGGCGTCCGCCAGTCCAGGTCCGCCAGCAGCTCGGCCACTTCGGCTCCGGCGGCCGTTTCGGCCTCGGCCTCCTCCTCGGGGTCGGCCGGGCTCTGACCCGCCACCGGCACGGGCAGGGCGTAGCTGATCGCTCCGAGGGCGCCCTCGGAAGTGTGGGCCTGGTCGACGGCCCCGAGCACCTCGCGGGTGGCCGCGATCGACAGACCGCCCAGCGTGGTCAGCGCCTTGATGAGCCGCAGCCGCTCCGCGTGCTCCTCCCCGTACTCGGCCAGCGTCGCGGCGGTCGCCCTTCCCGCGGGCAGCAGGCCCTGGCGCCGGAAGTACTTGATGCTGGCGACCGGCACACCGGTCCGCCGGCTGAGCTCCGAGATCTTCATGTACGGCTTCCCTGCTGGTCACGGGGTCCGGTACCCGTCATCGGCGATTGGACACCACCACAAGATACTGCCAGTATCCAGTAGCTGGATACCTTGAGTATCCAGCCAGCCAGGAATCGCCGCCGCACCGGAGAATCGATGCCCCAGTCCACACACCCCTCCGTGCTCCGCCAACCCCGGCTGTGGCTCGGAACGGGACTCATCGCCGCAGTCGTCTCGATGTTGTTCGCCCTGCTGTACGTCGGCGGCAACGTCAACCCCAAGGGCAATCTCCGCCACCTGCCCGTGGCCCTGGTCAACGCCGACAGCGGCTCCGACGCGGGAGGCCGCCACGTCAACATGGGCGAGCAGATCGTCGCGGGCATCCAGAAGGCCGCCAAGGATGACAAGAGCATCGACTGGCAGATCGTCACCCGCGAGGAGGCCGACAAGCGCCTGGGCCGCGGCAAGGTCTTCGGCGCCCTCGTCATACCCCGGGACTTCAGCGCCACGGTGACCGCGCTCGGCTCCCCCCAGCCCGCGCCGCAGGGCAAGACCGCACCTCCCACCCTGACCGTGCTGACCAACCAGTCGGCCGGCAGCATCGGCTCCTCGATGTCGTCCCAGGCGGCCCAGAAGGCCGCCCACGCCGCTTCCGCCCAGATCGGCCAGGAGCTCCTCAAGCAGGCCGCGGCACAGAAGACCGCGCTGCCGGCGGCCGCCCAGCTCGGGCTGGCCGACCCCGTGACCGTCACCGTGGCCGACGGCCACCCCGTCGGCTCCCGCAGCGCCCTCGGCCTGAGCGCCTTCTACTACGCGCTGGTCCTCGTCGTCTGCGGCATGCTCGGCGCCAACCTGGTCAACTCCCAGGTCGACACGGCCCTCGGCTACCTGCACACCGACTACGGCCCGGTCCGCAAGCGCGAGCCCGTCCGGCACACCAGCCGTGTCCGCACGCTGGCCATCGGCATGGCCCTCATGCTCGGCATCTCGCTCGTGATGGGCACCCTGGTCGAGGTGGCGACCGTCTCGATCCTCGACATGGACGCCTCCCACCTCGGCCTGCTGTGGCTCTACTCCGTCGCCACCATCGCGGTCGTCGGCATCGGCAGCCTGGCCCTGTTCGCCGCCTTCGGCACCCCCGGCATGCTGCTGGCCACCATCGTCTTCGTCGCGATGGCCGTCCCCTCCTCCGGCGCGACGGTGCCGCTCCAGGCGCTGCCCGGGTTCTTCCGGGTCCTCGCCGGGTTCGAGCCGCTGCGCCAGATCACCGAGGGCATGCGCGCCATCCTGTACTACGGCGCCCAGGCCGACGCGGGCCTGAGCCGGGCGTGGGCCTCGATGGGCATCGCCCTCGTCGCCGCGCTGGTCTTCGGCTTCGCCGTCACCCGCCTCTACGACCGCCGCGGGCTGCACCGCATCCCCCGGCCGGCCGCCGACTCCGAGGCCCCGGCCGAGACCACCGACACCCCCGGGAAGACCGGTACCACCGAGACCCCCGGTACCACCGGCACCGAGGCGAGCGCCACGGCCTGAGCGGGCCGCCGCGGGGTCCGGGCGCACGGCCCGGGCCCCGCACCGTCAGGGCCGGACGAAGACGAGACCGGGACGACGATCAGAGCCGGACGACGATCAGAGCCGTGTCGTCGGTGGCGCCGCCGACGGGGAGCAGGTCGACCAGCAGGGCGTCCGCGATCCTCTCGGGATCGTCGCCGCGGTGGCGGACGAGGGCCCCGGCCAGCCGTTCGAGGCCGACGTCGATGTCCTCGCGCCGCCGCTCCACCAGACCGTCCGTGTACAGCACCAGCGTGTCGCCCGGCGTGAACCCGGTCGTGGCCTGCGGCCTCGGGAGGTGCTCCGGCCGGGCCCCCAGCGGCGGATCGGTCGCCTGATCCAGGAACTCCACCGTGCCGTCGTGCCGCAGGAGCGCGGGCGGCAGGTGGCCGGCGCTGCTGTAGGTGACCGTACGGCCGTTCCAGTCGATGCAGGTCTCGACGACCGTGGTGTTCTCCGCGCCCTCGACGGACCGCGCGTAGAGGCCGAGCACCTCCAGGGCCTTGGCCGGGCCCTCGGCGACGCGCGAGGTCGCGCTCAGAGCGCTGCGCAGCTGGCCCATGACGCCGGCCGCGGCGAGCCCGTGGCCCACCACGTCCCCGACGGCCACCGCGATCCGGTCGCCGGGCAGATCGACGAGGTCGTACCAGTCTCCGCACACGTTCAGGGAACCGGCGGCGGGGCGGTAGCGCACCGCGATCCTGGTGTCCCCGGTCGGCCGGGTGACGGGGAGCATCGCGTTCTGGAGGGCGAGCGCGACCTCGCGCTCGCGGGCGTGGGCCTCGCGCAGGCGCTCGTTGAGCTCCTGGAGTTCGCGGGCCCGGGTGTAGAGCTCCGCCTCCAGGACCTGGGCCTGGCCGCCGGCCCGCCGACCGCGGGCGCGGATCAGCTCGGTGACCTCCTCCACCCGGTGCACCAGGAGCACGACCCGTCCTTCGGCGTCGAAGACCGGCGCGTTCACCGGGCTCCAGTACCGCTCCTCCCACTCGCCGGGCCGCTCCGCGGACTCCACGTCGTAGCGCTGGAGAGCCATGGCGTCCCGCTCGCCGGTTTCCGCGACGCGTTGCAGCGAGGCCGCCAGGTTCCGTATCCCGTTCGCCGAGGGGTCGTTCGGATTGTCGGGGAAGACGTCGAACAGGTACCGGCCGATCAGCTGGTCCCGTGTGCGGCCCGAGGAGAGCAGGAACTCCTCGTTCGCGTCCGCGTAGACCAGATCCGGGGTCAGGAGGGCCACCATTCCGGGCAGCAGCCGGAACACCGTCGCGTAGTCGATCACCACATCCGGCATGGACCACACACCTCCGAGCCCAGTATGTCGTAGAAAACAACCGTATGAACCCGTTCGCGGCGAACGGTGCGTCCGGCCCGGGCGGGGCGCACCGTCCGGCACGGCGGCCGCGATTACCGTCGGCGGCATGGACGGTGAACGCGGACGGTGGCGGCAGTGCCTGCTCGGCGGGGCGGTGTTCGCCGTGTGCATGGCCGGCACCACGCTGCCCACCCCGCTCTACGGCCTCTACCAGGAGAAGTTCGGTTTCTCCGAGCTGCAGGTGACGGTCGTGTACGCCGTGTACGCGTTCGGCGTCATGGGGGTCCTGCTGCTGGCGGGCAACGCCTCGGACGTCGTGGGCAGGCGGCCCGTGCTCCTGACCGGCCTCGGACTGGCGGCGCTGAGCGCCGGCTGTTTCCTGTGCGCCACCGGGCTGGGCTGGCTGTACGCGGGCCGGATGCTGTCGGGCCTGTCCGCGGGGCTGTTCACCGGCGCCGCCACGGCCTACGTCATCGAGCTCGCGCCGAAGAACGGCTCCTCGCGCGCCACGTTCGTGGCGACGGCCGCCAACATGGGCGGGCTGGGCTGCGGGCCCCTGCTCGCCGGCGTGCTGTCCCAGTACGCTCCCTGGCCCCTGTACCTTCCGTTCGTCGTGCACCTCGCCCTCGTGGCCTGCTCGGCCGCCGTCCTGCTGCGCCTTCCCGAGACCGTACGGGAGCGGCAGTCGCTCGCGGCGGTACGGCCCCAGCGGCCCGCGCTGCCCGCGTCGGTGCGGCGGGTGTTCGTGCCCGCCGCGGCCGCCTCCTTCGTGGGGTTCGCGCTGTTCGGAGTGTTCACGTCGGTCAGCCCGGCCTTCCTCGTCGAATCCCTGGGCGTGCACAACCGGGCCGTGAGCGGGCTGGTCGTCGCACTCGCCTTCTTCGCGTCGACGGCCGGACAACTGGCCGCCGGCCGCATCGGCGTCGCCCGCTCCCTCCCGCTGGGTTGCGCGGCACTGCTCGCCGGACTGCTGTTGCTCGCGGGCGCCCTGTACTGGGACACGCTGGCGCTGGTGGTCCTCAGCGCGCTCGTCGGCGGCGGCGGCCAGGGACTGACGTTCCGCGGGGCGCTCTCCGCGGTGGCGGGGGCCTCTCCGGCCGGGCAGCGCGCGGCGGTCATCTCGATGCTGTTCGTCGTGGCGTACGCGGGCATCTCCGTACCGGTGATCGGAGTGGGCGTACTGACGGGACCCCTCGGCCTGGAGGGCGCCGGACTGGTGTTCCTCGCCTGCATGACGGCGCTGGTGTCGACCGCGGCCGTCTACCTGCTCCGGCACCCGGTGCGCGAGGAGTAGCCCCGTTCCGCGGATCAGGAGAAGCCCGCGATTCCCCGATCGGGCGATGTGTCGGGCCGGGGCGATTCGTATCCGGCCGTACGGCGTTACACGACCTGGAGCTTGATCAAAGCCGCGGCAGCCGCCGGGGCGCGACGCGGCCCGTGACCGGATCCCGGACGCGGGCGAGGGAGCAAGATGTCAGAACGCATCCAGACGTCCACCGGTCGCGAAAGACTGGCCGCGCGCTGCCGCGACGTGTCCGAGGCGCCCGTGTTCGCGTTGTGCGTCATGTCGGTGATCCTGCTCAACGCCGTGCTGCTGGGCGTCGAGACCTACAGCGGACTGTCCGTGGAGTACGGGATCCTCCTCCACTCCGCCGAACGGTTCTGCGTCGTGGCGTTCACCCTGGAGATGCTGATCCGCCTCGGCGCGCACACCGACCGGCCGAAAGCTTTCTTCCGCGATCCGTGGAACGTGTTCGACCTGCTGGTGGTCTCCTCGGCCTTCGTGCCGTTCCTGCGCGAGAACACGACCCTGCTGCGGCTGCTGCGCCTGGCGCGGGTGCTGCGCACCGCGAAGTTCATGCCGCAGCTGCGCGTCCTGCTGGTCGCCGTCGGCCGCAGCCTCCCCGGAACGGTCAGCTTCCTGTTCGTCGGCGCCTTGATCCTCTACGTCTACGCGATGATCGGCTGGATCTGCTTCGCGGGCCACGACCCGGCGCACTACGGCTCCCTCGGCCGGGCCGGCCTCACCCTCTTCCTGCTGATGACACTGGAGGGCCTGGGCGACGCCGTCCACGCCGGACTGGCGGTCTCCCCGTTCAGCATCGTCTATTACGCCTCCTACGTGCTCCTCGCCTCCTTCGTCCTGGTCAACGTGCTGATCGGCGTCGTCCTCAACGCCCTTGAGGAGGCGCGCGAGATGGAAGAGGACGCGAAGCGGGCCGAGGAGGCCGCCGCCCGGCGGCCGGCAGGGGACGCGGACGCGGACACGGCGCGGGCGGCGGGAGAAGGTGCGGACGAGCTCCGGCTGCGGATCGCGGCGGTCCGCCGTGCCCTCGACGACATGGAGGCGCAGCTGGATCCCTCGCTCGCGGCGCCGCCGCTCCCCACCGGATCCCCGTCCCTGGCCGGGGCGTCGGCGGGCTCGCGGTAGCCGTACGCGGGGCGCTCGCGCGGACCGTA
Source organism: Streptomyces roseus (assembly GCF_001044425.1). Taxonomy (GTDB): domain Bacteria; phylum Actinomycetota; class Actinomycetes; order Streptomycetales; family Streptomycetaceae; genus Streptomyces; species Streptomyces roseus. The sequence goes on from NZ_LFML01000119.1 coordinate 35,619, forward strand.
CCCCTCCGCCCGCGACGAGCGGGACGCTGTCACGAGCGGCACCGCCGACCTGGCCGGGATCTCGGGCGCGGGCGGCATGGCGGTCGACGCCGACGGCACGCACCGGATCTGGCTCGACTACCAACTCGGATGATCACGGACTGAGTTGGCCGGGCGGTCGCACGGCACGGCACGGCAGGGATCCGTACCGACCGGGCCGCCGCCCGGCCGGCGGTCAGCCGCGGCGCTGCCACTCCTCGGCCAGCAGCCGGTAGGAGCGGACCCGGTCCGCGTGCCCGTGCGTGATCGTCGTGATGAGCAGCTCGTCGGCGCCGGTCGCGTCCCGCAGCCTCTCCAGGTGGTCGGCGACGGTGCCGGGCGAGCCCACGAACCGGGTCTCCAGCCGGTCCGCCACCAGCGCGCTGTCCTGCGCCGACCAGGGGAGCGCGCGCGCTTCCGCAGGCGTGGGATAGGGGATCGCGCCCTCGGCCGTACGGATGCTGCGCACCCAGGGCGCGTACCCGGCCGCCAGTTCGCGGGCGGTCGCGTCGTCCTGCGCGACCACCACGTCGGCGGAGACTGTCAGGTACGGCCGGTCCAGCTCCGCGGACGGCTTGAAGGCGGCCCGGTACCCTTCGGCGGCCTCCAGGACGGTGGCCGGGCTGACGTGGTAGTTCGCCGCGAAGCGCAGCCCGTTGCGGCCCGCCGCCTCCGCGCTCACCCCACCGCTGCTGCCCAGGATCCACACCTGTACGTCGGCCCCCTCGCCGGGCACGGCGTGCGCCTCCACACCCTCCGGTGTGCGGTACTCCCCGCGCAGCAGCGCGAGGACGTCGTCGACCTGCTCCGAGTAGTCCTGCGGCTGCGCGCCGGGCAGGTTGAGCAGCTTCTGCTGGAGCGCCACCCGGGGATGGCCCAGCAGGTGGGCGAAGGAGAACCGGTCCGGGATGCGCAGCCCGTTCGGGGTGCGGCCGTCCACCACCGGAGTGGACGGGACGTCCGGCTCGGGCGGCCCCGCGGGCCCGCCCTCGCCCCCGTCCTCGCCCTCCGCCGCGCGGCGGCGCTGCGGAGGCCCCGCCGAGCGCCCCAGGCCCAGGTCGAGGCGGCCGGGGTGCAGCGCGTCGATGAGCCCGAACTCCTCCACCGTCGACAGCGCGGTGCGGTGCCCGAGCTGGACGGCCCCGGAACCGAGCCGGATGGTGCGGGTGGCGGAAGCGGTCAGGGCCAGGACCACGGCAGGGGAGGTCCCGGCGACGCCCGGATTGAGGTGGTGCTCGGCGAACCAGTAGCGCGCGTACCCGAACTCCTCGGTACGGCGGGCCAGGTCGACGCTGTGGGCGAGGGCCTCGGCGGCGGTCGAGCCGGACACGACCGGGACGAGGTCGAGGACCCCCAGGGGGATGGCTGCCATGGCCTGGCTCCTTACAGTTCGGGGAAGGACGGGTCGGGTATCTCCCGGCGCAGCACCGGGGCGATCTCCGACTGGAAGAGTTCGAGCGAGGCCTGGTGCTCCGCCTCGGGCAGCCCGCCCGCCTCGGCCTGGAGGTGCAGCACGGTATGGCCGAACTCCGCGTGGTAGCGGTGGACCTTTTCGATCACCTGCTGCGGGCTGCCGATCAGCGCCGAGCTGCGCTCGACGAAGTCCTCCAGCGTCGCGAAGACCGGCTCCACCCCCTGCGTGCGGTGCGCGGCCAGGTACCGGGCGAAGGCCGGCCGGTACCTGGCCACGGCCTGCTGCGAAGTGCGTGCCGCGTGATAGCCGGCCGTGCCCGCGCCGACGACGGCACGGGCCGGATCGTGGCCGTGGTGCTCCCAGCGCTCCCGGTAGTACCGGACCAGCTCCGCGTAGGGGCCGATGGGATGGGTGACGTTCGCCGAGAACAGCGGATCCCCGTAGCGCGCCGCCAGTTCCACGGACTCCCGGCTCGTCGCGCTGCCGTGCCACACGCGCAGGGCGCGCTGGTACGGACGCGGCAGCACCTCCGCGCCGGCCAGCGCGGGGCGGAAGCGCGGCTCGGCGCTCACCTTGTCCTCGCGCCAGATCCGCCGGAACAGCTCGTAGCTCTCGGAGTTGCGCTCCCACTGGTCCTCGGGACTCACGTGGAACAGCTCCCGCTGCGCCGTACCGTTCCCCTTGCCGATCATGAGCTCCAGGCGGCCGTCGGAGAGGTGGTCCAGGGTCGCGTAGTCCTCGTACGCCCGCACCGGGTCCAGCAGGCTCAGGGTGGTGACGGCGGTGAACAGGCGGATCCGCCGGGTCAGCGCGGCGATGTGTCCGAGCACCACGGGCGGCGAGGACGACAGGAACGGCCGCTCGTGGCGCTCGCCCACGCCGAACCCGTCGAAGCCGAGCTCCTCCGCGCGCAGCGCGCTCGCGACGACCTGGCGGAACCGCTCCCGGACGGGGGGCGCGGCGCCCGTCACCGGGTCCGCGTTGTCGGTGATGAGGGTGATGGCGAGGAACTTCACGAGGCCTCCGCCCGGCGGCCGGAGGCCGCCCGCGGCGTAGCGAGGCCGAGGTGGTCGCGCAGGGTGGTGCCCTCGTAGTCGGTGCGGAAGACGCCCCGTTCCTGGAGCAGCGGGACCACGGTGTCGGCGAAGGTGTCGAGGCCGCCCGGGGTGACGTGCGGGACCAGGATGAAGCCGTCGGCCGCGTCCGCCTGGACCAGCGTGTCGATCTGCTCGGCGACGCTCGCGGCCGAGCCGACGAAGGTCTGGCCGGAGGTGGTGGCGATGACCAGTTCCCGGATCGAGAGGTTCTTGGCCTCCGCGAGGGCGCGCCACTGGCGGGCGGTCTCCAGCGGGTCGCGGAATTGGCGCACGCTCGCCCGGCCGAGCGCGATGGTGTTCTCGCCGGTCTCCGGATCGATGTCGGGCAGGGGGCCGTCGGGATCGTAGCCGGACAGGTCCCGGTTCCACACGTGTTCGAGGTACTTGATGGCGGTCTGCCCGCTGACCTGGAGGCGGCGCACCTCGTGGGCGGCCTCGCGGGCTTCGGCGTCGGTGTCGCCGAGGATGAAGGTGGCCGCCGGCAGGATCTTCAACTCGTCCTGCCCACGCCCGTACTTCGCCAGGCGGCGCTTGACGTCGGCGTAGAAGGCCCGGCCCTCGTCGAGCGTTCCGTACCGGCCGAAGATCGCGTCGGCGTCGGAGGCGGCGAACTCGCGGCCCTCGTCGGAGTCGCCCGCCTGGAAGACCACCGGGCGGCCCTGCGGGCTGCGGGGCACGTTGAACCGGCCCTCGATGTCGAACTGCGGACCCTTGTGGGCGAAGGCCCCGGCCCGGGCGTCGCGCAGGAAAGTCCCCGACCCGGCGTCGGCGAGGATGTCGCCGCCGTCCCAGGAATCGAACAGCTCGTGGGCGGTGGCCAGGAACTCCTTGGCCCGGCTGTAGCGCTCCTCGCGGGGCAGGAAGCCCCCGCGCCGGAAGTTCTCGCCGGTGAAGGCGTCCCAGGAGGTGACCACGTTCCAGGCGGCCCGGCCGTCCGACAGGTGGTCCAGGGAGGCGAACTGGCGCGCCACCTCGTAGGGCTCGTTGAAGGTGGAGTTGATGGTGCCGGTCAGCCCGAGGCGGTCGGTGACGGCCGCGAGGGCGGCCAGCACGGTGAAGGTGTCGGGGCGGCCGACGACGTCCAAGTCGTATATCCGCCCGCCCTGCTCGCGCAGCCGCAGTCCTTCGGCGAGGAAGAGGAAGTCGAACTTGGCGCGCTCCGCGGTGCGGGCGAAGTGGACGAAGGAGTCGAAGTCGATGTGGCTGCCGGCCGCCGGGTCGCTCCACACGGTGGTGTTGTTGACGCCCGGGAAGTGGGCCGCGAGGTGGATCTGCTTGAGCGGCTTGGTGGTCATGTTCGTCCTCGGTCAGGCGGAGCGGTGCGGGGCGGGGGCGTGCTCAGGCGGCCGGGAGCGGGTCCGCGGCGTAGCGGTTGGCGGGGCGGCCGAGCCCCAGCAGACCGCGCAGGGTGTCCGCCTCGTACTGCCGGCGGAACAGGTCCCGCCGCTGGAGCTCGGGCACCAGGGCACGGGTGATGGCGGGCAGGTCGTGGGCGATGACCGCCGGTCGCAGCAGGAAGCCCGACAGACCCGCCTCCCGGCGCTCCTGGAGCAGGTCGGCCAGCTGTCCCGCCGTACCGGTGAACACGGAGGTGTCACCGTCGTAGGGCTCGCGCGCGGCCTCGTCGAGGCGGCCGCGGCGCTCGGCCGCCGCCGCGGCGCTCTCGTCGAGGAACACGGTCAGCTCGCCGAAGAGGTGCAGGGGCCGCTCGGCGAGCCCCGTCGAGGCCCGGAGCCCGCGGACGGCCGTGGCGGCGGCGCGGGTCTCCGCGGTGTCACGGGCCACCAGGTGGCCGATGTCGGCGGACTGCGCGATGAGCCCGTACGCCGAGCTGTCGGCGGCCCTCACGCTCACGACGGGCTGGCCCTGGGGCGGTCGCGGGGTGATGGAAGGGCCCCGCACGCTGAAGTGGCGGCCCTCGAAGTCGATGTAGTGGAGCTTGTCGCGGTCCACGAACCGGCCCGTGGCCACGTCGCGGATCTCCGCGTCGTCCTCCCAGCTGTCCCACAGCCGCCGTACGACCTCGACGTGGTCGACTGCCTCCTCGTACAGCTCCTCCTCCGCGAGCGGTCCCGGGCGGCGGCCGAAGTGCCGCTCCTCGTAGGGCAGCCCGGACACCTGTACCTGCAGACCGGCCCGGCCGCGGCTGACGTGGTCGAGGGTGGCCACGGCCTTGGAGACGTGGAAGGGCTCGGTGTGGGTGGCGGTCACGGCGCCGACGAGCCCGATGCGGCGGGTCAGCGGCGCCACCCGGGCGGCGGTGAGGACCGCGTCGAGCCGGCCGCGGACCCGGTCGGTGCGCTCGTCGTGGCCGGCGGGGGAGGAGGACTGGAGGGCGAGCCCGTCCTCGAAGGCGACGAAGTCGAGGAGCCCGGCCTCGGCCTCCGCGACGAGTCCCGCCCAGTAGCGGGCGGTGAACAGTTCGGCGGGCCGCGCCCCCGGCTCGCGCCAGGCGGCCGGGTGCCGGCCCGCGCCGTCCAGCGAGACGGCGAGGTGCAGTGGTGCGGAATGGGAAAGGGGCATGCTGAATTACGCCTTCCTGATCGGCGTGCGGAATGAGGGGCCGATGCGGGGTGGGCGAAATTCAACCCGTCATCAAAATCTCCCGAAAAACGCTACGCCGGGCGGCTGTGCCATTCAATGGCAGGAACATTAAGAGAATTTGGCAGTCGTGTTGCCCCGGCCGCCGGGGGCCCGTACGGCCATGAACGAGGGCCGTCGGCGCAGGGTGAAGCCGATCGACTCGTAGAGCCGGATCGCGGCGGTGTTGGCGGCCGCCGTGTGCAGGAAGGGGGTCTCGCCCCGCTCCCGGATGCCCGCCGCCACGGCGCGGACCAGCCGCGTCGCCAGGCCCTGACCCCGGTGCGCGGGATGGGTGCAGACCGCGCTGATCTCGGTCCAGCCGGGCGGCCGCAGCCGCTCTCCCGCCATCGCGACCAGTCGGCCGCGGTGGCGGATGCCGAGGTACGTGCCCAGCTCGACGGTGCGCGGCAGGAACGGCCCCGGCTGCGTCAGCGCGATCAGGGCGAGCATCTCCGGAACGTCCGCCGGGCCCAGTGCGACAGCCTCCGGCGCGGCCTCGGCGCGCAGCGCGGTGTCGACGAGCTGAACCCCGGGGACGGCGCCGACCGTCTCCCACCCCTCGGGCGGCTCCAGTACCCCGGCCAGCGGGGCCGTACCGCCCTCGCCGACCAGCGCCCGCAGGTCGGCCCAGGAGCGGGGGTCGGCCGGGTCCGCGAGGGCGGCCCAGGGCGAGACGTCCGGGTGGTAGCGGGCGGCGCGCGGGGCTTCGGGCCCACGCCCGCCGGGGTGTTGGGCGAAGGCGGCGTGCGGACCCTGCAGCGCCGCCCAGGCGGGGTTGTCCAGGACGTGCGGGCCTTCGGGGCCGGGGGCGGCGGTGCAGCGCCCGGAATCGGTGCCCGGGCCGGTGCCGGTGCCGGTCACGGCGCTCACGAGTTGGTCAGCGGCAGGCCGGGCGGGTTCACCTCGGAGGCGGTGACGGCCTCGTTGGAGAGGTTCCACGCCTCCAGCAGCTTCCCGTACTGGCCCTGCTTGATCAGGTGGTTGAGCGTCTCGGCCACCGGCTTCGCCAGTCCGCTGTCCTTCTTCGCGGTCGCGGCGATGAGCCCCTGGAGCGACTCGCCCGCGCCCGAGAAGGAGCCGGCGCTGCGGGTGGGCGTGCTCGTGCTCGCGGTCTGCGTGATGTGGTATGCGATCGACGGGTTGGGACCGAAGTAGGCGTCGATCTTCTTGCCGCTGAGCGCGAGGGCGACGCTGTTGGCGTCGGGGAAGTACTTGACCGTGATGTCCTTGCCCTCGGCCTGGAGCTTCTTCTGCCACTCCAGCAGGATCTTCTCCTGGTTGGTGCCGGCGCTGACCGCGACGGTCCTGCCCGCGAGGTTGCGGTAGTCGCCCCCGAAGTTCCAGGGGCTGTCCTTGAGGACCTCGAAGGCCAGGTTGTCCTGCCGGTACGAGGCGAACTCGTACTTCTTCTTGCGCTCCTCGGTGACGGTGACGTTGGTGAACGCCACGTCGACCTTGCCGCTGTCGATGCCGAGGAAGAGGTTCTCCCAGGTGGAGTTCTTCAGCACGGGCTTGAGGCCGAGCGTCGCGGCCACGAGCCGGCCGAGGTCCGGCTCCGCCCCGGTCAGCGTCTTCTGGTCGGTGCCGACGTACGCCAGGGGCGGGAACCCGGCCGGCAGCGCGCCGACCCCGATGACCAGCTCGCCGCGGTCGCGGACCTCGGCCGGCAGCTGGGCGCGCAGCGACTCGACGACCGGAGCGCTCAGTTCGGCCTCCTTGGCGGCGCCGTTGGAGGCCGCGCCGACAGTGACCTTGCCGGAGGACGCCGCCCCCGTCGCCTCGGCGTCGCCGCCGCACGCGGTCAGGGAGCCGACGAGGGCGACGACGGCGGTCGCGGCGGCGACGCCGCGGACGAGTCTCGGACGCAGGGAGGACGGGCGCAGCATGATGGTGGTGCCTTTCCGATCAGGGGGAACTGGGGAGACGGGCGTCGGCATGGGGGCGGGGGCTCAGAGGACCTTGCTGAGGAACTCGCGGGTGCGGGGGTGCGCGGGACGGTCCAGGACCTGCTCGGGCGGGCCCTGTTCGACGATGCGGCCGTCGTGCAGGAAGACGATCTCGTCGGCCACCTCGCGGGCGAAGCCGATCTCGTGCGTCACGATGACCAGGGTCGTGCCGCCGGTGGCCAGGTCCTTGATGACCGACAGGACCTCGCCCACGAGTTCGGGGTCGAGTGCGGAGGTGGGCTCGTCGAAGAGGATGACCCCGGGCCGCAGCGCGAGCGCCCTCGCGATGGCCACCCGCTGCTGCTGGCCTCCGGACAGCTGGCGCGGATAGGCGCCGGTCCGGTCGCCGAGCCCGACCCGCTCCAGCAGCTCGCGCGCCAGCGCCTGGGCCTCGGCCCGGCGCAGACGCCCCGTGGCCACCGGGGCGGCCGCGACGTTGTCGAGCACCGTGAGGTGCGGGAACAGGTTGAAGTTCTGGAAGACGAAGCCGATCCGGCCGCGCTGCGCGAGGATCGCTCGCTCGCTGAGCTCCTTGAGCCGGGCCCCCTGCCGCTGCACGCCGATCAACTCGCCGCCCACGCTGACGTACCCGGCCTCGGGCTTCTCCAGGTGGTTCACGACCCGCAGCAGCGTGGACTTGCCGGAGCCCGAGCGGCCCAGGACCACGGTGACCGTGCCCGGCCGTACCGTCAGGCTCACCCCGTCCAGGACCCGGCGGCCGGCGAACCACTTGTGCACGTCGTGTACCTCGACCGCGGCGGGTGCCGGTGCCGTCGGTGCCGTCGCGCCGGTCATCGCGCCGCCTCCTTCCGGTAGCGGCCCCGCAGCTCCTCCAGGCCCGCCCGGGCCCGCCGCAGGGGAGTGGGCGGAAGGCTGCGCAGGGCGCCGCGGGCGCAGTACCGCTCGACGTGGTACTGCACGGCCGAGAGGACGCTGGTGAGGATCACGTACCAGACGGTCGCCACCAGCAGCAGCGGGACCACGTCGCCGGGGTAGGTGCTGCCCAGGCCCTGGACCGTGCCGAACAGGTCCAGCAGGGACACGTAGAAGACCAGCGAGGTGGCCTTGACCAGGCCGATCAGCAGGTTGACGTAGGCCGGCACGATCGCGCGCAGGGCCTGCGGGAAGACGATGCGGGTGAACTGGTAGCGCCGGGGCAGGCCCAGCGCGGCCGCCGCCTCGTGCTGTCCCTGGTCGACGGAGAGGAGCCCGGCCCGGACGACCTCGGCCGCGTACGCCGCCTCGACCACGCTCAGTCCGACGACCGCCACGATCGTGTCGGTGGCCAGCCGGGACTCGTCGAAGCTGAAGAAGGCGGGGCCGAAGGGCACCCCGATGCTCAGCGTCGGATAGAGCGCGCTGAGGTTGTTGAGGAAGAGCAGGACGACGATCAGCGGGACCGAGCGCAGCAGCCACACGTACGTCCAGCTCACCGAGCGCAGGACCGGGTTGCCGGAGAGCCGCCCGAGGGCCAGCAGCACGCCGCCCGCCAGCCCGAGGAGCGCGCTGTACGCCGCCACCTGGAGCGTGATCCACATCCCTTCCAGCACGACCGGCCGCAGGAACCAGTACGCGAACCGGTCCCACTGGTAGAAGGGGTTGGTCAGCAGCCCGTGGCCGGCCTGGGCGACCAGGACCAGGACGACGGCGCCGGCGATCCACCGGGCGGGGCGGCGCAGCGGGAGCACCCGCTCGGCCGCACCCGGTGGTTCGGGCGGGCCGGCGGGTGCGGCGCGGACAATCGATTCGCTCAAGGACACGGGAGCAGCTTCGACAAGGCCGAGAATCGATGTCAACGGTCCGGATATCGATGGCCACACAAACGCGTCCGCTTTTCATGCCCCGTACACAAAACGCCTGCGGTGGAAATGAAAAGGGGGACCTGCGTTCACAGCCAGGGAATCTCGTCGGCGCCGTAGCGGTAGGCGCGGAAGACCGAGTTCTGCGCCCCGGCCGAGGACTCCAGGCCGACGCCGTCACCGAAGGAGCGGAACTGCGGGACCACGAACTCCCACACCACCTCCCGGTCGGGCGTCACCTCGAAGAGCCGCCCGAAGGAGCCCTCGGCGATGAAGGTGTTCCCGTTGGGCAGGCGCTGCGCGCTGGACATGTAGGGGCTGTAGAAGTTCTGCGGCGGGTTGTCCTCGTACGACCACACCTCCTCGCCCGTGCGCGGGTCGAGCTCCAGCACCCGGGAGTACGGCACGGAGGTGGTGTCGCGGTAGGTGCCGTTGTCGAAGACCAGGACCGTGCCGCCGGACAGCTCGTGCGGGTGGTGCTGCTGCGCCAGTACGTCGGGGCCGATCAGCCACTGCACCGACCCGTCGGTGCGGTCGATGGACACGGTCGTCGAGGCGCTGCGGAAGCCCACCACGACCGAGCCGTCGGCCCGCTCGTTGACCGTGTTGGCCATCGGCCAGTGGTTCCTGGCGAAGTGGGGGTTCAGCACGACCCGCTCCGGGTCCAGGTGCTCGATCGCTGCCCAGCGCCACACCACCTCTCCCTCCCAGGTCAGCTCATAGACGACGTCCCCGTAGACCACCCCGCCGGGAGCCTCCGAGCCGGGGATGCCGCCGCGGATCCGGGCCGCGTCGGCCGGGGCGAGGGGCTCGACGACGGCGATGAGCAGGTTGCCGTTGCGCAGCACGGTGGCGTCGTGGTGGTGGAAGGGGTGCCGGGCCTCGCGCAGCACCGTGGAGTCCGGGGCCAGTTCCTGGAAGATGCCGCCGTGGTAGACGTCCCAGATGGGGAAGAGGGTGGGGCCGCTCGTGTCCTTCGCCGCGTAGAAGAGGTTGCCGTTCGGCAGGATCTGTGCCTGACGGCCGGGCGGGTGGGGGGAGTTCCAGGTGTGGGCGGTACGGCCCTCGATGTCGACGAGGTGGATCTCCCCGGCGCTGGTGATCGGGGTGTAGAGCGTGTAGCCGCCGTGGCTGCGCTCGGGATCGTGGGCGATCAGGCCGACGCCACGGCGGCGCAGGGTGTTCTGGTCGACGGTCATGGGGATCTCCTCAAGGGGAAGGGGCGGAGCGGGTCAGCGGATGGTCACGGCGGCCGGGTCGGCGGCCGTCAGCGGGGCGGGGTCCAGGTGGCCGCGGATCACGGCGCCGTCGGCGGCGCCGGGCAGCTTCTGGGCGTCCTTGGCCCAGGCGGCCTCCTGTGTCAGCTCGGCGAGCAACTCGGGGGAGAGGGACGCGCCGTAGGCGTAGCGGGGCTGGAAGGCGTCCACGTAGGAGGCCTGCAGGGCCCCTTTGGACTGGCCGAGCACGGCCCGGCGCCCACCGGCCGGGTCCGCGGCGAGCTCGCGCTGGGACCGCAGGATGGTGCGGACCACCGCGGCGGTGGTCTTCTCGTCCGCCGACGGGCCCGCGATCAGGAGGGTTCTCGCGGTGTAGCCGGTGAAGGCCACCTCCGCGTACCGCTCGCCGAGCGCGGTGCGCGCCGCGTCGTAGAAGCTGGGGAAGGTGACGCCGGCGTCGATGTCGCCGCGGGCCAGGGCCGGGGTCACCTGGTTCGGAGCGAGGTTCACCACGGTCACCTCGCCCGCCGACAGGCCGGCCGAGGCCAGCATGCGCGACAGCGCGTACTCCACGTTCGTGCCCTGCGGGACCCCGACCTTGCGGCCCTTCAGCGCGGCGAAGCCGGTGACGCCCCGGTCGGTGCGGGTGAGCAGCCGCCAGTCGGTGAACCGGGACAGGTCGGCGACGATCCGCAGCTCGCGGCCGCCGAGCGCGGCCGTCACCGCGGGCAGGTCGCCCACGACCCCGAGCTGCGCCTGGCCGCCGAGCACCGCGTTGAGCGCGTCGCGGCCGGTGGGCTGGGTGGTGACGGAGGCGGCTATGTCCTCGGCGGCCCACAGGCCGCGCTCCTGCGCGAGGTAGACGGGTGCGCCGCCGAGTTGGTCGCTGGCGGCGATGGTGACGGACGGGCGTCCGCCGCCGGCGGCGGTCCGGGCGGCGGATCCGTCGGAGCAGGCCGTCGTGACGGCGGCGAGCAGGGCGGCCAGGAGTACGGCGGCCACCGCGCGGGGTCTGGACATGGGGGAGCGGTCCTTCCGGGAGGGGGGGGCGGGTGAGCGGAGGCTCATCCGGTGGGCAGGGCGTGGAGGTGGCGGGCGATCAGGGACCGCAGGTCGGGGTCCGGCGGCCCGTCGGGCACGGGGTGGTCGGCCAGTACCCGGCCGGGGGTCCCGCCGAGGACGACGACGCGCTGGGCGAGGGCCAGGGCCTCGTCGATGTCGTGCGTGACGAACAGCACGGTGGTGCCGCGGCGCTGCCACAGCTCCCGCAGCAGGGTCTGCATCCGGCTCCGGGTGAGCGTGTCGAGGGCCCCGAACGGCTCGTCCAGCAGGAGGACTTCGGGTTCGGCCGCCAGGGCGCGGGCCAGGGCGACGCGCTGCTGCATGCCGCCGGACAGCTGGGCCGGATACTTCTCGGCACCCTCCGCCAGGCCGACCTCGGCGAGCGCGGCCAGCGCCCGCCGGCGGCGCTCCGCGCGGGGCAGGCCGAGCCGCTTGAGCGCGAACTCCACATTGCCGCGGGCCGTGCGCCAGGGGAACAGGGCGTAGTGCTGGAAGACGACGCCCCGGTCCGGACCCGGTCCGGTCACGGGACCGGCGCCGGCCGTCACCCGGCCGCCGGCCGGCGACACGAACCCGGCCACCGCCCCTAGGACGGTGGACTTGCCGCAGCCGCTGGGGCCCAGCAGGGCAGTGAACGATCCAGCGGGCAGGTCCAGTTCGACGGGGTCCAGCACGCGCGTGCGCCCGTACGCGACGGACACGCCCTCCAGCAGTACCCGCTTGCTCATGACGCGCCCCAGTGCACGAACCGGCGGCCGATCGCGGCCAGCACCAGGTCCACGGCCACACCGAGCAGTCCGAGTACGAGCAGGCCGGCGAACATCCGGTCCACGCGCAGGAACTGTCCGTCCACCTGCAGCCGGTACGCCAACCCGCTGTCCGCACCGCCCAGTTCGGCCGCCACCAAGGCGAGCAGCGCGACGGAGGCGCCGTAGCGCAGCGCCGCCAGCAGGGCCGGGGCGGCGGCGGGCAGGAGCACCTCGGTGAACCGCCGGTGCAGCGGCGCCCCCAGCGTGCGGGCCGCCCGCAGGTGGGAGACGGGCACCCGCGAGACCCCGTCGTGTACGTACAGCCAGACCGCGAGCAGTACGGCGTACGCGATGAGCAGGCGTTTTGCGGTCTCGCCGATCCCGAACCAGGCCGTCGCCAGCGGCACCAGGGCGATCGCCGGGATGGGCCGGAGGAAGGAGACGAGCGGTGTGACGGCGGCGGACAGCCTCGGCAGGTAGCCGGTGGCGAAGCCGAGCGCGCTTCCGAGCAGGGCGCCGAGCGCGAAGCCCTGCCCCGCGCGGGTCAGGCTGGCGACGACGTCGGAGGCGAGCAGACCGCTGCGCGCGCCGGCGGCGAGGGCGGAGGCGGTCTCGACGGGCGTCGGCAGCAGACCTGGAGCCACCGCGCCGGACCAGGCGGTCAGGGACCACAGGGCGAGCACCGCGCCGGCCGCGCCGAGGGCGGGGCCCAGCCGGCCGCGGGCCCGGCCTGCCGGTGAGGGGGTGGAGTGCACGGGTCGGCTCCTCGTTCGTTCGAGCGGTTCATAAGTGAGGTCAATAATTGACCACGCTTATGAATGGCGTGTTTCAGCAGTGCGAAACGTTCCGGGACCCGCCGGCCCGCAATCCGGCATGCGGTACGTTCACCAGCGTGTCTCGCCCCGAACCCACACCCGAAGCGATCGAGGTCGGACGGGTGATACGCGCCTGCCGCAAGCAGCGCGGAGTCTCCATGGCCGTTCTCGCCACCCGCTCGGGCCTCTCCCAGCCCTTCCTCAGCCAGCTCGAACGCGGGCTCGCCACGCCCAGCCTCAGCTCGATCTACCGGATCGCCGAGGCCCTGGACGTCACCCCGGGCACCTTCCTCAGGCCCCCGGGCCGCCCCGGTGCGGTCAGCCACGAGGCCGACCCGCAGGTGATCCGGGTGGACGAGGGCGCCGGACAGGTCGCGCACGTCCTGATCCCCGGCGCGCGCAGCGCGGTGATGGAGGCGTACGAGCACCACTTCGAGCCGGGGCGAGGGGAACGCGGCTGGTTCGAGCACCCGGGAGAGGACTTCCTCTACGTCCTGGAGGGTGAGATCGTCCTGGAGGTCGAGGGGGAGGAGCCGCTGACCCTACGCGCGGGCCAGAGCGCCCACCACCGCGGCGAACTCCCGCACCGCTGCCGCCTGTCGGGCTCCGTGTCGGCCCGTACCCTGCTGGTCATCGCCAACGCCTGACCCGGCACGCCCTACGTGCGGGGGGTGTCGTCGGCCCGGAGGGCGGTGCGGACACCCGTGATGACCACGGCGATCAGGCAGAGGGCGATGATCGTCTCGGCCCACAGGAAGGCGAACCAGTCCAGGACGCAGCCGATCGGAGGCGTGCCGGGGGCCGTGTTGCGGAACGCCGCCAGGGCGAAGAGGGTTGCGGCCATCCAGGAGAGGGCCGGCCAGACCAGGCCCTCGCCGCGGGTGGTCAGGTACCAGGCTCCGATGAGCACGGCCGCCGCCAGCGCCCACATCACGCCCATCATGAAGACCGCGAAGACGACCAGGCTGCCCGACCGGGTCAGCTCCAGTGCCACGGCGGCGTCCTGCGGGTGGGGACCGGGCGTCGCGGAGACGGAGAAGAGCGTGTCGTTGTTGGAGAACAGCAGCCGTACCGGCACCGGCTTGCCGTCCAGCAGCGCCCGGAACCCGATGCCGGTCTCGTAACTGTCGAACGGGTAGTCGCTGACCGATCCGCCCGTCATCGCGACCACTACGTCCTTGGTCGCGAGCCGCTCGTGCGCCTTGAACTCCAGATTGCCGAGGGTCGCCGCCGAGGTCTGGAGGCTGAGGTCGCCCGCCGGGGCGCTCTGCTCCTCTTCGCCGAGGGTCCCGAGCGGGGTGACCCGGACCCGCAGCAGCAGCTCTCTGGCCGCCGCGTCGACCCGCTGGACGGTGGCCTCCACGTCCAACCTGTCGGCGGCCGTGGATCCGGCCGTGTCGACCGTATCGACGGCCTGCCGTTCGGTGAACTGGAGCCACGAGCCCACGGCCACCGCCACCACGATCAGAATCGCGATGGGGAGCAGGACCGGCAGGAGCGAGGCCCCGGAGCGGCCCTGGCGAGGGGGGAGCGAGGGTGCGGCCATGGTGACTCCGACGGGGAGGGAAGGGCGGCGGCTCTTCGTAGCGCGATCCTCGTCGACCGGGGCGACGAAGCGCCGCATCCGGGCGGGCGTGTCGGTACCTGCGGACCCTCCCGCGGATGATCATCGCGAAGGTGAAGCCGGAGGGCGGTGACGCTTCGCCGGTCGAACTCTCACCTCGCCGTACGGGCGAAAGACGCCAACGCGGCCAGCGGTCGCGGAGGCACCGGCTCCTTCCCCTGCTGGGGCAGCATCAATCCCCATATGGAGACGTCAACTTGCTCAAACGTTTCAACTGCGCAGCAGTGGTTCAAATCGGGACATCGTGGCGCGGTTTTCGGCCGCACACGGGCAAAGTGATTGCAGAGGGCATCGAACGCGCGCGACTCTCGATGTGCAACCGCGAAGGTGTGTGGAACCGGCCGTCGCGGTGGGGTGGTCAACGCGCCCGTGGGTGCGGAGCCACCTGTTCCGCTCGATTCCCTTGTAAGGAGAGATCGTGCTCAAGCCGACCAGGATCGTCCGATCCGCAGCCGTGGCGCTCGCCGCGGCGGCATCACTCACCCTGACCCTTCCCGGCAACGCCTTCGCCATCGATCACGTCGAGTGCCGGGGCGGCGAGAACTTCCTGAAGATCTGGTCCCACAGCGGCGGGCGGGACAGCGTGGACTGCTACGCCAACAAGGGCCGGATCGGGTTCGGGGGCTGGTGGGTGGACAGGATCTCCACCGGGAACAACGACTTGATCTACTACGACGCCAACGGCGACTCGGTGCGGATCAGCCGGTGGACCGACATCACGTTCCCCAACCGCCCTCCGAAGGTCGACTCCATCGAGATCCTGTGACCCCCTGACGTGCTGACGTCCTGAAGTCCCTGCCGAGTCCCCGGCGCCCACCCGCCGCACCACCGCCCTTCACCGGTGGTGCGGCGGGTGTGGGTGCGGGTGCGGGTCCGGGTGGGCCGGCGGTGGCGGGATGGTGGCCGTGCCGGGCGGCGTTTCCGGCCAGACCAGCAGGACGGGGCAGGGTGCGTGGTCGACGATGAACCGGCTGGCTGGCCCGAGGCTGCGGGGTCCCAGGTGCGTACGGTCACCGTCGCGCGCGAGGATGAGCAGGTCGGCGCCTTCCACGGCGGCCACGACCTCCCGTTCGACGCGGCCCGAGCGTTCCAGCCGGGTGCAGGGGCGCCCCAGCCGTTCGGCAGCCCCCGCCAGGAGCCGTTCGGCGGAGGCGGCGGCCAGGTGCTCCACGGCGGTGCCGGGGTCGCGGTCGGGGCGCGCGCGGCCCAGCAGTCCGGCGTACGCGCCGTGCGCGGCACCGGGCACCTCGTGGCCGGTGACGTGGAGCAGCACGAGTTCGGCGTCCGCGGGGGCGTGGGCGCGCGCGGCGTCGACGCAGGCGGGCCAGGTGCCCTCCACGATCCAGACGATGACGGTCACGGCGTTCAGCCTCCGATCGCTAGGAGCGAGACCCACAGAGCCACCACCGAGAGCAGCAGGGCGGCGGGCACCGAGAGCAGGCCGAGCCGGGTGAACTCGCCCAGTTCCACATCGGTGTCGTGCTCGTGCACGATACGCCGCCACAGCAGGGTGGCCAGGGAACCGGCGTAGGTGAGGTTCGGGCCGATGTTGACGCCGAGGAGTACCGCCAGTACGGCGCCCGGGCCGGTGGGGGCGGTCAGCGGGAGCAGCACCAGGACGGCGGGCAGGTTGTTGATGACATTGGCCAGTACGGCCGCCAGTGCCGCGATGGCGAGGAGGGCCGGGAGGTCGCTGCCCGCGGGAACCAGATGGCCCAGGGCGTCGGCGAGGCCGTTGTCGACCACCGCGCGCACCACGATCCCCAGGGCCAGTACGAAGGCGCAGAACGGGAGCGCGGCGGCCCGGGCCACGGCCGTGGGCGTGGTCCGGCGCCGGGCCAGCGCGCGAACCGCGAGGACGGCCGCGCCGGCCGCCGCGGCCCAGGCCGGGTTGACGCCGAACGCGGAGGTCACCACGAAGCCCGCCAGGGTACCCGCGACGGTGAGCAGGGCGAACAGCGGCAGTTCGCGGGGCTCGTCGGCGGCCGGCGCCTCGGCGCCCGCGTCCAGGTCGGTGGTGAAGAAGCGGCGGATCACCACGTACTCGGCGCCGATCGCGACCAGCCAGGGCAGCGCCATGAGGGCCGCGAAGCGGGTGAAGGTCAGGCCGCTCGCGGCGAAGGCCAGCAGGTTGGTGAGGTTGGAGACCGGCAGCAGCAGCGAGGCGGTGTTCGACAGGTGGGTGCAGGCGTACACGTGGGGCTTGGCGCGCGCGCCCAGCCGGGCGGCGGTGGCGAACACCACCGGGGTCAGCAGCACCACCGTGGCGTCCAGACTCAGCACGGCGGTGATCAGCGAGGCCGTGACGAACACGAGCACGAGCAGGCGCCGCGGTCGGCCGGCCGCGCGCCGGGCCATCCAGGCACCGCAGGCCTGGAACAGCCCCTCGTCGTCACACAGCTGGGCCAGGACGAGGACGGCCGCGAGGAACCCGATGACGGGGCCCAGCCGGGCGGCCTCCTCCGCCGCGTGATCGAGGGAGATCGCACCGGTGGCGATGACCACCCCGGCCGCGGGGACGGCCACGACCGCCTCCGGCCAGCCCCACGGCCGGATCACCGCACAGGCCAGCACGGCCAGGAGCAGGGTGACGGAGAGTCCTTCTGCGAGCGAGGTGTTCAGGGTCAGGGCCTTTCGGGACGGGGACACCCCGGCGCGGCGGGACCGGCCGGGACTGCGGACATGACCCGCGAGGCACGGGCCCGGTGCCGGGCCTCGGGATACGGCTTCACCAGCACATCTTCGCCGACGCCGGCGCCGCGCTCCCGCCCGGACACCAGGAAGCGGCCGTGGAGGCCGGCCGCCACACCGGGGAGCCGGCCGGCGGGGCCGGTCGGGCGCACCGCTAGAGTCGGCCGGAGATGAAGAGCCTTGATCCGGGGGGATTTGGCATGTCGGCAGCGGACGCGACGCCCATCGTCTTCGTACACGGAACGCGGTTCAGCGCCGCCCAGTGGAGCCCGCAACTCGCCGCGCTCCGCGAAGAGTTCCCCGTAACGGCCGTCGACCTGCCGGGGCACGGAGCCCGCTCCGGCCAACCCTGGAGCCTGAAGGCGGCAACGGAGATCATCGGCGCGGCGGTGGAATCGCTCGACCGGGGCCCCGCCCTGGTCGTCGGACACTCCCTGGGCGGATACGCCGCGCTGGAGTTCGCGCGGCACCGGCCGCGGGAACTGCGCGGTCTCGTCCTCGCGGGGGCCAGCGCGGCGACCGGCGGCGTGTGGGCGTTGCCGTACCGGGGGCTGGCGAGGCTCGTCCCGCGCGTATCCGCGCAGCGGCTGACCCGGTGGAACGACCGGTTCCTGCGCCGGCTCTACCCGCCCGAAGTGGTCGGGGCGACGATCCGTACCGGCTACGCCTTCCACACCCTGCCGGCCGCCTGGGGCGACGTGCTCGGCCGTTTCGACGCGAGCGCGATGCGGCACGTGGCCGCCCCGGTCCTCATCCTGAACGGGGAGAAGGACATCGTCTTCCGGGCCGGCGAGCGGGAATTCGCCCGCGCGCACCCGAACGCCCGCATCGAGTTGATCCCCAGGGCCCGCCACCTGGCGAACTTCGACGCACCGGACGCCTTCACCGACGCCGTCCGCCGCTTCGCCCGTCAGCTGCCCGCCCACAGCCGACCCGGCGCCGCCGGCGGGGACTCCGCCGTCCGGCCCATCAAGGGAACCGGCCGTGACGCCGAAAAGGATCGAGCGGAGTCGTCCCACCCCCGAGATCCGGAACGGCCCCGCGCCCCACGCCGCCCTCATGACGGCGGCCCCCGCATCCGGCCGCCGACACCCGGAGGAGATCCCGCATGCGCGTCTACGCGCCCACGACCGCCGTCGCCACCGCCGCGCTCCTCCTCGCCACGCTCACCGGTGCGCCGCCCGCCGCGGCGGACGGGGGCCCCGACAGCGGACCGCGGGTCAAGGTGTCCCACGGCGACCCGTACGCGGACTGCACCATCGGGGCGGTGTCCCCCGACAGCGTCGTGTACCCGGGCACCGAGGTCGAGCCGTACCTGTCCGTCGATCCGCGCGACACGAAGCGCGTGGTCACCGTGTTCCAGCAGGACCGCTGGAGCGACGGCGGCGCCCGCGGCCTGTCGGCCGCCTGGACGACGGACGGCCGTACCTTCCACCGCAGCACGCTCCCCTTCAGCCTGTGCGCCCCGGGCGGCGCCGACTTCGAACGGGCCACCGACCCCTGGGTGAGCACCGGACCGGACGGCCTCGTCTACGCGAGCGGCGAGGGCGTCGACTTCACCAAGAGCACGCGGACCGGCCTCCTGGCCGTCACCTCCCGCGACGGCGGCCGCACCTGGCGGAACCTCACCACCACGCACGTCGACGAGCAGCCCTTCTTCAACGACAAGCCCTCGATCACCGCCGACCCGACCCGCAGGGGCACCGCCTACCAGGTCTGGAACCGCCTCGACAACGACCCGCCCGGCCCCAGCGGCATCGACGGCCCCGGCTACATCTCCGTGACCCGGAACGGCGGCCGCACCTGGAGCGAGGCCCGGCCCTTCGTCGACACCAGCGCCGTACCCAACACGCAGACCATCGGCCACCTGATCGTCGTCGACCCGAGCACCGGCACCCTGTACGACTTCTTCGACACGATCACCTTCGCCGACGACCTGAGCACCGTCCTCGAAGCCCACTACGCGATGGTCACCTCCACCGATGCCGGAGAGACCTGGAGCGCCCCGGTCACGGTGGTCCGGGACAGCGCCGTACCGGAGGTGGACCCCAACGCCCCCACCAAACTGCTGCGCGCCGCGTCCACCCTGCCCAGCCCGGCCGTCGACCCGAAGACGGGCACGCTGTACATGGCCTACGAGGGCGCGGACTTCTCCGGCGGCGCGTTCGACTCGGTCCAGCTGGTGCGCTCCACCGACGGCGGCCGTACCTGGGGCGCCCCCGAGCTGATCAGCCCGAAGGGCGTACCGGCCTTCTCCCCGTCGGTCGCGGTCGACGAGCGGGGCACGCTCGCGCTCACCTACTACGACCTGCGCCACCTCGAACCGGGTGACACCACCACCCTCCCCACCGCCTACCAGCTGGCCACGCTGCCGCACGGAAACACGGAGCAGCGGACCGAGCGGCAGATCTCGCGGATCTTCGACTGGCTGCAAGCGCCGTACGCCGGGGGCTACTTCCTCGGTGACTACCAAGGCCTGGTGGCGGACGGCGAGGGAGTGCGGGCGGTGCTGACCGAGACCCACTCCGGCGCGCCACGGAACCGTACGGACGTGTACACCGTCAGTCTCCCCACCCGCTGACAGCGCGGGTCTCGCGCGGGAGGCGGCGTCAGCTCGCCCGCACGGGGGCACAGTGCCCCCCGGGGACCGGCGCGACGCCGGTGCGTGGAGGTGCACGCCCTTGCTCGGCCGTCATTGACGTCGGGCCGATTCCGCCAGCCGCGCGGCGAATCGGGCGACCAGCTCGCGGAGTTCGCCGGGGCGTTCGATGACGAAGGGGCGGTCGAGCGAGGCGAGTACGGCGGGCAGCCAATCGAGCCGCTCCACCCGCATGCCGACGCGGCACCAAGGCCCGGGCGCCGAATCAGGGGCGCCCTCGGACGGCAACTCCTCCACGATCGCGATGCCGGCGGGAAGCCGGGATCGGACGTACTCGGCCGTCCCCTGGACCCGCACGCTCACCTCGTGCCGGTGTGGAGCCGAGGCGATCCCCGACAGCACGCGTTCCGCCGGGTCGAACCCGGCGGGCGGATCGAAGGCCCCGGGCAGCACCCGCGCTTCGGCGATGCGGTCCAGCCGGAAGGTGCGGTCCTCGCCGACCGCGGGGTCACCGCCCGTCACGTACCACCTGCCGGAGTGGGCGACGAGCCCGTACGGGTGCAGCGTGCGTTCGCTGGGCCGTCCGTCGGCGGCGGTGTAACGGATCGAGACCGGCCGGTGATGGCGGACCGCGTCGGCGATCGGGAGGAGGACGGAGCTCTCCGGAACGACCGACGTGGTGGGCGGATCGGTGAAGGCGAGGGAACCGAGCACGGCGTCGAGTCGCCCGCCGAGCCGTTCCGGCAGGACCCGTCGGATCTTGGCGGCTGCCGTCTCGCCCGCCGAGCCCGTGGCCGCCGTCAGACCGGCCCGCCGGCCGGCGAGCAGGCCGAGCAGTACGGCGAGTGCTTCGTCGTCAGTGAGCATGAGCGGAGGCATGCGGTATCCGGAGGCGATCCGGTAGCCGCCGTGGCGGCCGCGTACCGATTCGACGGGGACGTCGAGGTCGAGGAGGTGATCGGCGTACCGCCGCACCGTGCGCTCGTCGACTTCGAGCCGGGCCGCGAGTTCGCCGACGGTCCGCAGGCCGCCGGATTGCAGGAGCTCAAGGAGCATCAGCACGCGCGAGACGGGTCGGGACATGCCCACAAGTCTCCCGCACATACCGGGCGGATCCTGTCCGGTATCCGCTCTAGCGTGAGGTCATCACCACCACACGTCTGGAGAGACCCCATGGACTTCGTCTCGATCCGCATCATCACGGGCGACGTCGCCCGCCTCGTCGACTTCTACGAGCGCGCCACCGCAGTGGCGGCGAACTGGTCCACCGAGGACTTCGCCGAACTGAGGACCCCCTCGGCCACCCTCGCCATCGCCGGAACCCGAACCGTTCCCCTCTTCGCGCCCGGCGCCGCCCGGCCGGCCGAGAACCGCAGCGTCATCATCGAGTTCCTGGTCGACGACGTCGACCAGGTGCACCGGAATCTGACCGACTCCGTCGAAGAATTCGTCCAGACGCCCACCACGATGCCCTGGGGCAACCGCTCGCTTCTCCTGCGGGACCCCGACGGCAACCTCGTCAACTTCTTCACACCCGTCACTCCGGCCGCCCTGGCGAAGTTCGCCCGCTGACCGCGCACCGCCGCGCCGACGGCCGTCGCGGGTGCATGGGATCCGGCGGCAGGGGCACGAGGACGGTGAGCAGCGTCCGAGGTTCAGGAGGTGGAAGCGGTGCACCGTACAAAGGTGTTGGACTCCTTTCCCGCCGGTGACCCCTACGGCAGTTGGCCCGCCGAGGAGTACGCGGCCCGGTGCCGGGAGCGGGGCCAGGGGGCGACCGTCGTGATGGACCTCGACAGGGACGCCTTCCTCGTCGTGGCGCTCGACACGGACGGCTCGTGAAGCCCCTCAGCTCTCGCGGTGCGGTCCGAGGTCGTGGAGCACGGCCGTCAGGTCCTGCGCGGTCAGGGCCGGGCCGGGCAGCCGGGTGGCCGGGCGGGGCCCGGCCCGCAGGCCGTCCAGGAACAGGCCCAGCTGCCGGCGCCAGGCGTGCGGCGGCCCGGCGGCCGCGAGCGACGGGACGGTGCGGCCGAGCGTGGCCAGGCTCAGGAGCAGGTCCTCGACGGTGACGTCGGAGCGCATCGTGCCGTCCCGCTGGGCCCGCTCCATCAGCAGGGCGATCGTCTCGTGGTTGTGGGCGTGGACGGCGTCCAGTGAGGTCACGCCCTCGATGGCCGTGGTCATCAGGTCGTTCGCGCTGCGGTCGGCGGCCAGCACCGTGAAGACCGCCTCCAGGTAGCCGGCCAGCCCCGTCCAGGCGTCCGCCGCGCCGCGGGCTTCCTCCCCGGCGTCGACGGTCCCCTGGAGGGAGTTCCGGAAGACGGCGTCGATCAGGGCGGCCCGGGTGGGGAAGTGCCGGTAGAGGGTGGCGTTCCCGACGCCGGCCCGGCGGGCGATCTCGTCGAGCGGAGCTTCCAGCCCCTGGGCGGCGAAGGCCTCGCGCGCGGCGGCCAGGAGCAGTTCGCGGTTGCGCCGCGCGTCACGCCGTACCGGCGCGGGCCGTTCCGTGGCCGGGGTCAATGTCCGCTCCTCGGGTCGCCGGTGACCTGCGTACGGGAGGGTGCGCGTCGGCGCATCCGTACCGGGGATCCTCGTCCGGTACGGATGCTAGCGCCACCAGGGCCGGTGTCACGCGGGCAGGTGCGCCGACAGCGCACGGGCAGGGCGGCCACCCCCCTGAGCATGGCGCCCGGGCGGCGTTCGAGGGACTCGGGGACGGCGTCCAGGGCGAGGTCCGGCAGCCGCCGCAGGAGGGTCCGCAGGGCGGTCCTTCCTTCGAGGCGCGCGAGCGGGGCGCCCAGGCAGTGGTGGATGCCGTGGCCGAACGCGAGGTGTCCCTGGACGGGGCGCCGGATGTCGAAGCGGTCGGGGTCGGGGAAGTGCCCGGGGTCGCGGGAGGCGGCGGCCAGGGAGAGCATCACGCTGTCTCCCGCCGGGATGCGCACCCCGGCGATCTCCACGGGCTCGGCGGCGTGCCGGAAGGCCGCGGCGGTGACGGGGCCGTCGTAGCGGAGCGCCTCCTCGACGGCGCCGTTGGTCAGGTGGGGGTCGGCGCGCAGGGCGGCGAGCTGGTCGGGGTGGCGCAGCAGGGCCAGGACCGCGCTGGAGATGAGGTTGACGGTGGTCTCGTGTCCCGCGACGAGCAGGAGGAAGGCCATGCCGAGCAGTTCCTCGGGGGAGAGCCCGCCCGGCTCGCCGGAGGCCGGCACCAGGGCGCTCATCAGGTCCGTGCCGGGGTCGCCGGCCTTGGCGGCGATGAGGGCGGCGAAGTACGCGCTCATCTCGCCGGCGGCGGCGCCGGCCGCGGCGGGGGAGGAGGGCGCCACGAGCTCGGTCGACCAGGAGTGGAAGTGGTGCTGGTCGGTGAGGGGGACGCCGAGCAGTTCGCAGATGACGGTGAGGGGCAGCGGAAGGGCGTAGCCGGCGACGAGGTCGGCGGCGCCGGCCGGCGGGAGGGCGTCGAGGAGCCCGTCGGCGATCCGCTGGACGCGCGGGCGCATCGCCTCGACGCGCCCGGGGGTGAACTCGCGTGCCACGAGAGCGCGTAGACGGGTGTGCTGGGGCGCGTCGGTCTGCAGCATGTTCAGCCCGATGGCGTTGCCGCCGTCGCTCTGCCATGTCGCGGAGTGCCGTATGTCGTTGCGCAGCCGGGGGTCCGTCAGGGCGGCGCGCACCTCGTCGCGTCCGAGGACGAGCCATACGTCTCCGCTGCCGGGCACGTGGACGCGGTGGACAAGTCCCCTGGCGCGCAGGGCCGCGTAGACGGAGTACGGGTCGGTGGTGAAGTCGACTCCCTCGGGGGCGAGTTCGTCGAGCGTCGGTGCGGCGGGCATGGTGGTTCCCTTCCAGCTCGAAGTAAACGGGGACTACTCCCCGTTTCATCGTGCGGGAACGCTACCGCACGAACCGGGAAGTCGGCTGCCCGGCCCGGGGGAGTGCGCGCCCCACGCCATCCGGCCGCGCAGCCAACGAAAACCCTTTGCGCGCAGCCATCGAAAACCCTTTGGCGGGCCGCGGCGAGCCCTGTTAACCTCCGGGAGACCGTGCGAGAGAACGAGGAGGTGGTACCCGTGAACGCAGTTTCGACATGGGTGCTCCCCTCCGGGGTCACGGTCGGGCGATAGGTCGTCCGGGAGCGCCGTCCAACAGCCCTCCCGAAAGGCACGACCGTGCACTTCACTTCCGAACAGCGCCTCGACGACGGTGTCCTCGAGCGCGAATTCACCCTCGGCGAGATCCCCGGCACCCTGTGGACGCCCGAGTCCGCCGACCCGGCCCCGCTGGTCCTGATGTCCCACAACAACGGCCTGCCCAAGGCGGACCCCCGGCTGGTGGCACGGGCCCGGTACACCGCGGCGCATGGCTACGCGGTGGCCACCATCGACGCCGCCGGGTGCGGTGACCGTCCCCGTTCCGCCGCCGACGAGCAGGCCCGTGCCGATCTGCGGCGGGCGATGCAGGCCGGTGAGCCGGTCGACGAGATCTTCGAGTCCCTCATCGGCCCTCTGGTCGAGAACGCGGTCCCGGAATGGCGGGCCACTCTCGACGCCCTTCTCGAACAGCCCGGGATCGGCGGGCCGGTCGGGTACTCCGGAGGGTGGACGGCCCTCGGTATCCGGCTGGCGGTGGCCGAGCCGCGTATCGCCGCCGCGGGCTTCTTCGCGGGCGGGTTCGTGCCCCGTGCCCAGCGCGAGGAAGCCCGGCAGGTCACCGTTCCGCTGCTGTTCCTGCTGCAGTGGGACGACGAGGGCAACCCGCGGCAGCGGGCCCTGGACCTGTTCGACGCCTTCGGCAGCAAGGAGAAGACCTTGCACGCCAACCTGGGCGGGCACACCGGCACCCCGTGGTTCGAGCTGGAGGACGGGTGCCGGTTCCTGGACCGCCACCTGAAGTGAGGCGGGGCCGTCTGCCGGGCGCAGGACGGTAGGACGGCGCTGCCGCACCACCGCTCCGAGCGGCCGGTTACTCGCCGCTCGGAGCGAGCCGGGGGCCGCCCGGCCGCCCGCGACGGGAGTGCCCCCATCCCGGCCTCGGGCCCCTCAGGTCCCGGGACCGGGCCCCGGCACTCAGTCGACCAGGACGGTCATCTTGCCCAGCGCCTCACCTGCTTCCATGACGCGGTGGGCTTCGACGATCTCGTCGAAACGGAAGATCCGTGCCGGTCGCGCCGGCAGGACTCCCGACTCGATCCTGGCGTAGATCGCGTCCAATGGAACGTCGGCGAGCGGGAAATCGGGGCTGCCCAGGACGAAGGCGCTTCCGAAGAAGCTGAGCTGCACGCCGGACGGGAGGTCGGCGATCGGGTCGAAGTCGCGCACGGGCTCGAAACCGCCGAGGAAGCCGAGTTGGCAGACGCGGCCGCGGGGCCGGACCACGGCCAGGGAGTCGCGCAGGACGCTGTTGCCGACGAGGTCGAACACCGCGTCGACGCCGCCGTCGCCCCTGTCGACCCGACCGGCCAGGTAGCCGTCGTCGATGAGCACCTCCTCGGCGCCGAGATCCTTCAGGAGCGGCGCGTGGGCGGGATTGCGCGTGGTCGCGAGGACCTTCGCTCCGTGCGCGACGGCGAGGTTGACGGCGGCCTGGCCGAGGGACGACGTCGCTCCGCGCACCAGGAGCCGCTCGCCCGGGCGCAGGTCGAGGTTGCCGAACAGCCCGTTCCACGCCGTCGCGTAGACCTCGGGAACGGCGGCCAGCTCGGCCCACCCGAGCGACGAGCTCACCGCGGCCACGTTGGTGGCCGGTACGGTGACCAACTCGGCGTAACTGCCGTTTCGGGTACGGCCCATGCCGCCCAGGATCGCGACGACGGGGGTCCCGGTGTCGAGGCGGCCCGAGGGATCGGCCTCGACCAGTCCCACGCACTCGATTCCGGGGACGGCCGCGACCTCGCCCCAGGCGCCGGCGCGCATGTACGCCTCGGCGTGGTTGAGGCCGAAGGCCTTGACGCGGATCAGTACCTCGCCCGCCGCCGGGACGGGGTCGGGCAGATCGGTGACGCGGAGGACCTCGGGACCGCCGTGGGCGGATATGACGATGGCCTTCATGGACCGGACTCCATTCTTGAATGGCTATTCAACTATCGGGGCCGAAAAGAGGGCCACCGCGATGCGGTGGCCCTGGGTGGGCCCGTCAGGCGAGGACGGCGAAGGCGTTGTCGACGATGGCGCGCAGGACCGCCTCGTCGGGATTGGCCTTCCCCACGACCATCAGCCCCTGGCACGTGGCGACGAGCAGCTTGGCGCTGCCGCCGGGGTCCACCGAGTCGCGGACCTCCCCGGTCGCGCGAGCGTTGCGCAGGGCCGTGGTCATGCACTGCTCCAGACGGGCCAGGTGGCCGCGTACGACGGCGGCTGCCTCGTCGTCCTCGGCCGCGTCCTCGATCGCGGTGTTCACCAGCAGGCACCCCTGGCGCCCCTCGGGGCTGAGGAGGTCGCTCACCAGACCGTCGAAGTAGCCGCGCAGCGCGGCCAGCGAGGCTCCGGGCGCCGCCAGGTCGCCCAGCTTCCGAGGGACGACCAGCTTGGAGTACCGCTCCAGCGACCGCAGGAACAGCGTGCGCTTGCCGCCGGGGAACACGCTGTAGAGACTGCCTGGCTTCACCCCGGTGGCCCGCACGAGATCCTCGATCGACGTGGCCCGGTAGCCCTGGAGCCAGAATCGCAGCATGGCCTGGTCCAGGACGGCGTCGGGCTCGAACTCGCGGGGGCGGGGCATGACTCAAAAATACATGAATGACCATTCAAGAACAAGGGGACGGGCCGTCGACTGACCGCCGCCGGCCCCCGGCCGCGGTCGGGGCGTACTACGGAGCGGCCCCGGGTCGCCGACCCGGGGCCGCCCTCGATTCGGACCGTCCTCCCGCCGCGATGAACGCTAGCGGCCGCGACCCCGCTGGATCTCGAAGTGGTCGATCCGCTGCCCCGTCTCGGCCAGTGCGCTGACCTTCAGCTTCGGAGAGTGGCCCGCTTCGACCTCGACCGCGAGGAAGGAGTAGTTGGTGTACCGCACCCGCGACCACTCCACCGTCTCGGTCGCTTTCGTACCGCCCTTGACCCATCGGTAGGAGTCGACACTGTCGCGGTCCGCCACGTGACCCTCGTACGAGTCCGGCACCGGGAAGCTGTAGAGCGAACGCCCGGCCGCGCCCGCCGTGACGTACACGATGCCGTCCCGCGTGGGGTCGGTGCGCTCACCGATGGGGACCTTCCGGCCTACCTTGTTGCCCTTGATCGCGTCGGTCCGCTCGTACACGTGGTTGTGGCCGTTGATGACCAGGTCCACCTGGTGCTTCTCGAACAGCGGCACCCACACGTCGCGCACCCCGCCCTCCGAAGCGTGCGCGCTGGTGGTGGAGAACGCGCAGTGGTGGAAGAACACCACGATGAAGTCCACGTCGCGGTGGTGGCGCAGTTCGCCCAGGCGCCGGTCCAGCCACGCGGTCTGCTTTCCGCCGCTGATGCCGAAGTTGGCGGGGATCTCGTACGAGATGTCGTTCGCGTCGAGCGCCACGACCCCGACGTTGCCGTGCACGAACGAGTACACGCCCGGCTGGTTGACCGGGTCGGGGCCGTTGCCGGGCAGCGACCAGCGGGCGTTCTGGCCGCCGTAGCCCTGCGGCGAGTACCAGGCCTCCATGTCGTGGTTGCCGGTCGTCACCATCCACGGCACGGTCTTGGCCACCGTTTCGGTCTGGGCCAGGAACTGGTCCCAGGCCCGCGCGTCGTAGGTGTCGCCGGCGGTGCCCGAACCGGAGGAGTCGGCGTAGCAGATGTCGCCCGCGTGCAGGTGGAAGGCCGGGTTCTGGGCCAGCAGCACCGCGTCGTTGCCGAGTGCGTGGTAGCTCACGCCCTGGTCGCCGAAGGCGGTGAAGGTGAAGTTCTCGGCGCGCTGGGGGGCGGTGGTGAAGGTGCCGAGCGTGCCCAGGTTGCGGTGGTCGGCGGGGTCGAAGCCGTCGTGTCCGACCCCGTAGTAGTAGGTCTGACCGGGCCTCAGCCGGTCCAGCCCCACGTGCAGGTAGAACTGCTCGGCCGCGGCGATCTTGCCGCCGTTCAGGACCGGGGTGCTCAGGTGCCGGACCTCGGCGTCGATCTTCACGCTCAGCGCCCAGGGGCTGGTGCCCACGCGCAGGTACGGCTTCTTCACCGCGAACGGGACCTGCCAGGACACCCGCATCTGCGTCTTCGGGTCCGCGCCGTACTGCAAGTGCCGTGCGAACGGCGCGGCCAGCGAGCCGTCGACGCCGCGCCGTTCGGTGGAGGTGAGTACGGCCGGAGCCGCGTACGCGGGCGAGGCCGCGCCGACGGCCACGCCGGCCCCGGCGACGGCCGCGGTCACCGCGCCCGCGCGCAGCGCTCCGCGCCGGGTGAACTTCGCACGCAGGTAGTCGTGCTGCTCGGCCATGCTCATGCGCGAGGCGAGTTTCTGGGGGATGCCGAAATCGGGAAGGTCCATGGCTGCAAACCTCATCGTACGAGGCGACACGGAGGCCGCCGAGAGGTGAACGGACGGGGGCGGAACCCCCATGAGAATCCCCGGAATTACCCATCTTCCTGCCACCCCCGTCCCGACGCCGGGGCGTGGCGGGGCCTTCGCCGACCCGTCGGACCCCGCCTTCGGGCGGCCCTGGAGAATGCCGCGGTATGAACTTGTCGTCACTGAGGGGTCGTTCGGGCGCAGTGCTGGGCGCCGTGCGGGGGTATCCGCGCCGGGCGCCGCTGACCCTCGCCTACGTCTGTCTGCTCCTGGTCGGGCACGCCTGGCTCGGCTACGTCCTGTCCGCCGATCAGGCGGCCAGCATTCTGGGATATCTCAGCACCAACCTGGACAATCTTCAAGATCATCCGCTCGCCGCGCTGCTCGGCAGCGTGCTGTTGTTCGCCGGAACGCTCACTGACGTCACCTCGGCCGACTTCCTGGGCACCTTGATCACCCTGGGCCTCGGGGTCTGCTGCTCCCTGGCCTGGGCGGAGGCCCGATGGGGAAGGCCGCGCGCCGTGGCCGTCTTCCTCGGCGGGCACGTCGTCGCCACCCTCCTCACCGCCGTCGTCATCGCCGTCGCGCTGCGGCGCGGCTGGTATCCGGCGGACGTGCGCCACGCCCTGGACTACGGGGTCAGTTACGGAGCCCAGACCGTGTTGGCGTTCGGCACGCCCGCCCTGCCCCGCCGGGGCCGCCTCCCCTGGGCCGTCTTCGTCCTCGCGTGGCCCCTCGGCGGCGCCGCATGGGACGGGCCGCTGCCGGACTTCACGACCGTCGGCCACCTCACGGCGGCGGCCCTCGGCTTCGGGCTGCTGGGCGTCCCGGCCTTCGGACGGCGACGACACCTCCATCGTCCCGAGCTCACAGCATGACGTGCTTGGCCTGGGAGTGGTCGAGGAGGCCGGACAGGGAGAGGTCGCTGCCGTAACCGGGGTGTTCGACCCCGCCGTGGGGCATCTCGGAGACGGTGGTGCCGTGGGTGTTCACCCAGACGAGGCCCGTGTGCAGGATCCGCGTCGCGCGCACGGCGCGGTCGTGGTCCGAGGGCCAGACACCGGCGGCGAGTCCGAACCGGACGTCGTTGGCCAGGCGCAGGGCCTCGGTCCCGTCGACGAACGGCTGAACGGTCAGGACGGGGCCGAAGGTCTCCTCCTGCACGATCCCGTCGCCCTGGCGCACTCCCGCCACGACGGTGGGTTCGAGGAAGAAGCCGGGCCGGGCGAGCTGAGCGCCGCCCGTGACGGACCCGGCGTTGGCCGGGAGCAGCTCGCTCGGCGGGCCCGAGCCGCCTCGCGCGTGCGGTCGTCACCCCAGGGTGAAGAGGAAATGGGCGGACCGGTAGTAGTCGGGCAGCTGCACCAGGGCCGAACCCTCGTGCGGGGGATCGGTCTTGGGCCAGTTCCGGGGGCCCAGCAGGTGGTCGGAGTAGTCGCTCTTGCGGACCGGCGGCACGAACCAGAGCCGGAAGCTGCCGGATCGTCCGACCGACTCGGGCCTCCAGAGCTGCGTCCCGCGGCCGGCGTCCGAGCGGCAGGCGCGCAGGGTGACGTCGACGACGTTTCCGCCGGCGGTGGTTCCGTCGAGGCAGGTGCCGGTGCCCGTGTTCCGGAACTGGTAGGTGCCCTGCCCGGCCGGCAGGCGCTGCCAGCCCTGGGATGCCGCGCCGGTGCACGGCTGGAGCTGCAAGGGCCCTTCGGTACCCCGGCCGTCGAAGCCCACGCACAGCCCCGATGTGGTGTTGACCAATGGCATGCCGGAGGGGGCGGGGCTCTGCGAGGGCCGCGCGGAGGACGGCGCGGGAGTGGCGGGTGCCGAGGGGGCTGCGACGGCCGACGCGGGGGCGCCGATGGTCACGACGGGCGGTGCCGAGTCCGCCGGCAGCGGCAGCAGGTACGGGTCGGCCTCCGAGATCGGGTCCGGGTTCGGGCGCGTGACCGTGGGCGTCGGGGCGGCCCGCTCGGTCCGGTCCTCGGCCGGCAGCAGGACGAACGCGGTGAGCGTCGTACCCGCGACGGCCGCCGCCGCGGTCCACTTCGGCGCGCCGAACCGCGCCGCGGCCGCCTTGAGCCCCACCACCTTGCCCGCGGCCAGGTGGTGGGCGCCGTGCGCACCGGCGGTCAGCGCGAAGGAGGCGGGGTGCCACAGCAGGATTCCGGCGGGCAGCAGAGCGCCCAGCCTGTTGTTGACGGCTCGCAGATCACGCTCGGCCCGCCCGCAGCTCTCGCACGCCCGCAGATGCCGCCCCAGGTCGCGGGTGACGCGCTTGCCCGGGCGGCGGAGCGCGGCGGCGAGCAGGCCGCCGTAGTGCCGGCACTCCTCGCTCGCGCTCTCGTCCAGGTGGGCGCGCAGGTACGCCTCGCGCAGGCCCTCGCGGGCGCGCGCCGCCAGCGAGCCGACGCCTCCCGCCGATATACCGAGGCGCCGGGCGGTCTCGGCCGCGGGCTCGTCCTCGACGACCGCGTGCCACAGCACGGCCTGCCAGCGTTCCGGCAGCGAGCGGTACGCCCGCAGCACCAGCGAGCCCTCTTCCGCCGACAGGGCGGCGCCCTCGACGTCCTGGTCGCCGGTCAGGCCGGCGGCCCACGCGTCGAAGTCGCCCGACAGCCGGGTGCGGGCGCCGCGGCGGGCCCATTCGGCCGCCACCCGGCGTACGCAGGTCAGCAGGTACGGCCGCCAGACGTACTCGGGGCCGGTGCCCCACGCGACGGCCCGGTAGGTGCGGGCGAAGGCCTCGGCCGCCAGGTCGCCGGCCGTGGCCAGATCGCGGCAGCAGGTGCGGGCGTAGGCGAGGACGGCGTCGTGGTGACGGGCGAACACCTCGCCCATCACGTCGCTGAGATCGGCACCTGACGCCGAGTCACGCTCGCGAAGCAGCGCGCAGAGCTGCGCGTCGCTGAGGTCGTGGAGGTCCTGCCGGGGGGCAGTTCCCGATGTGCTCAACCTTGCTCCCGTTGACTTGCTGATGGCCGGCACGGCGCATGCCAGGCAGGTGGGCAGTGGGGTGCGACGCTGCGCCCGGCAGGAATTCGCGCAAGTGTGCACGTTCTTCCGGCTCGTGGGCAACCGGACGCCCCGACACCGTCCGACCTGACACGAGTTCGGCAAAGGCTCGGCAAAGTCGCGGGACGGGTCGCCGTCACACCACCTCCCACGTGCACGAAGACCGACAACAAGGGGCCGGGAGGTGCGAGTGCGAGGGTCAGTCCACGTCGTACGCGGTGTCGTGCCTCGGCTGGTACAGCCCCACCGTGCCCGCGCCCGGCACGGCCAGGGTGGTGAGCGAGCCCTGGCCGCCGTCACGCGCCCGGCGGCCGGTCGCCCCCGCTGGGCTGGGGCGTCATGCGTTCCAGACCCCTGCGCTCGTAGAAGCGGGTCATCGCGAATCCCACGAGCAGGGCGAGGGCGGTACCGACGGCGATCATGGTCCATGCCCGGGTGAGACCGGCGTCGGCGCGCGCGTCGAAGAAGAGGATGGCGCGCACTCCGTCGCTGAGCTGGCGCATGGGCTCGAAGAGGGACAGGAGGCGGTAGAAGCCGGGGACGGCCTGGAGCGGGACGGTGGCGCCCGAGGAGGGCAGGCCCAGTGCGATGAAGACGAACATGGACACGAGTTGGCCGATCCCGCCGAACGCGGCGTTGATCGCCTGGACGCCCAGGCCCACCGCGAGGCCGGCGCAGTAGGAGTAGATCCACAGCAGCGGGATGTGTGCGGCGTCCATCCCGAGGATCGAGATCGTGGCCACCATGACCAGCGTGGTGGTCAGCACCGTGATCACAGCCGTCATGACCACTTTCAGCAGCAGCGTCTGGGTGCGGCTGATCGGCACGGTGGGACGACGGGTGTGCCAGGGGCCGAGTTCGCTGTCCGCGTAGCCGAGGGCGGTGTCCACGCCGCTGTTGATGAGGTTGCCGCCCAGGAACCCGATGAGCACCAGCAGTAGGGTGTAGTAGAACGCGCTCAGGCCCAGCCCGCTGTTGTCGCCGACCGGATGACCGATCCGGCTGACGACCTGCACGGGGTCGGCCAGCAGCAGCCGCGTCGTGGGATCGGCCTGCGAGGCGGCGGGGGAGGCGGTGAGTTGTTCGCCGATCGTCTTGGAGGACTGCCGGGCCGCCGCCGTGTTGATCCGCTCGGCCAGGGAGGAGCCGATGCTCCCCATCCCGGGGTTGGTGAGGACCGTGATCGTCGGGCGGACCGTGGCGGTGCCCGTGGTGAGGGCGGCCACGGTCTCGGTGAAGTCGGCGGGGATGACCAGGGCGCCGTAGATCTTGGCGGAGGAGAGCTGGTCCTGCGCCTGGGCCTCGGTGAGCCGGCGCCACTGGACCTTGCCGGACGTGTCGCTGCCGGTCACGGCCTCGGTGACCTGCGTGCCCACGTTCTGCCGCTGTCCGGGCAGCGGCCGGCCCGTGTCCGCGTTGACGACGCCGATGGGCAGATCGCGCAGACTGCGGTTCGGATTGACGATTCCGCCCATGTACAGCAGCGACAGCAGCAGGGCGAGCAGGCCGGTCAGCAGCGTGGGCACCGCCCACAGCTTCGGGCGGCGGAGCAGCGCCGAGGCGCGTGCCCCGGCGGTGGTCACAGAGCGGGTGTCGTCGCGCTCGTTCATGTCGGCGTCCATGGTTCTCGGCGAGGGTGTGCCGGTAAGCATGGGCCGTGGCGGGGGGAGGCGTCCGGAGGCTCACCGCACGCCGCACGCCGCACGCCGCACGCCCGGCGCAGGAGGCCGCGAGGCCCGGGTGGGGCCTCGCCCTCGCCCTTGCCCTCTCCTGGTGTCAGGGCGCAGGGGTCAGTGCGGCCCGGGCGGCCGCGAGGATCTCGTCGGAGAGCGGGGAGTCCTTGGTCGCGCGGGCCAGTACGACCGCGCCGAGCATCGTGCACAGCCGGACGATCCCGTCCCGGTCGCCGTCGCCTGTGGCGAGCCAGTCGGCGAACTCCGAGACGCCGTCGGCATAGGTACGGTGCGCCCCGCGGTCCCCGGGGTCACGGGCCATGTCCGTGGCCAGTCCGGCGGCGGGGCAGCCCGTGGCGGGGGA
The DNA here is from genome assembly GCF_001044425.1 of Streptomyces roseus. Taxonomy (GTDB): domain Bacteria; phylum Actinomycetota; class Actinomycetes; order Streptomycetales; family Streptomycetaceae; genus Streptomyces; species Streptomyces roseus. The sequence goes on from NZ_LFML01000119.1 coordinate 68,751, forward strand.
GTCCCGGTGCCGGGGGGACAGGTAGCCGTCGATCAGGGCCCGCTGTGCCGCGGCACGCTCGCCGTCGCTGTCCTCCAAGGTGGTCGCGCGCCGCGCGGCCAGTTCCCCGAAGGCGTGTGAGACGGCCTCGTCGATGAGGGCTTCCTTGGAGTCGAACTGCTTGTAGAAGCCGCCATGGGTCAGGCCGGCCGCCTTCATCAGGTCGGCGACGCTCACGCTCGTGCCCTGTTCGCGGAAGAGCTGCGAGGCCATCTCCACGACCCGCCTGCGGTTCTCCTGCGCCTGCGCCTGCGATACGCGGCCCATGGACACCTCCTCATTTGGATGACGACTGGCATCTATCCTACCCCTCGTTATAGATTATGAATGTAATCTAATGGAGGTCGGGGGAAACGTACGCCCCGGCCCGCCACCCCACCCCCTTGGGAGATGTCATGGAACCGAGCAACGCCGTCGACCGGGACAGCACCTTCGAGCTGGAGGGCGCCGTCGCCGTGGTCACCGGAGCCAACCGGGGCCTGGGCCGCCATCTCGCGGCCCAGCTCGTGGAGCGCGGGGCCGAGGTCTACGCGGCCGCCCGCCGTCCCGAGTCGGTGGATCTGCCCGGCGTCGTCCCGCTGCGCCTGGACCTCACCGACCCGCAGTCCGTCCGGGAAGCCGCCCGCACCGCCTCGGACGCCACCCTGCTCGTCAACAACGCCGGGATCTCGACGGGGACCCCGCTGGTCGCGGGCGACTGGGACGCGGTGCGGCTGGAGATGGACACGAACTTCTTCGGTCCGCTGGCCGCCACCCGGGCCTTCGCCCCCGTCATCGAGGGAAACGGGGGCGGCGCCGTCCTGAACGTCCTGTCCGTCCTCTCCTGGTTCCACCCGGCCGGACTCGGGGCCTACGCCGCGGCCAAGGCCGCCGGATGGGCGATGACCGACGCGATCCGCGAGGAGCTGGCCCCGCGCGGCATCGCGGTCACCGCGCTCCACGTCGGCTACATGGACACCGACATGGCCGCCGGGATTCCGGCCGCCCAGAAGACCGCCCCCGCCCTCGTCGCCGCCCTCGCCCTCGACGGCCTGGCCCGAGGGGCACAGGAAGTCCTCGCCGACGACCTCACCCGCGGCGTCAGGCAGGGGCTCGGCCGCGTCACGTCCGCCGTCTGACCCGCCCCGTACGCCCGAGGTCCGCCCCCGCCGGACCGGACCAGGAAAGACCTTCCATGGACACCACCGTCACATCCGCCGCGCCGGGCGCCGCGCCCGGCCCCGCCGGAGGGGCCGCAGCGCCCGCTCCGCCCGTCCCCGGCACAGCGCCCGCTCCGCCCGTCCCCGGCATCCGCCGCCGTCCGCCCGTACGGGCCTGGCTCCAGCCGGCCGTGATCGCCCTGGTCCTGGCCGTCGCCTTCATCGGCTGCTACATCGGCCTGCAGTGCGACCCCCGGCCCCACCACGTCCCCATCGCCGTCTCCGGGAAGCAACTCGCCGACCGGATGAGGGGCGCGCTCGGCGACGGAGTCGAGGTGCACCCGGCCGCCGACGCCGCGTCCGCCCGCCGTGCCCTGGAGCGTCACGAGGTCTCGGCCGCACTCGCAGAGGGCCCCGGAGGCCGGCTGGACCTGGAGGTCGCCGGAGCCTACGGCCCCTCCACCACCTCGGCCGTCAAGAGCCTCGTCGGCGCGTACGCCGAGGGCGCGGGCCGGCAGGTCACCACCCGGGACGTCGTGCCCCTGACCCGCTACGACGCGCGCGGCCTGGCCGGCTTCTACTTGGCCTTCGGCGTGACCCTGGCAGGGTTCGTCCTCGCCCAGAACACCCTCGGCCTCGCCGGCCTGCTCCGCCTGCGCCACCGGTTCTGGCTGCTGGCCGCCGTCTCCGCCGCCGTCGGCAGCGTGGCCGCCGTGCTCGCCGGCCCCGTCCTCGGCGCCGTACCCGCCCCCGTCGTCCCGCTGGCCTTCACCCTCACCCTGCTGGCCGCTGCGGCGGCGTTCGCCACCAAGCTCCTCGGTACGTACCTCGGCCCCGTCGGGGTGCCCGCCGCGACCCTGCTGCTGCTCACCGTGGGCAACTCCACCAGCGGCGCCACCATCAGCGCGGACCTCCTGCCGCCGGCCGCGCACGCCGTCTCGGCGCTCCTGCCGCCGGGGGCGGCCGTTCGTGCCATCACCGACCTGAGCTACTTCCACGGCGCCCACGCCACCGTCCCGCTCATCACGCTGGCCGCCTGGGCCGTGACCGCCGCGCTCCTGGTCGGCCTGCGCAGCCGCCTGCGGCCTGCTGCCACGGCCGCCTGACGTCCCGGCCGTTGCGTCCTGCCGCGGGCCGGGCCCCGGTCTCCGCGCGTCGGACGACGACCGCGTGGACCGGGGCCCGGGGGTACGTGGTGAAGCGGGGGCCGGGCCGCCGGCCCGGCCCCCACCGGGTCAGCAGACCGGGTTCTTCAGGGCGCTCCAGGTCTTGGGACCGACGATGCCGTCGACGGGCATGTGGCACATGTCCTTCACCCGGCTCTGGAACTCGCGCACGGCACGGTCGGTGTTCGGTCCGAAGTCGCCGTCGACGCCGGAGGAGCCGATGTTCACGTTCCAGGTCTTGAGCAGACACTGGGCCTGCTTGACCGCGGCGCCCTTGGAGCCCCTGCTGATGGTGGGCTGCGAGTCGGTGTAGTTGCAGCCGCGCGAACCGGTCACCGACGTACCGGAGTTCGTGGCCGCCACGGCCGAGGGGGCCATGGCGACGCCGGTGCACAGGGCAGTGGAGGCGACGAGGAGCGCGAGACGCTTGCTGACGAGCATGGCTGTGTTCCGTCCTTCGTTCGGTGCGAGCCCTTCCCCCGTGGATGTCTCCGAGCGGCCCGCTGTCCTGGTGTGCGGGACCGGTGGTCGGCCGGTCCCGTGCTGCCGAGGCATGAAGCTACGGGCCGGGGGTCGGCCCCGTCGTCCCGTACTGGATGGATCTCCGCCTCAACCGCCGGTGCAGGGAGGCCACTTCCCCAACCGGGGGTGGAGTACCGCGGTGGGAGGCCGGTTCGCGCCGTCCGGGCTAGGCTGCGGCGATGCGGATCCGCCCCTCCACCATGGACGCGCTGACGGCCCTCGCACAGACGGGTGTGGCCGTGCTGCTGGGCCGGGAGGCGGTCGCCCAGGGCTGGCCTCCCCTGGACCTCGCCGCGTACCTGCTCGTCGGGCTGGTGACGGTCCCGGTGGCCGTGCGGACCAAGGCGCCGGTCGCGGTCTGCCTGTTCACCCAGCTGATGTGGGTCGTGTACATCACCGCCGGGTACTGGCCGGTCGTCACCTGCTTCGGTCCCATGCTCGCGGTGTACACGGTCGCCGCGCTCTGCCCGGTCCGCACTTCGGCGGCCTGCGCCGCCCTGATGGCGGCGGTCTGGGTCTACGCGGGACTGCTGGGCAACGGCCCGGGCGGTTCCATGGCGACCGTCCTCGCGCAGGCCGTGGTCTTCCCGGCCGTGCTGTGGCGGTTCGGGCTGGTGGCCCGCCGGTCTGCCGAACTGGCCCGCCAGCTGAGGCGCGAGCGGGACGAGCGGGCCCGCCGCCACGTTGCCGAGGAACGCGCGCGCATCGCACGCGAACTGCACGACATCGTGGCCCATCACATGTCCGTCATCTCGATCCAGGCGGGTCTGGCCGGGTACGTCTTCGACTCGGCGCCCCGCACGGCCCGCGCGGCCCTGTCCACCATCCAGGAGACGAGCGCCGAGGCGCTGGACGAGCTGCGGCGCATGCTCGACCTGTTGCGGGACACCGGCCGGGAACAGCCGGAGGGCGGTGCCGGCCCGCAGGCGCCGGGCAGGGACGCTCCGATGCCGGGGCTGTCACGGCTGGCGGAGATGGCCGAGCGGGTGAGCGCTGCCGGCGTTCCGGTGGACCTGCGGATCACGGGCGACGCGCGCGCCCTGGCCCCCGGCGTGGAGCTGTGCGCGTACCGGGTGACGCAGGAGGCGCTGACCAACGTGCTCAAGCACGCCCCGGGCGCCCGCGTGACCGTGGCCCTCGACTACCGGCCCGCGCACCTGTCGGTCACCGTGACCGACGACGGCGCGGGCGGCCGCCCCCTTCAGGCCAAGTTGGCACGAGGGAGCGGGAACGGGTTGATCGGCATGCGCGAGCGGGCCAAGCTCTACGGAGGAACGATCAGCACCGGCCCGTGCAGCGAAGGGGGCTATGCCGTGTGCCTCACGCTGCCGACCTCCGCCCGGACCGTACCGCCGGGCGAGGACGGTCGCCCGGGATGACGGGGTCCGCGGTCTTGAGGGTGCTCGTGGCCGACGACCAGTTCCTCATCCGGGCCGGGCTCGTGGGCCTGCTCGAGGTGGCGGAGGGCTTCGAGGTCGTCGGCGAGGCCACGGACGGCGCCGAGGCGGTCGAGCTCGCCGCCCGTACCCGCCCCGACGTGATCTTGATGGACATCCGGATGCCCCGCATGGACGGGATCGCCGCCACGGAGCGGATCCTCGCCGGGGCCCGGCCCCCGGCACCCCGCGTGCTGGTCCTGACCACGTTCGACCTGGACGAGTACGTGTACGGGGCGCTCAAGGCCGGGGCCTCCGGCTTCCTGCTGAAGGACTCGGGGCCCCGGCGGTTACTGGCCGCCATCACTGCCGTCGGCAGCGGGGACGCCCTCTTCGCGCCGACCGTGACCCGGCGGCTGGTGGAGGCCTTCGCCACCCGCGCGGGCGGCGAGGGGACCTGCGGGGCCGCCAGGGCCGGGGCCGGCACCCTGGACGTGCTGACGGGCCGGGAGATCGAGGTGCTGGAGCTGGTCGGGCAAGGCCTGGCCAACGCCGAGATCGCCTGGCGGCTGTTCATCACCGAGGGCACGGTCAAGAGCCACCTGAGCCGGACGATGACGAAGCTCGGCCTGGAGAGCCGGGCCCAGGCGGTGGTGACGGCGTACGAGAATGGGCTGGTGGTCCCAGGCCGGAACACCTGAGAAGCCGGTCGGCCGGCCGACCAGTTCCCGTATCAGTGCTCGCAGAGGGAGAACTCCCGTTCGTAGAGCTGGTCGTTGTGCTCGTCGACGAAAAACTTGCGTTCCCGCATGAGCTGTTCGCGGTAGTCCTTCGCCTCCTCGAACGTCATGGTCGAGGTGTCGGACCACGGTTGCTGCGGCGGCACGTCGGACGTCGAGACGATCCGCTCCGACGGGTCGACGAGGAAGAACGCCAGGATCTTGCGGTGTCCCGGGCGGCCGGGGTCCACGAGGCGGAACGAGCCGACGCGGTGCTGGAGGATGTTCGGGAACGCCAGGCAGCGGCCCGCCGGGGTCGACGCCGACCCCCATATCTGGTTCAGCGCGTCCTCGTCCTCCAGACCGTAGACCTCACGCAGGCCGTTGTCGTCGTTCTGCTCGTAGCTCGGGTCGTCGAGCGCCGCCCGGAAACTCAGCCGGCTTTCCGTGACGTTCTCGCTGTCCCAGTAGTAGATGCCCGTCGAGACGATCCGCTCGTTCAGCATCCCCTCGACGTGCCAGGAACCGCCGGGGTACTCCGGCTTGTCCGGGGTGAGACGGATGGTGGCGAGCTTGACGATGACCTGGAGGCGGCGGCCGCGCAGGTCGACCCGGGCGGCCGCGTCGGGCGGCTCGGGCGGCGTGAAGGCCGGGGCGTCCGGGATGACCGGGCGCCGGTTCTCCCACCATTCGTCCTGAGCCGCTTCCCACGCACGACGGGCTTCCTCGAAGGCCTCGCCGTCGCTGAAGGAGGACCTCTCCGGGTACTCCGGTTCGGAGTCGTACCACCCGTAGGGATCGGCCTCGATCCGCAAGGGCCGCGGATGGCGCAGATCGGTGAGCACGTTCTCCAGCAGCGGGCGCATGCGCGCGAACAGGTCCGGCAGGACGGCGGCCAGTTCGCCGTGGAGTTCGGGGTGGACGTTGTTGACATAGGAACGGAAGGCGACACCACCGTCGTCGCTGACGTCGACGTCCGTGGGCAGCCACTGGAACTTCTCCGAGAACTCGTACCTCGAATAGTGGTCCGTCGGATTCTGCCAAGCTTGCTCGGGCGCCCCGCTCACCCCTCTCACCAGGCAGAACAGCGAGGGATGAACCAGATCCAACACCTGGCCGTCGGAGCCCGGGTGCCAGTCCTGCTCCTCGGCGGGGACCTGTTCCAGAACCCGGACCGCCGCGCGCAGCCTGGAGCCGAGCTCATCGTCGACGAGCGTGTCCGACTGCCACACCCCGTCGACGGCGGACACCTCGACGCCGGTCCGTTCGTCCCGCAGCGCCGCGTAGTGGGCGAGTTCGGCGAGCACGTAGCGGACCTGCGCTTCGGTAAGGCCCTGGGCGACCGCCTCCCGCGTCCACCTGGCGACGACGTCGGCGTCGTTCATCTTGTCGAACCATCCCGGCTTGGCCCGAATGTGCGAGCTGCACTGCATCATCTGAAGTTCCCGCAACGTTCGCGGTGTCGCGAACGCGAGGGAACGGGATGAATGAAAGGGCAGCGGGAAAGCAGACAGGCCGGACAATTCTCTTGACCCTTCGAGTCGGTGTGCGGTGGCCGGAAGGATACTTGAGCGAACCGACACCGCAGCCGGAACCGGGTTCGGGGCTGACGCGTCCAGCGATACGCAAGATCCTTGGTGGGCGCAGAGGAGTGTGTGATGACCGGCACGGCGGCCCGTTACCTCTACTTGGTTCGGCACGGCGAAGCGGCGTCGGAGGAGAGCGGGCTGACGGACGCAGGCCGTCGGCAAGCCGTGCTGCTCGGCCGGCGCCTCCGGGACGTTCCTCTCGCTGCGATTCACCACGGCCCGCTGCCCCGGGCGGAGCAGACCGCACGTCTGATCGGCGACCAGCTGAAGAACGTCCCTCTGCACGTCTCGGAAGTCGCCGGTGACTACGTTCCTCATATGCCGGTGAGGGACGAACTTCCCGCCGAATCAGCCGACTTCTTCCTCCGCTTTCTCGATGGAGTCACCGAGGAGGAACGGGTTCACGGATCCGCTCTGGCCCGGCAGGCGCTGGACATGTTCACCGGGCCGGTGGACGGTGAAGACGACCGGCACGAACTCGTCGTCACCCACAACTTCCTGGTCGCCTGGCTCGTCCGGGACGCCATGCACGCGCCGCGGTGGCGCTGGCTCGGCCTCAACCACGGCAACGCCGCCCTCACGGTCATCCGGTACGCGCCGGGCCGGCCGCCCTCCGTCCTCGTCTCCAACGAAATGCGGCACCTGCCCCCCGAGCTGCGCTGGACGGGCTTTCCCTCCGAGGTACACATCTAGGGGGAGTCTGGTCCCGCCTGCCCGGCCCCGCCCCCTGGGAGCTCACTTCCAGGTCGCGCCGAATCGCGCCAGGTAGTGCCACACCTTCTTCACCGCCTGGGGGTCATGGCGGCCGGCGCGGGCGGCATCTCCGACGATCCGGGGATCGAGTACGCCGTCGACCGCCAGCTGCGCGCCCAAGTCGACGTATTCCCGGCCGCGGTAGCCGGGGTGGCGCCGGAGTTCTTCGACCCCGAGCCGGAAGCCGGGGTGCCACTCCACCGGGCAGCCGAGACGCCGAGCCGCCGCCTCGATCGCCGTGCCCCGGTAGCAGGGGTCCAGTACCAGCGCCTCCACGTGGGAGTCCAGCCGGACCGGCCCGTGCACCTGGGCCTCGATGTAGTCGTCGAGCTCGTCCTGGTGGTCGGCGAGGGCGAGTTCTATCAGCCCCATGCGGGCCGCGACGCCGAAATCCGAGGGTTCGAAGAAGCTGTCCGGGTAGCAGAACGTGGTCCGCGCGAGCGTCTGCGGTGTCAGCCTGAAGTGGGCGGAGCCGAACCGCGGCGCCCCGCCGGCCGGCTTGCGGCGGAAGTTCAACGCCCCGTAGACGGGCCGCTCGTGAGCGCCGCCTTCGTCGTACGCCCCGTCGAAGATCCGGCTCTCCCAGCGCCAGCGGTCGCCGCCGGGGTGCGCGGTCAGCCCCCCGTTGCCGGTCCCGGTGACGAACTGCGAGCGGTAGACGCCGTCCTCGGCCAAGGCCTCCAGGATCGGCTTGCCGTGCAGCGAACGGTCCGGGTGGAAGTTGAGGGTCACCCGCAGCGTCGGGTCCACGGGAGGGCCCGACGCCAGCCCCGAGACATGGCGAAGGGCCCGTTCCCGAGCCGTCCGGGCGGCTGCGGTGCTGAACGCGGCTGAGGTCCTCATCCGCACAGTGTTCCTCAGCGGGAACAAGGGGCGCACGTGGTTTGTCCGCCGACCGCACGCCCCCGCCGCGCGGGCGGCCTCACAGCCGCCAGTACGAGCCGGCGCGCGCATCGACGTGCACTACGTGACGGCCGACGCGCACCACGTGGTGGTCCGGACCGGACCAGGAGCCGCAGGGTCCCCCGGCGGCGGGCAGCGGGGTCCAGATCTCCAGGAAGGTGCCGCCGTCCGGGTTGGTGCCCCGCTCGACGAGGTTCGCGCCGTCCCACCGGAACGTGCCGGTGTCTTCGCCCGGCTCGCCCGTGAGGTGGTGGAAGTGCACCCCGGCGCCGTCGAAGGACGTCGTACCGGCGAAGCCCCGGCTGTCGGCGTAGTACGGCCCGGCCTGCAGCCACACCACCTCGCGGTCCTCGACGAGGGGTCCGCCGTCGCGGCTGATGCCGCGCCGCAGCCACGCGCCGTGTCCGGGCACCGGGACCCCGGGTCCGTCCGGAAGATCCGGCGGGCGTGCGCCGTGGCGGACCGGCCCGGGCTCAGGCGTGGTCATCGGCGGCGGGCCCGTCCACGGCCAGGAGGGTCAGCGGTACGTTCCCCCGCACGGCCTGCGCGTACGGGCAGACCGCGTCCGCCCGGTGCAGCAGGGGCTGGAGGTCCGCCGCCCGCCACCCCGGCAGACTGACGGTCAGCGCCACCGCGAGGCCGTAGCCCGCGGGCGTGTCCGTGGTGCCGAGCTGCACCTCGCAGGCCACGCGTGCGGCGGAGGCGTCCGCCCCGAACTCGGCGGCGACCTCGGCGAGCGCGGAGGTGAAGCAGGCGGCGAAACCGGCCGCGAACAGCTGCTCGGGATTGGTGGTGCCGGGGACCTTCTTGCGCGGCGGGGCGAGGCGGACGTCCAGGCGTCCGTCGTCGGTACGCACGGATCCGGTGCGTCCCCCGGCGGCGTGCGCGGTGGTCCGGTACAGGGTGCGGGTGAGTGGCACGGTCATGGCGGTGTGGCCCATCCTGCTCGACGAGGACGCTGCCCGGGCGCGGACAGCGGGGCGGCGCCGCGTGTGCGGCACCTCGCGCGTCGTCGTGCGTAACCGGGTACGGCGCATCTCGTCCGGGGCCGTGGACCGGCCGCCGGACAATCTAGCAACGCGATCCGTCGCCCGGGGCGGCCCCCGCGGTGAACTACCTCACCTCCTGTCCGTCCGGCCGCCCGCGGCGGCCCGGCCGTGTCGCGCGCGCCCGTCCGCACGCCCGCGTGCCTCCGCGCGCCCCCGCGGCAGGGGATGACCGCCGGCCGTCGCCCCCCGACCATGACCGTCACCACCACGGTCCGCACCACTCACTCGTCACGGGGGCAACGATGGGACGACGCTGGCTGCTCACGGGATGCTCCTCCGGCCTCGGACACGCCCTGGCCTCGGCCGCAGCCCGGGCGGGGGACGAGCTGGCGGTCACCGCCCGCAAGACCGCCGACCTGGAGGGCCTCGCCGCCGCCTGGCCCGGCCGCATCCTTCCGGTCCCGCTCGAACTGCGCGACGCCGCCTCATGCGAGGAAGCCGTCCGCAGAGCCACCGACCGTCTCGGTGGCATCGACATCCTCGTCAACAACGCGGGCATCGGACTCTTCGGTGCGGTCGAGGAAGTGTCGGACGTCGAACTGCGCGACCAGTTGGAGACCCTGGTCGTGGGCCCGTGGCGGCTCACACGGCTCGTCCTGCCGCTGATGCGGGCCCAGGGCCACGGCCACGTCGTCAACATCTCCTCCGTCGTCGGCCGCATCGCCTTCCCGGGCCTCGGCGCCTACGTTGCCGGCAAGCACGCCCTGGAGGGCATGAGCCAGGCGCTGGCCATCGAGGCCGCCCCGCACAACATCCGCGTCACGGTGGTCGAGCCGGGCATGTTCGCCACGCGCTACGGCACCTCCATGACGGAGGCGCGGCGCCGGATCCCGGTCTACGACGTGACCAACCGCGAGATGCTCGACGGTGCCCGCGGTCTTGCCGAGAACCCCGAGACGGGACGCCCCGAGGACTTCGCCGAACGAGTTCTCGACATCATTGCGGCCGAGGGCCCGACACCGCTGCGGATTCCGGTGGGCGACGACGCGTACGGCTACCTGGACCTGGCGGAACAGGCCTCCCGCGAGGAGTTCGCCGCGGCCCGGATCCTCACCCAGGGGCCGCCCCCGCCCCCGCCGCCGGTCTGACGGCGGGGCATGCGGGTGCGGTTCACCCCAGGCTGCGGTGGCGGCCGCCACCCGTACGGCCCGTGGTCAGCGCGCGTGGTAGCGGACGTCGCGCTGACCGGGCACGCGGGTCAACCGGGGAGCGGCCGAGCGGCGGTGGCCGCCCCGCGCCCGGCGGCCCGGGAAGGGGTTCTGCCGGACGTCGGCGCTGGGGGCCGCGATGAGGAGACCGACGAGTACGAGGGCCACGACGAGGATGAGCACGGCTACGAGGTTCATGTTCCTGCCTTTCGCCGGGTATTGAATGGCTGTCACTACTGCTTGTTACCAAATCTGAGAGACCTAAACACGGAGTGTGACCGGCTCGGGAGTTCGTCTCCTGCCGCGCGCGGCCTCCTGGGAGGGCGCAAACGACCGGCACGCTGAGCCTGGTGACCGGATGGCCCGTCGCGCACAGGGCCCAGGAGTACCCGACCGACCCCGAATGCCTGCCCGGCCATCCGCGTCGAAATGCACCGGCTGGAGACGGAGTTGTGTGCGGCCGGCCCTTGGACGTCGACGGAGGGCCGCCGCTGCCGTGCTGTCCGGCGGCCCACGACGGGAGCCTCCTCGGCACCGGGGCCCGCAAAGGCAAAGGCAAGGGCTCGAGCAGAGGCACCGGCATCGGTTTCAGTGCCCGCAGGCGGACACGATGACCAGCAGGAGGATGCCGAGGACCGCCATCGTGGCGCAGACCACGCAGCTCGTGCCCTCCCGGGCGGGGACGGCGGCGCCGGTCTCCACCTGGCCGCCCAGACGCATTCCGGGGTGCCGGGTGTCGTAGTGGTCCATGTGCCCGCGTTCGGCCTCGGACTCGGTGCCCCAGGGGGTCTTGAATCCGCATTCGCCGCACCAGAATCGGTAGGTCGTCACATCTTCTCCTCGGGTTTCCGGAGCGTGGCCGGCGGTGGCCGGGGACCGGATGCCGCAGGACTCCTCCGGGTCCGAGCGTGGTGTCCGCGCAGGTCGCGGTACAGGTCATGGCGGCGGTCACGTATGACCGGTCGCCGCCCGCTACGCTCACCTGCGGTCCGGGCCGGCCCTCCGGCCCCGGGAGGGAGGATCCGCGCGTGACGTCCGATCGACTCGGGCAACTGGCCTCGCTGTTGAAGCTCATGCGCCAGCGCTCCGGGCTGACGCAGGATCAGTTGGTCGCGAAGTCCGGAGTGAGCGAGAGCACCATCCGGCGGCTCGAGAGCGGCAGGGCCCCGAACCCGACGCTGCTCTCGCTGGAGCGGTTGCAGGACGCGCTGGGAGCCGGCCCCGAGGACCGCAGGAAGCTGGCCGAGCTGCTCGCGAGCGGGCCCGGCATTCCCGCGCCCGACGGCGGAGCGGACGGGGCGGGGGCACCGCGGCCCGGGCGACTGCGTCCCCCGGCGGCGCCCTCCGAGACGCTGGTCCGCGACGAGGTGCTGTCCGCGGCGCGTGACCTGGCGCTGGAGATCCGTCGCCGCTGGCGGCTGGAGGAAGAACGGCGCCGGGTCCACGACCCCTTCCCCCTCCCGGTGCGGTGGCGGCGTACCGACCCCGCCCTCAGCGATCACGAGGCCAACGTCGAACGGCTCCCGCCGGGGGCCGCGGCGCCCGCCCCCGCCGACCTGTGCGGCGACCTGCCCACCGTGGCCGAGTTCTACCGCCGCCGGCCCTCGGGGCGGCTGGTGGTCCTCGGCCGGGCGGGCTCGGGCAAGTCCGTGCTCGCGATCCGCTTCGTCCAGGACTTCCTGGAGACCCGTACCGCCCCGGACCGCGTGCCCGTGATCTTCAGCATCGGCTCGTGGGACCCCACGGCCAGGACCCTGCGCGCCTGGATGACCGAACGGCTCGTACGGGACCACCCCCACCTCGCGGACCGCGTGGCGGGCACCTCGACGGCCGGCGCCCTCATCGAGGCCGATCTCGTCCTGCCGGTCCTGGACGGGTTCGACGAGATCGCGGAGGGACTGCGGGGCCGGGCCCTGGAGCGGCTCAACGAGTTCTCCTCCCCGCTCGTCCTGACCAGCCGCCGCGAGGAGTTCGCCGAGGCGGTTGACGCGGCGGGCACCCCGCTCGTCTGGGCCACCGTCATCGAGCTCGCGGACCTCACCGTCGACGACCTCGCCGCCTACCTGCCGAGGACCGCGCGGCGGGGCGGCGGGCCGGACGGCCACGGCCGGGGCCTGTGGGACGCGGTGGCGGACCGGCTGCGCGCCCCGTCCCGGGACGGCGGCGGCACCGAGCCCCTGACCGCGGCCCTGCGCACCCCCCTGATGACCGCCCTGGCCCGGACCCTCTACGGCGAACGGACGGAGACCGACCCGGCCGAACTGCTTGACGCGCAGGCGTTCCCCGACGAGAGCTCCATCGAGGAACACCTCCTCGCAGGCTTCGTCCCCGCCGTCTACCGCCGCCGCACCCCGGAGCCCGAGCACGTGCGGGACTGGGACCCGGACCGGGCCGAGCACTGGCTGGGCTACCTCGCCCACCACCTGGCACACCCCGACCGGGAGCGGCAGGACCTCGCCTGGTGGGAGATCGGCGACTTCCTGCCGCGCCGCCAGCGGATGCTGAGCGTGGCACTGACGGCCACCCTCTGCGCCGCCCTCAGCGCGTGGCTGATCGGCCTCCTCATCGGCCCGCTTCCCCTGGGGCAGACCCTGTTGGAGGGCGCCCTGATGGGACCCGCCGCCGGCCTGGCCTTCGCGGCGGTGTACGCGGTCATGATCGCCCGGGGCGGCGGAACCTTGGAGCCCATGCACGTGCGCCTGCGCCTGCGCCCGCGACTGCCGGGCAGCGGCAGCGGACCGGATCCCCGGCGGGGCAACGCCGCCGGGAGCGCGGGGGAGGGGAGTCCGGGCGCGGGAGTACGGCTGTCCGCGCGCGCACCGCTGCGGGTGTTCACGGCGCGGTTCGGCGCGGTCATGGCGGGCGGCTTCGTGATGGGCGCGGGGGGCGCCTGCGCCCTGGCGGTCGAGCGGCAACTGGCTTATGGGACGCTGGTGCTGAGCCTCGCCGTCCTGGAGGGGGTGGCCGTGAACATGCTCGTCTTCGGGCTGATCTTCGGTGCGGGGACGGGGCTCGTATTCGGGCTGCTCGCGGCGTTCGAGGCACCGCTGGACGTGGCCTCCGCGGCGGACCCGATGAGCCTGCTCGCCGCCAACCGCGCCACCGTCCGCAGGCAGCTCGTGGCGCTCGTACCGCTGCTCGTCCTCTCGGTCGCGTTCGGCGGCGGCCTGATCGTCGCGCTGCTGGACGGCCCCCTCGGGGTTCTGAACTGGGATGCGCGGGACGGCCTGTACGTCGGCGCCGTCGTCGGTCTCGGCGGCGGGACGGCGTACGCGCTCTCCTTCACGGCGTGGGGACGCTGGGTGGTCCGGGCCAGGCTCTGGCTGCCGCTGACCGGCAAACTGCCGTGGGACACCGCCGCGTTCCTGGACGACGCCCACCGGCGCGGGGTGCTGCGCCAGGCAGGCGCGGTGTACCAGTTCCGGCACGTACGCCTCCAGCACCACCTGGGCCGCACCTACCGGCGCCGCCAGGCGCAGAGGTCGCACCGGTGGGCGTCGGTGACGGCATCACCGGGCGCGGGACCGGGGACGTCTGCGGGCACGGCGGCCGGCAGGGAGTGAGGCCGGGCCGGCCTCCCCGGCGGGAAGCCGTCACCCGGCCAGGGGACCCGTCGGGCCGCCGAGCCCGCCCACCGGACGGCGGCTCTCAACGGACGGCGGCCCTCAGCGGAACGCGGCGACGTTGAGGGCGGCCCAGCCTGCCGACGCGGGGTGATCACCTCAGGGCCTGTCAGTTCGTACACGCCTCCGGCGTGCCGGTCATCCAAAAGGCAGGCCGCCGCGACTTCGGCGATGTCCGCAGGGTCGATGACCGGCACCCCGACGTCTCCGAAGGTCGCGGCGACGACCCGGGACGTCGGCGAGCCGCTGACGGAGTTGTTCGACCGGATCACCCGGCAGCTGTCGCCCCGCAGTCCGGACCAGCGCGCCGGCCCGCCGCCGCCGTGGGGCGGGACGGGCCGGCGGAGGCCGGGAGTTCGCGGGCCCGGGTCAGGAGCCGAGCACCAGGGCCGCGGCGACCGCCGGGCCGAACGCGCCGCCGAGCTGGTAGCAGAGGGCGAACAGGCCGATGGCGACGGGCCGCTGGTGCTCGGGGGCGCCGGCCGCCGCGTGCATCGAAAGGCAGGCGTTGGCGCCGGTGGCGGCGAAGACCCCGCCGACGGTGGCGGCCAGCAGGAGCGGGCCCCAGTCCGAGAAGGCCGCGGTGGCGGCCGCCAGCACCCCTACGCCGATCAGTACGGCCAGTACCGCCGGGCGGCCCATCCGGGCCGAGGCCGCGGCCAGCAGCCAGGACAGCGCCGAGCCGACGAGCAGCGCGACCAGCTGGCCGGCCCCCGCGGCGCCGGTGTCCCAGCCCGCCCGGTCACCGAGCAGCCGCGGCACCGCGAAGAGCAGCGTGAAGTACGAGCCCGACAGGACGAGCGCCAGCAGCCCCGAGGTCAGGAAGACCGGCGTGCGCAGCAGGGCGGCCGGGACGAACCCCTCGGGCCGGCGGCGGATGTGCAGGGCGAGCAGGACCGCGGCGACGAGGGCCGCGCCGAGTGCGGCCAGCGGGGCGTGGGGGAAGGTGACCAGGGCCGTGGCCAGCACGGTCAGCAGGGCGGCGCCGCGGCCGTCGAAGCGGTCGGAGGAGGGCGTGATGGCCCCGGTGTAGCGGAGCACCGCGGGCACGGCGAGCACCGCGACCACCGACACGGAGAGGGACAGCCGCCACGAGGCCGCGTGTGCGAGCTGTTCGCCGAGGAGCGGCCCGGCCGCTCCGAGCATGCCGAACCCGGCACTGATGACACCCATCCGGCGGGCCGTTCCGGCCAGGCTCATCGCCGCCGCGACGAGTCCCGCTCCGCCCGCGGCCTGGGCGGCCCGGCCGGCCAGGGTGAGCGGGAGCCAGGGGGAGACCGCGACCAGGAGGGTTCCGGCGAGGACGAGCGCGGAGGCGAGGCGCAGTACGGGCCGCAGGCCGGTGCGGCGCAGGAGTCCGGCGAGCAGCGGGGTACCGACGGCCATGGCCCAGGCGAAGGCGGAGACCAGCCAGGACGCGGTGGAAGTGGACACCCCGAGCGAACGGGCCATGTCCGGCAGGATCAGGACCGGGGCGTTGGCCCCGGCGGCGATGGGGGTGGCGAGCAGCGCGAGCCAGAAGGCGGGGACGGGTCCGCGGGCCGCTGGGCGGCCGGGGGCCGCCGGAACTCCCGGCGTGCGGGTGGCGGACGTACCTGTCCCGGCACGGATGCCGGTGTCTGTGCCTGCGGGCGCGGTGGTCATGGCGCCGCTCCAATCCATCTGAAGGTTAACAATCTCAACGTTGAAATAAAATCACCGGATGCCCCTCAACGTCAAGTCTCTTAACGTTGAGGGATCCGGGTTATGCTGGGTCCGACGCGAGCGAGTGATCGAGACGGGCGGAGGTCCGATGAGTGACGCGGTGGATGTGATCGTCGGCCAGTGGGCTGCGCAGCGGCCCGACCTGACGGACGAGCTGTGGCCCATCGAGGTCCTGGCCCGGATCCAGCGGATGAACCGCATCATCGAGAAGCAGCTCAAGGCCTTCGTGGCCGAACGTGACCTGGAGGTCGGCGAGCTGGACATCCTGACGACGCTCCGGCGTTCGGGTCCGCCCTACACCCTCACCGCCGGGGCCCTCATCCCGGCCGCGATGGTCACCTCCGGGGCCATCACCAACCGCATCGACCGGATGGAAGCCAAGGGCCTGGTCGAGCGGGTCCGCGACGGCCAGGACCGCCGCTCGGTCCGCGTCCGCCTGACGGATCAGGGCCGCGAGGTCGCCGAGAAGGTGATGGCGGAGCACCTGCAGCACTTCGCATCCCTCCTCGCTCCCCTGGACCGCGACACCTGCGACACGGTGGCCTCGGCGCTGCGTACCCTCCTGAAATCCCACGGGGACACCTCGATCGGATAGGGCGGAGCGGGGGGTGTGTCAGGTCGGCCCCACACATTCGGCCACGGCGCGTGCGCACCACCCCTGATCTGCGATGAAGCAGTGCGTGAAGGGGAGTTGGCGCCCCGCCCTCCGCGTGGCCGGCGTCCGTCGGCCTCCCGGCCCCCCGCCCCTTCCATCCGATGTGGCCGGTTTCGCCCCTTCCGGCGCCGCCCTCCGGAGCGGCCGGTACGGCCTCCGGGCGGTCGCTGCGCCGACGGTGGGTCGGACTCCGAAAACCCGCGTGACGCACCTATGTGAAACGGCGTTACCTCCAGTAAGTTACCGCCAGGTAAAACCACTGCGGGTCGACGTACGGGGGAGTAATGAACCGGAGAGCCACTGCTCTGTTGTCCACCGCCATCGTGACTGCCGTCGTCGCCGGCGTCGGCGCCGTTACGGCACCGACGGCGTCGGCGGCTTCGGCGGCACCCGGCGCGAGCGCCGCACGAGGGGCCGGCGCGACGCCCGACCCGTTCTACCGCTACGAGGGTGCCAAGCCGCTGGCCTCGTACCGGCCCGGCGACGTTCTGAACAAGCGCACCCTGAACTACCACGTCTTCGGCATCCCGACGCCGTTGAAGGCCGTCCAACTGCTCTACCGCACGACCGACGCCCAGGGCAGGCCCTCGGCCAACGTGACCACCGTGGTCCGCAGCCCCCACGGCGACGGCAGCAAGGCGGTGTCGTACCAGTCGTTCTACGACTCCCTCAACCCGGAGGACGGCCCCTCCCGTGCCATCGCAGGCGGCCTCTCCCTCGGCGGCGTCATCTCCAATGCCGAATCCGTCATCCTGGCACCGCTGTTGCTCAAGGGCTACGACCTGATCATCCCGGACACCGAAGGCCAGAAGGCCGACTTCGCGGCGGGCCCGGAGTACGGAACGAACACGCTGGACTCGATCCGCGCCGCCGGCCGCACCCGGGAGACCGGCCTGCACGCGGGTACGAGGATCGGCCTGTTCGGCTACTCGGGCGGGGCCATCGCCACCAACTGGGCATCGGCCCTGGCTCCGGCGTACGCGCCCGAGGTGAACGGGCAGCTGGTCGGTTTCGCGGAGGGCGGGCTGCTCGTCGCCCCCGCGCACAACCTCAAGTACGTCGACGGCGCGCTCGCGTGGAACGGGGTCATCCCGATGGCCGTCATCGGCGTCTCGCGCTCGTACGGCATCGACCTCCGCCCGTACCTGAGCGCGAAGGGCCTGGCGGTCGTCAACGACCTCGAACACGGCTCGATCGTCGACGCGCTGGGGCGCCACCCGGGCATGACGTGGAAGGACATGGCGAAGCCGGAGTACAAGGACCCGAACTCGATTCCCCCCTTCGTCGAGGCGGTCAACAAGATCAACCTTGGCCAGGCCGCCACCCCGACCATCCCGGGGTTCATCGGACAGGGCAACGCGGGCTGGCTGGAGGGTACGTACAACGCCCCGCCGGGCATCGGCACGGGGGACGGCGTCATGGTCGCCGGAGACGTACGGGCGCTGGCCCGGCAGTACTGCGCCAACGGCAACGGCTCGATCAAGTACGAGGAGTACGGCCTGCTGAGCCATGTCGGCGCCATGCCGTACTGGACGTCGCGCGCGATGGCCTGGCTGGACGACCGCTTCGCGGGCCGGACCGCACCCACCAGCTGCGGCTGGATCCCCGCGGGCAACTCATTGGAGCCCCAGAAGCCGACCGCCACGCGGTGACGCGGCGGCCGGACATGCCCGCACACCGCCAGTCGTTCAGCGTGGACCGTGACGTCGAGCTGCCCCTGCCCGCACCTGGCGAGGTCTGGACGGTGGGGGCCGTCATCCTCAACCGTGACGGCAAGGCCTTTGCCCAACGCCGCGGCCCCCATCGCCGGCTCTTCCCCGATACCTGGGACATCGTGGGAGGCCACGTCGAGGCCGGGGAGAGCCTGCTGGAGGCCCTGGCACGGGAGGTCCGGGAAGAGACTGGCTGGTACCTGCGCCGGGTGCGGCGTTTCCTCGGCGCCGGCACCTGGACCGGAGACGACGGCGCCGGCCTCCGGCATGAGGCCGACTACCTCGTCGAGGTCGAGGGTGACCTGGACCGTCCCCGTCTGGAATGGTCCAAGCACTCCGCTTACGGATGGTTCGGCCCCGAGGACCTCGACACCCTCAAAGAGAACCGTGTGCCGGGAGAGTTCCTTGTCCACGACCTCATTGCGCGAGCTCTCCACGATCGTCCGTGACGAGGAGCCCCGCACCGGACGGGACCCGGTGCCGGCGCCCCGTGCGCGGCGCGAGTGGAGAGTCAGCGTCGTCGGGTCGACGCCGCGTTGGACGGCCCGTCAGTTCTTCACCAGGAGGCCGCGGTTGCGCAGGACGTGTCGTTCGGCGGGGCTGAAGATGAGGAGGTCGATGGCGATGCCGACGACGAGGATGAGGGTGATGGCGAGGAATACGCCGGGGAGGTCGATGTTGTTGCGGCCGTTTTCGAGGAGTTGGCCCAGGCCCAGGCCGAGGTCGGGGGAGCTGGCGATGATTTCGGCGGCCATGAGGGAGCGCCAGGAGAAGGCCCAGCCCTGCTTGAGGCCGGCGAGGTAGCCGGGGAGGGCGGCGGGCATGACGATGTGGCGGGCTCCGGTGAGGCCGGTGGCGCCGAGGGTGCGGCCGGCGCGGAGGTGGAGCGGGGGGATCTGGTCGATGCCGGCGACGAGTCCGTTGGCGATGGAGGGGACGGCGCCGAGGAGGATGACGGTGTACATCATGGCGTCGTTGAGGCCGAACCACAGGACGGCGGGGGGTACCCAGGCGACGGAGGGCAGGGATTGCAGTCCTTGGAGGATGGGGCCGATCGCGGCGCGGACGAATGTGACGCGGGCGACGAGGAGTCCCAGGGGGGTGCCGATGGCGAGGGCGAGGAGGAAGCCGAGCAGGCCGCGGGAGACGCTGGTCCAGATGACGTCGAGGAGGGTGCCTGCCAGCCACATCTGGGTCAGGCTGTCCCAGACCGCGGACAGCGGCGGGAGCTTCGTCTCGTCGGTGACCTTCAGGGAGACCAGTGCCTGCCAGACCAGCAGCACGAGGCTGATGGCGGTGAGCGGCGGCAGGACCTTTTTGAGGAGGGTCTCGCGGGTGGGGGTGCGGTGGGTGTGGACGGCGTCGAGGGCGTCGAGCCCGGCTTCCAGGCCGGCCAGGTCATCCGTTTTCGGCTTGGTTTCAGTGCTGGCCATGGCGGCGGATCTCCCCACGGAGGTGTTCGGTGATCTCGACGGACAGTTGGGCGACGTCGGCGTCTTCGATGCGGCGGGGTTGGGGGATGTCCACGTTCCACTGTGCGGCGATGCGGCCGGGGCGTGAGGAGAGCAGGATCACGCGTTGGGCGAGGCGGACGGCTTCGCGGACGTTGTGGGTGACGAAGAGGACGGAGACGTGGGTTTCGGCCCAGATGCGGGTGAGTTCGCCGTGCAGGACGTCGCGGGTGATGGCGTCCAGGGCGGCGAAGGGTTCGTCCATCAGGAGCAGGCGGCTGTCCTGGGCCAGGGCCCGGGCCAGGGCGACGCGCTGGCGCATGCCGCCGGACAGCTCGTGGACGCGTTTGCCGTGTGCGCCGGAGAGGCGGACGAGTTCGAGGAGGCGTACGGCTTCGGGCTTGCGGTCGGCTTTGGGGACTCCGCGCAGGCGCAGGGCGAGTTCGATGTTCTTGCCGGCGGTGAGCCAGGGGAAGAGGGCGTGTTCCTGGAACATCAGGGCGGGCCGGCCGGCGGTCTCGATCGTGCCGGCGGAGGGCTTGTCGAGTCCGGCGACGAGGTTGAGCAGGGTGGACTTGCCGCAGCCGGAGGCGCCCAGGATGGTGACGAACTCGCCGGGCGCGACATCGAGGCTGATGTCGTCCAGGACGAGCTGCGATCCGGCCGGGCCGGTGAAGGACT
>NZ_LFML01000120.1 GCF_001044425.1 Streptomyces roseus
CCCAGGATGGTGACGAACTCGCCGGGCGCGACATCGAGGCTGATGTCGTCCAGGACGAGCTGCGATCCGGCCGGGCCGGTGAAGGACTTCGAGACGTGCGCGATGCGGGCGGCGTGCGTCTGCTCCGCTACCGTGCCCTCGGCAGCCTTGGCGAGTGTGGTGGCCATGGTCGTCACCTCCTGGAATGCGTACGGGCTTACTTGGCGCCGAGACCGTTGTCGGTGACCTCGGGCTTGCCGGCGGCCTTGAGGACCTTGTTCAGGGGCGCCAGGTCGTAGATGCCGGCGAGGTCGGGCTGCTCGATGAGCTTGGCCTTGACCGCCCAGTCCGATTCGGTCTTCAAGGTGGCGGCCAGCGGGTCGTCGGTGACGAGGATGCTCTTCCACGCCGGGTCGATGACCGCGGGCTCCAGTTCCTTGCCGCTGAGCGCCTTGAGGGCTGCGTTGGCGGAGGCCTTGGCCTGGTCCGGGTTGGCGTTGATCCACGCGTTCGTCTTGACCGTGCCGGCCAGTACGGCCTCCACGACGTCCGGGTGCTCCTTGAGGAACTTCTGCGACACGATGACGTTCGTGATCACGAACTTCTTTCCGGGCCACAGGTCCGTCTCGTCCAGCAGGACGGACGCGCCCTCGGAGACCAGCTTGGAAGCGGTCGGCTCGGGCACCCAGGCTCCGTCGATCGAGCCCTGCTTGAAGGCGTCGGGGGTCACCTTGTTGTCCGTGCGCACGACCGAGACGTCGCCCTTGCCGGATTCCGGGTCGACCGTCCAGCCCTTCTCCGCGATCCAGTTGAGGAAGGCGACGTCCTGGGTGTTGCCCTTCTGCGGGGTGGCGATCTTCTTGCCCTTGAGGTCGTCCGGGGTTTTGATCTTCTCCGGGTTCACGACGAGCTTGACGCCGCCGGAAGCCGCCCCGGAGATGATCCGCAGGTTGCTGCCCTTGGACTTGACGTAGCCGTTGATCGCGGGCGAGGGGCCGATGAACCCGATGTCGAGGGAGCCGCCGTTGAGGGCCTCGATCTCGGAGGGCCCCGCGTTGAAGGTCTGCGGCTTGATCGCGGTCGCGCCCAGCTCCTTGGCGATCAGGCCCTCCTGGATCCCGACCAGCGCGGTGGCGTGCGTCAGGTTCGGGAAGTAGCCGATGCGCACCTCGGGCGCCGACAGCTTCTTGGCGCCGTCGGCCGCGACGTTCGCCTTCTTGGCGTCGTCCTTCTTCGCCTCGGAACCGTAACCGCAGG
>NZ_LFML01000121.1 GCF_001044425.1 Streptomyces roseus
GGCGCCGGGGGTCAGGGGCCCGCTCGCGGCCGGGGGCGCCGCCTTCGCGTCGTCACCGGCGCCGTTGCCGAACGGCTCGACCAGCGCCACCGTCCCGCCGCCGACCGCGAACACGAGGACCACCGGCACCCCGATCCTCCACCGCCGCTCGCGCCGCACTCCCCCGGAGGTGGTGCCCGCGACCACCGGTCCCACGAGCGGCCCGGAAGCCGGTTCCCCCGACGCCCCCGTCCCCTTCCGCAGGTCGAGCGTCGCCCGGTCCACGGCCCCGGCGTCCTCTTCCGGCGCACTCTCCCGCTGCGGCATGGCCTCCGCGTCGAGCAGCCGCGCCGCCTGCCGGGCGAGGCGCGCCACCACCTTGGGCGGCAGCCAGGCCCCGGCCCGCTTCGCCGGGCGGACCCGGGCCGGATCCGCCAGCAGCTCGTCCACGCCGGGCCGCTCGTCGGCGCCCTTGACCAGACAGCGGCCGATGAACGCGCGCAGCGCCTCGTCCTCGACCTTCTCCAGTGCCGGCTCGCCCTCCACGATCTGGAACATCACGGCGTGCTGGTTGCCGGCGCCCTGCCCGAACGGCAGCTCGCCCGTGGCCGCGTACATCAGCACGCAGCCGAGCGTGAACACGTCGCTCTTCGCCCCGACGCGCTGCCCCCGCACCTGCTCGGGCGACATGAAACCGGGCGAGCCGACGGCCATGCCGGTGCTGGTGATCAGCGACTCGACGGAGGTCTCCAGGGCGCGCGAGATGCCGAAGTCGATGACGCGGACGCCCTCGACGGTCAGCATCACGTTCGACGGCTTGAGGTCGCGGTGCACGATCCCGGCCGTGTGGATGTCCCCCAGCGCCCGCAACAACCCCTCGGCGAGGGCGTGCACGGAGTCCACGGGCAGCGGCCCGTGGCGCCGTACGATCTGCTCCAGCGAGAGCCCGGGCACGTACCCCGTGGCCACCCAGGGCCGGTTGGCATCGGGGTCCGCGTCGAGGACGGGCGCGGTGTACCGCTCCCCCACCCGCCGGGCGGCGTCGATCTCGCGCCGGAAGCGGGCACGGAACTGCGAGTCCGACACGTGCTCCTCGTGCACCACCTTCACCGCGACGGTGCGCCCGCTCTCGGACCGGGCCAGGAACACCCGCCCCATGCCCCCGGCCCCGAGCCGGCCGAGCAGCAGGTACGGCCCGATCCGGGCCGGATCCTGGGCCGCGAGCGGCTTGATTCCCCCGTCGACGTTGTCGTCGTCGTCCAGCGCATGACTCATACTGCCCCGTCCCCCGTTGGTCCCGTGCGGCAGGCCCGGATGGTCGTCCGGCCCTTAGAACTCAGCACAGGGTAGGGGGATTTGGATGCAGGATGAAGGCAAGGGCGGACGGGTCAGAGACCGCGCACGAAGGCGGAGAAGGCGGCGGGGCCCACGGTGAAGACGGGCCCGTCGGGGTTCTTGGAGTCCCGGATGGCGACGAGGCAGGGCTGGGCGGCGACTTCGACGCACTCGCCTCCGGTGTCCCCGCTGTACGAGGCCTTGCGCCAGGCGAGGGGGCCGAGGGGGGCGCACTCGACGCAATCGCCGCCGGTGTCGGAACTGTACGAGGACTTACGCCACCGCGCGCTCGTCAGGTCCTGGATGGTGTCCATAACGCTCCTCCATTACGCGGGCGATCAGCGCCGCCGACTCCTCCACGGAGAGAGCGGCGGCCTGCAAATGATCGTAACGGAGCGAACCCTCCCTGAGAGCCTGCGGATTGGCCGTCATATGGCCCTGGACGAAGTCCTCCGTATAGACCAGGTCCGGGTCGTCGTCGAACCGCAGGACGTTGAACGTGCCCGGCAATCCCGCATGGGCGCCCGCCTCGAAGGGCAGGATCTGCACCTGCACCCACTCCCGCCTCCGCAGAGCCAACAAGTGAGCGAGTTGGTTCCGCATGACCTCCCGGCCGCCGATCTCCTGGTGCAGCACGGCCTCACTCATCACCACCCACATCAATGGCGGGTTCTCCCGGTCCAGGATCCGCTGCCGCTCCATCCGGGCGGCCACCTTCGCGTCGAGGTCTCCCTCGGTCCGCACCCCCAGCACCGCCCGCGCGTACTCCTGCGTCTGCAGCAGCCCGTAGACCAGCTGCGCTTGAAACGAAGAGATGTAGGCCGCCTTCGCCTCCATCTCCGCATACGCCTGGAACCACGTCGGCAGCTGACTCCTCAGCACCAGCCCCACCAGCCGCGAGAACGCCCCGTCCGTCCCCAGCGCCGCATCGACCCGCTCCGAGAACTCCCGCGTCGGCACCTTCCGGGCCGTTTCGATCTGGCCGATCAGGGAGGCCGTGCAGTACACGATGTTCCCGAGGTCGCCCTGTTTCAGCTTGGCCTCCTCCCGCAGCCGGCGGAGCTCCGAGCCGTAGTAGTCCAGCGGGGAGGCGCTGGGGTCGAGATCACGGATGTTGACCATGAGGCGGTCACCCCCAAGTACACGCCTCGCGGCGTTCGTTTCGGTCTGTAGCCGAGCGTAACCACGTCACCACAGCCTGGTGCCGTGAATCACGTAACTGAGCACTCAGCAGCCGAACTCGGCGAGAGCTACCGCATGGCCTTCACCGTCAGTGAGCACTCGGCCCGGCACATGCGGCGCGTCCTGCGCGTCTACCTGGCCAGTTGGGGCCTGACCGCGCTGACCCACGCCGCCGAGCTGGCCCTGACCGAGCTGGTCTCGAACGTCGTGCGGCACGTGCCCGGCCGGGGCTGCTCGGTGCTGATCCTGTGCGGGCCGCAGGGGCTGCGGGTCGAGGTGACGGACGGCTGTCCGGGGCCGGTCCGCCCGGCGCGCGGCGGGGGGCTCGCCGACGGCGGGCGGGGGCTGCTGCTGGTCGAGGCCGTGACCGACCGATGGGGCGTGGAGGCGACGGCCACCGGCAAGACGGTGTGGTTCGAGTGCCATGGGATCCGAACCGGTCATGTCCGGAAATCGCTCTAGATCCCTCCGCGCCAAATGACCGAATCTGGGGCGTTGACGCGGAGCCCAATTCATTCCAGGAAGGAAATGACCGTGAATTGCATCACGTATGTGGATCTCCACCGGCACGTCGCCCAGGACATACAGGCGGAATTGGAGGCCGCGGTCTCGACCCTCACTCCCGCTTCCGGGGCGGGCGCCGCCGGTAACGCCGTGAGCAGACTCCTCAGGCATCAAAAAATGCGGCATCCCCTCTCCGTGCTCCCGATGATGGTGCACGCCATCGAGACGGGGGATCCGGGGCCGGCCGCCCCGCTGGCCGCCGTGCACCTGCTCTGGTGGACCTCCGCCTGCTACCTCGACGATCTCAGCGACGGGCACGGCACGACCTCGTCCGACGTCATCAGCCAGGACGAAGCCCTGCTCGCGTCGGTGCTCAGCGGCACGGTGCTGCCGGTCCGGATCGTCCGCTCGCTCCCCGTGCCGGCCGCGCTCCAGGTCGCGCTCACGGCCGAGATCGCCACCGGCTGGGCCGTGGGCGCCGAGGGTCAGCTGACCGATATCGTCGCCGACGCCGCGCACGCCACCCGGAACTCGGTGATCGAGACCTACCGCGGGAAATCCGGCGGCCCGTACTCGATGATCACGGCGATGGCGGCATTGTTGGCGGGCGCGAGTGACGAAAGAGTCGAACTGTGGCGGGAGTTCGGTTACGTATTCGGCATTCTGTGGCAGTTGTTCAACGATCAGGAAGACATCCTGACCGGGCGCAATGAAGACCTCCGCAACGGGACGGTCACCTATCTGCTCACCTGCGCCCTCGACGACGCGGCCACACCGGCGGACCGGCAGGACATCCTGGGCCGCAGCACCGCGGCCCGCCGCTGCCCGCAGGCCCGCGCGGAGCTCGGCCGCGTCCTCCTCGCGCCGGACGTGCTCGACCGGTACGCGGCGGACCTCGACGCCTTCCGCGCCGAGGCCCACCGCCTGCTCTCCGTACTCGGCGGCGACGAGCGCCACCTGCCGGTCATGCGGCACCTCGTGGACCACTCGGCGCGGATGCTCCTGCGGGCGCGGCCCGTCCCGGCCGCGGTCGCCGTGTAGGGAGCGTCAGTCGGCGCAGTCGGCGAACACACCGGGGGCGCAGTTGGTGGGGAAGTTGCCGGCCACGGTGGTGGCCGTCAGCGAGACGGTGCTCGCGTGGTTGAAGATGCCGCCCGGGGCGCCGCCGGCGTAGTTGTCGGTCACCGAGCTGTTGCGCAGGACGAGGGAGGCGCCGGAGATGTTGGAGATGCCGCCGCCCGTGGCCCCGCTCTCGACGACCCGGTTGGCGGTGACCGTGGTGCGCTCCAGGGTCAGCGTCGACTGCCGGTTGAGGATACCGCCGCCGCCGTCGTTGTCCGAGGCCGTGTCGTTGCCCTGGACGAGGGTGTCCGTGACGGTCCCCGTCAGCAGGAACGCGGCGATGCCGCCGCCGTCGAGCCTGGCCGCGTTGTCGGTCACCCGGCTGTCGGCGAGGGTCAGGCCGCCGCGTGCGTCCAGCCCGCCGCCGGCGTCCTTGGCGGTGTTGCCGGTGATGGTGGTGTTCGAGATGTTCGCGGTACCGGAGCTGTAGACACCGCCGCCGTTGTTCGTGGAGACGTTGTGGCTCACGGTGCTGTTGCGGAGGTTGAGCGTGCCGGAGCTGATGATGCCCCCGCCGGCTCCGGAGAGCGCCGAGACGTTCCCGGTCACCGTGACGGAGTTGAGGGTGAGTTCGCCTTGGCTGGCGATGGCGCCGCCGCCCGCGCCCCCGCTCTCCGACCGGCCGCCGCGGATCGTCAGGTTCTCCAGGGTGAGCCTGCCACCGGGGGCGGCGACCTCGAAGATCCGGAACGCGGTCGCCGACTGGCGGCGGATCGTGCTGCCGTTGCCCACGACGGTGATGTCGCCGGTCACCCGCGGCAGGCCGTTGCCCGGGTTGTCGGGGGCCGTGAGGGTGTACGTGCAGCCGGGCGAGAGGAGGAGGTGCGCCGGCCCGGCGAGGCCGTTGGCCGTGGTGATGGCGCTCTTCAGGGCGGCGGCGGTGCACGGCACGAACTGCTGAGCGTGGGCCTCGGCGGCGGGCGGGGCGACCGCGGTCGCGAGGGCGGCCGCCGCGGCGGCGAGGACTCCGAGTCGGAACATGGCCGCCAAAGTACGCATATCGGATAGGCGGACCGAGGTACGTGAGGGGGACGCGCCGCAGCCGGTCCCCCTGAGGAGGGAGCCCCGCCCGCCACTCAGGCGGGCCGCGGCCCCGCCCGCCCGTACGGCCCCGCCATGGTGCACTACCAGCCGGTAGGGCACCATGGGCGCCCAGCCACCCACAGCACAGCCGGAGGAACCCCATGGCGCCCGCCACCCCCAAGCCGGAGATCCTGGCCGCCTTCGAGGCCGCCAAGGGGTTCATGCCCGTGCGCGAGGGCCTCGCCCTGTACGAGGCGGCCGCCGGGGCCGGCTCGCTCGGGCTGCCGCTCCTGGAGGTCGGCACGTACTGCGGGCGCTCCACCATCCTGCTGGCCGACGCCGCCCGCGAGGCCGGGGTGGCCGCGATCACCGTCGACCACCACCGCGGCAGCGAGGAGCAGCAGCCGGGCTGGGAGTACCACGACCCGAGTGTCGTGGACCCGGAGGTCGGGCTGATGGACACCCTGCCGACCTTCCGCCGCACCCTCCACAAGGCGGGTCTCGAAGACCGGGTCATCGCCATCGTGGGCCGCTCCCCGCAGGTCGCGGCGGCCTGGGGCGGCAAGCTCGGCTTCGTCTTCATCGACGGCGGCCACACCGACGAGCACGCCGCCGGTGACTACGAGGGCTGGGCCCCGCACGTCGCCGAGGGCGGCACGCTCGCCATCCACGACGTGTTCCCCGACCCGGCCGACGGCGGCCAGGCCCCGTACCGGATCTACCTGCGCGCCCTGGCCTCCGGCGCCTTCGAGGAGGTCTCGGTGACCGACTCCCTGCGCATCCTGCGCCGCACCGCCCCGGGCATCTGAGAACGGCCGGGGAGGGGCGGGCGGGGGCGCGGGCGCACCGGCCCCCGTGCACGGGGAAGCCGCGCACACATAACGCGCACATATAAGCGGACAAGCACACCACGCCCCCGTATGGCCCACGGTCCGCGCCGACGCCGGGCCCCCGGTCTAGCATCGCGAACGTGCGCTACGACGAGAGTCCCCCCTCCCCCGAGTCCTCCTCCTCGGTCAGCCCGGACCGGCGGTGGTTCACGCGCCGCTCCGGTCTGGCCGTCGGAGCCGCCGTACTCGCCCCGACCCTCATGGCGGGATGGGTCCTGGTCCAGCTGACCACCGGAGCGGGGGCGGACGACGCCCGCCCGCCCCGGATCGTGATGCCGGCCGCGGCCACCTCGCCCACCCCGGCCTCCTCCCCCTCCGCGGCCGCCCCCGGGGCCAAGGGCCCCCTCGCCGGCAAGACGGTCGTCATCGACCCCGGCCACAACACCGGCAACTTCAAGCACACCTCCGAGATCGACCGGAAGGTCGACATCGGCACCAACCTCAAGGAGTGCGACACCACCGGCACCACCACGAACTCCGGCTACATGGAAGCCGAGTTCAGCCTGGACGTGTCGCGCAGGCTGCGCACCGTCCTGGAGGCCAAGGGCCTCAAGGTGGTGCTCACCCACGAGGCCGGCACCGCCCGCCCCTGGGGCCCCTGCATCGACGAGCGCGCCCGCATCGGCAACGAGGCCGCCGCCGACGCCGTGGTCTCGGTCCACGCGGACGGGGTCTCCTCGGGCAACCGCGGCTACCACGTCATCCTCCCGGCCAAGGTCAAGGGCGGTGCCGCGGACACCGCCAAGATCGTCGGCCCCTCGCGGGACCTCGGCGAGCGGATCGGCTCGAACTTCGCCCGGACCACCGGCTCCGCCCCCGCCAACTACCTCGGCAGCGGCACCGGCTTGGTCGTCCGCGACGATCTGGGCGGACTCAATCTCTCGACCCGGCCCAAGGTGTTCATCGAATGCGGCAACATGCGTGACGCCAAGGACGCGGCGCTGCTGACGAGTCCTGAGTGGCGGCAGAAGGCTGCCCAGGGCATCGCGGACGGCATCGTCGGCTTCTTGGGCGGGTAATCCCCTCCAGGACAGCCTGCCGCCCCGATCCTCTCGGTCGCCGGGAACCTCCGTACCATGGTCCCGCCCGCCCCGCTCCTGCACGTGCGTGACCGCGGCACCACGAGACGACCGAGACCGAGAAGGACACCTAACACGTGAACATCCGCTCCCTCACTCGAGGCGACGGCGTGGTGATCGGAGCAGCGGTGCTGCTGTTCATCGCCTCGTTCCTCGACTTCTACTCCGCGACCGGCCTCGACCTGCCGAGCGTGTGGGACACCGACGTGTACCGTCTGGCGCTCCCCACGATCTTCCTGCTCGGCTTCATCGCGGCCGGTCTCCTCATCGCCGCCCGCTTCCAGCCCGAGACCCGCAAGCCGGCGGGCCTCCCGCTGGCCGCGTGGGGGACGGTGCTCGCGGTCGCGGCCGCCTGGTCCTCCCTCTGGTCCCTGATCACCAGCCCGAGCGGCGCCGACCTCGGCGCGGGCTGCATCATCGCCTTCCTCGCCACCCTCGCGCTGGCCGGCGTGGCCGTCGCCGGCGCGAAGATCCCCGCGCTCGCCGGCGGCCTGGTGCCCGAGCCGAAGCCCGTCGCCCCCGCCCCGTACGGGGCCCACCCCCAGCCCGGCACCGGGTACGGCTACCCGGGCGCCGGCGCCCAGCAGGGCCAGCCGTACGGGTCCACCCCGCAGCCGGTCCCGCCCTACGGCGGCACCCCGAACCCGTCGCCGTCCCCGGCTGCGGGCCCGGGTCCGCAGGACGCGGCGGCCGCTCCGGCGGCGGACTTCACCCCGTTCTGGTTCGCGGTCCCGGTGGCCCGCCCCCTCTTCCCGGAGGACGGCGCCCCCACCCCGATCGCCGAGCTCGCGCCGGGCACCTGGTACCTGGCGGTGGACCAGCGCGGCCCGGCCACGCTGATCGCGCAGACCCAGGACGGCCGCCGCGGCGTCCTCAACGACACCTCGGGCATCCAGCGCGGCTGAGCCCGCCCCGCCCGCACGGCCGACGGCCCCCCGCCCTTCCGGGTGGGGGGCCGTTGCCCTACAGTCACCTGACGCATCGTCAGGAATGGCTGGAGGGGACGACGTACATGCGCCTCGGACTCGCACTCGGCTACTGGGGCCGCGGCCCCGACAAGACCCACCTCGACCTCGCCACCGAGGCCGAGAACCTGGGCTACGACTCGGTGTGGACCGCCGAGGCCTGGGGCTCGGACGCCTTCACCCCGCTCACCTGGATCGCCGCGCACACCTCCCGGATCCGCCTCGGCACCGCCATCGCCCAGATGGCAGCCCGCACCCCCACCGCCACCGCCATGCACGCCCTCACCCTGGACCACCTCTCCGGCGGCCGGATGATGCTGGGCCTGGGCCTGTCCGGGCCCCAGGTGGTCGAGGGCTGGTACGGGCGCCCCTTTCCCGCGAGCCCGCTGACCGCCACCCGCGAGTACGTCGACGTCATCCGCCAGGTGCTGCGCCGCGAGGGGCCCGTCACGCTGGACGGCCGCTTCCACCGGCACCCGTACCGCGGCGCGGACGGCACCGGCATCGGCAAACCCCTCAAGCCGATCACCCACCCGCTGCGCGCGGACCTGCCGCTCCTGCTGGGCGCGGAGGGCCCGAAGAACATCGCCCAGACCACCCGCATCGCGGACGGCTGGCTCCCCCTCTACTGGTCGCCGACCCGCACCGACGCCTACCGGGCCTCACTGGCCGAACTCCCCGAGGGTTTCATGATCGCCCCGATGGCCCGGGCGAAGGTCTGCGACGACGTCGCCGAAGGCCTGCTCCCGGTCAAGGCGATGCTCGGCTTCTACATCGGCGGGATGGCCCACGCCGCCCGCAACTTCCACGCGGACCTGATGGCGCGGATGGGCTACGAGGAGGAGGCCCGCCGCATCCAGGAGCTGTTCCTCGCCGGGCGCAGGGAGGAGGCGGTGCTCGCCGTCCCGGACGCCTTCGCCGACGAGATCTCGCTGATCGGCCCGCGCGAGCGCATCGCCGAACGCCTCGACCTGTGGCGCAAGGGCCCGGTCACCGACCTCCTCCTGACGGCCCCGGACCCCCACACCCTGCGCGTACTGGCGGAGCTCAACAACTGATCTCATGTGACAGCCACCGTCCCAAAGTACGTACGGGCGACCATCACGCCGTAGGGGCGTCCGCGTCCGCTTCGGAGCGGGGGACGGCTTCCAGCAGTTCGCGCAGGTCCAGCGGCATGACGGCGATCTCGATGCTCCCGCCGGAGCCTCCGGCGCCGTACGCGCAGGCCACGATCCGCGAGCCGGGGTTGATGGCCATGGCCTCCTTCACGGAGGGCGCCCGTACGCCGGTCGCGCGCCCGGCGGGCAGCGGTACGGGCTCACCGCGCCGGGGCACCCAGCGCGTCCCGTCCGGGCCCGTGAGCACGCGGCCCGACCGCCAGCGGCCGGCGCCGGCGGGGTGGCGCGCCATGCAGGGGATCCCGTCCGGTGTCAGGGCGGCGAGCCGCTCGCGCCGCTTGTGCCGGAGAAATTCGATCATCCGTCCATTGAAACAGGCCGACGGGACGGCCGGGCGACGCTGCCCGGCCGTCCCGCGACGTACGAGGGGCGAGGGCTAGCCGCCGCTCAGCTGGGACAGGCTCGGGACCTTCTCGGTCACCGGGGCGCCGGCGCCCGCGCCCGCACCCTTGACCCCGTTGATGACGTTCTGGAGGGAGGTCACGTCGGCATCGCTCGCATCGCCCTTGCGCAGCTTGGAGCCGAGCCCCTTGAGGGACTCGATGCTCGCCGTCAGCGGGGCCACCGCCTTCGACAGCAGCGGGTCGCCCTTGGCGTTGTCCGCCGCGGCCTTGAGCCGGTTGTACGCGAAGGCGCCCGCCAGGCCCGCCTTCACGAGGGCGAAGGTGCGGCCCTTGGCGCCCTTCTTGAACTTGCCCTCGCGGTACGGCTTGATGATCCACTGGTAGGTGGCGCCGGCCGCGAGCCCCGCGTTGGCGACGAAGCGCGTCTTCGCGAACTTCTGCTTCTCCGCGGTGGTACTGGGCGCGGGCGAGGCCGCGGCCGCCGCCTCGTCGGCGGTCTCCTGCCAGCCGGCCGCCTGCGCGGTCAACGCCTGCACGGCGAGAGCTTCGTCGGTCGCCTCCTGCTGCGCGGCCATGGACAGGGCCACGCCCGCGCGCGCGGGCTCACCACCGCCGGATCCACGGGCGGAGCCGCCGCCGCAGGCGGTGGCGCCCGCGAGCAGCGCGCCGGACACGAACAGGGCCGTGACGGCGCGGCGGAACCGGGTGCTGGTGGATATGGACTCGCTGGGTTTCGACACGGTGGACCTCCGGGGAGTGAGGTGTCTCCCGCAGCGTCACCCGGGCCCCAGTGCTGCGCCACTTGGATGACCCGTTCGGGTTTGGTTCACCCTTACGGGGCAAGACGAGCTGCATGCGCACACACACCGGAGTACACGCCCGAGGAGGCGTTCAAGCCGGCCGGGTCGTCGCCGCGGTGGCGGACGTGATGGCCTTCACGATCGGCTTGTGGGTCCTGCTCTATTTCCTCGACGCCAACCGGGGCAACGGCCTCGTGGAGTTCATCCACGACGCCGCCACCTGGCTGGCCGGATGGTCCTACGACCTGTTCACCTTCGATCGCGAGTGGGTCCAGGTCGTCGTCGGCTACGGCATCGCGGCCGTGGCCTACCTCGTCATCGGCCACCTCATCGCGGGCCGGCTCTACCGCCGCTGACCGCGAGTTCGGGTGAGGGCGGGCCTCCGTCCGCGGCGGCCCGCCCTCATCTCCGCGCTCGGCCCTCTGCGCTCGGCCCTGAGCACTCGGCTCCCGCTGCGCGGCTCTCCGCGCTCAGCCCCGCCCACAGCAGTCCGGCTCCAGTCCCGACGGCAGCTCCAGCCCCCCGAACACCGCCCCGGTGGCCTCGTCGCCGCCCAGCGCCGCCACGGCGAGCAGCAGCGACCCGGCCGTCCAGGTCGTCTGCTCGACCGGCCACACGGCCCCGTCCTCGAAGACGTAACCCGTCCAGTACATGCCGTTGTCCGCGCGCAGGTGCGTGATCGAGCGCAGGATCTCCAGCGCCCGGTCCGACTCTCCCATCGCCCACAGGGCCAGCGCGAGCTCGCAGGACTCCCCGCCCGTCACCCACGGGTTCGGCAGGACGCAGCGCACGCCGAGCCCGGGCACCACGAACTCCTCCCAGCGCTCCTCGATCCGCGCCTTCGCCCGCGCACCGCAGAGCGCGCCGCCCAGCACCGGGTAGTACCAGTCCATCGAGTACCGGGACTTGTCCAGGAACCGCTCCGGGTGGAGCCGGATCGCGTGCCCGAGGGACCCCGCCGCCAGCTCCCAGTCGGGCTGCGGCTCCTCGCGGTGCTCGGCGATCGCCAGCGCGCAGCGCAGCGCCTGGTGGATCGAGGAGGAGCCGGTGAGCAGCGCGTCCGTGACGGCAGTGCCGTCGGCCTCGCGCTTCCAGCCGATCTCCCCGCCCGGCTGCTGGAGTCCGAGGACGAACTCGGTCGCCGCGTAGACCGCCGGCCACATGCGGTCCAGGAACGGGTCGTCGCCGGTGGCCAGGTAGTGGTGCCAGACGCCGACGGCTATGTACGCGACGAAGTTGGACTCCCGGCTCGCGTCCTGCGGCTCGGCCGTGTCCACCCCGTCCGGCCGGTCAGCGTACGCCGCGTACCAGGAGCCGTCGGCGTTCTGGTGCCGGGCCAGCCAGTCGTACGCCCGCTCCGCGGCCTCGTGCTCGCCGGCGGCGTCGAGGGCCATCGCGGCCTCGGTGTGGTCCCACGGGTCCAGGTGGTGGCCCCGGAACCACGGGATGGCCCCGTCGGAGCGCTGGGCGGCCAGGATCCCGGCGACCGTCGCGGCGGCCTCCTCGGCGGTCAGCACCCCGTCCAGCACGAGGCGTTCGGTACGCCCGGGCGAGCTCACTTCGCCGCGCCGACAGGAAGGTGCGGCTTCGTCGCGTACGCCACGAAGCTCTTGCCGATGACCGGGTTGAGCGCCTGCTCCGCGAGGCGCGTGGCCAGCGGCTTCTTCATGATGTCCCAGACCAGGAGCTTGTGGTACGCCTTCACCGGCAGCGCCTTGTCGTTGTCGACGCCGAACGCGCACTTGAGCCACCAGTACGGGGAGTGCAGCCCGTGGGCGTGGTGGGTGCCGTACGGCTCGAGGCCGGCGGCCTCCATCTTCCCGAGCAGCTCGTCCGCCTTGTAGATGCGGATGTGCCCGCCCTCGACCTCGTGGTACGCGTCGCTCAGCGCCCAGCAGATCTTCTCCGGGCCGTAGCGCGGGACGGTGATGGCGATGCGGCCGCCGGGCTTGAGGACGCGGACCATCTCGGCGAGCACGCCCTTGTCGTCGGGGATGTGCTCCATCACCTCGGAGATGATGACGACGTCGAAGGAATCGTCGGGAAACGGCAGGGCCAGCGCGTCGCCCTCCATGGCGGTGGCGGTGGCGCCGGCCGGGGCCTCACCGGCCTCCTTCATGGCGGCGAACCACTTGGCGACCTCGCGGATCTCCTCGCCGTTGCGGTCGACTGCGACCACCTGGGCACCGCGCCGGTAGCACTCGAAGGCATGCCGGCCGGCGCCGCAGCCCAGATCGAGCACACGGTCGCCTGCGGCGAGCGGGAACCGGGAGAAATCGACGGTCAGCACGGGGTCCTGCCTTCGCGGTCGCGGGGGTGTACGGGGGTGGTGGTGTGGAAGAGGCGGAAGGTCACCGCGCGCGGCGGCTGCGTGCTGCCTGCTCGATGGCGGCGCGGTAGTGCGCTGCGGTCCCCTCGGCGGCTCTGGCCCACGTGAACCGGGCCAGCACCCGCTCCCGTCCGGCAGCGCCGAGGCGGGTCCGCAGCCGGGCGTCGCCCAGCAGCCGGCCCAGCGCGGCCGCCAACGCGTCCGCGTCACCGGGCGGCACCGCGAGGCAGGTCTCGCCGTCGGGGCCCGTGACCTCGGGGATCGCGCCGCCGGTGGTGGCCACCAGCGGGGTACCGGTGGCCATCGCCTCGGCGGCGGGCAGCGAGAAGCCCTCGTACAGGGAGGGCACGCAGGCGATCTGCGCGCTGCGCACCAGGTCGACGAGCTCGGCGTCGGTGATGCCCTTGACGAAGCGGACCGCGTCCTGAAGCCCGTACGTTTCGATCGCACGGGCGACCGGGCCCTGCTCGGCGCGCTTGCCGACGACGACGAGGTGGGCCTCGGGCTGCTCGGTGCGCAGCTTCGCGAGCGCCTCGACGAGGTGGACGAGGCCCTTGAGCGGGACGTCGGCGCTGGAGGTGGTGACGATCCGCCCCGGTACCTCGGCGACGGACGCGTCGGGCGACCACAAGTCGGTGTCGGCGCCGATGTGGACGACGTGGATCCGCTCGTCGCGCACGCCCAGGTGCTCGGCGATCTCCTGCTTGGAGGAACCGGAGACGGTCAGCACGGAGGGCAGCCGGCGGGCGACGCGCCCCTGCATGCGGGTGAAGCCGTACCAGCGCCGCACGGAGGCCCGCCGGCGGCGGCTCTTGGCGGCGGCCAGGTCCAGCTCGCGGTCGACGGTGATGGGGTGGTGGATGGTGGTGACGAGCGGGGCGCCGAGGTCGGCGAGGAGGCCGTAGCCGAGCGTCTGGTTGTCGTGGATGACGTCGAACTCGCCC
>NZ_LFML01000122.1:0-409 GCF_001044425.1 Streptomyces roseus
TCTCGGCGGCGGCCGGGGCCTCCGGAGCGGCGACGGCGCGGGTGGCACGGCGGCGGGCACGCGGCGCCGGAGCAGCGGACTCCTCGGCAGCCGGGGCGACAGCGGCGGCCTCTACGGCGGCCTCGGCGGCAGCCTCGGCGGCAGCCGGAGCCTCCGGAGCGGCCGCGGCACGCGTCGCACGGCGGCGGGCACGCGGCGCCGGAGCGGCAGGCTCCTCGACGACCGGCACGGCCGGGGCAGCCTCGACGGCGGCCTCGGCGGCAGCCGGAGCCTCCGGAGCGGCGACGGCACGCGTCGCACGGCGACGGGCACGCGGCGCCGGAGCAGCGGACTCCTCGGCAGCCGGAGCGGCCGGGGCCTCGGCGGGAGCCTGAGCGGCCTGAGCGGCGGCCGGGGCGGCCTCTGCGGC
>NZ_LFML01000122.1:793-67527 GCF_001044425.1 Streptomyces roseus
GAGCGGCCTCGGCCTCGGTCACCGCGGCGGCCGGAGCGGCCTCGGCGGCGGTCCCACCGGGCGGGCCCGCCGGCCGCGACGCGGCGCGGCGGCGCCTGCGCGGGGGCAGGTTGTCGCTCGGGCTGCCGCTGTCGGCGCCACCGGTGGTGTTGTTGGTTTCGTTGTCGAGCATGCGGGCGGTTCTCCCGTCACGCCCCCGGGCGCCGCGGCTGACTTCCGGTCCGGCACGGTTCCGCGCGATCAGCGCGGTCCCGGCCTCCGGGGCGCGTTCGCCACACGGGAGCTGTAGTCCATGGCCGCCGGTTCCGTACGTCTTGTCGTACGGCCTGGCGGAAGTCTTCAGGTCTGTGCGCGGCCCGACCCAGGTGGCTCCCGAGTGCCAGGGCTGCGCGACGACGACGATCCCTACGCGGCGGGACCTTCCGGCGCCTTCGCGTCGGCTGCTACGGCGGCCGTGGGTGGGGCGGCCGTGACAGCCTCGCGGTCGGGCGCGAGCGGGTCGGTCACCGTGCCGGACTCCTCGTCGAAGAGCCCCTGCGCCAGCCTGGTCACCGCTGCGGGGACCGGCGGCGCCAGGTCGGCCACAGCTTGGAGACCGGACAGGACGTCGTCGGGTCGAACGGCAGGTGTCAGATGCCGAACAACCAGCCGCAGTATCGCACAAGCACTGTCCGGCGTCCTATCAGCCGGGGCGGGAACCGTCTCGAGGCTCACCACGGCCCCGCGGGTGTCGAAGGTGCGCATGCCGTTCTTGGTGCGGCGCTGCACCTCCACCGCCTCGGCGGCGAGGAAGGCCTCGACCGCGCGCTGGGCGTCGGCGCCCTCCACACCCTCCAGCCGCAGCTCCCACACGGAGGCGGTCAGACGGTCGGCGAGCCCGGAGGTACGGGCCTCGACGGCCTCGGTGATGTCGAGCCCGACCGGCATCGACTCGTCGAGCAGCTCGCGCAGCTTCTCGGGGTCGCGGGGCTCCGCGAGGGCGATCTCCAGGTACTCCGCCTCGCTGCCGGTCCCGGTCGGCGCGGCGTTCGCGTACGACACGCGGGGGTGCGGGGTGAAGCCGGCCGAGTACGCCATGGGCACCTCGGCGCGGCGCAGGGCGCGCTCGAACGCGCGCTGGAAGTCTCGGTGGCTGGTGAACCGGAGGCGGCCGCGCTTGGTGTAGCGCAGTCGGATGCGCTGCACCACCGGTGCGGGGGGCGGGCCTTCGGGCTGTCGCTTGCCCAGTGGTTCTTCTCCTTGTGCGGGGCTCCGCGGCTCGCGCGTCGCCCTGAGGTCTGGTGAGCCGGCGCTCTCCGGCTCACCCTCGCTTGCGCCAGGAGATCTCGGGAGCGGCGGGCGTGTCGCCCACGGCTGTCGTACTACCCAGAGTACGCGCCCGCGACCTCGCCGGTTCCCGGCCGGGGCCCCCGAACAGGGCCCTTCGCACCTCGGCACGCACCTCGCGGACGGTGTTGCGGACGGTGCGCCACACATCCCGTACGACATGTCCGACCGGTGTCAGCACGTGCCGGTACACCTGCGCCGCCGGCCAGCCGACGAGCACCCACCCGAGCAGCCGGACTCCGCGCCAGACCGCGCGCACGATCCGCCCGGCGACGTGCCAGGCCCAGACGAGCACCTGCCCGAGCGGCGCGAGCAGGTACCGGTACACCCCGAGCCCGACCGGCCGCAGGACGTACCGGTGGAACACGGCGCCCGTCCACGCCAGCGCCTGCCCGGCGGGGGTGAGCACGTACCGGTGGAGCACCGCGCCCACCCGGGCCAGTCCCCGTCCGACGGGGGTGAGCACGTACCGCCACAGCCCGACCCAGGGCCAGACGAAGAGGGTCATGGCGAGCGCCCACAGCAGCCACGACACGCCCTTGGCCAGCGGAGCGAGCAGGTACCGCAGTCCGCCGCGCCCGACCCAGGCCAGAGCCCGGCCGAGCGGGCGCAGGAGGTACGCGTACAGGCCGCGGCCGACGGGCGCGAGCAGATGCGCGTGGAACGGCTGGAGCACGTACCGCCACAGCCCCACCCAGGGCCACACGAACACCAGCTTGAGCAGCACGGTCAGCACCAGGCCGATTCCACGCAGCAGCGGCTCCAGCACGTACACGGTGAGCGGCCCCAGCAGGTACCGGTGAACGGCCTGCCCGAACGCGACGAGCAGATCCCAAACCACCCGTACGGGCAGTACGACGATCAAGGCCACGATCTTGACGGGCACCCGCACCACGCCCACGAGGCAGCCCTCGCCACCGTCCGGGACCTGCCGCTTGTCGAGTTCCATACCCGTAAGGACACCCAAAACCCCCCGGCCGTTGCGGCTCCGGCCTGTGGAAACACGGATGTCCCCCGCCTTCCGACGGGGGACATCCGTGTGGTGTCACGCGCTCTTCGGGCCGCCGCCCACGACGCTCAGCGGGAGCAGCTTCTGGCCCGTCGGGCCGATCTGGATGTGGGTGTCCATCTGCGGGCAGACGCCGCAGTCGAAGCACGGGGTCCAGCGGCAGTCCTCGACCTCGGTCTCGTCGAGGGCGTCCTGCCAGTCCTCCCAGAGCCAGTCCTTGTCGAGACCGGAGTCCAGGTGGTCCCAGGGCAGGACCTCCTCGTAGGTGCGCTCGCGGGTCGTGTACCAGGCCACGTCCACGCCGTAGGCCGGCAGCGTCTTCTCCGCGGCCTGCATCCAGCGGTCGTACGAGAAGTGCTCGCGCCAGCCGTCGAAGCGGCCGCCCGACTCGTACACGGCGCGGATGACGTCGCCGATGCGGCGGTCACCGCGCGAGAGGAGGCCCTCGACGATGCCCGGCTTGCCGTCGTGGTAGCGGAAGCCGATGGAGCGGCCGTACTTCTTGTCGGCGCGGATCTTGTCGCGGAGCTTGCCCAGGCGGGCGTCCGTCTCCTCGGCCGACAGCTGCGGCGCCCACTGGAAGGGTGTGTGCGGCTTCGGCACGAAACCGCCGATCGACACCGTGCAGCGGATGTCGTTCTGGCCGGAGACCTCGCGGCCCTTGGCGATGACGTTGACCGCCATGTCGCCGATCTGGAGCACGTCCTCGTCGGTCTCGGTCGGCAGGCCGCACATGAAGTACAGCTTCACCTGGCGCCAGCCGTTGCCGTAGGCGGTGGCGACGGTGCGGATCAGGTCCTCTTCCGAGACCATCTTGTTGATGACCTTGCGCATGCGCTCGGAGCCGCCCTCGGGGGCGAAGGTCAGGCCGGAGCGGCGCCCGTTGCGGGTCAGCTCGTTCGCCAGGTCCACGTTGAACGCGTCCACGCGGGTCGACGGGAGGGACAGGCCCACCTTGTCGTCGGTGTAGCGGTCCGCGAGGCCCTTGGCGATGTCGGCGATCTCGGAGTGGTCCGCGGAGGACAGCGAGAGGAGGCCGACCTCCTCGAAGCCGGTCGCCTTGAGGCCCTTCTCGACCATCTCGCCGATGCCGGTGATGCTTCGCTCCCGCACGGGGCGCGTGATCATGCCGGCCTGGCAGAAACGGCAGCCGCGGGTGCAGCCGCGGAAGATCTCGACGGACATCCGCTCGTGGACGGTCTCGGCGAGCGGGACCAGCGGCTGCTTCGGGTAGGGCCACTCGTCGAGGTCCATGACCGTGTGCTTGGACACGCGGTACGGGACGCCCGACTTGTTCGGCGCGACGCGCGCGATGCGGCCGTCGGGCAGGTAGTCGACGTCGTAGAAGCCCGGCACGTAGACCTGGCCGGTCTTGGCCAGGCGGAAGAGGACCTCTTCGCGCCCGCCCGGACGGCCCTCGGCCTTCCACGTGCGGATGATCTCGGTCATGTCGAGGACGGCCTGCTCGCCGTCGCCGATGACCGCGCAGTCGATGAACTCCGCGATCGGCTCGGGGTTGAAGGCCGCGTGGCCGCCCGCGAGGACGATGGGGTGGTCGACCGTACGGTTCCTGGCCTCCAGCGGGATGCCCGCCAGGTCCAGGGCCGTCAGCATGTTCGTGTAGCCCAGCTCCGTGGAGAACGACAGGCCGAACACGTCGAAGGCGCCCACGGGGCGGTGGCTGTCCACGGTGAACTGCGGCACCTTGTGCTCGCGCATCAGTTCTTCGAGGTCCGGCCACACGCTGTAGGTGCGCTCCGCGAGCACGCCCTCGCGCTCGTTCAGCACCTCGTACAGGATCATGACGCCCTGGTTGGGCAGCCCGACCTCGTACGCGTCCGGGTACATGAGCGCCCAGCGGACGTCGCAGGATTCCCACGGCTTGACGGTGGAGTTGAGTTCACCGCCTACGTACTGGATGGGCTTCTGCACATGCGGGAGCAGAGCTTCGAGCTGTGGGAAGACCGACTCGGACATCACGCGACTTTCGTGAAGCGGGCAGGGGGCGACTCTCAAGCGTAACCCGAGGCGCAGCCGCCCCCTGCCGCCGTGATCGGCGCCTAGCCGCCCAGCTCCGCCCGGAGCGCGGGGTCGGCGGCTTGTGCCCATACGTCCACCAGCTCCTGCTCATCCCGTGCGGCCAGGGCCTCCTCGCGGGCGTAGAGCACGCCCCAGGTGAATGCGGACTCGCCCGCTCCGGCCGCTTGCGCGCCGAGGCCGCGCAGGGCTTCGCGGGCGACGACGCTGTCCTGGTGGTCGCCGAGCAGGCTCTGGACCGATTTCACGGCCTTGGCCAGGTGTTTCGCCGGCTTTCCGAGCTCGGGTACGGCCGCTTCCGCCGCATAGCGGGCGCGTTTGGCGGCTTTGCGGGCCTCGTGGAGGGCGAGGTCGCGCTCCACGCCCGGGTCCAGGTCGAGTGCGCCGGCGACCCGCTTGGCGAGCCGCTCGTGGTCCTTGAGTACGGCCTTGGGCACGGGCCGGGCGGCCGGCTCGGCGGCGCGCGGGAGCAGGGGCGGCTCGGCCAGCAGCGCGTCGAGGGCGTCGAGCAGGGCCGTGTACCGCTTGGCGTCGAGGGCGGCGACGGCCCGCCGCCGGGTTCCCGCGCGGCGCGCGTTGTTCCACGTCCGCAGGCGGCCGCGGACCGGGCCGACCACGAGGGCGCGGGGGAGCTCGGTGAGGTGGGTCTGGATGCGGTCGTAGAGGACTTCCTGGTCCCGGTCGAGGCCGAGTTCGGCGGCGAGCCAGCGCAGTTCCTCGCCGAGCGGATCGGTGACGGCGCGGTCCAGGATCTTGCGGTACGTCTTGAAGGCGCTGCGCGCCCGGCGGCAGGCGACCCGCATCTGGTGGACGGAGTCGGGCAGGTTGCGGCGGACGGCCGGGTCCTGGGCGACGAGGGTGTCGCGCTGTTCGCGCAGGTACGAGAGGACCAGCGCGCCCGCGGTGCCCTCCTCGGCGGCGGGGCGGGGCCGGGCCGGCGGCTCGGTGCCCGTCTCGGCGAGGGCCCGGGCCAGCTTCGACGGGGCGTCGCAGACCTTGAGCCCGGCCTTGCGGAACCTCTTCTCGACGGCGTCGAGGAGCGCCGGGTCGGCGCCGTCGGCGAGCTCCACCTCGACCTCGGTCCAGGAAACGGCGGCCTCGTCCCGTTCGGCGCGGACGGCGTCGGTGGAGAGCTCCGCGAGGAGCATGCCCTCGGCGTCGAGGAGGTGGCTCACGCGGCGCGAGGAGACCAGGCGGACCTGGGGTTCCAGGGCGGCGTCCCGGACCCGGGAGCGGACCAGGGCCGCGAGGGCGCGCGGGACGGTGTCGGCGAGGGGGGCGCCGATCTCGTCACGGACGCCCGGGGCGACGGGCAGTTTGAGGTGCCAGCCGGCGTCCGCGCCGCCGGTGCGCCGCCGCAGGGTGAGGCCGTCGGCGGCGAGTCGCTGGTCGGGGGTGTCGTAGTAGACCGCGTCGAGGTCGACGGTGCCCTGGTCGGCGACGGACGCGATCGCGTCCGTGCCGGTCAGGTCCGGGATTCCGCGGCGCGCGGCCTTGTCCGTCGTGAACTCGAATTTGCGCTCGATCTCGCGTTTCGTGTCCGCCATGCATCGAACTTAATCCTGAACGGATCACGACGGCAGGGTGAACGGGGGATCCGCGGCCGAACCGGCCGAAGATCGGCCCCGCTAGGCCGACATCGGCCGTTGCACCCGGATCGACTGGAGTAGCCCGACCGCCACCCAGACGGCGAACATGGACGAGCCTCCGTAGGAGACGAACGGCAGTGGGAGGCCGGCCACCGGCATGATCCCGAGGGTCATCCCGATGTTCTCGAAGGCCTGGAAGGCGAACCAGGCGATGATGCCTGCGCACACGATCGTCCCGTACAGCTCGGTGGTCTCGCGGGCGATCATGCAGGCCCGCCAGAGGATGATGCCGAGCAGGACCAGGATGAGCCCGGCGCCGAGGAAGCCGAGCTCCTCCCCCGCCACCGTGAAGACGAAGTCGGTCTGCTGTTCGGGCACGAACTGGCCGGTGGTCTGCGAGCCCTTGAAGAGCCCGGAGCCGGTCAGCCCGCCCGAGCCGATCGCGATGCGGGCCTGGTTGGTGTTGTAGCCGACGCCGGCGGGGTCCAGTTCGGGGTTGGCGAAGGCCGCGAAGCGGTTGATCTGGTACTCGTCGAGCACGCCGAGCTGCCAGATCAGGACGGCCCCGGCCGCGCCGGATCCCATCAGGCCGACCACCCAGCGGTTGGAGGCGCCGGAGGCGAGCAGCACGCCGAGCACGATGACGACCATGACCATGACGGAGCCGAGGTCGGGCATCAGCATGACGATGCCCATCGGCGCGGCGGCCAGGCACAGCGCCTTGACGACGGTGCGGTGGTCCGGGTGGACGAGGTCACCCGCGTCCACCCGGGTGGCCAGCAGCATGGCCATGACCAGGATGATCGTGATCTTGACGAACTCGGAGGGCTGGAGCGAGAAGCCGCCGCCGATCACGATCCACGCGTGGGCGCCGTTGATGGTGGCGCCGAGCGGGGTGAGCACGGCGAGGATCAGCACCAGGGAGAGCCCGTACAGGATCGGGACGGCGCCGCGCAGGGTGCGGTGGCCGAGCCAGACGGTGCCGATCATCAGCACGAGGCCGATGCCGGTGTTCAGGGCGTGCCGGATGAGGAAGTAGTACGGGTCGCCCTGGTTGAGCTGGGTGCGGTTGCGGGTCGCCGACCACACCAGCAGGGCGCCGATGAAGGACAGGGCGAGCGCCGAGAGGAGTATCGGCCAGTCGAGCCGGCGCAGCACGGAGTCGCGCGAGGTCAGCTTGGCCATCGTGCCGCGCTCGGGCGCGTACCGGGATACGGAGAACTTGTTCGCGGTCTGCATCGGGGTCTCAGTCCTGCCGCGCGGCGGGTGGTGCGGGGGGACCGGCGAGCGCGGGGGGCGCCAGGTCCTCCGGGGACGGGGGCACGTACGGCTTGATGTCGGGGGCGTCGATGGTTCCGTCGGGCCCGATGGTGGGGAGCTTGGCCTCCGGCTTGAGCAGGAAGGCCTTCTCGGTGTCCTGCTTGCCGGACATGCTCAGACCGTAGATGGCGTTGTAGATGTTGCGGACGGCGGGTCCGGAGGCACCCGAACCGGTACCGCCCTGGGAGATCGTCATC
Organism: Streptomyces roseus; assembly: GCF_001044425.1. Lineage (GTDB taxonomy): Bacteria > Actinomycetota > Actinomycetes > Streptomycetales > Streptomycetaceae > Streptomyces > Streptomyces roseus. The sequence goes on from NZ_LFML01000122.1 coordinate 8,272, forward strand.
ACGATCGTGAAGTCCTCGGTGTACGTGGCGAACCAGGAGGTGGTCTGCTTGCCGTAGACCTCGGCGGTACCGGTCTTGGCGTGCATGGGGATCTGCTTCTGCGGCCAGCCGCCGAAGCGCCAGGCCGCGGTGCCGCGGGTGGCGACGCCCTCCAGGGCGGCGTTGATCTTGACGCGGGTGGCCTCGGTCATGGGCAGCTTGCCGTGGGACTGCGGCGGGATCGGCTCGACGTGCTTGCCGTCGGCGCTGATGACGGCCTTGCCGATGGTCGGGTTCCACATGGTGCCGCCGTTGGAGATGGCCGCGTAGATGGTGGCCATCTGGATCGGGGTGACCAGGGTGTCGCCCTGTCCGATGGAGTAGTTGATGGCGTCACCGGCGCGCATGAGGTTGCCTTCGAGGCAGTTCTCGTAGGAGAGCAGCTCGACGTAGGTGCCGCCCTTCTTCCCGCTCTTGCACCACATGTCCTTGTTGGCCTGCCAGAACTTCTGCTTCCACGCCCGGTCGGGGACCCGGCCCTTCTCCTCGCCCGGCAGGTCCACGTGGGTCTCGGCGCCGAGGCCGAACTGGTGGGCGGTCTTGTAGAAGATCTCGGCCGGGGGCTTCTTCGGGTGGAGCCCGCCGTCCTTGATCCACTGCTGGTGGCCGAGGGCGTAGAACACGGTGTCGCAGGAGACTTCGAGGGCGCGGCCGAGGGTGATGTTGCCGTGGCCCTGGGACTCGAAGTTCTTGAAGACCTGGCCGCCGATGGCGTACGAGCTGGGGCAGGGGTAGTCCCCGTCGAAGTCGTAGCCCGCGTTGACCGCGGCGGCGGTCGGGATCACCTTGAAGATGGAGCCGGGGGCGGCCTGGCCCTGGATCGCCCGGTTCATCAGCGGGACGTTGGCCTCTTTGGCGGTCAGCTTGGCGTAGTCCTTGCCGGAGATCCCGCCGACCCAGACGTTCGGGTCGTACGTGGGCATGGAGGCCATGGCCACGACCCGGCCCGTCTTGGACTCCAGGACGACCACGGCGCCGGCGTCGGCCTTGTAGGGGACGCCGGTGTTGCGGTCGATCTGCTTGCGGGCCTCGACCATGGCCGCGTTCAGCTCGTACTCGGCGACGCCCTGGACGCGGGCGTCGATGCTGGTGACGAGGTGGGCGCCGGCGACGGTGGGGTCGTTCTTGGCCTGGCCCATGACCCGGCCGAGGTTGTCGACCTCGTAGCGGGTGACGCCGGACTTGCCGCGCAGGGTGCGGTCGTACGTGCGCTCCAGGCCGAAGCGGCCGACCTGGTCGGAGCGCAGCAGCGGGGAGTTGGTGTTCTTGGCCTTCTGGATCTCGTCGTCGGTGACCGGGGAGAGGTAGCCGAGCACCTGGCCGGTGTTGGCGCCGCCGGGCGCGGGGTAGCGGCGTACGGCGGTGGGCTCGGCGGTGATGCCGGGGTACTCCTCGGGGCGTTCGCGGATCTGGAGGGCCTGCTGGGTGGTGGCCTCGGTGGTGACCGGGATCGGCTGGTAGGGGGAGCCGTTCCAACAGGGCTTGGGGGTCTGGGAGTCGCAGACGCGGACCTTGTTCATGACGTCCTGCGGCGTCATGTCCAGCACGCCCGCGAGCCGGGTCAGGACGCCCTTGCCCTTGTCCTTCATCTTCATCAGCGCGGTGCGGCTGGCGGAGACGACCAGGCGGGTCTCGTTGTCGGCGAGGGGGACGCCGCGGGCGTCCAGGATCGAGCCGCGGACGGCCGGCTGGACGACCTGCTGGACGTGGTTGCTCTTGGCCTCGTGGTAGTACTCGGCGCCGTTGCGGACCTGGAGGTACCACAGGCGCCCGCCGAGGGTGCAGAGGAAGGAGAGGAGGAGCACCTGCATGATCACGAGTCTGATCCGCACGCGGGAGGTGCGGCCGGTCTCGGGGGCGTTGGTCACGGGAGCTCCTCCCTCACAGCTTCTTGACGCTCTTCACACTCTTGATCGCCTTGACGCCCTTTATCCGGCCGGCCTTGTTGGCGCGGCCGCGTGCGAGCCCGCGCCGCAGGCCGCCGCGCTGGCTGCCGATGCGCAGGCCGGTGCCGCCGGCGAGCCAGCCGGAGGACACGTCGGCGGCCGTGCTCTGGCCGCCGCCCGCTTCGACGGCCATCGGGTCGTTCTCGGCGCGGCGGGCCAGCGCCATGATGAACGGCACGGTGAAGGGGGCGAGCAGCAGGTCGTAGAGGGTCGCGGTGAACAGCAGCCCGGTGAGTCCGACGTGGCGGGCGGCCGTGTCGCCGACGAGGGCGCCCACCCCGGCGTAGAGCAGGGTGGAGCCGATCGCGGCGGCGACGACGGTCAGCATCGGGCCCCAGGCGGAGCGGAACCGCCCGGAGTCGGGGCGGGCCAGGCCGGCGGCGTACCCGATGACGCAGAGCACGAGCGCGTACCGCCCGGCGGCGTGGTCGGCGGGCGGGGCCAGGTCGGCGAGGAGTCCGGCGGCGAAGCCGATGAGCGCGCCGCTGAGGTGCCCGTACACCAGGGCGAGCGCGACGACGGTGAGCAGGACCAGGTCGGGTACGGCGCCGGGCAGTTGCAGCCGGCCCAGGACGGAGACCTGGACGACGAGGGCGACCACGATCAGCGTGGCCGAAAGCAGGATCCGGTTGAAGCGCATGACGGTCAGCTCCTACTCGTCGGCCGGCTTGCCGGGCACGCTGGCGGACGGCGAAGGCGTGACGGTGACGGTGACCGTCGGGGTGGGCTTCACCTCGGGCTTGGGCGGCAGTACGGCGTCGCGCGGGTCCTCGCGGGGCGGCATGACGACGACGCCGACGATGTCCAGGCGCGAGAATCCGACGAAGGGACGCACCCAGACGGTGCGGGTCAGATCGCCGCGCGAGGGGTCGACCTTGACGACCTCTCCGATCGGGACGCCGGGTACGAACGGCTTGTTGCCGCGGGAGCCGAAGGTGACGAGCCGGTCTCCGGGGGCGACCTTGGCCTTGCCGTTGAGCATCTGGACGGAGAGGGCGCGGTCGCCCTGTCCGGTGGCGAAGCCGAGCTCGCCGGTCTTCTCCAGGCGGGTGCCCACGGTGAAGTCGGGGTCGTTGGCGAGGACGACGGTGGCGGTGTCGGGGCCCACGGTGGCGACCCGGCCGACGAGTCCCTCCCCGTTCAGTACGGTCATGTCGCGTTCGATGCCGTCCTTGCTGCCGGCGTCGATGGTGACGGTCCAGGAGAAGCCCTGGGCCGCTCCTATGGCGATGACCTCGGCGCCCTTGATTCCGTACTGTCCGGCGCCGGCCCGCTTGAGCATCTCGTCGAGCTCGTGGATGCGGCTGCGGGTCTGGTCGTCGCTGCCCAGCTTGGCCTTCAGGGCGGCGTTCTCGCGCTCCAGCGTGGCGATGCGGTTGTGGCGTTCGCCGGAGTCCCTTACGGCCCCTATGGCGTTGGCGACGGGGTCGACCGCGGTCGCGACCCCCTTCTCCACGGGGCCGAAGGCCGCTGCGGCGGCCTGCCGGGCGCCGTCGACCGGAGACTCCTCGCCTGCCCTGATGTCCACCGTGATCAATGCGAACGCGATGGCGATCAGAAGCACCAGGAGCAGCCGGCTTTCTCGTGTGTCCCTCACGTGCGGCGGCCGTGCCTTCCTCGTCGGAAACTTATGGGTCTGTATATCAACGATCCGCCGCACGGGCGCGGCAGCACCCGTACGGCGGATCCTTGTGTTCCGCATGGCCCCCGGACGGGGGTGTGTCAGCGCCGGGGCTGGGCGTCCAGAACCTGCTGGAGTGCCTCGAACTCCTCCACGCACTTGCCGGAGCCGAGGGCGACGGAGTCGAGCGGGTCCTCGGCGATGTGGATCGGCATGCCCGTCTCGCGGCGCAGCCGCTCGTCGAGTCCGCGGAGCAGGGCGCCGCCGCCGGTCAGCACGATGCCGCGGTCCATGATGTCGCCGGAGAGCTCGGGCGGGCACTTGTCGAGGGTGGTCTTGACCGCGTCGACGATGGCGTTGACCGGCTCCTCGATGGCCTTGCGGACCTCGGCGGCGGAGATCACGACCGTCTTCGGGAGGCCGGAGACCAGATCCCGGCCGCGGATCTCGGTGTGTTCGTCCTTGTCGAGGTCGTAGGCCGACCCGATGGTGATCTTGATCTGCTCGGCCGTGCGCTCACCGAGGAGGAGCGAGTACTCCTTCTTGATGTGCTGGATGATCGCGTTGTCGAGCTCGTCGCCGGCGACCCGGATGGACTGCGCCGTGACGATTCCGCCGAGGGAGATGACGGCGACCTCGGTGGTGCCGCCGCCGATGTCCACGACCATGTTGCCGGTGGCCTCGTGGACGGGCAGGCCCGAGCCGATGGCGGCGGCCATGGGCTCCTCGATGATGTGCACCTGGCGGGCGCCGGCCTGCGTGGACGCCTCGATGACGGCGCGGCGCTCGACTCCGGTGATGCCGGAGGGGACGCAGACCACGACGCGCGGACGGGCCAGGTAGCGGCGCTTGTGGATCTTGAGGATGAAGTACCGGAGCATACGCTCGGTGATCTCGAAGTCGGCGATCACGCCGTCCTTGAGGGGCCGTACGGCGACGATGTTGCCGGGCGTCCGGCCGATCATCTTCTTCGCCTCGGAGCCGACCGCCAGGATGCCACCGGTGTTCGTGTTGATGGCGACCACGGACGGCTCGTTCAGGACGATCCCCCGGCCCCTCACGTACACCAGCGTGTTGGCGGTCCCGAGGTCGATCGCCATGTCACGGCCGATGAACGACATGTTGTTCCCCTTGTTCCCCATGAGGAGCGTCTGGCCTTCCAGTTGATAGCGGCTGCTGTCAGGTCGGCGAGGTGGGTGTGTGGGTGGAGGCCCCATCGTAATGCCGCAAGTACGAACACCGCGCGACGGGACTCCGGCAATCCCGCCGGAACCGAAACCCGCCCCCTAGTGGTGACGACGTGTCCTGCACATGCGTTCCCGCTCCCGCCCGGTAATACCGAAGGGCGACCGAAATTACTTCGGTCGCCCCAGGTCATGAGCGCTATTCGGCTGATGTTACGTCAGGAAGGACTCGTCAGAGCGAGGGGAAGAACAGCTTCAGCTCGCGCTCCGCGGACTCCTCGGAATCCGAGGCGTGGATCAGGTTCTCCCGGGTGACGGTGCCGAAGTCCCCCCGGATGGAGCCGGGCGCCGCGGCGATCGGGTCAGTGGGTCCGGCCAACTGGCGGACACCCTCGATCACGCGTTCCCCTTCCACCACCAGGACCACGACCGGACCGCTCGCCATGAAGCCCATGAGCGGCTCGTAGAAGGGCTTGCCCTTGTGCTCGCCGTAGTGGGTCTCCAGGGTCTCCTGGTCCAGCGTGCGCAGCTCCATCGCGGGGACGGTCCAGCCGGCCTTCCGCTCGATGCGGCCGATGATCTCGCCGATCAGGCCCCGCCGGACGGCGTCGGGCTTGAGGATGACGAGCGTGCGCTGGGTCATGTTGCGGCTCCTTGCGGCATACGGGTGCGGTCCGACGAGGCTACAGGGAGTCAGCGGGGCCTTCGCGCGGACCCCGGGCCGCGCCGAACGGGCCCGGAGGAGCGGGGCCGCGCGGCCTCAGGCCTGGGCCTCGCCCTGCGCCGCCGCCCAGCGGGCCTTGATCGCGTCGATCTTGGTTCCGTAGTGCACCGAGCACCACCACAGGCCCGCGAACGCCGCGCCCAGGATGAACATCATCGGGACCACGAACCCGCTCAGGATCAGCCCGATCTGGAGCGCCCAGCCGATCTGGACGGCGCCCGGACGCGAAAGCATCCCGCACAGCAGCACCGACAGCAGCATGGCGATCCCGCAGACCGTCCAGACCGTGGCCTGGGTCAGATACGGGTTCTTCATGGCCACCAGCCCCGCGAAACCGATCACGAAGAACTCGCCGATCAGCGTCGAAGCACACAGCGTGCGCATCCCTCAGCCCCTCTTCAGCAGCAGGCGGGCCTCGCCCACCGTGATCACGGAACCGGTCACCAGGACCCCGGCCCCTCCGTACTCGGCCTCTTCCTCCGCCAGGGTGATCGCCGCCTCCAGGGCGTCGTCCAGCCGCGGCTCCACCTGCACCCGGTCCGGCCCGAAGACCTCGACCGCGACCGCCGCCAGCTCGTCCGCGGACATCGCCCGGTGGCTGGAGTTCTCCGTGACCACGATCTCCGCGAAGATCGGCTCGAAGGCCTCCAGGACCCCCTTGACGTCCTTGCCCTCGCTCGCGGCCATGACCCCGATCAGCCGGCTGAATCCGAAGGCCTCGGTCACCGCCTCCGCCGTGACCTGCGCGCCGGCCGGGTTGTGGGCCGCGTCCAGGACCACCGTCGGGCTGCGCCGTACGACCTCCATCCGGCCCGGCGAGGTCACCGAGGCGAAGGCCCGGCGCACGGTCTCCAGGTCCAGCTCACGCGACTGCTGCGCGCCGACCCCGAAGAAGGCCTCGACCGCCGCCAGCGCCACCGCCGCGTTGTGCGCCATGTGGGCGCCGTACAGCGGCAGGAAGATGCCGTCGTACTCGCCGCCCACGCCGCGCAGCGTCAGCATCTGCCCGCCGACCGCCACCTCGCGCGAGACGACGCCGAACTCCATGCCCTCGCGGGCCACGGTCGCGTCCACCTCGACGGCCTTCTTCAGCAGCACCTGCGCGGCGTCCACCGGCTGCTGCGCCAGGATCACGGTGGCGTCCTGCTTGATGACGCCGCCCTTCTCCTGGGCGATCTCCCCGGGCGTGGAGCCGAGCCGGTCCGTGTGGTCCAGGCTGATCGGGGTGATCACCGCGACCGCGCCGTCGATCACGTTGGTCGCGTCCCAGGTGCCGCCCATGCCGACCTCGACGACGGCCGCGTCGACGGGGGCGTCCGCGAAGGCCGCGTAGGCCATACCGGTGAGCACCTCGAAGAAGGACAGCCGGTACTCCTCCTGGGAGTCGACCATCTCCACGTAGGGCTTGATGTCGTAGTACGTCTCGATGAAGCGCTCGGCGGTGATCGGCGCCCCGTCGAGACTGATCCGCTCGGTGACCGACTGCACGTGCGGGCTGGTGTAGCGCCCGGTGCGCAGCTCGAAGGCGTTCAGCAGGGCCTCGATCATGCGGGCGGTGCTGGTCTTGCCGTTGGTGCCGGTGACGTGGATGGAGGGGTACGCGCGCTGCGGTTCGCCCAGGACGTCCATCAGCGCGGCGATCCGCGTGACGGACGGCTCCAGCTTGGTCTCGCCCCAGCGGGTGGAGAGCTCCTGCTCCACCTCCTGGAGCGCCCGCGCCACCTCGGGGTCGAGGGGCTGCGACGGTACCGGGTCGCCCTGGGGCGGTCCGGCCTGGGCGCGCAGGGTGCGGCTGCCGGCCTCGATCACCGCCAGGTCGGGGTCGCGGTCGGACTCTTCGGCCACGATCCGTTCGAAGAGATCGGAGGTCTCGTCGCGGTCGTCGGGTCCGTTGCTCTCGGGCTGCTGCTCACTCACGGGGCCAGTCTACGGACGGGGGGCCCGGGGACTTTCGACCCGGCCGTTTCAGGACCTTCGGCGGCCGCTGCGACCTGATCGTTATGCAAGCCTTGCGGACAGGAGATAGGGGAACAAATGCCGCAGGCCAGCACCGACAAGTCCGCTTCCAGCCGCGACATAGGGATCGATCTGGGGACCGCGAACACCCTGGTCTACGCCCGGGGGCACGGGATCGTCCTCAATGAGCCGTCCGTGGTGGCGGTCAAGGCGGGCACGACCACGGCCCTGGCCGTGGGGACCGAGGCCAAGGAGACCATCGGCCGCACCCCCGGCTCCATCACCGCGATCCGCCCCCTGAAGGACGGGGTGATCTGCGACTACGAGGCCGCCGAGGAGATGATCCGGCACTTCGTCCGCAAGGCCGTGCCCGGGCGGCGGCCGCGCACCAGGATGGTGATCTGCGTGCCCTCCGGGGTCACCCCGGTCGAACGGCGGGCCATCGTCCACGCCTCGACGCGGGCCGGTGCCAGGGCCGTCCACCTGATCGAGGAGCCGATGGCGGCGGCGATCGGCGCGGGCCTGCCCGTGGCCGAGCCGCGCGGCTCGATGGTGGTCGACATCGGCGGCGGCACCACCGAGGTCGCCGTCATCTCGCTCGGCGGGATCGTCACCGCCCGGTCGCTGCGGGTCGGCGGGGACCGGATGGACGGCGCGATCACGGACCACGTGCGCAAGGAGCACGGCCTGCTGATCGGGGAGCGCACCGCCGAGGACGTCAAGGTCGCCATCGGATCGGCCTGGCCGGTGCCGGAGCGGCCGGAGCTGGAGACGCGGACCTTCACGGTGCGCGGCCGGGAGCGGGTCGCAGGCATGCCGAAAACGCTCGCGCTGGGGGCGGCGGACGTACGGGCCGCCCTCGACGAGCCGGTCGAGGCGATCATCGCCGCGGTGCGGGCCACCCTGGAGGAGTGCCCGCCGGAGCTGTCGGGCGATGTGATGGAGCACGGCATCGTGCTGACCGGCGGCGGGGCCCTGCTGCCGGGCCTGGACCTGCGGATGGCTTCGGCCACGGGCATCCCGGTGTTCGTCGCCGACTCCCCGCTGGACTGCGTGGCGCTGGGCTCGGGCCGGTGCGTGGAGGAACTGGACGAGCTGAACAGCCTGCTGGTCCCGGCGAAGGCCTGAGGGCGGCGCTCGGCGGTGGCGGCCGGCGGCGGCTACCCGCGCGGCAGGGTGGCCACGACCGTGTACGAGTCCTGCGTGCGCGTGGCCGTGAGCGTTCCGCCCAGGCTGCGCACGCGCTCGGACATGCTCGCCGTGCCCGAGCCCGCCGAGACGGGGGCGCGCGCCGGCGTCCGGACGGGCAGGCCGTTGCTGACGGCGATCCGCAACCGCGGGCCGTCCGCCTCGATCGACACGTCGATCGTTTCGCCGCCGGCGTGCTTGGCCGCGTTGGTCAGGCATTCCTGGACCACCCGGTAGACCGCCGCCTGCCGCAGCGGCGACAGCCCGTGCGCCTGCGGATCCAGGGCCAGCCGTACGGGCGAACCGGCCCGGCCGCTCTCCTGCGCGAGGGCCGCCAGCCCTTCCACGCCCGGGGTCGAGGCCCGCTCCCCGCGCTGCACGATGATCTCGTTGAGGACGAGGTGGGCCCGGCGCGCGGTGTCGGCGAGCTCCTCGAAGTCCTTGGCGTACGCCGTCTCGCGAGCCCGCGCCGAGAGCACCTCGGAGCGCACGGTCAGCAGGGTCAGCTCGCGGCCGACGAAGTCGTGGACGTCCCGGGCGACCGAGGTGCGCTCCTGCTCGACGGCCTGGAACACCGCCGCTTCGGCGCGCCGGGCGGCCAGTTCCGCCACGAGGTCGTGCCGGTAGGCGGCGATGCCGACGGCCGAGGCGAGCACCCCGATCGGCACGACGAGGCTCAGGAACGCGCTGAGCGTGTGGGCGTGCGGTTCGGGCCAGCCCGGGACGCTGAAGACGGCCAGCGCGAAGGCGATGTACCCGAGGGTGGCCAGGAGGGCCGGCCGCCGCCCCCGGTAGCGCCCGACCGAGTACAGGGCGAACTGGATCAGCGTCAGCTCGTGCAGCCAGCCGATGAAGACGAGCGCGGTGAGGTACGAGACCCAGGGCAGGCGGCGCCGTACCACCAGGGAGCAGCATCCGGCGGCGAGCACGGCGGCGGCCATCGGACCGTTGAGCGAGTTGTCCGCGGCGGCCAGGCCGGGCAGGTCCAGCGCCATCAGGCCGAGGCAGCTGAGTGCGGTGAGCACGTCAAGCGCCCGGGGGGACCCCGCCCAGCTCGCGGCGAGCCTGCGGCCGGCGGCCGCGGCCCGGTGGAGCGCCGAGGCGACGGGCGGGACGTACATGCCTTCCATCATCCGTGCTCGGCAAGGGGTATCGGATCGGCCAACCCGGCCGGAATGGTGATGTGCGACACCCCGGACAACTCGGGACACACCCTGTCAGGGCGTCGTACCGGCACCCGGACCCGCGTAGTCCGAGCCGAAGCAGGACCGGATCTCGCGCTCGGAGTCCGGGCGCCCCGCGAAGTTGAGCCGGGAGTCCTCCTCCTTCGGGGCGGCCTTCGGGTCGGCGTTGAACGAGACCGACCACCAGTAGACGCCGGTCATCTTCCGCTCCCGGACGACCTGGCAGACCGCCTTGTACCAGTTGGCCTGCACGAGGGGGTTCAGCTTGCGCCGCGCGTAGAAGTCGCCGGGTGCGGAGTACGCGCCGTCCATGGCGCTGATGCCCGCCTCGGCGAGCACGATCCGCGGCAGCGGGCCCTTGGTCTTCTTGTCCAGCCAGGCGTTCCAGCCGTCGACGAGCCGATCCACGGGGGCGTCGTCGGGGACCTTGACGGGGAAGTACGCGTCGACGCCGAGCCGCTCGACGGGCACGTCGATGTGGCCGCCCACGTAGTTGTCCCAGTTGGCGTCGTAGGACACCTCGCCCTTGAACCGCTTCTCCGCCGTCGCGATGAGGGACTTCCAGCCCGGGTCGCCCTCCATCGAGTTCAGTTCGGTGCCGATCACGAACGTCGCCGCCCGCTGCCGCTGGGCCACGTCGAGGTACGGGCCGAGCAGGGCCTCGTACGAATCGAACCAGGCCGCCTTGTCGGTCGGCTTGATGTTGCCGCGCCACCCCTCCGGCGGTACGAGCACGACCTCGTCCAGCGTGGGGCGGACGGTGGTGCGCAGCCCGGCCTCGCGGAAGACGCGCAGCACCGTCTCCAGGTGCTCGGGCGTCGGGGTGCCGTGGCCGGCCGAGAGCTTCGTCGAGGTGCGGCCTTCCGTGTAGAAGGGGAAGGAGACGGAGACGGCGTTGGCCTTCAGCCCGACGAGGTAGGCGGCGTGCTTGCGCGCCTGGTTCTCGATGTACGCGTCGTCGCGGTCCTTCTTGTCCTCCCAGAAGATCTGGACGCCCCATTCGGGCATGCCCGCCTTCCAGGGCTTGTCCACCTTCGGCGCGGGACCCGCGGGCGGGGCCTCCTGGGTCTGTTCGGCCGGGCTTGCGCCGCCGGTGGGAGCGGTGGTGGCGCCGTGGGCCGCGGTGCGGGCGGGGCCGGAAGGGGAGTCGCGCAGGACCAGGGCCGGCTCCAGGGATCCCTGACGCCAGCGCAGGGGGTGGTCTCCGACCACGAACGGCAGGCCTATGACCAGGGAGGTCACGGTCACCGGCAGGATCGCGAGCAGGGGGACCTTGGAACGCCGGGCCGCCCTGCCCTTCCTGCTCTCGTTCCGGCTGTCGCTGCTCGCGCTGCTCTCGCTCTCGCTGCTCTCGTTCTCGTTCACGTGGGGCTCTCGGTTTCTCACGCGGGCTTGGCGATGACGACGAACTTGTTCTCCTCGCGCTTGACGAACTTGAACAGTCCGCGCAGGCCGCCGAGCCCTTCCATCACGGAGAAGACGGGGATGAGGCCCAACACGACGATCGGCTCCCACCAGCGCCGCCGGCCGTTCGCCGAGACCAGGGCGTTGAGCCGCAGCCCCTCCCAGTAGGTCCAGATGACGTACGCGAAGTTGAGCGCCCACATGATCACGACGGTCTGGGCCACGGGCGAGGTGTTGAAGTCGCCGATGAGCCAGGCCACGAAGAGCACGGTCGCGACGTGCTGGAGCGGGCCGAAGACCCAGGTCGCCACACAGAGCAGCAGGAACCAGCGGTACCGGAACGGCACCGTGCGGTTGAAGCAGAGGGCCACCAGCCCCCAGGCCCAGCGCTCGCGTTGTTTGACGAAGTCCCTGGTGGTGGCCGGCGAAGCTCCGTAACAGCGGCCGTTGAACCAGTCGCTGCGGCCTGGATACATGCGGCAGAACGTCAGCGCCAGCTGGGCGTCCTCGACGATGGCCTTCGGCCCGAAGTCCCAGCCGATCGTCGCCTCGACGGACGCACGGAGCAGCAGCAGCTCCCCGTGCACGCCGGCGACCGGGGTCCCGAGCCCGGTGAGGGCGCGGAACCGGGCTATGTCGTCGGCGGGGCGGACCGCGTCGGCCAGCCACGTGAAGCGGTTCACGGCGTTCTCGCGCGGGTAGGCGAGGATCCCCTGCGCCATGTGCTTGCCCTCGTCCCCGGCCCGCCGCTGGCGGTTGACGAACTGGGCCACCGACGCGGCGGTGTCGGGGCCGACACCGGTGTCGTCGTCCATGTGCAGCACCCATACGTCGTCGAGGGCCTCCCCCTCGTCGATCCGCAGCTCGTGGGCGTAGTGGTTGGCGCGGGCCTTGAACCGGGTCCCGTTCGCCGTCTCGTACGCCTTGGGCACCGTGACCACGCGGATCAGCGGGTTCGTCGCGGCCAGGGCGTCGATCCGTGCGGCCGCCTCGCAGCCCTCCTCGGTGAGGACGTCGACCCGCAGGAGCGGGAAGTACGGGGGCAGGTGCTCCACGTAGCTCAGGACCGAGCGCTCCAGCGCCGGGTACGTGTCGTGGCGGCCGATGGTCGGCACGAGCACGATGAGGAAGTCCTCCTCCACCGGCGTCGGCGGGACCATCTCGTGCGACTTGCGCAGCCGGCGGCGGATCAGCAGGGCGCCCTGGAGGCCGACCATCACGCCCACGCCGGGCAGCGACCAGACGACGGACAGGGTCCAGCCCAACGGGGTCGGATTCGGCTTGAACGACCACAGGCCGAAGCCCGCGAGGAGCAGGAAGGGCAGCAGGAAGGGGAGCACGCCGGGCTTCCACTCGGCATGGCGCTGTACGAGTTTCGCGTCGCGCCGGGTGGCGGGCGTGCGCTCCTGTATGGGGGCGGAGGTCATGGCAGAGGTCCTTCGGGATTCCTACGACTACTGCTGTTGCTGCGGCGGCGACTGGGGTTGGGGCGGCTGGGCCTGGGGCGGCTGCGGCCAGGCGGGTTGGCCGCCGTACGGGCCGGGCCCGTAACCGGGCTGGGCCTGCTGGGGCGCGTACGGCTGGGGCTGCGGCTGGCCGTAGCCCGTCTGCGGCAACTGCGGCCCGGGGTGCGGCGGGTAGCCCTGCGGGGCCCCGAACCCGTGGGAGGGCTGCGGCGATTGCTGCGCGGGCGCCTGCTGCGCCCGGCGGGCCTCGTTCGCCTGCCGGGTCCACGGGTTCGCCGGCGGCTGCCACGCTTCGCGCACGGCGAAGTCCCGCAGCAGCAGGACGATGAGGGCGCAGGTCACCGCGGCCCCGACGGCGAACGTCGCCAGCTTCAGCCCGCCCTGGACGGTCGTGGTGAAGTACTCGGCCTGCTTGTCGTCGAAGAGCGCACCCGACAGGCTGCGCACCCGGTTGTAGCCCTCAATGGCGGCGCCGCCGATGATGATGCCCCGCCCGAGGGTGTTCCCGCGCAGGACCAGCAGCCCGCCCGCCACGTAGACGACACCCCAGTTGAGGTTGAACGTCTCTGCGGTGCCGGACCCGTCACCGGTGCCGTAATACACGATGCCCTGGAGGAAGTCGGCGACGCCGACCTGCCAGAAGCAGTTGTACACGGCCCAGAGGAGCAGGATGCCCGCCCAGCCCATGGCCACGAAGGCGGCCACACGGTGGGCGCGTGGCGTTGACGCGCTCAACTTCACTCCTATTCGAATGTTCCGTCGTGCAGGGCGGGCCATCGCACGCCCACGGGGCCGGACTCCCGGCCGCCGGTGATCGTCTTGGGATCGTCGTACGTCCGGCGCACGTCGGCGTCCGAGTTCTTCGCCGTGAGGCCGTCGCCCCACACGGTCCACAGCACCCACGGGGCCTGGTCGAGGGTCGTGCGCTGCGCCGAGCCCAGCGGCACGTGGAAGGACTCCGCGAGGATCCGCGGTTTGCCGTAGTCCGCGAGCCCGCGGTGCCAGGTCGTCGTCCAGCCGCCCGGGTCGAAGGGCCGGTCCGGCGTTCCGCTGTAGTCGTCGACGCCGACCACGTCCACGTACTCGCCGCCCGGGTAGAAGTCCCAGGGCTCTTTGCCGTGGACTCCGTCCCAGGCGGTGGGGGCCCATACGAAGATCAGGTTGTGCAGTCCGCGGGAGCCCACCAGGTAGTGGTGGAGCAACTCCCACAGAGCCGTGTACTGCCGGGGCTCGAGCCCGGCCCACCAGAAGCTCTGCTCCCCGCCGAGCGAGTTCATCTCGTGGTACGGGCGCAGCAGTACGGGAACGTCGTGCGCGGCCAGGTAGCCGAGGTGGTCCGCGAGGAAGGACAGGTCGAGCAGGAGCGCCGCGTGCTCGGCGGTACCGGGCGTGAGCAGCCGGTCGATCCAGCCGGGGTCCTTCGCGGAGGGCGCGTTGCGGCGCAGGGTCTGGTCGTAGCTCTTGACGGGGCTGCCCGGCCACGGCTGGTGGAACGACATCCCGACCAGGCCTGCGGGTGCTCCCCCGTTCTCCGGCAGCACGGTCTTGGTGCCGTTCCAGAGGCTTTCCGTGCCCGTGGGGTTGTACGAGCCGTCCTCCTCGCGGGGCAGTCCGTGCCAGACGCCGAGGGCCAGGTCGACCACGTCGTTCACGTAGGTCCATAACTCGCGGCGGGCGGGCCAGGCGGCGCGCGAGTAGTCCCGCGCCTCCCCCACGCCCCAGCCCGGCTGCTGGTAGCCGGGTCCCAGGTCGAGTTCGAGGAAGGCCGGCAGTTTGCCGGTGATGTCCCGGGGTTTGCGGTAGTAGTAGCCGGGAGGTTTGGGACCGGTGTGGTCGCCGTACTCGGGGTTGTACCGCTCGTTGTGGACCTCGGCGTGCTGGCCCATGAGGGTGCCCCGGCGGCGGCCGGCCCGGGCGTCCGTCTCCAGCGCGACCAGGAGCCGGTACACGGCCTGGGCCGTCTTGGAGGCCTTGGGATCCCGGGACAGCAGGTCCTTCTGGAGGCCTGCGGCCGGCGCGCGCGAGGTGTTGAAGGCGGCCACTCCGGCGAGGGCGCCGCCCGTCGCCACGGTGGCGGCCGCACCGAGGAGGAGATTGCGGCGCTTCAGGTCGCGGTCCAAGACCCCGCGGGTCTGCACGTCACGACCCCACACCCCGAGACCCCCCTCGGTCGACAGCCGGCAGGCATCGGCCCCTCGGGTCGTGCGGAACCTCTGGGGCCGGATTCACCCTACGCGTCGGCCCCCGGGCAATGTGCCCGGGGGCCGATGGTTCACCTTTTGTTACACGCCGCTTGGTGCGCGGTACGCCCTACGCGGTGGGCAGGGTGTCCAGTTGGGCCTGGATGCGGGTGATGTCCGCCTCGGCCTTCGACAGCCGGCCCTTGATCTTGTCCACGACGTTGTCGGGAGCCTTGGCCAGGAAGGCCTCGTTCCCCAGCTTCGCCTCGGCCTGCTGCTTCTCCTTCTGCGCGGCCGCGAGGTCCTTGGAGAGGCGCCCGCGCTCGGCGGCCACGTCGATCGTGCCCGACAGGTCGAGCGCGACCGTGGCGCCGGCGACCGGGAGGGTCGCGGTGGCGCTGAAGGAGTCGCCCTCGGGCTGGAGGCGCAGCAGCTGCCGGATGGCCGCCTCGTGCGCGCCCAGGGCGGTGGCACCCAGCTCCAGACGGGCCGGAACCTTCTGGCCGTCCTGCAAGCCCTGCTCCTTGCGGAACCGGCGGACCTCGGTGACCAGGGACTGGACGGTCGCGATCTCCGACTCGGCGGCCTCGTCGCGGAAACCGCTGTCCTTGGGCCAGTCGGCGATGACGAGGGACTCGCCGCCGGTCAGCGTGGTCCACAGCGTCTCGGTGACGAACGGGACCACCGGGTGCAGGAGCCGCAGCATGACGTCGATGACCTCGCCCAGGACCCGGCCCGAGACCTTGGCCTGCTCCCCGCCCGCGAAGAACGTCGTCTTCGACAGCTCGACGTACCAGTCGAAGACCTCGTCCCACGCGAAGTGGTAGAGCGCCTCGCTGAGCTTCGAGAACTGGAAGTCCTCGTAGTACGCGTCGACCTGAGCGACCGTCTTGTTCAGGCGGGACAGGATCCACCGGTCGGTCGCCGACAGCTGCTCGACCGGGGGCAGGTCGCCCTCGATCGTGGCGCCGTTCATCAGCGCGAAGCGCGTGGCGTTCCAGATCTTGTTGGCGAACTTGCTGGAGGCCTGGACCCAGTCCTCGCCGATCGGGACGTCGGTGCCGGGGTTGGCGCCCTTGGCCAGGGTGAAGCGGACGGCGTCGGAGCCGTACTTGTCCATCCAGTCCAGCGGGTCGACGACGTTGCCGAAGGACTTCGACATCTTCTTGCCGCGCTCGTCGCGGACCAGGCCGGTCAGGGCGATCGTCTTGAACGGGACCTCGCCGTCCATGGCGTACAGGCCGAACATCATCATCCGGGCGACCCAGAAGAAGATGATGTCGTGGCCGGTGACCAGGACGTCGGTGGAGTAGAACTTCGCCAGGTCCGGGGTCTTCTCCGGCCAGCCGAGCGTGGAGAACGGCCACAGGCCCGAGGAGAACCAGGTGTCGAGGACGTCGGTGTCCTGGTGCCAGCCCTCGCCGGTGGGCGCCTCGTCGTCCGGGCCGACGCAGACGATCTCGCCGTCCGGGCCGTACCAGACCGGGATCCGGTGGCCCCACCACAGCTGACGCGAGATGCACCAGTCGTTGAGGTTGTCGACCCAGTCGAAGTAGCGCTTCTCCATCTCCTTCGGGTGGATCGTGACCCGGTCGTCGCGGACCGCGTCGCCGGCGGCCTTGGCGAGGGTCTCGACCTTGACCCACCACTGCAGCGACAGGCGCGGCTCGACGGTGGTGGAGCAGCGGGAGCAGTGCCCGACGGAGTGCAGGTACGGGCGCTTCTCGGCGACGATCCGGCCCTGCTCGCGCAGCGCGCCGACGACCGCGGAGCGGGCCTCGAAGCGGTCCAGGCCGAGGAAGGGGCCGTGGACGGTGATGGTGCCGTGCTCGTCCATGATCGTCATGTTGGGCAGGCCGTGGCGCTGTCCGATGGCGAAGTCGTTCGGGTCGTGCGCCGGGGTCACCTTGACGCAGCCGGTGCCGAACTCCGGGTCGACGTGCGTGTCCGCGACGACCGGGATGGAACGGTCGGTCAGCGGCAGCTTGATGAGCTTGCCGACCAGGTGCTTGTAGCGCTCGTCGTCCGGGTGGACGGCGATGGCCGTGTCGCCGAGCATCGTCTCGGCGCGCGTGGTGGCGACGACCAGGGTGTCCTCGCCCTCGCCGTACTTGATCGAGACGAGCTCGCCCGCGTCCTCCTGGTACTCCACCTCGATGTCGGAGATGGCCGTCAGGCAGCGGGGGCACCAGTTGATGATGCGCTCGGCGCGGTAGATCAGCTCGTCGTCGTAGAGCTTCTTGAAGATCGTCTGGACGGCCTTGGAGAGGCCTTCGTCCATGGTGAAGCGCTCGCGCGACCAGTCGACGCCGTCGCCGAGGCGCCGCATCTGGCCGAGGATCTTGCCGCCGTACTCTTCCTTCCACTGCCAGACGCGCTCGACGAACTCCTCGCGGCCCAGGTCGTGGCGGGACTTGCCCTCCTCGGCGAGCTGCTGCTCGACCTTGTTCTGGGTGGCGATGCCGGCGTGGTCCATGCCGGGCAGCCACAGCGACTCGTAACCCTGCATCCGCTTGCGGCGGGTCAGGGCGTCCATGAGCGTGTGCTGGAAGGCGTGGCCCAGGTGCAGGGAACCGGTGACGTTCGGCGGGGGGATGACGATGGTGTACGCGGGCTTCTCGCTCGCGGCGTCCGCCGTGAAGTACCCACGCTCTACCCAGCGCTCGTAGAGCTTCCCCTCTACCTCGGCCGGCGCGTACGCGGTCGGCAGTTCGGAGTGGGGGCTGCTGGGTGTCTGCGCGTTCTCGGTCACGAGGCACAGTTTAGAGCCGTAACAGTCCAGCTATGAAACCGGTAATCCGGGGGCCCGGCGGCCTGTGCGGGTTGGCCTTCCGACAGGATGTCTGAAACGCATAAGGATTCCTGAAGGGGGATGCGGGCATGAGCTACAACCAGCCGGGGCCGTACGGAGGCCAGCCGCCGCAGCAGCCGGGACCGTACGGGGGCCAGCCGCCGCAGCCGGGACCGTACGGCCAGCCCGCGCCGCAGCCCGGCTACGGCTACCCGCAGCAGCCCCCGCCGCCGGGCATCCCCCCGCAGGGCTACCCCCAGCAGCCCCAGCCGGGCTACGGCTACCCCCAGCAGGGCATGCCGCCGCAGCAGCCCCCGTACGGCATGCAGCCGCAGCAGCCGAAGAAGTCCAAGGCGGGCGTGGTGATCGCCGTGGTCGTCGCCATCGCCGTGGTCGCCGGCGCGGGCTGGTACTTCACGAAGGGCGGCGGCGCGGGCGGCGCCGTCGCGGCGAACACCAAGGGCTACAAGCTGGTCGCCCCGGAGACGGTGAACGAGTTCAAGAAGAATCCGAATTACAAGGAGAAGCCCCTCGCCGACAAGGACCGCCAGGAGCTGGAGGCCATCGGCGTCAAGAACCCCACCAGGGTCGCCATGGACTACAGCGCCGGCGACCCGGCCAACCCGCTGACGACCAAGGGCGTGAGCTTCCAGGGCCTGTACGGCGAACTCGCGGATCCGGAGAAGTCGGTGGACGCCTACTTCGCCACCGCCAAGCTCAACGCCGGCAAGGACAAGTCCGCGACGGTCGAGATGATCGGCAGCCCGAAGTCGATGTCCCCCTCGGGGTTCAGCGGCGCCGTGATGAAGTGCCAGGAAATGAAGATCACGGCCGCGAGCACCACGACGACGAAGGGACCGAAGGAGCTGACCCTCCCCATCTGCATCTGGGGCGACTACAGCACCCTCAGCCTGGTCAGCGCCTCCGACGCCGCCTCCATCCTGGCGGGCAAGCCGGGCTACACCCTGGAGCAGACCGCCGACCTGACGGCGAAGCTCTACAACACCGCCCGCGTCAAGAAGTAACCGCGAGCCACATGCGAAGGGGCGCCCGGCCGATGGCCGGGCGCCCCTTCGCGTGCTTCGGGTCGGCTACGCCGACTTCTCCTGCGGGCCCTGGTCCTTCGGGACGATCCGCGGGACCAGCGTCGGGTTCACGTTCGAGCGGACGACGTCCGCGGTGATGACCACGCGGGCCACGTCCTTGCGGGACGGGACCTCGTACATCACCGACATCAGGACCTCTTCCATGATGGCGCGCAGACCGCGCGCGCCCGTCTGGCGCAGGATCGCCTGGTCGGCGATGGCCTCGAGGGCCTCGCGCTCGAAGTCCAGCTCGACGCCGTCGAGTTCGAAGAGCCGCTGGTACTGCTTCACCAGGGCGTTGCGCGGCTCGATGAGGATCTGGAGCAGGGCCTCGCGGTCCAGGTTGTGGACCGAGGTGATGACGGGCAGACGGCCGATGAACTCGGGGATCATCCCGAACTTCACCAGGTCCTCCGGCATGACCTCCTGGAACTGGTCGCTCGCCTCGATCTCGCGCTTCGAGCGGATCGTCGCTCCGAAGCCGATGCCCTTGGCGCCGGCCCGCGACTCGATGATCTTCTCCAGGCCCGCGAACGCACCGCCCACGATGAACAGCACGTTCGTCGTGTCGATCTGGATGAACTCCTGGTGCGGGTGCTTGCGGCCACCCTGCGGCGGGACCGACGCCGTCGTGCCCTCCAGGATCTTCAGCAGGGCCTGCTGCACGCCCTCGCCGCTCACGTCGCGCGTGATCGACGGGTTCTCGCTCTTGCGGGCGACCTTGTCGATCTCGTCGATGTAGATGATCCCGGTCTCGGCCTTCTTGACGTCGTAGTCGGCCGCCTGGATCAGCTTGAGCAGGATGTTCTCGACGTCCTCGCCCACGTACCCGGCCTCCGTCAGCGCCGTCGCGTCGGCGATGGCGAACGGGACGTTGAGCATGCGCGCGAGCGTCTGGGCCAGCAGCGTCTTGCCGGAGCCGGTGGGGCCCAGCAGCAGGATGTTGGACTTCGCGAGCTCGATCGCGTCGTCCCGGCCCTGCGCGCCGCCGTTCTCGCCGGCCTGGACGCGCTTGTAGTGGTTGTACACCGCCACCGAGAGGGCCTTCTTCGCCGGCTCCTGGCCGACGACGTAGCTCTCCAGGAACTCGTAGATCTCACGAGGCTTGGGGAGTTCCTCCCACCGGACCTCGGAGGTCTCGGCGAGCTCCTCCTCGATGATCTCGTTGCAGAGGTCGATGCACTCGTCGCAGATGTACACACCGGGTCCTGCGATGAGCTTCTTCACCTGCTTCTGGCTCTTTCCGCAGAACGAGCACTTGAGCAGGTCGCCGCCGTCACCGATGCGTGCCACGAGGTGCTTCCCCTTCGCCTGGGAGACGCCTGGTTCAGCGCTCCTGGTGCCTCATATCCGACGGTACCTTGCCGGGGGCCCCGTACGGGGCCCCCTTGACGTGGTTCACATCGCCGAATGTGACGACGTGCCCACGCCAACTGACGGCAAGGATCAGTGGGAGTTCTTGCGGGTCGAGACGATCTGGTCGATCAGGCCGTACGCGAGCGCGTCCTCGGCCGTCAGGATCTTGTCGCGCTCGATGTCCTCGCGGATCTTCTCGATCGGCGTGGTGGAGTGCTTGGCCAGCATGGTCTCCAGCTGGTCACGCATGCGCAGGATCTCCTTGGCCGCGATCTCCAGGTCGGAGAGCTGCTCGCGGCCGGTGCCGCCGGACGGCTGGTGGATCAGCACGCGGGCGTTCGGCAGCGCCATGCGCTTGCCCGGGGTGCCGGCGGCCAGCAGGACGGCGGCGGCGGAGGCCGCCTGGCCCATGCAGACCGTCTGGATGTCCGGCTTCACGAACTGCATCGTGTCGTAGATGGCCGTCAGCGCGGTGAAGGAGCCGCCGGGGCTGTTGATGTAGATCGAGATGTCGCGGTCCGGGTCCATCGACTCCAGGCACAGCAGCTGCGCCATGACGTCGTTGGCGGAGGCGTCGTCGATCTGCACGCCGAGGAAGATCACGCGCTCCTCGAAGAGCTTCGCGTACGGGTCGTACTCGCGCACGCCCTGCGAGGTGCGCTCGACGAAGCGCGGGACGACGTAGCGGTTGTCCACCGGCATGCCGGTGTGGAGGCCGCTCGCGGGAGAGAGGTTGTTCATGTGCATCTGGGTGTTCACCATCCTGGTGGCGTTCTGCGGGCTGGGGCTTGCCGGGTGCGGGCGGGCGTACGGGCCCTCGTACGAGGACCCGCGCGCCGGGGCCGGGATCAGGCCCCGGTGCCGCCGCCGCCCGGGACCAGCGACGCGGCGGAGATGATCTCGTCGATGAGGCCGTACTCCTTGGCCTCCTCCGCGGTGAACCAGCGGTCGCGGTCGCCGTCGCGGATGATCGCCTCCACGGTCTGGCCGGAGTGGTGGGCGGTGATCTCGGCCATGCGCTGCTTGGTGCGCAGCAGGTACTCGGCCTGGATCTTGATGTCCGACGCGGTGCCGCCGATGCCGGCGGAACCCTGGTGCATCAGGATGTCCGTGTTCGGGAGCGCGAAGCGCTTGCCCTGGGCGCCGCCGGTGAGCAGGAACTGGCCCATGGAGGCCGCCATGCCCATGCCGATGGTGACGACGTCGTTCGGGATGTACTGCATGGTGTCGTAGACCGCCATGCCCGCCGTCACCGAGCCGCCGGGGCTGTTGATGTACAGGTAGATGTCCTTCTCCGGCTCCGCGGCCAGGAGGAGGAGCTGCGCCGTGATCTTGTTCGCGATGTCGTCGTCGACCTGCTGGCCGAGGAAGATGATGCGCTCGCCGAGCAGCCGGTTGTAGACATGGTCGCCGAGGCCGCCACCGATGGACGGCTCACCCGCGGCGTAAGGCTTCAGATTCGTCACGTATCCACCTGCTCGTCTCCGACGGCCACTTGCCGTCTCAGCGTCTCGTTCTGGGGCGCGGACCGTTCGGGCGGCGTGGCCGCCGGCGTCCGGTTACTCCCGTGCCCTCGTATTCATGGACCCTAACGCGCAGGTCGGACAACGCCATCCCGCTTCCCGAACTGTTCGCTCGGAGCGCAAGCTCCGCGGGCGCCGGGACGGGATGCGGGAAGGCCCGCACACGGCTGTGTACGGGCCTTCCCGATGCTGCTCGGCGGGCGGCGCTCAGGGCGCCGCCCAGGGTGTTACTTGGCCTCTTCGGCGTCGCCCTCGGCGTCACCGTCGGCGGCGGTCTCGACGGCCTCGGCGGCCGTCTCCTCGTCCTCGTCGGACAGGTCCACGACCTCACCGTTGGTGTCGACGACCTTGGCGGCCTCGACGACGACGGCGAGCGCCTTGCCGCGCGCGACCTCGCCGACGAGCATCGGCACCTGGCCGCCCTCGACGACGGCCTGGGCGAACTGGTCGGGGGACATGCCGGAGGAGGCCGCACGGCGCATGAGGTGCTCGGTGAGCTCCTCCTGGTCGACGCCCAGCTTCTCCTTGTTGACCAGCGCGTCCAGGACGAACTGGGTCTTGATGCCCTTGACCGCCTGCTCCTTGGTCTCGGCGTCGAACTCCTCGACCGTCTTGCCCTGGAACTCCAGGTACTTCTCGATGGTCAGGCCCATCTGGCCGAGCTGGTGGTGCTCCAGGTTGTGCTTGCGGGTGTTGACCTCGTCCTCGAGCAGCTTCTCGGGGATCGGCACCTCGACGAGCTCCAGCAGCTTCTCCAGGACGCGCTCCTGGGCCTGCGTGGCCTGGTCGTACTGCTTCATGTTCTCGAGGCGCTTGCGGCTGTCCGCCTTGAGGTCCTCGAGGGTGTCGAACTCGCTCGCCATCTGCGCGAACTCGTCGTCCAGCTCCGGGAGCTCCTTGGCGGAGACCTTGGTGACCTTGACGGTGACCTCGGCGTCCTTGCCCTCGGCGGAGCCGCCCTTCAGCTGGGAGGTGAAGGTGGCCTCGCCACCGGCCTCCAGGCCCTTCACGGCCTCGTCGATGCCGTCGAGGAGCTCGCCCGAGCCGATGGTGTACGAGACGTCGGAGGCGACGCCGTCGGGCAGCACCTCGCCGTCGACCTTGGCCTCCAGGTCGAGGGTGACGACGTCACCCTCGGCGGCGGCGCGCTCGACGTCCTTCGTGGACGCGAAACGGCCGCGCAGCTGCTCGACCGACTTCTCGACGTCCTCGTCGGAAACCTCGACCGCGTCGACCTCGACCTCGATGCCGGAGTAGTCCGGGATCTCGATCTCGGGGCGGACGTCGACCTCGGCGGTGAAGGCCAGCAGCTCGCCGTCCTTCAGCTCCGTGATGTCGACCTCGGGCTGGCCCAGCGGGTTCAGGTCGGCCTCGTTGACCGCCTCGGTGTAGAACTTCGGGAGGGCGTCGTTGACGGCCTCCTCCAGCACCGCACCGCGACCGAAGCGCTGGTCGATGACCCGGGCGGGGATCTTGCCCTTGCGGAAGCCCTTCACCGTGACCTGCTGGTTGATCTTCTTGTACGCCGCGTCGAGGCTGTCCTTGAGCTCCTCGAAGGGCACCTCAACAGTGAGCCGAACCCGAGTCGGGTTCAGGGTCTCCACGGCGCTCTTCACGGTTCGGTCTCCTTGGTGGCTGACTGCTGGGGATTCTGCCGTCGCGCTGTGATTCAGCGGTTCGGCGGACTTCGGCCCGGTACATCAGACACACGGGCACGCAGCTTGCATAGTAACCGCAAGCGGCAATCAGCCCACAACGCGATCTTGTGATGGCGGTGGTGGTGGTCGGGGTGGCCGGATTCGAACCGACGACCTTCCGCTCCCAAAGCGGACGCGCTACCAAGCTGCGCCACACCCCGTCGGTGCGACACGTAGGGTACATGGCCGGAGACCCTCTGATGCGCGGAGTTTCGAGCGAACGTTTCCGGACGCCGCACCACGCCCCCGCAATGGGGTGTGCGCTCACCCGGCCCGACCCGCTAGGATGCTGTCCGTGCCGCGGTCCCCGGACCTGCGGCGCAGGTGTTGCGGGCGTAGCTCAATGGTAGAGCCCTAGTCTTCCAAACTAGCTACGCGGGTTCGATTCCCGTCGCCCGCTCTGAACGGCTCAGGGCCAGGTCAGAGGATGTTTCCTCGCCTGGCCCTGAGTCATTTCCGGGATCCGCGATCAGCCCGTCGTGCCCCCTGCGTGCCCCTTGCGCGGTGGATCTTCCTTCGTGCCCTTGCGGCTCTTCTTGACGAGCCCGCTGAGCGCGTCGGCGATCAACCGGTCCCGGTCGGCGCTGGCGTGCTGATAAATCAGCGCGGCGCGGGCGGTGCTGTGGCCCATCCGCGTCATCAACTCCCGCGTACTGGCGCCCGTTGACGCGGCGAGCGTGTTGCCCGTGTGCCGAAGATCATGGAAATGCAACCCCTTGATCCCCGCCTCACGGCAGGCCTTGTGCCACAGCCGGTTGAAGTGGTTCCGGCGCGGGGTGGCCTTCTTGGCCCCGATGAAGACGCGGCCGTCGGCGCCGGCCTCGGCGTACTGCTTCAGGTGCTCGCCAATATCCGGAAGGATCACGCCGGGGATGGAGACGGTCCTCTTGCCCGCGGCACTCTTCGGCGCCTTGATCTCCCGCTGCCCGTTGCCCAGCTCGGCGACGGCCCGCCGGACGCGCACGGTCCCGTGCTCCAGGTCCACGTCCCGCCGGTGCAGTCCGATGAGCTCGCCCCAGCGCAGCCCCAGGAACCCGGCCATGAGGACGAGTGCCCGATAGCGCGGCTGGATCGCCTCGGCCAGCGCGTAGACCTCCTCGACCGCGGCGGTCGGCCGCTCGGGCGTGTGCACGGAGCTGGCCCCCTTGATCTGGCAGGGGTTTCGCCTGATCAGCTCGTCGGACACGGCAGTCCCCAGGATGGCCCGCAGCAGGGCATAGGCCTTGGCCACGGTGGTGGGCCCGGTCCCGCCGGCCAGCTTGTCCGCACGCCAGCTCCGTACGAGCGGCGGCGAGATCTCCGCCAGGTTGACGGCGCCGAGGACCGGCTCCAGGTGGTGCTCGAGGAGCGAGCCGTAGAGCTGCCGCGTGGTACTGGTCAGCTCACGCTCCTTGATCCACGCGACGGCGTACGGCCCGAAGGCAACCTTCCCGGCGTCCGGATCCTGCCAGTCGCCACGGCGCATCTCGGTCTGCTTGTCGGCGAGCCAGTCGTCAGCGTCCCTCTTCGTACGGAACGTCTCGGGCGCGGGACGAAGCTGTCCGTCCGGGCCGAGGTACCGGGCCTGGTACCGGCCGGAAGGCAGCTTGCGGACCCGGCCGAACTGGCGGCGCTTCCCGGCCATCAGGCAACCACCCCCAACCGGCGACGGCGCGGCTCGATGGTGTTCGCGCTGATGAACGCCTGAACGGCGCTCTCGGGGATCCGGACGTGACGCCCGACCTTCACGTACGTGATCCGCCGCTCCTCGACCAGCCTGCGAGGAAACCTCACGGTGGTCCCGAGGAGCTCGGCGACTTGGACGACGGACAGGTACCGCTCATTCATGCTGCTCCCCCTTCAGGGCTTCGCGGGCGGTCTCCCGGTTGAGCTGGATGTCTCGGGCGATGGTGGCGGCGAGGACCGACTCGCCCGGGCTGTGTCCGTGGCCGGCGTACTGCCATGAGGTGAGGACGAGCACCGTGTCCGGCTCGAAGTCGTCCAGGCCGCGTGCCTCTCGTTCCTGGGCGGCGCGGTAGTCGGCGCGGGTCTGCCGTAAGGCCCCGAGGGTGGTCGAGTAGGAGCGCGACTTCGTGGAGAAGTGGCCGCGGAACCCGAGCATGTGCGACCAGGCGGCGAGGCGCCGGTCCGGGTAGAGCGGCTCAAGGTCGAGGCAGGCCGAGATCAGCCGGGCGGTGTGGTCCGGCACGTCAAGGAGCACCAGGGCCTCGCGATTCCCGACGCGCCGATCGAGCGTCCCGGTGTTCTCGGCCGCCTTGGTCGCGTACTTGGCGACGTACGAGGCCACGGCCTGCTCGGTGATGTCGGAGCCGTCCCCGAACGCCTTGATCGGCCTTATGTCGAGCTGTGTACCCCAGCTGAAGGACCGGGCGGGCTGGTCTCCTGCGGCCGGCACGCTGACAGATGTGTACGAGTGAGCGGCGGCGGCACGGATCGAGGTGGTCAGGAGTTCCGTCGTGGCCCAGGCAGGCGGCGGACTGTCCGGCCCGGCGGGACCGTCGATCCGTACGACGGCGTGGAAGTGGATCGCCCCGCGCTTCTGGAACTCGGCGACTTTCCCGTACGAGAGCCGGGCCACCTCCTTGAGCTCCCGTTGGGTCAGCCCGGCGTACGCGGCGATCTCGCGGCGCAGGCGGGTGGTGAACCGCTGCCAGAGCTGGCCGGCGTGGTTGTTGAAGAGGACGGCGCCCGTGTAGTCGTACGCGTCCGGGTCGAGTGCGGTACCGAGCTCGGCGGCGTCTTCCTGGTGGTGCTTGCCGCAGCGGCAGGCACGGCCGGCGGGCCGGTTGTGGACCGGGCCGAAAGACGGGGCGGTGAGGGTGGCGAAGACCCGGGGATGTTCGCGGACGGTGGCCGGGATGTCCCGGCGTTCGTCGCCTGCGAGACCGGCCCGGATCAGGTGGTAAGTGTCTCCGGCGTACGTCCAGGCACAGGCCGGGCAGCGGGAGGCGCGGCGGTTGCCGCAGGCGATCCGCAGTCGGCCACCGGGCTCGTTCTGAGTGGAGTAGCGGTGCAGGGTCTCGCCGGAGGCCTTGTCCTTGGAGACGGTCCAGCCGGTGATGTGGATCGGGTCGGAGCAGCCGCCCGTACGGCGGATCTGGTCCTCCCAGCGGGCGTAGTCGGGGGCCGCGGCCACTTTCAGCATTTCGCTGAGGAGGCCCGGGGCGGGGTGGTGCCGGGACATGATGGTGTTTCCTTCCGGATCTTCTGGTTCGGGCAGGAGCACGGCGCCGGGGCGGCGGAGACTTGGCAGTTGAGGCCGTCCCGGGGCCGGTCAGCGGTGGTGCTGGCCGTTGAGCAGCGAGCGCAGGACGACGGCGCAGACGGCGACCGAGGCGCCGGTGATGGCGACGGCCAAGAGCATCGAGACGAGTACGGCGCCGACGAGGAGGACCAGGCCCGCTCCCCCGGCGACGGCGGCGACGAGGCCGGCCGGAGTGAGGCGGACGGCGGGCAGCTGCACACGAGACGTCGGCTGAACCGGGGCGTGTTGGCAGTCGCAGGCGGGAGCCGTACCCGTGTGGGGTTCAACGGCGGTGGTAGGTCGGTCGAGCGGGATGACGAGGCCGGTCGGGAGCGGGTTGACCGGGATCTTGGGCCGGATCATGTGGTTCTCCTTCCGGGGCGGGGTTACTTGTTGATCGCGGTGTCGATGACCGGGGCGAGGAAGCTGTCCGCGAGGAGGAAGCCGCCGAGCAGGATCACGGCGACGAGCCACAGCGGCGGGCGGATGAGCTTGTAGCCGAGAACACCGACGACGATCAGGGCGAGCCAGAGCGGAACATCCACGGCGGTGTGTCCTTCAGGTCAGTTGATGCGGCAGCGGTGGGAGCGGGCGGCGAGCTGAGCGGCGGCGGAGCTGGCGTAGTCGGCGGACCAGCCGCAGCCGTCGGCGGTGCACACGGCGGCGTGCTTGGTACGGCCGCGGTTGTCGCGGTAGGTGCCGATCTGGACCGGGCCGATCTTCATGAGCGAGTGGAACGAGTTCCGTACGGGCATCGAGGTCTCCCCTCAGACGAGCTGGACGGCGATGGCCTCTGCCATCGGGAGCGGTACGCCGAGCCGGGCGCGCAGGGTCTCGGTGTCGATCTCCGAGCCGGTGCGGGTGCGGTGATCGGCGGCGAGCTTCTGGGCGTGAGCAACGAGGGCCGGCGGAGCGATGACACTCGGCACCTCCTGAACCGGCGCAGCCAGTGCCGGAGCGGGTTCAGGCTCGTCAGGCGGTTCCCGCTCAAGCACGGGGCCAGGCACGGAAGCTGATTCGGGCGCAGCGGACTGGGCCGCATGCGGGTGGACGAGCAGAGTCCCGCCGAGGAAGGCGAGCGCCGGCCATCCAGCGACGAGGATCCGCAGCCAGTCCGGGACGTGGGCCAGGTCGAGGAGTCCGGCGGTGGCGACGTTCGCGCCGAGCGACGCGGCCAGGGCGACGGTGAACCAGGTCCACGCGGGACCGGTCGACTCCCCCGCATCCCGGAGGCTGCGAAGTCGGCGCCAGGCGGCGACGAGGAGCAGGTCCACACTGACCGGGTAGGCCCAGGCTTTCCATCCGTCCTGTCCGGCCGCCTCGGCGAGGTCGTGCAGGTGGGCGAAGGACAGAGCCCCCGCAATCACGGCTTGGACGAGAACGGCGTCCGGGCGGACGAGGCGGGCCACGTGCTTCACCTCCTTTCGGGCATGGGTGGGGTAGGGACTTGGCGCGAGAGGTCACGCCGACCGAGTGGGGCAGGTGCCTACGGCAGGACAGTCCCGCTGAGAACGCGGGCAGGCAGCACCGGGCGGAAGGGGTCCAGCTCCGGGATCTGCGGCGTGCGGTACGCGTGGGCGTTGCAGACGTCCACGGCCTGGCGGAGCGTGGTGTGCGGCGTACGGATACGGGTCCAGCCGCCGGAGGAGTCGCCGACTACGGCGGTGCCGGGCCGGTCCTTGTCGATCTGGATGGCGGCGAGCACGGCCTCGGAGGAGATGTCGCCGAAGGCCATGTTGGCCGAGGTCTCGTCGTTGACGCGGTGGGCGGTACGGCCGGTGAGCTGGGCGCGGAGCATGGTGATGCCCTTGCCGAGTTCGGAGCCGAAGCGCTGGCCGCAGATCTCCAGGTGGATGCCGGCGGCGCGACCGAGCTGGGAAAGACGTACGAGGTGGGTGACGATCTGGTCCCGCCGGACCTCCTCCTTCTTGTTCGCGGCGAGCGCCAGCTCGGCGACCTCATCGACGAGCAGCACGACAGGTGTGGGACGCAGGTGTTCGGGCAGGTCCCAGATATCGGCGGTGATCTCCGCATCCGGCAGATCCGCGCTGACCCGCTGTTCTGCACGTATGACTTGGTAGACCCGGTCCATGTACTGGACGAGGGCGGCGAGCAGGTCAGCAGCCGTATCGGGGTTGTCGGCCAAGGCCGTGAACCGCTTCGCAAGGGGCGCGAGTTCGACGCCTTTCTTGCAGTCGATCCCAACCAGAGCGACGACACACGGCGCAAGACCGGCGACCAAGTTGCGCTGGTACACGGACTTCCCGGACTTCGTGGCACCCACGTTCAGCGCATGCGGCACCGACCGGTAGTCGCGGTGATGCACGGCCCCGTCCTCCCGCAGAGCAACAGGAACCCGAAGCACTCCAGAGGCCGGACCAGGAGCAGGCATCCGAACGTCCCGCAGGACGTCGTAGCCGGTCATCCGCAGCTCAACGACTCCGGAGCGGATCTCCTGCGCGGTGACGGCGTGCAGCACGAAGGAGTGCCGGAGGCGGTCCGAGGCGGCCGAGAAGTCGAACGCGTCTTGCCCGGACCGAATCTTGAGGCGGAGCACCAGGCCGGTGCGGGTGGGGCGGATCCGCAGGATCCGGGGTGACCGGGATTCCGGCGCGGGACGGTCGGTCAGCCGGGCCAGTGCCAGGCGCCAGCGCGAGGGCGGGACAGTGAGCCCGCAGGCTTCCATCACCGACCGGTAGCGGGCCAAGACGCGGACCCCAGCGCAGGTGACCCCGAAGGTCACCCAGTACCAGCCGGGACGGTACCGCCGCAGGACGAGCGCGACGGCGATGATCAGCAGCGGCAGGACGACCCATAAGGCGTCCATGATCAGGCGGCCTTCGGCGTGGAGGCGGCCTGGACGAGCGAGGTCACCGCGACGGCGCGGAAGCTGATGCCGTGCCGCTTCTGGCCGTTGAACTCGTTCTCCCACGGGCGGGCGACGAGTCCGGTCAGCCCGACCGGCGTGCCCATCACGAGCTCGCCGGTGATGCCGGTCTCGGGAACGGTGACGGAGAGGACCTCGGCATCGCCGTAGGCGGCGAAGAGCACGTCCACGGTCATCATGCGGACGCCGGTCTCGGGGTCGGTGGCGATCTCGCCGGTACGGCGGTCCTTGACCTTGGCGGTCGGCGGCTGGGCCACCATCACCATCGCGGCGGAGGTGTCGACGGGGATCTGACGCACGGAAGATCACTCCTCTACAGGGGCTGGACTCCTTCACTCATGTACATGAGTGACATGAAGAAGAGTGCCCGACTCCTATACATGAGTCAACCCGCTGCGGAAGAAAACTCGCAGCGGGCCGTGGGGAGTTGAGGAGCCGTCAGTCGCGCGCTGGGATCCGGTACTCGAAAACGAACTGGTCAGCGGCCATGAGGGTGTCACAGACCTCCACCACGCGACCCGCCTCCGTCACCGCATCTCGCACCAGATGTACGACCGGCGCGCCAGGACTCAGCGCCAGCTCGGACGTCTCAGCCTTAGAAGCCGGCCGAGCCTGAAGCGTCTCCACGAACTCGGCGAAGACATGCCCATGTTCCTCAAGCCGGGCGTAGATTCCACCGCCACCAGGATTCTCGGCGAACAGCTCAGGGATGTCCTTGACGACGTCCCACGGCAGGTAGGAGCTCGCAGTCTCCACCGGGGTCCCGTTCCGGAAGTACAGCCGCCGCCGGGCAAGCACCTGCGTGCCGACCTCGACCCCAAGCCGTCCGGCAATGTCCTCCGGGGCCTCCATGGGCCCGATGAACAGCACGCTCACCTTGGCCTCGGCGCCGGACTGCGCGGACTCGGCAAGGTAGGCCGCTCGCCCCTCCTGCCGATGCGTACGCCGAAACCGATCAGAAGACCGGAGCCGCACCGGCGGCCGGGCCTTAACAATCGACCCCTTGCCGTGCCGAGTCTCCACGAGCCCACTCGCCCTCACCTCGACCATGGCCTTGCGAATGGTCCCGCCGGAAACCCCATACCGGTCCACGAGCTCGGACTCACTCGGCACCATGTCGCCGGCACCCAGCACCCCGGCCCGGATCTGCTGGACGATCTCGTCGGCGATCTGGACGTACCTCGGTACAGCCTTGCCACCTCCCACTGCGGTTCCCATAGTCCTTCTCTTCCTCCTATGCTCCTGTACATGAGTACGGGTTCCCCGCAGCACAAGTCAACGCCACTGCATTCCGTGTCCGTGGCCGGGGCCGTGCTGCGCGAGGACGGCCGACTCCTGGCGATCCGCCGAGCGGACAACGGCACTTGGGAGCTCCCGGGCGGAGTCCTCGAACTCACCGAGTCCCCGGAGGCCGGCGTCCACCGCGAGGTCCTGGAGGAAACCGGCATCGAGGTAGAGGTCAACGACCTGACCGGGGTCTACAAGAACACCACCCGCGGCATCGTCGCCCTGGTCTTCCGCTGCAAGCCCTCCGGCGGCACGGAACGCACCTCCAACGAGTCAACCGCAGTCGCCTGGCTCACCCCGGAAGAGGTAGCGGCTCGCATGTCCGAGGTCTACGCGATCCGCCTCCTGGACGCCCTGGACCACGCAGGCCCCCACGTCCGCAGCCACGACGGCCGCCACCTCCTCACAGCATGACCCGAGAGGAAGCGGTGCGCCTGGTCCAGCAGCTCATGGACTCCAGCATCACCGACGAGGCGGAAACCAGCGCAACCCTGGACGCCCTACGCGTGGGGTTGGGATGCCCCCACATCAGCGGCTACATCTACTGGGACTTCACCCCAGAGTTGACCGCCGAGAAAGTAGTAGCCCGAGCCCTGGCATACAAACCGATCGCACTCTGAGCCAGACGGCGCGGTAAGAGTTTCCCTACTTCATCAAGGGCACCCGCCGCGCACAGCGCGGCGAGCGCGCCCGTCGCCCGGGCCTGCGCTCCTGTCTGCGCCCCGCTCCAGCCCGGGCGTCGGTCGCGCGCCAGAACAGCGCGGGTCTGATGGCGGGAGGCCCCCGAAGAGGCTGGCTGTAGTCAGCCCGAGGCTGGAGGCACCTTCCCGGCCGGGGCTCCTGCGCCGTGCAAGAACCGGCGTCCTCACAACTCCCCTTAAGGTTGGCCCTTTCCGCCAGGCCCGTTGGAGCAGTCGGCACGCGCGGGACGCTGCGCCTGAGCCCGAGGCTCGTTGCCATCAATTGGTCAGAGCCCTTGCCTCCGGCGGGGGCGCTCAGGCTCCGGGATGACAGCGGGTCGAGCTTCAGCCGCTGCGCAGACTGTCAGCTGCCAGCCCCGGGCAAGCGAGCGTGAAACGTTCCGGCAGCCGCACACCAACCCCGAATCCGGGATTATGGGCACATTCACCTCCCCAAGGTCCTACACTCACGCCATGGAGAAGCGGGTCATCTCAGCGTCCGAAGCTCTTACGCTAATTGAGCGTGAAGAGTCGCACTTCTGGGACCACAAGAGCTTTCGCAGCAAAGGGGCGGTGATTCAGAAGATTGCAGTCGCTCTCGCAAACTCTGACGGCGGAGAATTTATTGTTGGAATCGAAGACAGCGGAAAAGACGCCGCAGGCTTGGATCGTTGGCGCGGATTCAATAATATCGAAGAGGCTACCATCGTCTTGGAAGCCTTGGCGCGTGACGTAAATCCACCTGCGCCATTCTCCGTTGAATTCCTTTCAGTTGACGGCAACGAAGAACGAGGGCTCGCATGTCTGGTCGGTATTCGAAAAAGCGAGAGCATTCACTTCACGGCCGACCATAAGGTTTTCGTCAGGCGCGCGGCAGCCACGCTCCCCATCTCTGGACAGGCCGTCACCGACTTGACTCTGGCGAAGGGCGCCAGAAGCTACGAGGATCAGCTTCTGGCCGACTACGATAAAGACGATTTGGCTGCAGAGGAGGAGCTGGAATTCTTTCTTCAAGGCCTTAGCCCATCAACCTCCCCAGCCGAATTCATCCGCAAGCAGCGGTTGATCGACCGGAACTCCGGTGCCGCCAGAGTATCGGCCGGAATTCTCTACGCCGAATCGCCGCCGGCGGTAGTACCCAAGCGCTGCGCTGTAAAGGTAGCTAGGTACAACACCAAGGAGCAGAATCCTCGGCGTGAACATTTGGCCGCCACTCCCTTGACCATCGAGGGACCGGCCCGGCGCGTGATCGACGAGACCATCAGCACCGTAACGTCGTTGATCGAGTCCGTCTCGGTGCTCCAGACAAGTGGAGAGATGGCACCTGTCAAGTATCCGCCGGAGGTACTCAAGGAAATCATCGTCAACGCAGTAATCCACCGCGACTACAACGTATCCGACGATATTTTGGTTTACGTATTCGATAATCGGGTGGAGGTGCGAAGCCCTGGAGTCTTGCCGGGAAACATGACTCTAACCAACCTGCTACTGGAGCGGTTCTCGCGGAATCCAACCATCGTACGCCTACTCAACAAATACCCCGATCCACCTAACAAGGATATCGGGGAAGGACTGCGTACCGTAGTGGCAAAAATGGCCGAAGCGAAACTACAGTCCCCTAAATTCGCCATTGAAGGAAACTACTTCGTGGTCAACTTGGGACACACGCCACTGGCCCGCCCGCACGAGATCGTCATGGATTACCTGTCGAATCACGACGAGATCACAAATGTCATCGCGCGCGACCTAACCGGCATCCCTTCTGAAAATAGCATGAAGGATGTTTTCTATGCCCTCCGCAAGGCCGGAAAACTTGAGATGGTTCCGGGCAAGAGGGGTAATAAATCCGCCTGGCGAAAAGTGATCACCGGCGAATATAAGGTTGAGCTTGAGGCACCTTCCGGTGACGTCACGGGTGATCCAATCAATCAGCCACAGGAAAGCAGCCCTATCGGCGAGATCGCCCGCAGATCACTCAAGCGACTAAAGCCACGCAGAGCGGTCACAGGACCAGCTCGAAATCACCCTTGCGAGTGTGGCAGCGGCCTTAAACGCAAACGATGCTGTGGACTCAGCGAAGCTTAAGAGAACGAACCTATTGTTCGCTTTGGGTTCGTTGCGCCGTCGCGCACACGGGACGACCTACTACGGTCGTCCCGACGAGCACTCGAAGCTACTTCCGTCGGCTGTGGCCCATATATGGACAGTGGCGGCGTGAGGAGCAGGCGAACGTGGCTTGACCTGATGAAACGTCTGAGGTGCACGGGACCTCCGGAGCCGTGTGCGCCAAGCAGAAGCGGCCCCTGACAGAGTCTGGGGTCGCTTCGTTGTCTCGTACGCGCTCACGCTAACTGAGGTGCGGTGGCAGTTCTTCGCGAGCGGGATGGCCTGGGGACCTGAGGCGGCGGCCGCGGCTGGTGGCTACTCGGAGCGTGTCGCGGAGGGCGCTGGAAAGGTCTGTTGCAAGGAGGCGAAGTTCCTCCGGGTCCGAGGCCGTGTCGGTGAGGACTTCGAGGGCGTGGTCCAGGAACTCGGCTCCCATTTCGAGCTGGATCTCTTCGGTGTTGTCGGCCAAGCGGGACAGGTAGCCGGCGGGGTCGTCGGTGCTCAGGTAGCAGAGCTTGTTGTCGGGGCCTGTCCAGGGGAGGAGGCGCAGTCCGTTGCTCGGCGTCATTTCCGTTGAGGTCCCCTCGTCGGTCGTGAGACGGGTGGTGAAGAGTGCGTCCGCTCTGTCGCCCGGGAGGACGATGAGGGCCGCCTCGACCACGCGGCCGGCGATGTTGGTCGCCACGCGGGTGAGTGAGAGGACCGGCAGGGATGTGCTGATCCGGAGGGCCGTCGACTCTTCTTGGGTTGGGAGGCGGGCGCCGAGTCGCTCTTGGATTTCGGACAGCGGTGGGCGGAGGTCTGCCAGGCGCGCTCGCATCTGCTCGGGTGAGGGACAGTCGGCTGGCGCCAGGTCTCGGGGGACGTAGATGCGGGCCAGGCTGTGAGGCGCCTTCCCGTCGTGGGACACGTAGAGGAGCTCGGTCAGCGGGCTGAGGGGCGGGACGTTCAAGAGGGCAGGCAGGTCGCCGTGCGCTTCGAGGTTCGTGGTGCGGACAGTTGCTCGGAGGGGTGGGATTGGTGATGTGCCGATGCCACCGACGTACGTGAATCTTCGGAGGGGGCGGCGGACGTAGTTGCCGCTGCCGTGGATCTTCTCCACCAGGCCTTCGCCTTGGAGGAGTGCGAGGGCGCTGCGGAGGGTTGGTGTGCTGACCGTGTAGCGGGTGGCGAGTTGGGCCTCGGAGGGGAGGCGTTCGCCGGCCTTGAAATGGCCCGTTCGGATTTGCTGGCGGAGGTCGTCGGCGATGGCGTGGCGGCGGGAGGGCATGAGCCGATCACCACTTCCTCGTCATGCGGAGGGCGATCAGTCGGGTTCTTGCGTGCATCGTGAGGGCCTCACCCGTCTCGAAGAGCAGCCGCTTTGCGCCGGCGCGGAGTTGGATGAGGTCAGCCACGCGGCACGGCTGGCCGCCGATCTGGATGACGTCGCCGCGCTGGACGCTGTCTGAGGTGATCTCGACGGGCGTGGCGAGCGAGCCGGTGGGAGCCCTCACTGGTTCGCCTGCCGCGGGTTCGACGGTTCGGCCGGGGCGTGGCAAGAGCAGGCGCAGGCCTCGTAGATCACAGGGATGCCGACGGGCGCCGTGGCGGGAGACGACTGGGCGCATTCGGAGTGGGTGCCGATCGCGCATGAGGTCGACCGGTAGGTCAGCCTCGCGTGCGTGGCGTAGGAGAGTGGGGGGAGTTGCGGCCCACTGGTGTAGGCGTTGGTGGGGCCCGTACGGTTGTGCACGCTGATCAGCTCCTATCGCTGACGGCCAGGTCCCCGGACATCGCCCGTCGCGGGGACCGCTTTGTTTACGGCGGCCCAGAGGGTGCGGCCGGTCAAGCTGCTGGCGACGAGCCCGAATCGGTCGGCTTCCGCCACCACTTCCAAGACCTCCCGCCACGATTCGGCGGGCAGCGCTTCCGGCACCTCCGCCTCGATCGACGTGTACGTCGCGTGCGGCTCCACGCGCGTGGTCAGCCCGAGGGCCGACAACCGGGCGGCGAGATCCTTGGCCCTTGCTTCTGAAGCGGGCACAGAGGCCTCCGTCGCCGACCGGACACGTTGAGTGAAGCTAGTTAACTAGATTAGAGCTAGTGGACTAGATTTTCCACATGCCTGAGCAGCCGCCTTATCTCCGCATCGCCGACGTCCTGCGGCAGCGGATCGCGGAGCACGTGTGGACGGCCGGAGATCGCTTGCCGTCGCGTGCCCAGATCGCCGAAGAGTGCGGGGTCGGCGAGAACGTGGTCCGTCGAGCGCAGGAACTCCTGATCTCCCAGGGTGTGCTGGAGGGACGTGCAGGGTCCGGGACGTACGTGGCCGAGCCGCGGCAGCGTGTACGCGTGGTTCGTTCATCGGCCAGGGAGCAGCCGGACGGCTCACCGTTCCGGGCGGACATGCGGGCGCTGGGCAAGCAGGGAAACTGGGAGAGCCGGACCGAAGCGAAGGTGCCGGCCCCGGCGGAAATCGCGGCGCGGCTTGGTATCGGCGAGGGTGACCTGTGCGTGCGTACGGTCTACGAGTTTCTGGGTGACGGCCGACCGGTGCAGTTGTCGACGAGTTGGGAGCCTTACGAGCTGACCGGCGGCACGCTCGTCGTGCTGCCGGAGGGCGGGCCTCATGCGGGGGTCGGCGTCGTGAACCGGATGGCCGCGAGATCGGGATCACGGTCAGCCACGCCGTGGAGCAGCCGGAGCCGCGGCAGGCGACTGCTGAGGAAGCATCGCTCCTCGGGATCCAGAAGGCCGCGCTGGTCACGCACATCCGGCGGACGTACTACAGCGACCAGGGGCGGCCCGTGGAGACGGCGGACATCGTCATCCCCGCCGCGCTGTGCGAGGTCGTCTACGAGATTCCTGTCGGTCGCTAGAGCGGCTGGCGGAGGATGGAGGGGTACCGCCTTGGACGCGGAGCGAGAGGCTCGCATAGCGGAGCTGGCCGCGAGAGCGCGGCCGGTGTGGGCAGAGGACCGCGACGGCGGGGCTCTTCAGGAGTTCCTGAAGGAGATCGGCTGTGACGGCGTGGACGCGGTCATGGTGACCAGGCAAGTGGTCGGATGCAGTCTCGGCGAGGCTCAGGAAATGTTCCTCACCGCGCCCTGCCGGGCCTCGGAGCTCGCCTTCCACAACGCATTCATGGAAGCCCTTGAGCGGTCTCAGGGCGACGCCTGACCCCTCCGGACCACTCCTGACTCGGGTGGGGCCCCGTCCGGCATTCGTACGCCAGCACAGGCGATCAGGGCGCCACCGTCTTCCGTGAGGAAGAACGTGTAAATCCACGACCCGTCGCAGGCTTTGACCTGCCCGATACGGATGGGCTCAGCGCGCTCACGGAGCAGTTCTACCGCTCGTTCCCATCCCAGGGTCTCGGCGCCCTTCCGCTGCATGCACCGATGCCGGATCGCGAAGGTGCCTGCATGGCCGTCCGAAAGCCTGGGCCCGGCCTCCAATACGAAGTAGTCGGCGCAGTCGGCAAGGGCCGCCAGAGCAGCCTTGGAGGCCGCGTCGTCGCCGGCCAGTAGCCGCATCAGCTCATGTCGTTCCATGGTCACCCCTCCCCCTCCTGAATCCTGGTGGATCGCGGCAAGGCGCCGCAACGCCGTTAGGGTCCTCGGCATGACCAGCAGCGCGCCTACCTGCCCGGAGTGCAGCCAAGCCATGAAGTTCGGCGGATTCGTGCTCTGTCGCCGGGAGGACGACGGCGAACGGGTCTGCCGGTCGCTGTGGAAGTGCCCCGCTCGGCACGTCTGGTGGCACTGGGCCGACCGGCCGGACGAGACGTTGGAGGCGTGCCCGATACCGGAGGCGTTCCGCTGACATCCGTGTCCGCACGCGTGCCCTTCGTGTGCCCGATCAGACGGCGAGCGGTGGGGAACCACGGTCATCTGCGGTGGGTGCTCGGCTCGGGTGCAGGTCAGGGGCTTGGCCGGTCGAGGTGGGAGTGCGTACGCGATCTTCCAAACTAGCTACGCGGGTTCGATTCCCGTCGCCCGCTCTGAAGCCGAAAGGGCCAGGTCGGAGGAGATCTCCTCCGACCTGGCCCTCGGTCGTTCCCGGTGTTTGCGACCTCTCGTCGTCGCCGCGGAGCAGCTGCATCGGCGCGTGTCGCTCCA
Organism: Streptomyces roseus; assembly: GCF_001044425.1. Taxonomy (GTDB): domain Bacteria; phylum Actinomycetota; class Actinomycetes; order Streptomycetales; family Streptomycetaceae; genus Streptomyces; species Streptomyces roseus. The sequence goes on from NZ_LFML01000122.1 coordinate 45,923, forward strand.
TGGCGCCTCCCTGGGTGGCGTCCTGCGATCGGCAGCCGATGTGTCGCACCCGCGCATCCCACCACCGTCATGGGCGGACGAGCCCATTGTCCGGCGGAGATGGCTCTCCTTTTGATAAGAAGCGGCCATGGACGCGGCTCTGGCGGGACTTGCAGGCACGACCGTGGGTGCGCTGGCGGGGTTCGCGGGCGCCTGGCTCGCCCAGCGCGGGCAGCTGCGCCAGCAGCGGGAGCAGCGGGCCTACGCGGAACGCGTGCGCTGGCTGGACGACAAGAAGGGCCTCTATCGCGACCTTCTGATCGCGATGAACGGCTGGCACGACTCGCTGGTGTCGGTCTGGCGCGACGAGGACGACGGCCGGCTCGCGCAGACGCGGGCGACTGCGTACAAGTGGAGCGTCGAGGCTTCCCTCATCGCGTCGGAGCCGGCCCGGACCGCCGTTGAGGAGCTGCGCCGCAGGTTCCTCGCCGCTCAGCACGCGATCCTCAGCCGCACCTCCACTGCCGAGCGGGCCCCTCTCGAGGCCGTGGAGGAAGCGCTGGCACTCCTGGAGGGCGCCCTGCGGGCGGAACTCTCCGACCCGGAGCGTCCGGAGGTGCACCGACGCTCCCGGCAGCCCTGGTCCGTACGACGGGCAGACGTGGCGCCGACCTCGTCCGCGTGAGTGCGGACCGGGCTGGGGGGGGCGGGGGTCAGTAGTGGACCGCCGTGCAGGTGACCGTGGTCTTGCCGTCGGCCGTCTTGACCACGTACTTGCCACCGCTCAGGCCGCCGAGGTCGAAGCGGCCCCTCGTGTCGATGGGGACCGAGCCCTTGCTGGAGCCGGAGTACGTGACGGTCGTGTCCGCCGGGAAGCCCTGGCCCCACACGTGGTACTTGCCGGCGGAATCCACCTCGACGTTGCATTTCGCGGCCGCGGGTGCGGCGGCGACGGCGGGGGCCGCCGCGAGAGCGGGGGCCATGATGAGCGCGAGTGCTGCGAGTCGACGTGTCCGGTTCATCGTTCAACCTGCCTTGGGCGCCGGCGGTGCGGCAGCGTTGGCGGTGGCACGGGGGCGTTGGACTCCTGCCCGATCAAGCCGTGCTGATGACGCCTTCCACCTTATCGGCCGGTTCGTCCTGCGGCATGTTCGGGAGTGGTCGGCCCCCGTCCGTCAGAGCTTGATTCCCGCGATGGTGTCCGCGAGGGAGTTGAGGAACCGGTTCACGTCCGGCGCGATGGAGCTCGACGCCAGGAAGAAACCGAAGAGGACCGCGACGATCGCGGGGCCGGCCTTGATGTGGTTGCCGCGGATCAGCACCACCAGGATGACCGCCAACAGAACCACCACTGACAGCGAAATGGCCACTACTGATCACACCTTCGGTCGTCCCCTGGTCGGCCTGGAGCGCGCGGCCAAGCGCGCCCCTACATGGACCATCCTCCCACCAACGGGCCCCGGCTATCCGTCCCGTGGCGAATCGGCGTCGGCACTTTCCCGCCAACCCGCCATGCAGTGGGCATATTTCGGGCACGTGACCCGGGTCACGGCGTGGGGAGGCCGAGGAGGGAGCGGACATACGCGTACTTCGCGGACAGTCGGTCCCGGGTGGGGCCGTCCAGTACGGAGAGCCGGACGGGGTCCGCGTTGTGCGCCAGGTCGGCCTCCTTGACCAGGAGCGCGCCCGGAGTGGCGAGGATCCGGGCCGCGTACACCTCCAGCGGCTCACCGGCGCGTTTGGTGACCGCCAGCACCATGTCCTTGACCGACTGGGGCAGGGCGGCGGATTCCAGCCACTCATGGCTGAGCGCGTGGTCCTCGACGGCGTCGTGCAGCCAGGCCGCCGCCTGCTGCTCCGGGCTGCCGCCGCGTACGCGGACCCCCTCGGCCACGGCCGCGAGGTGCTCCGCGTACGGCCGGCCGGCCTTGTCCGTCTGGCCCTCGTGCACGGAGCGCGCCAGGGCCTCGACCTCGATCAGGGTCAGCGGCTGCTGCTGCCTCTGCGTCATGCCGTCCCCTTCGCCGCTGTACGGAGGGCCTGCGCGGCCCGGCGCACGTCCGCCTGCGTGGTACGCCAGTTGGAGAACGCCGCGCGCAGGGCGGGGGTTCCCGCGTAGACGGTCGGGGTGACGAAGACCTCCTCCCGCGCGGCCTCGCACAGGGCCGCCAGGCGGGCCGGGGTGGGGTCCTCGGCGAGGGTGAAGCAGACGACGTTCAGGCGGACCGGGGCGAGCAGGCGGAAGACCGGGGCCGCTTCCAGCGAGGAGCCGAGGGCCCGGGCGCTGGCGATGTCGCGCTCGACGATCTCGCGGTGGCCTTCGCGGCCGTACGCGCGGAGGGTGAACCAGGCGGCGAGGGCGCGCAGTCGGTGGGAGTTCTCCGGGGTGAGGTGGACGAGGTCGGGGTGCTCGCCGAGGGGACCGAGGTAGGCGGCGGCGTTCTGGAAGACGCGGGCCTGGAGGTCCTGGCGGCGGGTGAACTGGACGGCGCTGTCGTAGGGGACGTTCAGCCACTTGTGCAGGTCGACGCAGACGGAGTCGGAGGCGTCGAGGCCGGCGGTGAGGTGCGCGTGGTCCGGGGAGAGCGCGGCGAAGGCGCCGAAGGCGGCGTCGGTGTGGAGCCAGAAGGCGTGGCGTTCGCGGAGGGCGGCGATGGCGCGCAGGTCGTCGAAGTCCACGGTGTTGACGGTGCCGGCGTTGGCGACGACGACGGCCGGGCCGGGGGTGCCGGCGAGGGCGCGGTCGAGGGCCGCGGGGTCGACGGCCTCGCGGCCTGGGAGGGTGGGGACGGGGACGAGGGAGCGGCGGCCGAGGCCGAGGACGGAGAGGGCCTTGGCGATGGACGAGTGCGGGGCTCCGGAGAGGACCCGGACCGGTCCGAGCGCTGCCGCGCCGTCCTCGGAGGGGGAGACTCCGAGGCGCTCGCCGAGCCACTCGCGGGCGATGGCGAGGCCGGTGGTGTTGGACATGGTGGCGCCGCTGACGAAGGTTCCGGTGTGGGCGCCGGAGAGGCCGAAGAGGTCGCGGAGCCAGGTGACGGTCTCGCGTTCGAGGTCCTGGCCGGCCCCGTCCAGGGCGGAGTTGGAGTTCTGGTCGTGTACGGAGGTCAGCCAGTCGCCCGCGAGGGCGGCGGGGGTGGCGCCGCCGGTGACGAAGCCGAGGTAGCGGGGGCCGGCGGAGGCGGAGAGGCGGGGCGCCCAGCGGTCCGCGAAGGCGGTGAGGGCCGATTCCGTACCGGATCCGTGCCGGGGCAGGGGCTCGGGCCGGTGCGGGGGCGAAGCGGGCGGTCGCGGTACGACGGGACGGGCGTCCAGGGCCGCGAGGGCGTCGGCGGCGGTACGGCGGGTGGCCTCCAGGAGGTCGGGGAGGCGGGCGAGGTCGGCGGCGAGCGTGCGGTCCATGGGGGCACGGTAGGGACACGGCGGGCCCGGCGGACCGGCCAATCGGGGGTGATTGGCCGGTCCCGGGGTGCCGGGGGCGGCGTAGGGTCGGGGGATGACTCGGTGGGTGGCGGGAGTTGCTGTCGGGGTGGTTGCGGCGGGGGTGCTGGCGGGATGCGATGTGCCGCCTGCTCCCGATGCCGCGCCCGGGCCCAGTGGGATTCGGTCCCCCGTCCCCGTGCGCTCCCCCGCCCCGGCGCGCACCGCCGTGCCCTCCCCGCCCGAGGCCGCGGCCCCCGCGTGTCCCGAGGGCGGGGTGCGGCTGGTCGAAGGGGCCGGGGACGCCGCGATGGGGCTGCGCGTCGCCGACGTCCGGCTGGTCAACTGCGGTACGCAGCCCTACGTACTCGACGGCTACCCGGAGATCCGGCTGCTGGACGGCACGCGGGCGCCCGTCGAGGTCGCCGTCCTGCAAGGGGGTGAGGAGATCGCCGCCGCACCCACCGGGGCCGAGGGCGCTCCGCAGAGGGTGGAGCTCCGGCCCGGCCAGGCGGCCGGCTTCGGCATGGTGTGGCGGAACCTGGTGACCGACGCGAACGTGCCCGCCGCCGAGGGGTGGGTGCTCGAGGTGACCCCGCGACCCGGTGCGCCCCGGGTGGAGCTGGAGCTGCGCCACTCCGTCGACCTCGGGAACACCGGGAAGCTGGGGATCGGTCCCTGGAAGGCGGCGGCCCGGTGATCATCTGGATCAACGGCCCCTTCGGGGGCGGACCGGATCGCGGCCAGGACCGGGCCGCGCGCCGCCCGGACACCGACGGCCCGCTCCGCGCGAGGCTGCGGCGCGCGCTCGTCGGCGTCCGGCACATGCGGTTCGACTGAAGACCCCTCAGGACGCGTACGTGTCCCGCCGCAGGCTCCAGCGGGCCGGGAGGAGGGTGGCCGCCAGGCCCAGGGCGAGGGCCGCCGCCGCGAAGGAGGCGTACAGCGCGGGCGGGATGTGCGGGGGCGCGCCCGTCACGGCCTTGGTCAGCGGGAACAGCGTGGCCAGGGCGATCGCGCTGCCCAGGGTGATGCCCGCGCCGCCGATCAGGAGGGCCTCCCAGCGGAGCATCCGAAGCACCTGGCTCCGGGTCGAGCCGACCAGGCGCAGCATCCGCAGTTCGCGGCGGCGGTCGAGGACGGTCATGACCAGGGTGTTGGCGGCGGCGACGGCCGCGAAGCCGCCGAGGACGGCCGCCATGACGGCATTGGCCCAGGCGCCGACCTCGCGGTCCGTGCTCTGGGCGGCGGTCCAGTCCGAGGGGGACATCGCCGGCCCCAGTCCCGCCGGGAGCGGGCCGCGGACGAGAAGTTCGGTGGCGCGCCCCGCCGTGGTGTGGCCGGTCAGGTCGGACGCCGGGAGGGTGATCTGGCCGAGGCCCAGGCCCCGGGTATAGACGGCCACGATCTCGGGATGGGCCGGGACCCCGTCGGGGAGGCGGAGTTCGACGTGGTCGCCGACGCCGAGCCGGGCGGACTCCGCCACGCTGCGGTCCACGGCGACGGTGCCGGGGCGCAGCGCGCCGAGGCTGCCCTCGCGTACGCCCAGGTCCAGGACGGTGGTGACATCGCCCGCGACACCCTGGGCCGAGGTGGACTGGAAGCGCCGCTCGGCGCCCTCGCCGAACATCGCCAGCACCGAGGTGCGGGTGAGCGCGACTCCCCCGCGCGCGTCGGCCGGCGGGTCGGTGATCACGTGGTCGGCCAGGAGGCCCGCGCTCTGCTGCCGGCGCGTCGCGTCCTCCTCGCTCGTCTGCAGGAAGACGAGGGTGGAGGCGAAGGCCATGGCGAGCACGATCGGGGTGATCGCGGAGGCGAGCCGGCGGGCGTGGGCCCGGGAGTTGGCGGCGGCCAGGGAGCCGGACGCGCCCGCGGCGCGCAGCGGGAGGCCGAGCAGGCCGGCGCAGGCGCGGGCGATCAGCGGACCGAGCAGGGCCACCGCCAGCATGAAGAGCATGACCACGCCCAGAGCGGCGTTGGCGGCGTCCTCCCCGCCGGAGGTGGCCGCGAGCCGCGCGCAGGCGGCCCCGCCGGCGACGGCGGCGAGGCCCAGCGGCGTACGGATCCACCCCGGCCGCACGCGTTCCACGGCGGCCGCGGCCAGCGCCTGTCCGGGCCGGATCCGGGCGGGACGGCGGGCGGCGGCCCAGCCGGCGAGCAGCGCGGTGACCAAGCCGATGCCGGCGGCCGAGACGAGGGGGATCCAGGAGACGGCGAGTTCCACCCCGTCCGGGATCGCCCCCTTGGCCTTCAGCTGTCCGAACCACCAGGCGGCGAGGCCGAGGCCGGGTACGCAGCCCAGCACACCCGCGACGGGCGCGACGAGCAGGGCTTCGGTGGCGACGATGCGCCGGATCTGCCGCGGGGTGGCTCCGACGGCGCGCAGCAGGGCGAACTCGCGGGAGCGCTGCGCGACGCAGAGGGCGACCGTTCCGGCGGCGGTGAAGACGGCGACGAGGGTGGCGATGCCGCCGAAGGAGCCGCCGAGGCCCGTCAGGAGGTCCCGGGCGCCCGCGAGGCGCGGGTCGACGGCGCGGGCGGCGCCGGTCAGCACTTGGGCGCGGCCGTCGACGGCCGCGCGCACCCGCTCCGGGTCGGCGTCGAACAGGACGACGGCGTCGAGTGCGCCGGGGTGTCCGGACAGGGCGCGGGCCTCGGCGTCGGAGAACCAGACGCCGGCCTCCCGGGCCCGTCCCACGACCCGGAACTCCCGCTTCCCGACCGGGGTGTCGAACGAGACCCGGTCCCCCGCGGATCCGCCCCCCGCACCCGCACCCGCACCGGCAGCACCCGCACCCAGCACGACCTCCCCCGGAGCCTCCGGGGCCCGGCCGGCCGCGAGCGCCGCCCCCGTGAAGGCGGACGCGCCCCAGCCGGAGGCCTCCGCGGAGCCGGGGCCCGCGTCGCCCCGTACGGGGAACACCACGTCGGGCACGGCCCGGCCCAGCGGGGCCAGCCGCTCCAGCAGGGCGGCGTCGACCCTGGCCCGTTCCGGGACCCGTACCGATTCCTCGTAGGCGCCCTCCCCGCTGCCCGCTTCCCAGTGGATCTGCTGGTCGGCGGCCACGACGACGGGCGCCTGCGCGTAGCGGGTCGGCGGGAGGCTCGCCCGGATGCCGCTTTCCAGCAGGATGCCGCAGGCGGAGACGATGGCGACGGTCATGAGCAGGGCGACGAAGGTGCCGGCGAAGGCGGCGGGGCGAAACCGCACCGCCGCCCGGGCCAGGCCGTTGGGGCGCAGCGGCATCAGGCGGCCGCTCCCGCGTAGGCCGGGGCGGTGAGGGCGGTCATCCGGGCGGCGACGGTCTCGGCGGAGCTCCGCGGGAGGCGGTCGGCGATCAGGCCGTCGGCGAGGAAGAGCACCTGGTCGGCGGAGGCGGCGGCGGCCGGATCGTGGGTGACCATGACGATGGTGGCGCCCAGGGTGTCCACGGCGGACCGCAGCAGTCCGAGGACCTCCGCGGCGGTGGTGGTGTCGAGCGCGCCGGTGGGTTCGTCGGCGAAGACCACGTCGGGGCGGGTGACCAGGGCGCGTGCGATGGCGACGCGCTGCTGCTGGCCGCCGGAGAGCTCCGCGGGCCGCCGCCGGCCCTTGCCTTCGAGGCCGACCCGGGCGAGCAGATCGGCGGCCCGGTCCCGGTCCTGGCGCGAGGATCCGCCGCCCGCGAGCCGCATCGGGAGCAGGACGTTCTGTTCGACGGTGAGGGAGGGCAGCAGGTTGAAGGCCTGGAAGACGAAGCCGAGCCGGCTGCGGCGCAGCGCGGTGAGCGCGTTCTCGTTCATGCCGGTGATCTCGGTGCCGCCCAGGCGGACGGAGCCCGCGGTGGGCACGTCCAGTCCGGCCGCGCACTGGAGGAAGGTGGACTTGCCGGAGCCGGAGGGCCCCATCACGGCGGTGAAGCTGCCGCGCGGCAGGCTGAGGTCGATCCCGCGCAGCGCGTGCACGGCGGCGGCACCCCGCCCGTACTCGCGCCGTACGCCGCGCAGCTCGACGGCGGCGGCGTGGTCCGGGGCCTGCCCGGCGCCGTCGTACGGTGCCCGCCCGGCGCCGTCGTACGCTGCCCGCCCGGTGCCGTCGTACGCTGCCCGCGCCGCGCCCTCGTACGCCGCCTGCGCGCTCTCGCGCTGCCGCCTGCTCCGCCGGAGCCCCATGGTGTGCCGCCTTCCGTACCCGCCGGTGATCGTGATCACGACGCTACGGACCGGGTGGGGGTGCGGACATGGCGGAGCCAGGCGGATCGGGGGTGGGGAAAACCCCCGTACGAGGGACGGGAAAGGCCCCGGGAGGTCAGGGTGAGCGGCGGATGAGCAGCAGGGCGCGGTCGTCGTTGACGTCCTTGGCGACCTTCTCGATGAGGTGCCAGGCCGCGCCCTCCCACCCGGCGGCGACGTAGCGGTCGGCCTCGCCGGTGAGGCGGTCGATGCCCTCGCCGATGTCGCGGTCGGCCGTCTCGACGAGCCCGTCGGTGAAGAGCATGAGGACGTCGCCGCGGCGGAGGTTGCCGCGGGCGGGCTCGAACTCGGCTCCGTCGTACACGCCGAGTAGCGGGCCCTCGCCGGACTTCTCCTGCCAGCGGCCGGTGCCGGCGGAGAGCTGGAGGGCGGGCAGGTGGCCGGCGGAGAGGAGCTCGTAGTCGCCGGTCTCCAGGTCCAGGACGAGGTGGATGGAGGTCGCGAAGCCCTCGTCCCAGTCCTGGCGGAGCAGGTAGCCGTTGGCGGCGGGCAGGAAGCCGTGCGGGGGCAGGGCGCCGAGCAGGCCGCCGAACGCGCCGGACAGCAGCAGGGCGCGCGAGCCCGCCTCCATGCCCTTGCCGGAGACGTCGGTCAGGACGACCTCCAGGGTGCGGCCGCCGTTCGTCCGGGCGGCGACGACGAAGTCGCCGGAGAAGGACTGGCCGCCGGCCGGGCGCAGGGCCATCTCGCGGTGCCAGCCGCGCGGCAGGGCGGGCAGCTTGCTCTGTACGCGGATGCGTTCGCGCAGGTCGAAGAGCATGGTCCCGCCGCGCCGCCAGGGCACGCCGACGCGGCTGCGGAACTGCGCGATGACCAGCCCGAAGAACCCGCAGGCGGCCACGACCAGGACCGTTCCGGGGGTGACCCGGGCCGGTCCCAGGGTGTACGGCCCGAGGACCAGGGCCTCGACGATGAGGGCGGCCGCGGAGGCCGCGTACAGAGCGAGCAGGCTGGCGGGGCGCAGCAGCAGGCCGCCCGCGACGATCGGCAGGACGAGGGCCGAGGGCGAGAACCAGACGGGCAGCATGAGTGTGCCGCAGGCGATCGCGGGCACGGTCAGGAGGAGGCCGGCGAAGGCGAGCCAGTCGGAGGCGTCCCCGCGGAAGTAGTCGACGGCGGATTTGCGCAGGGCGGTGCGGGCCCGGTGCGACAGCATGCGCGTCCGGGCCATGAGCGTCTCGATGCGTGCTCCGGCCATTGCTTCGGGACCCTATCCATCATGGCTGTGCGTGCGCAGGGGGACCCCCGGACCCGGGGGTTTCCGACTGGTCGAAAACCCGTCGACTGGGACGGAATGCCCTGGTAAGGATGGGCGCATGGCTCTTGAGATGCGCGTATTGCAGTCCGATGAGTGGGATGTCTGGTACGACCACCTGGAACTGGCGTTCGGCGGGGTGCCGGAGTCGCCCCAGGAGCGGGAACTCTACGAGTCCCTGACGGAGCCCGGCCGCTCGCTGGGCGTCTGGGACGGCGGGGCCTGCGTCGGCTCGGCCGGCGCCTTCTCCTTCCGCCTGTCGGTGCCGGGCGGGGCGCTGGTGCCGGCGGCCGGGGTCACGATGGTGGGCGTCGCGCCCACGCACCGCCGCCGCGGGGTGCTCACGTCCATGATGCGCCGCCAGCTCGACGACATCCGGGCGGGTGGCGAGCCGATCGCCGTGCTGACGGCCTCGGAAGCGGCGATCTACGGGCGGTTCGGCTACGGCATCGCGACGTACGCCCTGTCCCTGACCGTCGACACCACTCGCGTACGGCTCGCGGTGCCGCCGGGGACGGACGAGGTGCGGCTGCGGCTCGCCGACCCGCAGAAGTCGCTGCCGGAGTGCGAGCAGGTGTACGCGGAGCTGGTCGCCCGGCGGCCCGGCATGCCGGCGCGGCAGCCGGGCTGGGAGCGGCTGTCGCTGCTGGACCCGGAGGCGATGCGCGAAGGGGCCTCACCGCTCAAGTGCGTGGTGGCGGAACGGGCGGACGGCGAGATCGCCGGGTACGCCCGCTACCGGGTCAAGCCGGTGTACGAGCACGGCTGGGAGGGCAAGGTCGAGGTTGCCGACCTCGACGCCCTGGACCCGGCGGCGACGGCGGCGCTCTGGCGCTACCTGTTCGGGATCGACCTGACCGCGACCGTACGGGCGGGCCGGCGGCCGGTGGACGATCCGCTGCTCCACCTGGTCAGCGACGTCCGGCGCTCGCGCCCGAGCGTGCGCGATTCCCTGCACCTGCGGCTGGTGGACCTGCCGGCGGCTCTGGAGGCCCGGTCGTACGGGGCTCCGCTGGACGTGGTGATGGAGGTCGAGGACGCGTTCTGCCCGTGGAACGAGGGGCGGTGGCGGCTGGTCCGCGACGCGCAGGGCGCGGTCGGCTGCACGCGGACCGCGGACCCGGCGGACCTGGAGCTCTCGGTACGGGACCTGGGCGCGGCGTACCTCGGCGGGACCACCCTGACCTCGCTGGCGGCGGCCGGCCGGGTGCGCGAGCTGCGCCCGGGGACCCTGGCGGAGGCCTCGCGGGCCTTCGCCTCCGACGTGGCCCCCTGGCTCCCGCACGGGTTCTGAGCGGACGCCGGGCCCGCCGCGCCCGCCACGCCCGGCGGCGCCGGCGGGGCCGTCAGGACCCTCAGCGGGTCTGACAGGACGGGCACCAAAAGAGGTTCCGCGCCGCCAGGCCGGCGGTGCGGACCTCGGTCCCGCAGATGTGGCAGGGCATGTTCGCCCTGCGGTAGACGTACACCTCGCCGCCGTGGTCGTCCACGCGCGGCGGGCGGCCCATGGCCTCGGGCAGGTGCTCGTCGCGGACGGTGTCGATCCGGTTGTTCCGCACACCCTCGCGCATCAGCGCCGCCAGGTCCGCCCACATCGCGTCCCACTCGCCGCGCGTGAGGTCCTTGCCGAGCCGGTACGGGTCGATGCCGTGCCGGAACAGGACCTCGGCGCGGTAGACGTTGCCGACGCCCGCGATCACCTTCTGGTCCATGAGCAGGGCGGCGACGGTGGTGCGGGAGCGGGAGATCCGCTTCCAGGCGCGGTCCGGATCGTCGGACGGGCGCAGCGGGTCGGGGCCGAGCCGCTCGTGTATCGCCTTCTTCTCTGCGTCCGTGATCAGCGCGCAGGCGGTGGGGCCGCGCAGGTCGGCGTAGTGGTCCTCGTTCAGCAGGCGCAGCCGGACCGTGTCGGTGGCGGGCGGGGCCGGGGCGGGGCCGAAGCCGAGCTTGCCGAAGAGGCCGAGGTGGATGTGGATCCAGGCGTCGCCGAGTTCCAGGAACAGGTGCTTGCCGTGCGCCTCGGCCGCGTCGAGGTCCCGCCCGTCGAGCAGGGCCGCGCTCTCGGCGAAGCGGCCCTGCGGGCTGCTCACCCGTACCGGCCGCCCGGCGAAACGCTCGGTGTGGTCCTGGGCGAGGCGGTGGATCGTATGCCCCTCGGGCACTGCACTGCTCCTTAGGCGGGAAACAGCCGTGCCGCCGGGCCGGAGCCACGGCGGCACGGTCGAGCGGAGGATCAGCCCTGCGGGTGGTGGGCCGGGATCGGGGGGAGCTCGCCGGTCTGCTCGTACGCGGAGAGCATGTCGATGCGGCGGGTGTGCCGCTCCTCGCCGGAGTACGGGGTCGCCAGGAAGGCCTCGATGAAGGAGACGGCCTCGTCCTGCGTGTGCATGCGGCCGCCGACCGAGATCACGTTGGCGTTGTTGTGCTCACGACCCAGCTTCGCGGTCTCGACGCTCCAGGCCAGGATGGCGCGGACGCCCTTGACCTTGTTCGCGGCGATCTGCTCGCCGTTGCCGGAGCCGCCGATGACGATGCCGAGGCTGTCGGCGTCCGCGGCGGTCTTCTCCGCGGCGCGCAGGCAGAACGGCGGGTAGTCGTCCACCGCGTCGTAGATGTGGGGCCCGCAGTCGACGGGCTCGTGGCCGTTGTTCTTGAGCCAGTCCACCAGGTGGTTCTTGAGCTCAAAGCCGGCATGGTCGGATCCGAGGTACACGCGCATGCGACGAGTGTGGCACGAGCACCCCGGGAGAACTGCGGAGGGGTGTCGCGTAAGTCACTTCTAAAGCTCAAGTAAACCCAAAGAACGCAGATGGGACAGGGCGGACCCCGGGTCCTGGAGGTTCATCCCAACGCAACGATCCGGATTGAGGTCTTCCGTCCTGCGTTCATCTCAGGTTTGAATGCCGGGGCCTCGCAACCCGAGAACCTAAGGATCCGTCCATGAGCTCCACGACGACCCTTCAGAAGGCAGGAGACCCCACCGGAAACTCCGGTGAGGGCACGCCCTCCGACGGTCTGAAGGCCGGTCTCAAGAACCGCCACCTTTCCATGATCGCCATTGGCGGCGTCATCGGCGCCGGTCTCTTCGTCGGCTCTGGCGGCGGTATCGCCAAGGCCGGTCCCGCCATCCTGATCTCGTACCTCCTCGTCGGCGCGATGGTCGTCTTCGTGATGCGGATGCTCGGCGAGATGGCTGCCGCCAGCCCGAACTCGGGCTCCTTCTCCGCATACGCCGACCGCGCGCTCGGCCGCTGGGCCGGATTCTCCATCGGCTGGCTGTACTGGTTCTTCTGGGTCGTCGTGCTCGCCGTGGAGGCGACCGCCGGCGCCAAGATCCTCGAAGGCTGGGTGCCGGCCGTCCCGCAGTGGGGCTGGGCCCTGATCGTGATGCTCGTCCTGACGGTCACCAACCTCGGCTCGGTCGCCTCCTACGGCGAGTTCGAGTTCTGGTTCGCCGGCATCAAGGTCGTCGCCATCGGCGCCTTCGTGATCGTCGGCCTGCTCGCCGTGTTCGGCGTGCTGCCGGGCTCGGACAACCCGGGCGCGGGCTTCGCCCACCTCACCGACGCCGGCGGGTTCATGCCGAACGGCTGGGGCTCCATCCTCACCGGTGTGCTGATGGTCGTCTTCTCCTTCATGGGCAGCGAGATCGTCACCCTGGCGGCCGGCGAGTCCGAGGACCCGCGCCGCGCGGTCACCAAGGCCACCAACTCGGTGATCTGGCGCATCGGCGTCTTCTACCTGGGCTCGATCTTCATCGTCCTGACCCTGCTGCCGTGGAACGACAAGTCGATCGTCGACAAGGGCTCGTACGTCGCCGCCCTGGACTCCATCGGCATCGCGCACGCCGGCCAGATCATGAACGTGATCGTCCTGACCGCCGTCCTGTCCTGCCTGAACTCGGGCATGTACACCGCCTCCCGCATGGCGTTCTCGCTGGGCGAGCGCGGTGACGCCCCCAAGGTCTTCGCGAAGGTCAACAAGCGGGGCGTGCCCATGGCCGCGATCCTGGGCTCGGTCGTCTTCGGCTTCGCCGCGGTCTACTTCAACTACAGCTCCCCGGACACGGTCTTCAGCTTCCTGCTGAACTCCTCGGGTGCGATCGCGCTCTTCGTGTGGCTGGTCATCTGCCTGACCCAGCTGCGCATGCGCAAGATCCTCGTCCGCGAGGCGCCGGACAAGCTGACGGTCAAGATGTGGCTCTTCCCGTACCTGACGTGGGCCACCGCCGCGATGATCACCTTCGTCCTGGCCTACATGGTCTACGACAAGGACAACCGCGAGACGGTCATGCTGTCGCTGCTCGTCGCCGCCGTCGTACTGGTCATCGGCGTCGTGCGCGACCTGCGCCGCAAGGCCGCCGCGCGCGCCTGATCCGCCGTACGACGCAGCCCCGGACCACGCGTGGTGGTCCGGGGCTGCGTCGCATCGGCGGGGGCCGCTACTTGCGGCCGGCCAGCTTCCACGCGGCGGGCAGCAGGCCCATCGCCAGCGCCGCCTTGAGCGCGTCGCCGATCAGGAACGGGGTCAAGCCCGCCGCGACGGCCGCGCCGAAGGACATCCCGGTGGACAGCGCCAGGTACGGCACGCCCACGGCGTAGATCAGGGCCGAGCCCAGCACCATCGTGCCCGCCGTACGGAGGACCGAGCGGTCGGCGCCGCGGCGGGCCAGCGCGCCCACGACGGTGGCGGCGAGGAGCATGCCGAGCACGTAGCCGAACGAGGCCCCGCCCGCGCCGGAGGTGCCGCCCGCGAACCACGGCACCCCCGCCATGCCCGCGAGTGCGTACAGGGCCAGGGACAGGAAGCCGCGGCGGGCGCCGAACGCGGTGCCGACGAGCAGGGCCGCGAAGGTCTGGCCGGTGACCGGCACCGGGGAGCCGGGGACGGGCACCGCGATCTGCGCGGCGAGGCCGGTGAGCGCGGCTCCGCCGACGACGAGCGCGATGTCGCGGACGCGGCTCGCGGGCAGCAGGTCGGCCAGGACGGCGCCGGGGCGGAAGGAGACGGAAGCAGTGCTCATCAGGGGCTCCGCGGAGTGAGGGTGACGGGACGATCACCGACGCTAGTGCGCGGCCGGGCCCCGCCCCACCTCCGGCCGGGACAAAGCCCTGCTCACCGCTTTGGTGGGGAGTGCACAAAGAGGCCGGTTCGCGTCCCTGCGGGAGTGATCCGCATCACGGGCCGGATTCAGACAACACGTCCGTTTTTGCGCGGATGGGCGCCGTCCGGCGAGACTGTAGGGTCCCGCCAATCCGACTGCGGAGCCCCCACCGCCGCTGCGGCGGAGCCCCCACCGCCGCTGCCGAGCACGAGAGTACGAGCACCCACTCATGCGCGACCGCTTGCCCACCCCACCCCCCACCGGGCCCACCCCTGCCGAGGGGTCCGAGATCCCGGTGGAACCCCTCAGCCACAGCCTCAAGCAGCGCCACCTGACCATGCTGGGCCTCGGCGGCGTGATCGGCGCCGGGCTGTTCGTCGGATCCGGCGCCGGCATCGGCATCGCCGGCCCCGCGATCATCTGCTCGTACCTGCTCGCGGGCGCCCTCGCCATGCTGGTGATGCGCGCGCTCGGCGAGATGTCGGCGGCGATGCCCGCCTCCGGTTCCTTCTCCGTGTACGCGGAGCGGGCCCTGGGGCGCTGGGCCGGGTTCTCGGCGGGCTGGCTCTACTGGTTCCTGCTGGTCGTGGTGCTCGCGGTCGAGGCCACCGGCGCGGCGAAGATCGCGAACGGCTGGCTGCCCTCGGTGGACCAGTGGGTCTGGGTGCTGATCTTCATGGTGGTCTTCACCGTGAGCAACCTGGCCGCCGTGAAGAACTTCGGCGAGTTCGAGTTCTGGTTCGCGGCCCTCAAGGTCGGCGCGATCGTCCTCTTCCTGATCCTCGGCACGCTCGCGATCTTCGGCCTGCTCCCGGACACCGATCCCATCGGCACGGCCAACCTGACCGGCCGCGGCGGGTTCTTCCCCGAGGGCTTCGGCGGGGTGGTCGCCGGCATGCTCGCGGTCATCTTCGCCTTCGGCGGCCTGGAGGTCGTCACCATCGCGGCCGCCGAGTCCGACAACCCGGCGAAGTCCGTGGCCCGCGCGGTGCGCAGCGCCGTGTGGCGGATCCTCTTCTTCTACGTCGGCTCGATGGTGGTCATCGTGACCCTGCTGCCGTGGGACTCGCTGGAGCCGGGGCAGAGCCCGTACGTCGCCGTCCTGGACTCCATCGGAATTCCCGCGGCCGGCCAGATCATGAACATCGTGGTGTTCGTGGCGCTGCTCTCCGCGCTCAACGCCAATCTGTACGGCTCCTCGCGCATGGTGTTCTCGCTGGCCGAGCGCGGCGAGGCGCCCAAGGCGCTGCTGAAGGTGTCGGGCGGCGGCGTGCCGCGCCGGGCCGTCTTCGCCTCGGTGGCCTTCGGCTTCGTGTCGGTGGTGCTGAACCTGCTGTGGCCGGACACGGTCTTCCTCTACATGCTGAACGCGGTCGGCGCGGTGCTGCTGTTCGTGTGGGCCCTGATCGCGGTCTCGGAGCTGAAGCTGCGCCGCGTGCTGGAGCGGGACATGCCCGAGCGCCTCACGCTGCGGATGTGGTGCTTCCCGTACCTGACGTGGACGGCGCTGCTGGGCATGGCGGCGGTGCTGGTGCTGATGCTCTTCGACGACTCGGCGCGGCCGCAGCTGCTGTGGTCCTCGGGTGCGGCGGCGGCCGTCCTCGTGGTGGCGTGGGTGCGCGAGCTCAGGATGCGCCGGGCCTGAAGGGCGCGGTGCCGTGTCGCGAGTGTGCGGGGACGATCACCGGCGGTCATCCCGTTGTCCGAATAACGGACGCGAAGCGTCCGATGATCGGACAACGGTGAGACTGGGGCACTTCCTCCCGTCCACCCGCACACCGGACAGGCAACACCTTCATGAGCCAGACAGCCACCGCACCCCGCGCCGAGGAGGCACCCCCCTCGGGAGGCGCCGGATCCCCCCTCGGCAACGGACTCAAGCAGCGCCACCTTTCGATGATCGCCCTCGGCGGGGTCATCGGGGCCGGCCTCTTCGTCGGCTCCGGCGCCGGCATCGCGGCCGCCGGTCCCTCGATCGTGATCGCGTACGCGGTTTCCGGCCTGCTCGTGATGTTCGTGATGCGGATGCTCGGCGAGATGTCCGCCGCCAACCCCGCCTCCGGCTCCTTCTCCGTGCACGCGGACCGGGCGATCGGCCCCTGGGCCGGGTTCACGGCCGGCTGGATGTTCTGGACCCTGCTGTGCGTGGGCGTGGCCATCGAGGCGATCGGCGCGGCGCACATCATGACCGGCTGGTTCCCGGGCACCCCGTCCTGGATGTGGGTGCTGGTCTTCATGGCGCTGTTCTGCGGCACCAACCTGGCCGCCGTCTCGAACTTCGGCGAGTTCGAGTTCTGGTTCGCGGCCCTGAAGATCGGTGCGATCGCGCTCTTCCTGGGCCTCGGCGTGCTGGCCGTCCTCGGCCTGCTGCCCGGCACCTCCTCCCCCGGCGCCGCCAACCTGGTGCACGACGGCGGATTCCTGCCCAACGGCATGGACGGCCTGCTGGTCGGACTGCTCGCCTCGGTGGTCGCGTACGGCGGCCTGGAGACGGTGACCATCGCGGCGGCCGAGTCCGAGAACCCGGTCAAGGGCGTGGCCCGGGCCGTGAAGACCACCATGTGGCGGATCGCGATCGTCTACGTCGGCTCCATGCTGGTCATCGTCACGCTGCTGCCGTGGAACGACCCGGCGGTGACCGAGGACGGTCCGTACGCGGCCGCCCTGGCCCACCTCGGCATCCCGGCCGCCGGCGAGATCATGAACGTGGTCATCCTGATCGCCCTGCTGTCGGCGATGAACGCCAACATCTACGGCTCCTCGCGCATGGCCTACTCGCTCGTCTCCCGCGGCCAGGGCCCGAAGGCGCTGGGCAAGGTCAGCGGCCGGGTGCCGCGCCGCGCGGTCCTCGTCTCCTGCGCGTTCGGCTTCGTCACCGTGCTGCTGTCCTACTGGTACCCGGACACCCTGTTCGCCTGGCTGCTGAACATGGTCGGCGGGGTCATCCTCGTCGTCTGGGGCTTCATCGCCGTCTCGCAGTTCGTGCTGCGGCGCAGGCTGGAACGCGAGGCCCCTTCGAGGCTGGTCGTGAAGATGTGGGGCTTCCCGTACCTGACCTGGGTGGCGCTGGCCGGGGTGGCCGGGGTGCTGGTGCTGATGGCGCTCGACCAGGACACCCGGGTCCAGGTGGTCTTCACCGCAGGCCTGACCGTCGCCCTCGCGGTGACGGGCTACGTGATGCAGCGCCGGGCGGCCGCAGCCCGCTGACCCGCGCCCCGTCCCAGGTGGGCCCCGTGCGAACGCACGGGGCCCACCTGCGTTCCACAGAGGCGACCCTTACGTGATCGCCGGAATAGATACTGCTAGCGTGCAGTTGCGCATTGATTGCAATAAGCAGTTGGCACGCTGAGGGGACCGGATAACACGCATGGCCATCTACACGCTTCCTGAGCTTCCGTACGACTACGCGGCGCTGGAGCCGGTGATCAACCCGCAGATCATCGAGCTGCACCACGACAAGCACCACGCGGCTTACGTCACCGGCGCCAACAACACGCTGGAGCAACTGGCGGAGGCCCGCGACAAGGAGAACTGGGGTGCGCTGAACGGCCTGGAGAAGAACCTGGCCTTCCACCTCTCCGGTCACATCCTGCACAGCATCTACTGGCACAACATGGCCAGCCCGAAGACCGGCGAGGGCGGCGGCGAGCCCACCGCGGCCGACGGCCTCGGCGACCTGGCCGACGCGATCACCGAGTCCTTCGGCTCGTTCGCGAAGTTCAAGAAGCAGCTGACCTTCGCGTCCTCCGCGACGCAGGGATCCGGCTGGGGCGTCCTCGCGTACGAGCCCGTCAGCGGCCGTCTGGTCGTCGAGCAGGTCTACGACCACCAGGGCAACGTGGGCGTGGCCAGCACGCCGATCCTGGTCTTTGACGCCTGGGAGCACGCCTTCTACCTCCAGTACAAGAACCAGAAGGTGGACTTCATCGAGGCGATGTGGAACGTCGTCAACTGGCAGGACGTGTCCCGGCGCTACGCCGACGCCAAGGCGAACACCCCGCTGCTGATCCCCGCCAAGGGCTGATCACGGCCCCACCGAGCCCTCCCCCAGCCTTCGGCCGGGAGGTGCCCCCACCTCGTGATCGTCTTCTCAACCTTCGCGTAGGGGGCGTCCAACGGAAGACCCCCGCAAGGACGTGACTTGCGGGGGTCTTCTGTGTGCGGCGGCGGGCCTGGCGGGCCTACTCGAAGGAGGGACCCTTGGTGCGGGTGCGCTTGATCTCGTAGAAGCCGGGGGTCGAGGCGACCAGCAGGGTGCCGTCCCACAGCCGGGCCGCGGCCTCGCCGCGCGGGGTCGGGGTGACGACCGGCCCGAAGAAGGCCACCTCGTCGCCCTCGGCGCCGGGCACGGAGATCACCGGGGTGCCGACCTCCTGGCCCACGCGCTCGATGCCGTCGTTGTGGGAGTCGCGCAGCACCTGGTCGTACTCGTCGGAGTCGGCGAAGGCGAGCAGCTCGGCCGGCAGGCCGACCTCCTCCAGCGCCTCGGCGATGACCTCGCGGGTCGCGCCCTTGTCCTCGTTGTGGATCCGGGTGCCGAGCGCGGTGTAGAGCTTGCCGGTGATCTCCTCACCGTGCTTCTGCTGGGCCGCGATGACCACGCGGACCGGCGCCCAGCCCTTGGGGCCGAGCAGCTCGCGGTAGCGCTCGGGCAGCTCGTCGAGCTTGTTCTCGTTCAGGACGGCGAGGCTCATCACGTGCCAGCGCACCTCGACGTCGCGGACCTTCTCGACCTCCAGCATCCAGCGGGACGTCATCCAGGCCCAGGGGCAGAGCGGGTCGAACCAGAAATCGACCGGGGTCTTCTCGCGCACCTGGGTGTCGGCCATGTCTCTCCTCTGATCGCTGCGTGCATCACTGGTCGTGTTCCCCCTCGCCAACCAGGCCGGCACCTCGCGCATTCCCCCGTGCGAGGATTCCGTCAGGTATCGCGATCACGCACGAAGGAGTGCACGTGCCCGGAGAGAATCTGTCCCGTGACGAGGCCCGCGAGCGGGCCGAGCTGCTGTCCGTCGACGGGTACGAGGTGGTCCTCGACCTGAGGTCCGCCGTGGACGAGGCCGAACCGGCCGAGGGCCCCCGGACCTTCCGCTCGGTGACCACGATCCGCTTCCGGGCCGCCGCCCCCGGTTCGGCCACCTTCGCGGACCTCATCGCCCCGTCGGTGAACTCCGTCACCCTCAACGGGCGGGAGCTGGACCCGGCCGCCGTCTTCGACGGGGCACGGATCTCCCTGGCCGATCTGGCCTCCGAGAACGTCCTGGTCGTGGACGCGAACTGCGCGTACAGCCGGACGGGCGAAGGCATGCACCGCTTCGTCGACCCGGAGGACGGCGAGGTCTACCTCTACACGCAGTACGAGCCGGCCGACGCCCGCCGCGTGTACGCGAACTTCGAGCAGCCCGACCTGAAGGCCCCCTACCGCTTCGAGGTGACCGCGCCGGAGGGCTGGCACGTCTGGAGCAACGGCGCCGAGGAGTCCCGCGAGGGGCTGACCCGGCGCTTCGCCGAGACCGCGCCGATCTCCACGTACATCACCTGCGTGGTGGCGGGCCCCTACCACTACGTGACGGACACCTACACGCGCGGGGACCTGACGATCCCGCTGGGCGCGATGTGCCGCAAGGGGCTGGCGAAGCACTTCGACGCGGACGACGTCTTCCTGGTCACCAAGCAGGGCTTCGACTTCTTCCACGAGCACTTCGACTACCCGTATCCCTTCGGGAAGTACGACCAGGCCTTCGTGCCCGAGTACAACCTGGGCGCGATGGAGAACCCGGGGATGGTGACCTTCCGCGAGGAGTACATCTTCCGCGGCAAGGTGACGCGGGCCGCCTACGAGCGGCGCTGCAACACGATCCTGCACGAGATGGCCCACATGTGGTTCGGCGACCTCGTCACCATGAAGTGGTGGGACGACCTGTGGCTGAAGGAGTCCTTCGCGGACTTCATGGGCTCCTTCTCGCAGGTCGAGGCGACCCGCTTCGACCAGGCGTGGGTGACCTTCGCCAACAATCGCAAGGCGTGGGCGTACCGGGCCGACCAGCTGCCCTCCACGCACCCGATCACGGCCGACATCCGCGACCTGGAGGACGCGAAGCTCAACTTCGACGGCATCACGTACGCCAAGGGCGCGGCGGTGCTCAAGCAGCTCGTCGCGTACGTGGGGCGGGAGGCGTTCCTGGAGGGCGCGCGGCGCTACTTCAAGGCCAACGCGTACGGGAACACCACGCTCGACGACCTGCTGTCGGTGCTCGGCGAGGTCTCCGGCCGGGACATGGCCGAATGGTCGCGGGCCTGGCTGCAGACGGCCGGCGTGAACGTGCTGACGCCGGTGCTGACGTACGACGCGGGCGGCCGGGTGACCGAGCTGGCCGTGGTGCAGGAAGGCGAGGAGCTGCGCCCGCACCGGGTCGCGGTCGGCCTGTACCGGCTGGATGAGGGCGCGCTGGTCCGCTACGCGCGGGCCGAGGCGGACGTGGCCGGCGCCTCGACGGTCGTCGCCGAGCTGGCCGGGCAGGAGCGGCCGGACCTGGTACTGGTCAACGACGACGACCTCACGTACTGCAAGATGCGCTTCGACGAGGGCTCGCTGGCGACGCTGCGCGAGCGGCTCGGCGGCGTGGCGGACCCGCTGGCGCGGGCGCTGTGCTGGTCGGCGCTGTGGAACCTGACGCGCGACGGGCTGATGCCCGCGCGCGACTTCATCTCGATGGTGGTGGCCCACGCCGGCCGCGAGGGCGACGTCGGCGTGCTGCAGATGCTGCACTCGCAGGCGCTGGCCGCGGTCACGCACTACGCGGCGGCCGACTGGCGCGAGCAGGGCGGCCGGGCCCTGTCGGCGGTCGCGCTCCAGGAGCTGCGGATGTCCGAGCCGGGCTCGGAGCACCAGCTGACCTGGGCCCGCTTCTTCGCGGCGGGTGCGGCGACCGAGGGCGACTTCCAGCTGCTGCTGGGGCTGCTGGACGGTTCGGCGCGGATCGACGGGCTGGACGTGGACCAGGAGCTGCGGTGGGACTTCCTGCTGCCGCTGGCCGCGCACGGCGCGGTCGACGAGGCCGTGCTCGCGGCGGAACTGGCGCGCGACGACACGGCGTCGGGCAAGCGGCACCAGGTGCGCTGCCTGGCGGCGCGGCCGTCCGAGGCGGTCAAGGACCAGGCGTGGGCGGCGGTCGTCGAGTCGGACGCGCTGTCGAACGCACTGGTGGAGGCGACGATCGCGGGCATGCACCAGCCTTCGCAGCGGGCGCTGCTGGCGCCGTACGCGGGGCGCTACTTCGAGGTGATCGAGCGGGTCTGGGCGGACCGGTCGATCCAGATCGCCATGCACGTGGTGAAGGGGATGTACCCCTCGCTGGAGGACTCGGAGTCCACGCTCGCCGCCACCGACGCCTGGCTCTCCGCCCACGCCGACGCGGCTCCGGCGCTGCGCCGTCTGGTGCTGGAGGCCCGTGACGACCTGGCCCGGGCGCTGCGGGCGCAGGCCTGCGACGCGGCGGCCGGCGCGGTGTAGGGGGGTGTCGGCGGTGCCGGAGGCCTTCGCGTCACCGCCCGAGCCGCCCCCGCAGGCGGTCAGCGCGGCGGCCATGAGTGCGGTCCCGGCCATCATGGCGT
>NZ_LFML01000122.1:67810-77480 GCF_001044425.1 Streptomyces roseus
ATGAACCACAACGCGCCCCTCCCCCTGGCCCACCTCACCGGCAGCAGCCCCCGCGTGATGAGCCTGACCCAGCTCCGCGAGCACGGCGTCGGCGCCGCCGAAGCCGCCGAGCGGCCCTGGCAGGAGATCCTGCCCGGGGTGTTCCTCCTCCACCCCGGCGCCGCGACCAGTGAGGAGCGCCTGCACGCCGCCCTGCTGTACGCAGGCCGGCGCGGCGGGGAGGCCATGATCACCGGGCTCGCGGCCCTCGCGCTGTACCGGTTCGCCTCCGCGCCCGCGCTGCTCGCCCTGACGCAGATCGACGTACTGGTGCCCCACACCCGCCGGCTCCGCTCCGTCGACGCCGTCCGGATCGTCCGCACGCACACACCGCCGCGCCCGCAGCAGGTGACCGGGCTGCCCGTCGCCCCGGTGGCCCGGGCCCTGGCGGACGCGGTGGCCCGGCTCTCCGACGCCGGCACCGTACGCCGCCTGCTCAGCGAGGCCGTGCGCGGCGGCCACTGCGAACCCGCGGCCGTCGTACGGGAGCTGACGGTGGCCCGGCTGCTGAACCGGCCCCACGTCGTGGACGCCGTCGAGTCCCTGCTCGCGGAGGGGCGGGCCATCGCCGAGGACCGGCTGTACCAGCTCGTACGGGGCCACGAGCTCCCCGAGCCGGTCTGGAACGTGGACCTGCGGCTCCCCGGCGGCCCGCACCTCGGCGGGGTCGACGCCTACTGGCCCGACCAGGCCGTCGCCGTCGAGATCGACACCCGCGCGCCGCGGCAGGGCGAGGACGAGCAGTTCTCGGAGGCCGTGCGCAAGCGGGAGACCCTGGAGCGGCTCGGGGTGACCGTCCTGCACATCACCCCGCGCAAGCTGCGCGACTGGCCCGAGCAGCAGGCCGCCGTGGTGCGCACCGCCCTGACGGCGTCCGCCGACCGCGAGCCGGCCGCCTACCTGGTCGTGCTCCCGCGGTGAGGCGGCAGCGCCGGGTTGGCCGGCGAGTACTCCGGGGCGCTCCAGCGCAGCCGCCCGGGGTGCAGGCCCTCCACCACCGACTCGACCCGGAAGCGGACGCTCCGGCTGCCGTCGGGCCCGTACTCGGTCCGGGCGGTGCCGCTGAGCTGGAGCACCGCCCCGCTCTCCCAGTCCGGGAAGAGCAGCCCGGCCCGCGGATCGGTGGCCAGGTTCCCCAGGGTCAGGAACATGGCGTTGCCCGCGTAGTCGGGCCAGGACAGCTCGACGGGCGAGAGCACCTCGACGAAGCCCGGCATCCCGCCCCGGTGGCTGGCGTCGACGCCGTCGGCGGCGGTGGTCGCGACGAAGAAGGTGTCGGCGGCCCGGACGGCCCGTTCCTGGTCGGGGGTGAGCGCGCCCCCGCGCCGCACGACACCGGTCCCTTCGGCGACCAGCTCCAGCGGCTGCCGCTTCTGGATGTACTTGGGGCAGTTGGCGAAGACCCGCTCCGCCTCCACCGCGAACCCCCGCGCGGTCACCTCCAGGGTCCCGCCCAGGCGCATCCGGCGCCGGGTGCGCGGGTCGAGGGAGATGGTCCCGACGCGGGTACCCGCCGTGGCGAGCGCCTCGGCGAGGGGGTCCCCGGCCGGCACCCCCGCGGCGACCGCCATCCTGTGCGGACCCGTGGCCCGGACGAAACCGGGCGGGCCGGTGAGCAGCGAGGCCCACATGCGTCCCGCCCCGTCCGCGGCGCCGACGACCAGGTGCGGCTGCAACTCCAGGAAGGCCGCGGCCACGTCCTTGATGCCCGCGCCGATCGAACGGCCGACGTGCTCGGCGAGCTCGCGCACCCCCACGCGTTCCTGCACGGCCAGTGAGCCCTGGTGGTACCGGTCCATGATGCCGCCTCCTGACTGAGTGCCTAGAAGAAACCGCAGGTCGGAGCCCCCGGGACGGGGGCGGGCGCCCCCTCGGCGCCGGCCGGTGCGGAGATCTCCAGGCGGGTGCCGTCGGGGTCGTGGAAGAAGATGCCGCCGGAGGCCCTGCCCTCGCCGTGGGCGACGACCCCTTCGTAGGCGAACTCCACGCCCAGCCCGCGCAGTCGCTCCTCGTACGCCCGGACCTCGTCGAGGGTGGCGGCGGAGAGCGCCAGGTGGTGCAGTCCCGCGGCCGCCGGGGCGTACGCGCCCTCGGCCTGCTGCCAGAGCGTGAGGACGAGCTCGCCGTCCTGCCCGAGGAAGGCGAAACGGCGGTCCGCCTCCTTGCCCTCGCCCAGCGGCTCGAAGCCGAGGACGTCCTGGTAGAAGGCGAGGGAACGGGCGAGGTCGGTGACGTTCAGACCCACGTGCCCGGTGCGCAGCTTACTGATGACAGCCGTCACGGCTGCCCCCTTTCATCGGTTCCACGACTCACTTCTAACCTTCTAGATTTAAGTTAGGGGTTAGGATCAAGAGTGTCAACCGGTCACGTACCCTTGAGGGGTTAGCGGGTGTCTGCAAAGGAGCGGCGACATGGCGACAGCGGCGGCGGATCCCCGTCCCCTGACGGGCGAGCCGGTCTCACTGGACCTGCTGAACACGCGCTGGATGCGGGACGGCGAGATCGCCGACCTCTTCGCCGGCGCCTTCGGGCTGACCCGCGTCGAGGGGCTCGCGATCTGGCTGCGCAGTACCGGTCTGGACGGCCGCTTCCGCGCCGACGCCGCCACCCTCGTCCACCTGCTGACCGCCCGCGAGGCGCTCGCCCGCGCGGTCGCGGACCCGGCCGACGAAAGTGCGCGCGCCCTGGTCGACGCCGTCCTGGAGCATGGCCGGATCCGGGCCACCCTGACCCCCGAAGGCCCGGGCGAGCGCGCCGAGTTCGAGGATCCGACCTGGGGTCCGGCCTGGACGGCCGCCCGCGACTACCTGGAACTGCTGGACTCGGCACCCGAGCGGATCCGCAAGTGCGCCTCCGAGTCGTGCGTGCTGCACTTCCACGACACCTCGCGCAACGGCACCCGGCGCTGGTGCTCGATGTCCGTGTGCGGAAACCGGGCGAAGGCCTCGCGGCACTACGCGCGCACGCGCGTGCGCTGACGGCCCGGAAGTTGTCACACCCGATCTGAGACGGGACTTCGGACCCTCCTCGCAATGAGGTCGGGAAGTCGACAAAGCAACTCTTCAGTCCCTGGGATTCGTACGAGTACGCCCCGGTACGGCCTCGATGGCGCATGACGTGACCTGGCGAGAGTCCGCCATGTCAGGTCTCGGTCAATGACAAGGCTCCCCAAAGAGCGGTCGATTGCGCAAAGCTGACCGGTCATCCGGCACCGAAATCCGGACCGTATCTTTCACTTATCCAGGGATGCTGATGACCCTCGAATCCCCCAGCTCCATATCCGGGGCCAGACGCGTCGCACGCGTCGCGGCCGCGGCCGGCCTGGTCGCCGCGCTGGCGACCGCCGGCGCGATGCCCGTGTTCGCGGCGACCGGCCCCGCCGGCACCCCGGGCACGACCCCGGCCGTCAAGTCCGCCGACGAGAAGATCGGTTCGGCGGACGCCGAGCTGCTCCAGGCGGCGAAGGCCAAGGGTGACGCGACCGTCACCGTCATGGTGGCCACCGCCCCCGGCCAGACCAAGCAGGTCGCCGACCAGCTCGGTGCGGTACAGGGCGCCTCGGTCGGCCAGACGAACGACAAGATCGGCTACGTGCGGGCCACGCTGCCGACCGCCAAGGCCGAGGCCGCCCTGAAGGCGGCCGCGAAGCTGTCCTCGGTGCACGCCCTGGACCTCAAGCACGAGATCCAGCTCTCGGACCCGCGTCCCGACGCGGGCAAGGACGCGGGGGCGGCGGGGAAGACCGCCTCCGAGACCTACCCCGGGCCGGACAAGAACACCCCCGCGAAGAACCCGTACAACCCGTCCTTCGAGACGGGCGCGGTGGACTTCGTCGCCAAGAACCCGCAGGCCGACGGCCGCGGCGTGACCATCGGCATCCTGGACTCGGGCGTCGACCTCGGCCACCCTGCGCTCCAGAAGACCACCACCGGCGAGCGCAAGATCGTCGATTGGGTCACCGCGACCGACCCGATCACGGACAACGACGCCACCTGGCGCGCGCAGATCACCCCGGTCACGGCCACGGGCGGCACCTTCAGCGCCGGCGGCCAGAGCTGGAAGGCCCCGGAGGGCTCGTACCAGTGGAGCCGGTTCAGCGAGTCGATCACCGCCACCGGTGACGCGAAGGGCGACGTCAACCGCGACGGTGACACCACCGACCGGTTCGGCATGCTCTACGACGCCGCCGCCGGCACCGTCCGCGTCGACACCGACCAGGACGGCGACTTCACGAACAACGAGCCGATGAAGCCGTACAAGGACGGCTACCAGATCGGCTACTTCGGCACGGACAACCCGGCGACCGACGTCGCCGAGCGGATCCCGTTCGTGATCCAGATCCGCAAGGACGTCCCGATGGACCCGCTCGGCGGGGACTGGGTCGGCAAGAAGGCCGACTTCGTCAACATCGGCATCATCGAGTCCGAGCACGGCACGCACGTCGCCGGCATCACCGCCGCCAACAGCCTCTTCGGCGGCAAGATGAACGGCGAGGCGCCCGGCGCGAAGATCGTCTCCTCGCGCGCCTGCTCCTGGTCGGGCGGCTGCACCAACGTCGCGCTGACCGAGGGCATGATCGACCTCGTCGTCAACCGCGGTGTGGACATCGTCAACATGTCCATCGGCGGCCTGCCGGCGCTGAACGACGGCAACAACGCCCGCGCCGAGCTCTACAAGAACCTCATCGACACCTACGGCGTCCAGCTCGTCATCTCGGCGGGCAACGAGGGTCCCGGTGTCAACACCATCGGCGACCCCGGTCTCGCGGACAAGGTCATCTCCGTGGGTGCCGCGGTCTCCAAGGAGACCTGGGCCGCGAACTACGGCTCCGGCGTGACCAAGCAGTACAACATGTTCCCGTTCTCCTCGCGCGGTCCGCGTGAGGACGGCGGCTTCACGCCGACCATCACCGCCCCCGGCGCGGCCATCAACACCACGCAGACCTGGCTGCCCGGCTCCCCGGTGAAGGAGGCCGGCTACAGCCTGCCGGCCGGCTACTCGATGCTGCAGGGCACCTCGATGTCCTCGCCGCAGGCGACGGGCGCCAGCGCCCTGCTGCTCTCGGCCGCCAAGCAGCAGCACCTGACGGTCACCCCGGCGAGCCTGCGCGTGGCGCTCACCAGCACCGCGAAGAAGATCGCCGACGTCCCGGCGCACGCCCAGGGCGCGGGCCTGATCAACATCGTCGACGCGTGGGAGTCCCTCCAGCGCGGCGCCAAGGCCAACGAGTTCACCGTCAAGGCCCCGGTCGACACCGCGATCGACCAGTTCCTGAAGACCCCGGGCTTCGGCACCGGCCTCTACGACCGCGAGGGCGGCCTCAAGGTCGGCCAGAAGAAGGTCTACGACGTCGTCGTCACCCGCACCACGGGCGTCAAGTACGGCACCCGGCACGACCTGACGTGGCGCAACAACGACGGCACGTTCAAGGTCGTCGGCGGTTACGACTACGTCACGCTGCCGCTGAACAAGCCGGTCACCATCAAGGTCGAGGCCAACCCGAAGTCGGCCGGCGTCCACAGCGGCATCCTGCAGCTGGACGACGCGACCAACGAGGGCATCGACAAGCAGATCCTGACCACGGTCGTGGCCTCCACGCCGCTGGCGCAGCCGTCGTTCACGATGTCCGACACCTCCTCGGTCCAGCGCAACAGCCACAAGTCGTACTTCGTGACCGTTCCGCAGGGCGCGAAGTCCCTCGAGGTCGCCCTCGGCGGTCTCGCGGCGGGCAGCCAGACGCGCTTCATCTCGATCCACCCGTACGGTGTGGGCGTCGAGGACAGCGCGACCACCCAGTGCTACCCGAACTACGACAACCCGGCCAACAAGTGCCGCCCCGACCTGCGTTCGTACGCGAACCCGCAGCCGGGCGTCTGGGAGATCGAGGTCGAGTCGCGCCGTACGTCGCCGCTGCTCGACAACCCGTTCAAGCTGGACGTCTCCGTGCTCGGCGCGGCCTTCGACCCGGCGGTCAAGGTCCTGCCCGAGGTGAAGCAGGGCACCCCGGCCCCGGTCCAGTGGACCATCAAGAACGAGGCCGCGGCCATCTCCGGCGGCAAGCTCCAGGGCGGCCCGCTGGGCTCCGCGAAGGTCGCCAAGCCGACCATCGCGAACGGCGAGACCCAGATCAGCACCGTCACCATCGGTGAGGGCGTCTCCCGCCTGGACGTGGCCATCGGCGGCGTCTCCGACGCCGGTGCCGACCTCGACCTCACCGTCCTCAAGGACGGCGTGAAGGTCGGCTCCTCCGCGGACGGCGACTCCGAGGAGGCCGTGACCCTGCTCAACCCGGCCGCCGGCACCTACACCATCCAGGTGGACGGTTACGCCGTTCCGGCCGGCACCACCACGTACAACTACCGCGACGTGTACTTCTCGTCCGCCCTGGGCTCCGTCCAGGTCGACGAGGGCGCCGCGGTGAACCTCGCGGGCGGCGCCTCGGCGACCGTCACGGCGAACGTCCTCGCCGCCGCTCCGGCCCCCGAGGGCCGTCAGTTCTTCGGCGAGGTCAAGCTGCTCAACGCCCGCGGCACCGCCGCCGGCACCGGCAGCGTCCAGATCGAGAAGGTCACCCCGTAACGGAATGACCGGCTGATCGCATGACGGAGGGGCGGGCGCCCGATCGGGCGCCCGCCCCTTCGCCGTTCCTCCTCGCCGTTCCCCCTCGCCGTTCCCCCCTCGGCGCCGGCCGCCCGCTACTTGCCCAGTGAGCTCAGGTTCTGGGCGTAGGTGCCCACCGCGTGGGCGATGACGTCCAGGTTGGTGTCGAAGGCCTTCAGGTCGAGGTTCTTCAGGGTGTCGCCCGCCCCGTGGTAGTTCGGGTCGTACGGGGCCCCGCCGTGCCGCCGTAGCGCCGGGCCTGCCCGGCCGTCTTGACGCCCTCGGCGCCGGTGAACGTACCGCCGGCCGGGATGCCGTTCGCGATGAACGGGCCGTAGTCGGAGCGGCCGTCGAAGTCGCTGCCCTCGTGCGGCTTGTGCCTCTTGTCGAGGAAGCCGTTGATGAGCGCCTCGATCTGCGCCGAGCCGGCCGGGCCGGCGCCCTCGCCGGTCTTGTCCGAGTCGTCTCCGTCGTAGACGAACTGCACCGGGTTCGGCGAGGCGATCATGTCAAAGTTCAGGTAGAGCGCGATGTCCTTCTTCTGCTTCCCGGACAGCTGCGCCACGTAGTGCTCGGAGCCCAGCAGGCCGAGCTCCTCGGCCGACCACCAGGCGAAGCGGACCTTGTTCGCCGGGCCCTTGCCCTTCCTGTTGGCGCCCTCGTCGGCCAGCTTGAGGGCCACCTCCAGCAGACCGGCGGAGCCGGAGCCGTTGTCGTTGATCCCCGGGCCCTCGGGGACCGAGTCCAGGTGGGCTCCGACGGTGACGACGCGGTCGGAGCGGCCGCCCCTGGTCTCGGCGATCACATTGCGGGTGGTCTTCTTCACGTGCTCCTGGTCCAGGTCCAGGCGCACCGTCACCTCGCCCTTCGCGGCGGCCGCGGCCAGTGCCTCGCCGTCTGCGAGGCTGACGCCCGCGCTCGGGATGATCCCCTCGTCCGGGGAGGAGAACCCGCCGCGGACCGGGGTGGTGCCGCTGTGGTTGTAGACGATGACCGCGATCGCGCCCGCCGCGGCGGCCGCCCTCTGCTTCTCCACGAAGGTGCAGGAGCCGCGCTTGACCAGGGCGATCTTCCCGGTGAAGGTGCCGATCGCGTAGTCGTCGGCCGTGCAGCCGGGGGTCTCGTCGACCCGGGCGAGGGCGAGCGGGGCGAGGAGGCCGCCCGCCGGCGTGGACCGGGTGAAGTTGAAGGCGGCGGTGGGCAGCTCGCCCGGCGCGCCGTCCAAGCCGGTCAGGACGGTGGTCCTCTCCGTCTTCGTGTGCGCCTCGTGGATGTCGAAGTCCTGGTAGGAGACCTCGTACCCGGCCTTCTTCAGGGTGTCGTGGACGTACGCGGCCGACGCCGCGTGGCCCGGGGTGCCCGCCGCGCGGTTGCCGCCGTTGGCGTCGGCGATCTGCTGGAACCTCGCCAGGTGGCGGTAGGCCCCGCGGGCGGTGACCTCCTCGACCAGCTGCTTGGCCAGCCTGCCCTCGCGCGGGTGGGCGTCCGCCGGGGTGGCGGTCAGCAGGACGGGCGCGGCGACGGCGGCGGCCGCGAGGGCGGCGAGGGCCGGTATGGACCGGCGGCGGTGGCGGCTGCGGTGGCGGGTGGCTCGCACGATGGTTCTCCCCGGGTTCGGCATGCGGAACGCCCGTCCGGTGACCGGACGCGACAGACCGGACCGTAACCGGCTGCGACCAGGCAAAACGGGCGGTCGGCGGGGGTGCAACACGGCCGCCACGAACGTGTCACGCGCGTTCACATCCAGGACACCGTCCGTTCCTCGGACAATGGATTGGACAAGACTCGTGGGGTCGAACGCATGATGGCTCCACGCGCGCACGCGTCGTCGCGTCGTACGGAGCAGAAGGAGTCACCGTGAGGGTCGGAATCGTCGGAGCCACCGGTCAGGTCGGCGCGGTCATGCGCGGCATCCTCGCCGAGCGCAAGTTCCCGGTGGACGAGCTGCGGCTGTTCGCCTCGGCCCGCTCCGCGGGCTCGACCCTCGAGTGGGAGGGCAAGGAGATCACCGTCGAGGACGCCTCCGCGGCCGACTACTCCGGGCTCGACATCGTGCTGTTCTCCGCGGGCGGCGCCACCTCGAAGGCCCTCGCCGAGAAGGTCGCCTCCCAGGGCGCCGTCGTGATCGACAACTCCTCCGCCTGGCGCGGCGACCCCGAGGTGCCGCTCGTCGTCTCCGAGGTCAACCCGCACGCGATCAAGAACCGCCCCAAGGGCATCATCGCGAACCCGAACTGCACCACCATGGCCGCCATGCCCGTGCTGCGCCCGCTGCACGACGAGGCGGGTCTCACCGCCATGGTCGCCACCACCTACCAGGCCGTCTCAGGCTCGGGCCTGGCCGGTGTGGCCGAGCTCAAGGGCCAGGCCTGCGCGGTCTCCGAGGCCGCCGACCAGCTGACCTTCGACGGCGGGGCCGTCGACTTCCCGGAGGCGAAGGTCTACAAGCGCCCGATCGCCTACAACGTGGTCCCGCTCGCGGGCAACCTGGTCGACGACGGCTCCTTCGAGACCGACGAGGAGCAGAAGCTCCGCAACGAGTCCCGCAAGATCCTTGAGATCCCGGGCCTCAAGGTCTCGGGCACCTGCGTGCGCGTGCCGGTCTTCTCCGGCCACTCCCTCCAGGTCAACGCCCGCTTCGCGAACCCGATCAGCGTGGAGCGCGCGTACGAGCTCCTCAAGGACGCCCCGGGCGTCGAGCTCTCGGAGATCCCGACCCCGCTGCAGGCGGCCGGCAAGGACGCCTCGTACGTGGGCCGCATCCGCGTCGACGAGACGGTGGAGAACGGCCTCGCGCTGTTCCTCTCGAACGACAACCTCCGCAAGGGCGCCGCCCTGAACGCGGTCCAGATCGCCGAGCTGGTCGCCGAGGAGCTCCGCGGCTGACACCGGTCACGCGGCGGGAGGGGCGGCGCCGGCCGGCGCCGCCCCTCCCGCGCGTCCGGGGCCGTCAGGGCCTGCGGACCTCGAAGAGGAAGCAGCCGAACTCGGTGGCGCGTACGTGCACGAGGGCGGCCCGCGGGTCGGCGAA
>NZ_LFML01000122.1:77490-159883 GCF_001044425.1 Streptomyces roseus
CGTCAGGGCCTGCGGACCTCGAAGAGGAAGCAGCCGAACTCGGTGGCGCGTACGTGCACGAGGGCGGCCCGCGGGTCGGCGAAGGCCTCCGCCAGGCCCGCCTCCAGAGCCGCGTCCGCTTCCTCGTCCAGGAAGAGGGCGCGGCCGCCGAGGATGCGGCCTCCGGCGTCGTAGCGGCGGACCGTGCGCAGGACCCCGGGCCGGGCGAAGGGGTGGCCCTCGTCCCCGGCCGGGCCGCCGCAGTCCTCGGCGTGGATGAACACCGGGCCCTGTTCGTCGTACGCGCCGGGGTCGACGCCCGCCTCGGCCGCCCAGCGGCGCAGCGGCGCGTACGAGACGAGCGCGATCCACTCCCCGCGGCGGCTGCGGCGCAGGCAGCAGCGCAGCGGGGCGCCGCCCTCGGGGTCCTCGTACGGGACGCAGGGGCGGCCGGCGTCGTCGCGCTCGCGCAGGGCGGCGAGGGTCGCGGGGGCGATGGGGCGCACGGCGTGGAGCGCCGGTCGGGGCGCGGATCGTGTGGTCATGCGGCCAGAGTGGCGGTCCGGATCCGCAGAAGCTGGCGGAAATCGGACGTCGCGTTTCGCCCGTGGATTACTCGCGGGCGCCCGGTCGGCCCCACGTGGAAGTATGGCGGGGCAACGTCACCATCAAAGGAGATGACCGCGTGCCTGGCACGAATCTCACCCGTGAAGAGGCTCAGCAGCGGGCGAAGCTGCTCACCGTCGACTCGTACGAGGTCGAACTCGATCTCAGCGGTGCGCAGGAGGGCGGCACGTACCCGTCCGTGACCACCGTGCGGTTCCGGTCCGCCGAAGCCGGCGAGACCTTCATCGACCTGGTCGCCCCGGCCGTGCACGAGGTCGTCCTGAACGGCAAGTCGCTGGACGTGGCCGAGGTCTTCCGGGACGCGCGCATCGCGCTGAACCACCTCGCGGCCGGCGACAACGAGCTCCGCGTCGTCGCGGACTGCGCCTACACCAACACGGGCGAGGGCCTGCACCGCTTCGTCGACCCGGTCGACCAGCAGGCCTACCTGTACACCCAGTTCGAGGTGCCGGACGCGCGCCGCGTGTTCGCCAGCTTCGAGCAGCCCGACCTGAAGGCGACGTTCCAGTTCACCGTGACGGCCCCCGAGGGCTGGACGGTCATCTCGAACTCCCCGACGCCCCAGGCCGCGGACGTCAAGGACAACGTCTGGCGCTTCGCGCCGACGCCGCGGATCTCCACGTACATCACGGCCCTGATCGCGGGCCCTTACCACTCGGTGCACAGCTCGTACGAGGGCCCGAACGGCCAGTCGGTGCCGCTCGGCATCTACTGCCGCCCGTCGCTGGCCGAGTTCCTGGACGCGGACGCGATCTTCGACGTGACCCGCCAGGGCTTCGACTGGTTCCAGGAGAAGTTCGCGTACGACTACCCGTTCGCCAAGTACGACCAGCTCTTCGTGCCGGAGTTCAACGCGGGCGCGATGGAGAACGCGGGCGCGGTCACCATCCGCGACCAGTACGTCTTCCGCTCGAAGGTGACGGACGCGGCCTACGAGGGCCGCGCCGAGACGATCCTGCACGAGCTCGCGCACATGTGGTTCGGCGACCTGGTCACCATGGAGTGGTGGAACGACCTGTGGCTGAACGAGTCGTTCGCGACGTACACCTCGGTCGCCTGCCAGGCATCCGCCGAGGGAACGAAGTGGCCGCAGGCGTGGACGACCTTCGCCAACTCCATGAAGACCTGGGCGTACCGGCAGGACCAGCTGCCGTCCACGCACCCGATCATGGCCGACATCCGTGACCTGGACGACGTCCTGGTCAACTTCGACGGCATCACGTACGCCAAGGGCGCCTCGGTGCTCAAGCAGCTCGTCGCGTACGTGGGCACGGACGCCTTCTTCCGGGGCGTGCAGGCGTACTTCAAGGCGCACGCGTTCGGGAACACCCGTCTGTCGGACCTGCTGGGCGCCCTGGAGAAGACCTCGGGCCGCGATCTGACCGCCTGGTCGAAGGCGTGGCTGGAGACGGCCGGCATCAACGTCCTGCGCCCCCGCGTCGAGACGGCCGCGGACGGCACGATCACGGCGTTCACGGTCAGCCAGGAGGCCCCGGCGCTGCCCGTGGGCGCGAAGGGCGAGCCGACGCTGCGCCCGCACCGCATCGCGATCGGCCTGTACGACCTCGACGCCGCCGGCAAGCTGGTCCGTACGGACCGCGTCGAGCTGGACATCGACGGCGCGCTGACCGAGGTTCCGGAGCTGGTCGGCCGGGCCCGCCCGGCCGTCGTGCTGCTGAACGACGACGACCTGTCGTACGCCAAGGTCCGTCTGGACGAGGTCTCACTGGAGAACGTCACCGCGCACCTGGGCGACTTCACCGAGTCGCTGCCGCGGGCGCTGTGCTGGGCCTCGGCCTGGGACATGACCCGTGACGGCGAGCTGGCCACGCGCGACTACCTCGCGCTGGTCCTGTCGGGCATCGGCAAGGAGTCGGACATCGGCGTCGTCCAGTCGCTGCACCGCCAGGTGAAGCTGGCCCTGGACCTGTACGCGGACCCGGCGTGGCGGGATCAGGGTCTGGCGACCTGGACCGAGGCCGCGCTGGAGCACCTGCGCGGCGCCGAGCCGGGCAGCGACCACCAGCTGGCGTGGGCCCGCGCGTTCGCGGCGACGGCGCGCACCGAGGGGCAGCTGACGTTCCTGTCGGCGCTGCTCGACGGTACGGCCGAGGTCGAGGGCCTGGTCGTGGACACGGAGCTGCGGTGGGCGTTCCTGGAGCGCCTGGTCGCCACGGGTGTCCTGGGCGACGCGGCCATCGACGCGGAGCTGGAGCGCGACCGTACGGCGGCGGGCGAGCGCCACGCGGCCACGGCGCGGGCCGCGCGTCCGACGGCCGAGGCCAAGGCGGAGGCCTGGGCCTCGCTGGTGGAGTCCGCGGACCTGCCGAACGCGGTGCAGGAGGCGGTGATCGGCGGTTTCGTCCAGACCGACCAGCGCGAGCTGCTGACCCCGTACACCGAGAAGTTCTTCGCGGTGGTCAAGGGCATCTGGGACGAGCGCAGCCACGAGATCGCCCAGCAGATCGCGGTGGGCCTCTACCCCTCGCTCCAGGTCTCCGAGCAGACCCTGGCGGCGACGGACGCCTGGCTGGCCTCGGCGGAGCCGAACGCGGCGCTGCGCCGGCTGATCTCGGAGTCCCGCTCGGGCGTGGAGCGCGCCCTGAAGGCCCGCTCCGCGGACGCGGCGTCGGCTTCCTGACCCGCCCCCGCCCCGCAGCCTGACCTCCGGTGCCCCCGTCCCGCTCCCGCGGGCCGGGGGCACCGGTGTGCGGTCACGGATTGCGGTGCGCGGCCACGGTGCGCAGGGCCGCCAGGACCCTGGAGACCGCCGGGGCGGATTCGCCGCCGCGCCGGGTGGCCGCCAGGACGTGGCGGGTGGGGCGGTCGTGGACCAGGACGCGCACCGCCACCCCCGAGGCCCGGCTCGACACCATGCGCGGGACGAGGGCCACGCCCATCCCGGCCTCGACCATGGCCAGGATCGCGGTCCAGCCGGACGCCGAGTGCGCCTGTTCCGGGACGAAGCCGGCGGCCTCGCAGGCGTTGCGGGCGATCTCCTGCCACGGGCCGCTGCCCCCGTAGATCCACCGGTCCCCGGAGAGGTCCGCCAGCCGCAGCGCCGGCGCCGCCGCGAGGGGGTGGTCCGGCGGGAGGGCCACGTCGAGGGGGTCCTCCAGCAGCGTGATGCGGGTGAACCGCGGGTCCCGGGCGGTGGGGGCGTGCGCCGCCAGGGAGAGGGCCAGGTCCACGGCGCCGGCGGCCAGCAGCTCGTACGACTGCGCCGCCTCGGTCTCCCGTACGCGCACCTCCACCCCGGGATGGCTGCGCCGCAGCGCCGCCACCGCCGGGACCACCAGCACCGGCACGGCCGTGGAGAAGGCCCCGATCCGGACCTCCCCCACCTCCCCCGCCAGATAGCCGGCCAGCTCGGCGTCCGCCCGCTCCAGCTGCGCGAACACCGCCTCCACGTGCCGCAGTACGAGGTGCGCCGCGTCCGTGAGCCGGACCCGGCGTCCCTGCGCCTCCAGCAGCGGCACGCCCACCTGCCGGGCGAGATTGGTCAGCTGCTGCGAAACGGCCGAGGGCGTCATGTGCAGCGCCTCGGCCGTCGCGGTGACGGTCCCCCGGTCGGCGAGGGTCCGCAGGATCCGCAGCTTCTTGATGTCCCACTCGGTCATGGACCGAACCTACCGGCGGGCCCCCAGGCTCACGCCGCCGAGGATCAGCGCCATGCAGAGCAGCTCGGCCGGGCCCGTCCGCTCGCCCAGCAGGAGGAGGCCGAGGCCGGCGACGCACACCGGCTGGAGGTAGTAGACGACTCCCGCCCGGGCCGCGCCGATGATCGAGACGGCCTTGTTCCAGGCGAAGAAGGCGACGGCCGAGGACATGACGCCGACGTAGAGCAGCATCCCGCCGGTGCCCGGTGTGACCTCGAAACCGCCCTGGACGGTGAGGGACACGGCGTAGGCGGGGGCCAGCATCAGCGCGCCGAGCACGAAGGTGGTGATCAGGAAGGCCGGTCCGCCGAGCTCGGCGGGCTTGCGCTTGAGCAGCGCGCTGTACGTGGCGAACGACAGCGCGGCGGCGAACATCCACAGGTCGCCGGCCCCGAAGTCGACGTCGAGCGAGCCGTCCCCGACGAGGAGCAGCACCCCGAACGCGGCGAGCAGCAGTCCGAAGGTCCGCCGGACGCCGAGCCGTTCGCCGCCGAGTCGGGCGTACAGCGCCATGACCACCGGTGAGGCGGCCATGATCATGCCCATGTTGGAGGCGGAGGTGGTCAGTCCGGCCTGGTGGACCAGCGTGTTGTAGAGGGCGACGCCGAACAGCGAGGCGAGGGCGATGAATCCGAGGTGGCGGCGGATCAGCGCCCGCTGCCGCCAGGCCTGGCGGGCCGCGAAGGGGGCGACGGCGAGGGTCGCGATGATCCAGCGCCAGAACACGGCCTGGACGGGCGGGACGCTGTCGGCCATCCCCCGGGTGGCGACGAAGCTGCCGGACCAGACGACCGTCGCGACCAGGGCGAGGAGGAGGCCGAGTCCGGTGGACCCCTTGGCCGCCCCCCGGCTGCCGGGCGTGTGCTGTGCGACGGTACGGACCCTGTCCATGACGGCCACGGTGTGTCTCCCCCTCGGGTGCTGGTCTGATCAGGTCTGACCTGAAGTGGTTCTACCGTCGCACCGGTACATCCGTGAGGTCCATCGAAATGTTTCGATCGTTCTCTTCAGTAGAACTGAAAGGTTCCACCTTGGTGCCGGCGGCGAACAGCTGGCCCGCGACCGTGGCCCCGAAGGCGATCGCCATGCCCAGCACCTGCACCGGGGAGAGCGCCTGCCCGAGGGCCGCCCAGCCGATGGCGGCCGCGGTGAGGGGGGAGAGCGGACCGAGCAGGGTGACCGAGGTGGCGGTGAGCCGGCCGATCCCGCGGAACCAGAGCCAGTACGCGATGCCGGTGTTGATCAGCATCATGTAGCCGTAGCCGAGGAAGGCCTTGCCGTCGAGCGCGGGCGGCGCGCCCTCGACCAGCGCCGCGACGGGGATGATGACCAGCCCGCCCGCGGTGAGCTGCCAGCCGGTCAGGGCCAGCGGGCCGACCCCCTCCGGACGTCCCCAGCGCTTGGTCATGACCGTGCCGGCGGCCATGGAGGCGGAGGAGACGACACCGGCGACGATGCCGACGAGGTCCAGTCGGGCCGCCGCGGTCAGGACCACCATGCTCACGCCGAACGCCCCCGCCACGGCGGCGAGTACGGTCCGCAGCCGCGCCCGCTCCCCGAGGACGAGGGCGGCGAGCGCGACGACGAACAGCGGCCCGGCGGAGCCGAGGACGGCCGCCACCCCGCCGGGGAGCCGGTAGGCGGAGAGGAAGAGCAGCGGGAAGAAGGCGCCGATGTTGAGGGTGCCGAGGACGGCGGACTTCCACCACCACGCGCCGGTCGGGAGCCGACGGGCCAGGGCCGTGAGCAGCAGTCCGGCGGGCAGGGCCCGCATGACCCCGGTGAACAGGGGCCGGTCGGGCGGGAGCAGTTCGGTGGCGACGGCGTAGGTCGAGCCCCAGGAGATCGGGGCGAGGGCGGTCAGGGCGACGGTGGCGAGACGCTTCATGGCGGGTGACTCCTCGAACGGATGAGGAACGCGGGACGGAAGAGGTGGGGCGGGCGGGACCGGAGCCGACCCGGCCGGGCGGCTCAGAGCGCCGGGGCCGGAGCCGGCTTCGCCCCCGGGCTCCGCGGGGCCGAGGCGGCCGCCACGGCCGACGGCCGCGGGTACACCGCCTCGGCGGGCAGTCGGCGCTCCAGCCGGACCAGGGCGAGGGCGGCCCCGGCGGCGGCGAGGGCGAGGACGGCCCAGGGCAGCCGGCCGTCGACGGCGAGCAGGGCGGTGAAGAGCGAGGGGGCCAGGGCCGAGGCCAGCGAGTGGGAGACCTGGTAGGTGGCCAGGTAGCGGCCGCGCACGGCTTCCGGGGCGGCGGAGACCGACAGGGCGCCGCTGGAGGGGCTGTGCACCAGCTCGCCCAGGGTGTAGACGACGACGATGACCATCAGGGAGACCAGGGTGGCGCTCTGCCCGGGGCGCAGGGTGCCGAGCACGATCTGCCCGGTGAAGGCGGCGGCGAAGAGCAGCGCGCCGAGCGCGGCGGAGCGGGTGCGGCGGGCTCCGTGGCGGCGGACCCGGCCCGCGACGAGGACGCCGATCCCGGCGCACAGGACGGTGTTGAGGGTGAAGGCGGCTCCCGTGAGGGAGTCGGGCCCGTGCAGCCAGGTGGCGATGTAGAGCGGGAAGAGCACGGACAGGGCGGCGTAGCCCAGCGCGGTCAGGAAGTTGGCGGCGGTCAGGGCGAGGAAGGGCCGGTCGCCCAGGACCATCCGGTAGCCGGCGGCGGGCCGCCCGGCGCCGGCCGGCGGCGCGCCGTGCACCCGGCGGACCCGGCGGACGAGCAGTCCGGCGAGGGCGAAGGCCAGTGCGTTGCCCCAGACGGTATAGGTGAAGGCGGCCGTCCCCCACAGGGCGAGCACTCCGGAGACGATCAGGGCCCCGGCGCCCATCCCGGCGTTCTGCAGGGCGCGCAGCGAGGCCTGGAGCCGGTCCCGGTCGGCGCCGCGCGCGACCTCTCCGATCAGGGACTGCTGGACCGCGGGGAAGGAGCGGTCGGCCAGGGCGGTGACGAGGGCGACGGCCGCGAAGGCGGCCAGCGAGCCGGCGAAGGGGTAGAGCGCGAAGCCGAGGGCGCGGACCCCGTAGAGGGCGAGCACGATCCGCCTGGCACCGAACCGGTCGACGGCCGAGCCGGCCAGCGGGAGGAACGCCAGCCCCGCCAGGCCGGTGACGGTCATCACCAGGCCGACGAGGGCGAAGGAGAGGCCGGTGACGTGGTGGAAGAAGACGAGCGAGAACGGGACGTACATCCCGGTCCCGACCGCGCTGACGCCGGCGCCGGCGAGCAGGGACCGCTCCCCCGCCACCGTTGCTCCCCTGGACATGTCCATCGCTTCCCCCCAAGTAGGTCGATGACAAGTAGCTTACTCCTAAGCTACTTTTCGTCAAGCAACTTTCTTGCGAACTACCGGAGGGAGACTCGATACTTGGGGGCATGACCGAGGCCAGCAAAGACGCCGTCGACGCGATCATCGACCAGTGGCACGCCGTGCGACCCGACCTGGAAACCACCCCCATGGCCGTCTTCGGCCGCATCTACCGGATCGCCCGGACCGTGGGGGACGCGGTGGAGCGGGCCTACGCCCCGTACGGGATCTCGCGCGGCGAGTTCGACGTCGTGGCCACGCTGCGCCGCTCCGGCGCCCCGTACACGCTCTCGCCGCGCCAGCTGTCGGCCACGCTCATGCTCACGACGGGCGGCATGACGGGGCGCCTGGACAAGCTGGAGAAGGCGGGCCTGCTCTTCCGCACGCCCGATCCGCACGACCGGCGCGGGCTGCGGGTGACGATCACCGACCGGGGGCTCGCCCTCATCGACGAGGCCGTCGCGGCCGGGCTGGAGGTGCAGCGCGCCGCGCTCAAGGGGCTCGGCGAGGAGGAGGTCGCCGTCCTGGGGGGCCTGCTCCGCAAGCTGACGGCCGACGTCCAGGGAGCCTGACGCGGCCCCGCGAAAGCACGACGGAGCGCCGGAGGTCCGCACCGGAGCCGGGAAGGCAGCGGTCTGCGGACCCCCGGCGCTCCGGAGGTCTGATGGCGGCAGACCCCTAGCGGGGCCGGCCGTTCAGCCTGTTCAGTTGGCGGTCTGCCGCTTGTCCGACTTGTCGAGGACCATCACCAGGCCCGCGATGACCAGGAACAGCACGATCGGCGTGGCCACGTACAGGCCGAGCGTCTGGGCAATGCTCAGGCCCGGGCCCGGGTCGTCGCCGTCGTCGCGGGCCACCGCGAGGGCGGGAGACGTCATCAGCAGCATCATCAGCGTCGATCCGGCCGTGACGGCGCCGGCGCGCAGAGCGTTCTTCTTGTCCACGGTGCAAACGTAGCGAACACCTAAACGCCGCGCGCGCCCGGGGGTGCCGTACGGGCACCCGCCCCCTCCCGCACCGCGCTCAGCAGGGCGTTCGCCCGGGGCGAGGCGGCCAGTGCCTCCAGGGTCAGCGGCCGTCCCGCCGAGTCCGCGAGCGGAAGCCGCCAATTGGGGTACTGGTCCCAGGTCCCCGGCAGGTTCTGCGGCCGCCGGTCCCCGACCGCGTCGGGCAGCCATACGCCGACCATCCGGGCCGGGGTGCGCAACAGGAACCCGTACAGGGCCCGTACGGCGGCCTCCTCGCCCTTGGTGTCCAGACCGAGCCCCTCCAGTACGTCCAGCCACTGGGCGGTGTCGTCGGCGTCCTCGGCGCGCTCCTGCTCCAGCGGGCGGGTCAGCAGGCCGAGCCGGTCGCGCAGTTCCACGTGGGAGCCGGCCAGCTTGGCGGCGGTGGGCGGCAGGTCGTGGGTGGTGGCGGTGGCCAGGCAGTCGGCGCGCCAGGCCGCGGGGGCGAGGGGCTGCCCGTCGCCCGCCCAGTCGCGTTCGAACCAGAGGACCGAGGTGCCGAGCACCCCGCGCCGGGCCAGTGCCTCGCGGACGCGCGGCTCCACCGTCCCGAGGTCCTCGCCGATGACGAGGGCACCGGCCCGGTGGGCCTCCAGGACCAGGACGGCGAGCATCGCCTCGCCGTCGTACGAGACGTACGTGCCGTCGGCGGGCGGCGCGCCCTCCGGGATCCACCAGAGCCGGAACAGGCCCATGACGTGGTCGATGCGCAGGGCCCCCGCGTAGCGGAACACCCCGCGCAGCAGCGCTCGGAACGGGGCGTACCCGGTGGCCGCGAGCCGGTCGGGCCGCCACGGCGGCAGCCCCCAGTCCTGGCCGCGCGCGTTGAAGGCGTCGGGCGGGGCGCCGACGGAGACGCCCTTGGCGTAGAGCGGGGGCCCGAGGGTGTCCGAGCCGTGGGGGTGGACCCCGACGGCGAGGTCGTGCACGATGCCGACCGGCATCCCGGCGTCGCGGGCGGCCCGCTGGGCGGCGGCGAGCTGGGCGTCCGTCAGCCAGACCAGCCAGCGGTGGAAGTCGGCGGGCCGGCCGTCGCGCGCGCACCAGGCGGCGTGCCGGTCGAGGGCCTCCCCCTGCTCGGCGCAGAACTCCCGGTACTCCCTCTCGCGTCCGGTGCCGCGCGGAACGGCGTAGAGCAGTTCCAGCGCCCGGCGCTTCACCTCCCACACCGCGTCCCGGTCGATCAGCGCCCCCTTCTCCAGCACCTGCCGGCGCAGCTCGGCGCCCTGCTCGGCGAGTTCGGCGAGGGCGTCGCGCTCCGGGCAGTCGGCGTACTCGGGGACGTCCTCGACGCGCAGGTGGACGGGGTCCGGGAAGCGCCGCGAGGAGGGCCGGTACGGGCTGGGGTCGGTCGGCGTCCCGGGGACGGCGGCGTGCAGCGGGTTGACCTGGACGAAGCCGGCCCCGTGGGTCCGCCCGGCCCACCGCGCGAGCGCGGCGAGATCACCGAGGTCGCCCATGCCCCAGGACCGCTCGGAGAGCAGGGAGTACAGCTGGACCAGCACCCCGTGGGCCCGCCCGCCCCCACCGGGCGCCCGCTCGGGGGCCACGATCAAGGTGGCGTCCCCGGTCCGCCCGTCGGGGGTCTCGGCGCTCAGCCGGTGCACGCCGAGGGGCGGCACCGCACTGCGCCCGCCGGGCTCCCAGCCGCCGGCTTCCCCGCCCTCCAGGCCGATCCGCGTACCGGGAGGCAGTGCCGCCAGCTCCGTCGGCGGCTGCGACCCGGCCCACCACACCAGCACGGGCGGCAGCAGCCGCCGGGAGACCTCGCGCCCGGCTTCGGCCAGCTGCTCCCGTACGGCCTCCGGGGTGGAGCAGTCCACGCCCAGCTCGCGCAGCACGGCGGCGACGGTGGCCTCCGGGACCCGGACGGTGACGTCCTCGGCGGGCTTGTAGGTGGTGGCGACTCCGTGCAGGGCCGCGAGCCGGGCGAGGTCGTCCATGTGAGTACCTGTGTCCCTGTGTCTAGGCGGGCGTGGTCGGTTCGCTCGTCAGCGGCGTCACCCCGGCGAGCGGGGGCTCACTGGTCAGCGGGGCATGGGCGCAGCCGGCGAGCGGGGGCTCGCTGGTGAGGGGCCCCTCGGCGGGCCCGGCCTGCGCGGGCAGGTGGGCGGGGAGGGGGGTGCGTGGGATGCCGGGTGCGGTGTCCACGGGCGGTTGCTCCTTTGTCCGTACGGGGCGTGAGGGTGGATCAGGAACCATGGAACACCGCCGGGGAACATCGCAGCCATACCCCGTGTGCCGCGCCGCATTCCTGGCGTATCCCGTCAGAACCCCCACGGCCGCGGGCGCGGGGCACGCTCCTTCGCCGGCGCGGGCGTGCCGGCGCCCGAGGCCGGGTTCGCTGCCGGGGCCGGGGCCCGGACTCCGGGCGCGGCGGCGCCCGGACAGGACCCCGGGACCGGGCCGGGGACCTGGCCCGGCCCGGGGAACTGGACCCGGGGCCCCCGGGCTACGACGCCGCCGCGCCGATGCGGTCCAGGGCCGCCTCCGCGCCGTACGGTTCCAGGTACGGCATCCAGCGGGGGTCACGGTGGCCCGTGCCGATGATGCGCCAGGCCAGGCCCGACGGCGGAGCGGGCTGGTGGCGCAGGCGCCAGCCCAGCTCCAGCAGGTGGCGGTCCGCCTTGACGTGGTTGCACCGCCGGCATGCGGCGACCACGTTGTCCCACACGTGCTGCCCGCCGCGGCTGCGCGGGATCACGTGATCGACGCTGGTGGCGACCCCGCCGCAGTACATGCAGCGTCCGCCGTCGCGGGCGAAGAGCGCGCGGCGGGTGAGAGGAACGGGCCCCCGGTAGGG
Source organism: Streptomyces roseus (assembly GCF_001044425.1). Lineage (GTDB taxonomy): Bacteria > Actinomycetota > Actinomycetes > Streptomycetales > Streptomycetaceae > Streptomyces > Streptomyces roseus. The sequence goes on from NZ_LFML01000122.1 coordinate 88,872, forward strand.
GACCCGCACGAAGCGCTTGAGCCGGACCACGCTGGGCGCGGGGACGACTCTCGTCGCGCTGTGCAGAAAGGCGCCGGATTCCTCCAGGGAGACGGCTTTGTTCTCCAGGACGAGGACGAGCGCGCGGCGGAGCGGTACGACGCCGAGCGGCTCGTACGACGCGTTGAGGACCAGGACGTGCGGCACGGACTGCCTCCTTGTACGTCGGCGGCGCGTGGCTCGCGCCGGGACGATCTGCTCTCCAGTCTCCCCTTACGGCTGGTCGAAGCGCCACCACGCGCCCGTAACGGGTCCGAGGTGTTTTCAACCACACCCGCTTCATCCCCAGGTGAGTCCGGTCTCTCCCTCGAACACGGCACCGGGGACCCCCGAACGCCCCGTTAGTGTGGATGGCCTGCCCCGCACACCCCTTTCCGCGGGCAGACCGCTATACCTGGAGGTTCCCGTCGTGCCCTGGCCTGCCGCCCTGCTGCCCCTGGCAGCCGACACCCCGGACCCGGCCGCTTCCGTCAAGGAGGCCCACGAGAGCGTCACGAACGCCGCCAGTTTCATCGAGGAGAACTGGGCCGGATGGCTGTACCTCGGCCTGAAGATCCTGCTGATCCTGGTGATCGCGGCCGCGCTCCGCTCGCTGGTCCGCAAGTCCCTGACCAAGCTCATATTGCGCATGAACCGCGGTGCGGAGGCCGTCGAGGGCATGGCGCTCGGCGGGCTCCTCGTCAACGCGGAGCGCAGGCGGCAGCGCTCGGAGGCGATCGGCTCGGTCCTGCGTTCGGTGGCCTCGTTCCTGATCCTCGGCACGGCCGGGCTGATGGTGCTCGGTGCGCTGGGCATCAATCTGGGCCCGCTGCTCGCGAGCGCGGGTGTGGCCGGTGTGGCGATCGGTTTCGGTGCGCGGAACCTGGTGACGGACTTCCTGTCCGGCGTGTTCATGATCCTTGAAGACCAGTACGGCGTCGGCGACAAGATCGACGCGGGAGTGGCCTCCGGCGAGGTCGTCGAGGTCGGCCTGCGCGTCACCAAGCTGCGCGGGGACAGCGGCGAGATCTGGTACGTCCGCAACGGCGAGATCAAGCGGATCGGCAACCTCAGCCAGGGCTGGGCGACGGCGGGTGTGGACGTCCAGGTCAAGCCGTCGGAGAGCCTGACCCACATCCGCGAGGTGGTCAAGCACGTCGCCGAGGGCCTGGCCAAGGAGTCCCCGTGGGACGAGCGCCTGTGGGGTCCGGTGGAGGTGCTGGGCCTGGACGAGGTGCTGCTGGCCTCGATGACGGTGAGGGTCTCGGCGAAGACGATGCCGGGCCAGCAGTTCGCCGTGGAGCGCGAGCTGCGCTGGCGGATCAAGGAGGCCTTCGACGAGGCCGGTATCGGGATCGTCGGCGGCCTGCCGGCCGCCGGGGGCGAGGAGGAGGCGGCCGACCCGTCGGCCGCCGTGGCCGCGCCGTCGGCGCTCGCGAACCCCGCCTCCCCCCAGTCCCTGGCCACCGCCCCGATCCCGCCGTCCGTCGGCGCCCCCCGGATCACCAAGTAGCCCTTTTCCCCCTCCCGCTCCCACCGGCTGCCCCCGCAGGTTCATTTCTGCGGGGGCAGCGGCATTGACACGGCTCGAACACCGATAGGAAACTTACCTAACAGTTCCTGACGGCCGCACGGCCACGGAGGGAGCCGTGCCGTCGGCGCAGCCGTCGACCGAGCCGATGACGGAGAGCGCCCATGACCGGCACCACCCCGGGTACCCCCAGCCTCCTGCGCGTCATGAACGACCGCGCCGCGCTGGACCTGCTGCTGGAGCACGGTCCGCTGTCCCGCACCCGGATCGGCCGGCTCACCGGGCTTTCCAAGCCCACCGCCTCCCAGCTGCTCGCCCGCCTCGAAGCCGCCGGGCTCGTGATGGCCTCCGGCACCGCCGGCGGCCGCCCCGGACCCAACGCCCAGCTGTACGGGGTGAACCCGCGCGCCGCACACGTCGCCGGGCTGGACGTCACCCCGAGCGGCATCGTCGCGGCCGTCGCCGATCTCACCGGCGAGGTGGTCGGCAGCCACGTCCTGCCGTACACGGAGGGCGCCGGCGCCGTCGACCGGGTCACCCGGGCCCTCGGCGCGGCCGCCCGGGACGCCGGCCTCGAACGCCGCGACCTCCACCGGGTCGTCATCGCCACCCCGGGCTCCTTCGACCCCGGCAGCGGGGCGCTGCGCTACGCCGACCACCTGCCCGGCTGGCACTCCCCCACCCTCCTGGAGGAACTCGCGGCGGCCCTGCCGATGCCGGTCGAGTACGAGAACGACGTGAACCTGGCCGCCGTCGCCGAGCAGCGGCTCGGGGCGGCCCGCGGCCACGGGGACTTCGTCCTGCTGTGGAACGAGGAGGGCCTCGGCGCCGCCCTGGTGCTCGGCGGCCGGCTGCACCGCGGCTGGACCGGGGGCGCCGGGGAGGTCGGATTCCTGCCCGTACCGGGCCACCCGCTGGTCCGGCACGTCGCCCAGGTCAACTCCGGCGGCTACCAGGAGCTGGCCGGTGTGCAGGCGGTGCCCGCGATGGCGGCCGCGCTGGGCATCGGGGCGCCGCCCCGGCGAGGCGCCGGGGCGGGCGCCGGCTCCGGCTCCGGCGCCGGGGCGACAGCCACGGCCGTCGCCACTGCCGTCGCCTCGCCCGTGGCCGCGGCCGTCGCGCTCCTGACGGAGGCGGCGGAGCACCCCGAGGGGGCGAACCTGCTGTTCCTGCGGCAGTACGCCACCGCCCTGGCCACCGGCATCGCCTCGCTGGTGGCCGTACTGGACCCGGAGATCGTGGTGCTGTCCGGCGCGGTGACCACCGCCGGCGGGGACGTACTGCGCTCCCTCGTCGAGGCCGAGCTCGCCGATCTCGCCCCCTCGCGGCCGCGTCTGGTGTCCGGCACCGTGCGCGACCGGCCCGTACTGCGCGGCGCGCTGGAGAGCGCCCTCGCCACCACCCGTGACGAGGTCTTCGACACCTCGCGCCGCTGACCTCCCCTCCCCCGAGCACCCGCTTCCCCTCCCGCGCCACGCCCCTCACCCCGCGTCCCCTGGCACCCGTCCCGGAAGTTCCTCCCGCAGAGAGCGAGCCCCGCCATGCCCAGAACCCGCCGTACGACCGCCGCGGCCACCGCAGTCGCCGTGCTGTCCGTCCTCGCCACCGCGTGCACGGGCCAGAGCGGAAGCGCGGTCTCCGACGATCCGGGCAAGGAGGTCACGCTCAACTTCTGGCACGGCTGGTCCGCGCCGAGCGAGATCAAGGCGATCGAGGAAAACATCGCCCGGTTCGAGAAGGCGCACCCGAACATCAAGGTCAAGGTCACCGGCAACATGACCGACGACAAGATCAACCAGGCGCTCCGGGCGGGCGGGGACAAGGCCCCCGACGTGGTCTCCTCCTTCACCACCGACAGTGTCGGCAAGTTCTGCAACACCGGCGCCTTCACCGACCTGAACCCGTTCCTGAGCAAGGCCGGCATGGACAAGGCGAAGATCTTCCCCAAGACCCTGCTGGACTACACCCAGTTCAACGGCAACCAGTGCACGCTGCCGCTGCTGAACGACGCGTACGGGCTCGTCTACAACAAGGACGCCTTCAAGGCCGCGGGCATCACCGAGCCGCCGAAGACCTGGAGCCAGTTCGTCGAGGTCGCGCAGAAGCTGACCAAGCCCAACGGGGACTCGTACGACCAGCTCGGCATCATGCCGACCTACCACGGCTACGAGACCACCCCCGCGCGCCTGGCCGCCCAGTGGAGCCCGAAGTACTTCGCCGCCGACGGGAAGTCGAACCTGGCCAAGGACCCGGGGTTCGCGAGCATGCTGACGGCGCAGAAGGACCTGGTGGCCAAGTTGGGCGGCTACGAGAAGCTGGAGAAGTTCCGCAACACCGTCGGCGACGAGTGGAGCGCCGAGCACCCCTTCCACAAGGGGCAGGTCGCGATGCAGATCGACGGCGAGTGGCGGGCCTCCATGGCGAAGGAGGCCGGGGTCACGTTCGAGATCGGCACCGCGCCGCTTCCGGTGCCCGACGACCAGGCCGGCGACTACGGCAAGGGCTACCTCTCCGGGACGATCATGGGCATCGCGGCGGGCAGCAGGAAGCAGAACGCCTCCTGGGAGCTGGTGAAGTACATGACCACCGACACCGGGGCGGTCGTGGCGTTCGCCAACGCCATCCACAACGTGCCCTCCACGCTGGCGGCGCTGGAGTCCCCGGACCTCCAGGTCACCCCGGAGTTCAAGACCTTCCTCGACATCGCCCGGAACGCGAAGTCGAGCACCACCCCGGCCCAGGCCGACGGCGGCACCTACCAGCTGACCTTCCAGGACTTCGCGTACGCGGTCGAGAAGGGCGACGTCGCCGACATACCGGCCGGGCTCGCCAAGACCGACCAGCAGATCGACACGGACATCGCGAAGGCGAAGTAACCCGCGATGACCAGCACCAGCACCGGCAGCAGCACCGGCACCGGCCCCGTCGCGCCCGCGCTGCGGGCGAAGCGCAGGCGGTCCGCCCTGCGGACCGCGGCCTTCATGTCGCCCTGGCTGATCGGGTTCGCGGTCTTCTTCGCGTACCCGCTCGTGTCCACCGTGTACTTCTCCTTCACGAAGTACGACGGTTTCCGCCCGCCCGTCTTCAACGGCCTGGACAACTGGACGTACGTCTTCACCGACTATCCGCTGTTCTGGCCGGCCATGCGCAACACCCTGTGGCTGGTCCTGGTGATGGTCACCTGCCGGGTCGTCTTCGGCCTCGGCGTCGGCCTGCTCATCACCAGGATCAAGACGGCGGCGGGGGTCTTCCGGACCCTGTTCTACCTGCCCTACCTGGCCCCGCCGGTGGCCGCGACCCTGGCCTTCGTCTTCCTGCTCAACCCCGGCACCGGCCCCGTCAACACCCTGCTGGAGTCGGTCGGCCTGCCCGCCCCCGGCTGGTTCACCGACGCCGACTGGTCCAAGCCCGCGCTCACCGCCCTCGCGCTGTGGGGGGTCGGCGACCTGATGGTCATCTTCATGGCCGCGCTGCTGGACGTACCGAAGGAGCAGTACGAGGCCGCCGAGCTGGACGGGGCCGGGTCCTGGGCCCGGTTCCGGCACATCACCCTGCCGAACATCGCGCCGATCATCCTGTTCGCGGTGGTCACCGGGGTCATCCAGGCTATGCAGTACTACACGCAGCCCCTGGTGGCGGGGAAGGTCGCCGCGGGTGTCATCGGCGGCTCGGGCCAGCAGTTCGAGCCGGGCTACCCCGACAAGTCCACGCTGACCCTCCCCCAGGTCGTCTACAACGTCGGCTTCCAGCGCTTCGACTACGGCACCGCGTGTGTCGTCGCGCTGGTCCTCTTCGCCCTCTCCATGGCCTTCACCGCACTCCTGATGCGCCGCCGTGGCGGGCTGATCGGAACAGGTGACTGAGATGGCCCAACTGACCGACACGACCGACACGACGGCGCCCGCCGCCACGGGGCGGGCCGGGGCGCCCGCGCGGACCGCGGGACCGCGCGGCACCGCCGCCGGCGCCGGCCGCAAGGCCCTCCTGCACTGGATCGGCGTACACGCCCTCGGTGTGGCCGCCGCCCTGTTCTTCGTCCTCCCCTTCGTCTTCCTCTTCCTGACCTCCCTGATGAGCGATCAGCAGGCGCTGACCCGCGACCTCGTGCCCCACACCTGGGAATGGGGCAACTACGCCAAGGTGTGGAACACCCCCGGCTTCCTGACCTGGTGGCGCAACACCCTGCTGTACGCGGGGCTGGGCACGCTGCTGACCGTGCTCTCCTCGGTGCCCGTGGCGTACGCGCTCGCCAAGTTCCGCTTCCGCGGGCGGCGGCTGTCGCTGCTGCTGGTGATCGCCATGATGATGCTGCCGCCGCAGGTGGTGGTCATCCCGATGTACCTGTTCTGGGCCAAGCAGCTCGACCTGTCCGGCACCTTGTGGCCGCTGATCATCCCGATGGCCTTCGGCGACGCGTTCTCGATCTTCCTGCTCCGCCAGTTCCTGCTGACCATCCCGGACGAGTACCTGGACGCGGCCAAGGTCGACGGCTGCGGCGAGCTCCGCACCCTGCTGCGCGTGGTCCTGCCGATGGCCAGACCGGGCATCGCCGCCGTCGCGCTGTTCCAGTTCTTCAGCGCGTGGAACGACTACTTCGGCCCGCAGATCTACGCCTCGGACAACCCCGCCGCCTGGACCCTCAGTTACGGACTGGAGTCCTTCAAGGGGGCGCACCACACCAACTGGAACCTCACCATGGCCGCGACCGTGCTGGTCATGGCGCCGGTGATCCTCCTCTTCTTCTTCGCCCAGAAGGCGTTCGTCGAGGGCGTCACCCTGACGGGAGTGAAAGGCTAGTGACCATGAAACTCGCAGTGGTGGGCGGCGGATCCACCTACACGCCCGAGTTGATCGACGGCTTCGCGCGGCTGCGCGACACCCTGCCGATCGCCGAGCTCGTGCTGATCGACCCCGCCACCGAGCGGCTGGAGCTGATCGGCGCGCTGGCGCGGCGGATCTTCGCCAAGCAGGGGCACCCGGGGCGCGTCACCACCACCGCCGATCTCGACGCGGGCGTGGAGGGCGCCGACGCGGTCCTGATCCAGCTGCGCATCGGCGGGCAGGCGGCCCGGCTCCAGGACGAGACGTGGCCGCTGGAGTGCGGCTGCGTCGGCCAGGAGACCACGGGCGCCGGCGGCCTCGCCAAGGCGCTGCGGACGGTGCCGGTGGTACTGGACATCGCCGAGCGGGTCCGGCGGGCCAGCCCGGACGCCTGGATCATCGACTTCACCAATCCCGTCGGGATCGTCACCCGCGCCCTCCTGCGGGCCGGGCACAAGGCGGTCGGACTGTGCAACGTCGCCATCGGCTTCCAGCGGAAGTTCGCGGCCCTGCTGGACCTCACCCCCTCCGACATCCACCTGGACCACGTGGGCCTCAACCACCTGACCTGGGAGCTGGGGGTGCGCAAGGGCGGCCCCGACGGCGAGGACCTGCTGCCCGGGCTGCTCGCCGAGCACGGCGCGGCCGTCGCCGAGGACCTGCGGCTGCCGCGCGCCCTGCTGGACCGCCTCGGCGTCGTCCCCTCGTACTACCTGCGGTACTTCTACGCGCACGACGCCGTGGTGCGCGAGCTGGGCGGCAAGCCCTCCCGGGCCGCCGAGGTGGCCGCGATGGAGAAGGAACTGCTCGGCCTGTACGCCGATCCGTCACTGGACGAGAAGCCCGAGCTGCTGGCCAAGCGCGGCGGTGCCTTCTACTCGGAGGCGGCCGTGGACCTGGCGGCGGCGCTGCTGGGCGACGGCGGGCCGGGCCCGGCATCCGTGCAGGTGGTCAACGCGCTCAACAACGGCACCCTGCCGTTCCTCCCGGACGACGCCGTGATCGAGGTGCAGGCCCGGGTGGACCGCTCCGGCCCGGTGCCGCTGGCCGTACCGCGCCTGGAACCGCTGTACGCGGGACTGGTCGCGCACGTCACGGCGTACGAGGACCTGGCGCTGGACGCGGCCGTACGGGGCGGTCGCGAGCGGGTCTTCAAGGCGCTGCTGGCCCACCCGCTGGTCGGCCAGTTCGACCTCGCGCAGGGCCTGACCGACCGTCTCCTCGCCCACAACAAGGAGCACCTGGCATGGGCGTGAACCCTCCCGCCCGGCCGGACCGGCCACCCCGGCCCGCACGGCCCGCCGTCCTGGCCATCGACGCGGGCAACAGCAAGACGGATGCGGCCCTGATCGCCGCGGACGGGACGGTACTCGGCACCGGGCGCTCCGGCGGCTTCCAGCCGCCGCTCACCGGGGTCGAGGCGGCGGTGGACGTCCTGGGGCGGGCGGTGGCGGAGGCGGTGGAGGCGGCCGCGCGGGCGCCGTCCGTGCCCGGGGCCCCGTACGCCGAGCAGGTCTCGGCGTGTCTGGCCAACGCCGATCTCCCCGTGGAGGAGCGGCAGCTCACGGAGGCGATCGGCGCGCGCGGCTGGGGTGCGCGGACCCGGGTGTTCAACGACACCTTCGCCATCCTGCGCGCCGGGCTGACCGCGGCCGAGCGGCCGCGGGGGGTCGCGGTGGTGTGCGGGGCGGGCATCAACTGCGTGGGGATGCGGCCCGACGGGCGCACGGCCCGCTTCCCGGCCCTCGGCCAGATCTCCGGGGACTGGGGCGGCGGGGGCGGCCTGGCCGCGGAGGCCCTGTGGTGGGCGGCCCGGGCGGAGGACGGCCGCGGCGGCCCGACGGAGCTGGCGGCCGCGCTGCCGGGGCACTTCGGGCTGGGTTCGATGGCCGAGCTGATCGAGGCGCTGCACCTGGGGACCCTGGCGCACGGCCGGACCCACGAGCTGGTGCCGGTGCTCTTCTCGGTGGCCGCGGCAGGCGACGCGGCGGCCTCGGCGATCGTGGAGCGGCAGGCGGACGAGGTGGTGGCACTGGCCTCGGTGGCACTGACCCGGCTGGAACTGCTGGAGGAGGAGACTCCGGTGCTGCTCGGCGGCGGTGTCCTCACGGCCGGCCACGAGCAGTTGGACCGCCGGATCGCGGTGGAACTGGCCCGGCGGGCACCGCACGCGCGGGTGTCGGTGGTCTCGGCCCCGCCCGTACTGGGCGCCGGGCTGCTGGGCCTGGACGCGCTCGGGGCGCTGCCCGAGGCGCACGGGAAACTCCGTGCCCATTTCGGGTGAACCCGCCCCGGAAGGGCCCGCGTCTGGAACCGTGGCGGCCGTGGAGTCGTATCCACGGTGAAGGGGTGGGGTCGGCGCACGACGGTGGTGGATCGCCAAGATCGAGCACCGGGTGCTGTGGTCGACCGCCACTACGGCCATACTGCTGCGGAGCAGTCAGGACCGAGGGGGAGGTCACGGTGGCCATCACATCACGCGCGCCCGCGCCCGGGGGCGCGGTCGCCGTGCCGCCGCCCGGTCCGCCGCCGGGCCCCGCGGGCGGGCCCGCCCGGCCGGGCACGGCCTGGGCCGAGGGCGTGGAGCGGCTGCGCGCGGCCGCCACGACCGAGCCCGGCCGGCTGCGGATCATCGGGGCGGTCCTGGCCGGCCTGGTGCTGCTGTTCGGCCTGGTGACCGTGTGGGAGATCTCCTCCCGGGTCGGCGCCGCGGACGACGTGGTGGGCCGCAGCCAGCCGCTGAGCGCGGACGCGGCGAGCATCTACCGCTCGCTCGCCGATGCCGACACGGCCTCCTCCAGCGGTTTCCTGGCCGGCGCCGACGAGCCGCGCGAGGTCCGCGAGCGGTACGAGAAGGACATCTCCAACGCCTCGAAGCTGCTCGTGAACGCGGCGGCCAACACCGGTGCGGACGAGGACTCGCGCAAGCAGATCGCGCTGCTGAGCGAGCGGCTTCCGCGCTACACGGGCCTGATCGAGCAGGCACGGGCCACGAACAAGCAGGGCCTGCCGCTGGGCGGCGCCTACCTGCGCTACGCCAACGAGCAGATGAGCGCCCAGCTGCTGCCCGCCGCGCAGCGGCTGTACGAGGCGGAGACGGACCGTCTCTACACGGACTACGACGACGCCCGCGCGCTCCCGCTGGCCTCGATCGGCACGGGGCTCCTCGCGCTCGCCGTGCTGGCCTGGGCCCAGCGCCGCAACTACCGGCGCACCCACCGTGTCTTCAACCACGGCCTCGTGGCGGCGACGGCCGCCACGCTCGTGGTGCTCATGTGGCTGGCCGTGGGGCACACGGTCGCCCGGGCGGAGCTGGCCCAGGCGAGATCGGACGGCCAGGAGTCGCTGAAGGTGCTCAACGACGCGCGGATCGCCTCGCTCCAGGCGCGCGCCAGCGAGAACCTGACCCTGATCGCGCGGGGCGCCGTACTGGCCCAGGACAACAAGTCGGACAAGTACGACGTGGACTTCACGGCCGAGATGAAGGAGCTGGACGCGGGCCTGGCGAGGGCGCAGAAGCTGGCGAACGACAGCAGCGGGCGGGATCCGGTGGCCCGCGCCGTGGACGGCGTCAAGCAGTGGAAGCAGCGGCACGCGGCGGCCCGGGAGACCGACCTGCGCGGCGACTACCAGGCCGCTCTGCCCCAGGTCATCGGGGACAAGGACCACAAGGACAGCAGCGGGGCCTCCTTCGACACGGTGGACGCGTCCTTGGAGCAGGCAGTGGCCCATGAGCAGAAGGAGTTCACCCGGGCGGCCCGGGGCGGGCTCGGCGCGCTGGGCGGTTTGGTGACGGGTTCGGCGGCTCTGGCGGTCATCGCCGCCGCGGCGGCTCTGCTCGGCATCGGGCGCCGGCTTTCGGAGTACAGGTGACAGCGATGCGGATACGCGTGAGGTCCCAAGACGAGGGCCACGGCGGCGGGGCGCAGGGTGCGGCCGGGACACCCGGTGCGCCCGGGACGCCCGGCCAGGTGCCGCGTCCCTCCCGGCCGCGGCGCATGGCCGCCCGGCTGCGCGGCTGGGGCGGGGTGAGTGCCATGGCGGCGGCCTGCGCGGTGACGGCCGCGGCCGTCCTGCTGCCGCTGGCCCAGGCGGCCCCGGAGGGCGGTCACCCGGCCGTGGTCCGCGAACCCGCCTCGATGGCGGCCGCCCCGGGCCCCTGGTCCCTCACCGACACCTGCCAGGACCCGGAGGCCAGCCTGCGTCCGAACGGCGTGGACGGACCGGCCATCGAGCGGATCCGCAAGGCGGGCAAGCTCGTCGCGGGCGTGGACCAGAACAGCTTCAAGTGGGGCTACCGCAACCCGGTCGACGGCCGGCTCGACGGGTTCGACATCGCTCTGGTCAAGGCCATCGCCAAGGACATCCTGGGCGACGAGAACGCGGTCATCTACCGGGCCATCCCCACCAGCCAGCGCGTCCCCGCGCTCCAGGACGGCCGCGTCGACGTGGTCGTGCGGACCATGACCATCAACTGCAAGCGGCTGGAGGACGTCGCGTTCTCGACGGCGTACTTCGAGGCCGGGCAGCAGGTCCTGGCCCCCAAGGGCTCGCCCATCACCGGGTACGACGCCTCCCTGAAGGGCCGCCGCATCTGCACCGCCGCCGGCTCCACGGCCGAGGCCGCGCTCAGGGCCCAGCCGTACGGCTCGGTGTCGGTCAGCGTGCCCAACCAGCTCGACTGCCTGGTCCGGCTCCAGCTGGGCGAGGTGGACGGCATCATCACGGACAACGCGCTCGCGGCCGGCCAGGCCGCGCAGGACCCCTCGGTGCGCCTCGTCGGCTCCCCGTTCACCAGGGAGTTCTACGGGGTGGCCATGAACAAGGACGCCTCCGACCTGGTGCGCCGGGTCAACAAGGTGCTGGAGGACTACCGTGCCGGCGGTGACGGCAGCCCCTGGATGCAGGCGTACGTGACGCACCTCAAGCCCGTTCTGCCCGGGGTGGCCGGACCGCCCGCGCCGAAGTACCGGGACGGCTGAGACAGGTGGCAGAGTCTGAGCCCGATGTCAGGGAAGCGGAGGCGGGGCCTGTGGAGGCGCAGTCGGCAGTGATGGACCGGGACGACGTCGACCGCGCCCTGGCCCGGCTCGGCGCGGAGCACGAGGCCGTCGAGACCTCGCTGCTCGCCCTCCAGGACCACGCCGGGCGCCGGCTGCTGGAAGGGGCCGGGCTGACCGGCGTCACCAAGGAGCGCTGGGCGGCGGCGGATGCCGCCATCACCCGGCTGTGGACGTACTTCGACGCCTACAGCGGGGCGCTGGCCGCCGCCCGGGAGATCCGCGAGCGGCGCCGCTGGCCCGGCCGCGAGGAACTGATCGAACTGACCGAGCGGCTGCGCGGGCCCGGGGTGCTGATCGCCGGCGCCGGGGCGGAGGGCGTGGCGCTCGCGGAGCGGCTCTCGCTCGCGGAGCTGGTGTCGCGGATGAACGAGCTGTACGCGAGCTCGCTGGACGTGGTGGTGGCCGCCGACTCGGTGTGGTCCGCGCTGCCCGCCCGCATCGACCTGCTCGCGGCCGAGCTGCACCGCACCCGCTCGCTGGCCCACTCGGTGGGGGTCCGCCCGGGCGAACACCCGTCGGGAGACGACCTGGAGGCGATCACCGCCGAGCTGACCGGGCTGCGGGAGCAGGTGATCGCGGACCCGCTGGCGTTCTGGCAGCCGGTGGCGGGCAGTTCCGCGCCCGGCGGCGGCCGTCCGGACACCACCCGGTACGACCGGGCCGCGGTCGCGCTGGAGGACGTACGCCGCGAGATCGAGGCGGTCCTGGACGTCCGGCAGGACGCCGAGCAGCGGCTGATCAGCCTGCGGGACGTGCTCTCGCGGGCCGACCGGACCCTGGCGGAGGCGCGGACCGCGCGCGGCGAGGTGCTGGCGAAGATCGCGGCTTCGGAGGTGCCCGTCGTGAGCGGGCCGCCGACGGCGCTCCAGGAACAGCTGGCCGCGGCGGCCGAGTACCGCCGCCAGGCCCAGTGGCACCGGCTCTCGCCGCTGCTGGAATCGCTGGAGGAGCGGGCAGACGAGGAACTGCGCAGGGCCCGCGAATCGTTGACCGCCGTGACGGCGCCGCTGGCCGTACGGGCGGAGCTGCGCGGGCGGTTGGACGCGTACAAGGCGAAGGTGGCCCGGCACGGCTTGGCGGAGGATCCGCTCCTCGTCGAGCGGTACGACACGGCACGGCGGATGCTGTGGAGCGCGCCCTGCGATCTGCGGGCCGCCGAGCAGGCCGTGCTGCGCTACCAGCGGGCGACGGCCGAGTCACTGGCACCGCCGCAGCCGCAGTACCGGCCCGACGGGCCGGGGAAGGAGGACGCATGAGTCCGGTCGGAACCGCGTGCGTTCGCCCCGGTTGCCCGGGGTCGTACGAGGACATGGGCGACGGCGGGCTGTACTGCGACACCTGCGGTCTGGCGCCGATCGGCTCCGTCGCGGCGGGTGCGGAGGAGCTGGTGTCGCCGCCGACCGGGATGACGAGCGCGGCCAGGCACCCCGACGCGCCGGGGTCCCACGGCTCGTACGGGTCCGGCGGCCCGTACGGGTCACAGGGCTCGCACGGCTCGGACCGGTCCGGCCGTTCGGGGTCGACCTCGGCCTCGGCGCGCTCCTCTCGGTCCTCCCGTTCCTCGTCCTCGCGCCGCTCGGTGTCGGGCCGCCTCTCGCGCTCCCTGCCGGGCGCCGCGTCGAGCCGCTCGGTGTCGGTGCGCAGTTCGGGTGCGGCGACCGGACCCTCGGGGCGCAGCCGGCTGGGCGCCGGACTGGTCAACGTCCCCGAGGTGCCGCGCCCGGACCCCTCGGCGGCGGTCCTGGAGAACCCGGAGGTGCCCGAGCGCAAGCGGTTCTGCTCGCGCTCGGACTGCGGGGCTCCGGTGGGCCGCTCGCGCGGGGACCGGCCGGGCCGGACCGAAGGGTTCTGCACCAAGTGCGGGCACCCGTACTCCTTCGTGCCCAAGCTGCGGGCGGGGGAGGTCGTGCACGGCCAGTACGAGGTGGCGGGCTGCCTGGCGCACGGCGGCCTCGGCTGGGTGTACCTGGCGGTGGACCGGGCCGTCTCGGACCGGTGGGTGGTCCTCAAGGGCCTGCTGGACACCGGGGACCAGGACGCGATGGAGGCGGCGATCTCCGAGCGGCGCTTCCTCGCGGAGATCGAGCACTCCAACATCGTGCGGATCTACAACTTCGTGGAGCACCTGGACCAGCGGACGGGATCGCTGGACGGGTACATCGTCATGGAGTACGTCGGCGGCAAGTCCCTGAAGGAGATAGCGAACGAGCGGCGGCGGCCGGACGGCCGGCGCGATCCGCTGCCGGTGGAGCAGGCCTGCGCGTACGGGATCGAGGCCCTGGAGGCGCTCGGCCACCTGCACAGCAGGAACCTCCTGTACTGCGACTTCAAGGTCGACAACGCGATCCAGCAGCAGGACCAGCTGAAGCTGATCGACATGGGCGCCGTGCGCCGGATGGACGACGAGGAGTCGGCCATCTACGGCACGGTGGGCTACCAGGCGCCGGAGGTGGCCGAGCTCGGCCCCTCGGTCGCCTCCGACCTGTACACGGTGGCGCGGACCCTGGCCGTCCTGACCTTCGACTTCCAGGGCTACACGAACGTGTTCGTGGATTCGCTGCCGGATCCGGAGCACATCGAGGTGTTCGGGCGGTACGAGTCCTTCTACCGGCTGCTCGTCCGGGCGACCGATCCCGATCCGGGGCGGCGGTTCTCGTCCGCGCAGGAGATGGCGGACCAGCTGACGGGCGTGCTGCGCGAGGTCGTCGCCCTCCAGACGGGCCGGCCGCGACCGCAGCTCTCCACGCTCTTCGGGCCGGAGCTGCGGGTTCCGGACACCCGGCTGTTCGCCGACGTGGCCGGGGCGGAGGTGTCCCGGCTGGGGGCGCGGGCCGTGCCGGTTCCGGTGGCGGGCGGGCGGCTGTTCGGACGCCGGGCGGCGCGGCCTGCGAAGGTGCCGACTGCGGCGGCGGCTGCGGCTGCGGCTCCGGCGGTGACCGCGGGTCCGGGCACGATGGCCGCCCCCTCCGGTGCTCCGGGTGCGGCGGCCCTGTCGGCGCCGCTCGGGACGAGCGCGACGCACCGCGTCGGCGCGGCGTCGCGCCCGGCCCCCGTACCGGCACCCCGGCAGGCCGCCCCGGTGGCCGCACCGCCCGCGCCGGCGCCGGGCGTACGCCCCGGCGAGCTGGCCGCGCCGGACGCCCGGGACATGGCGCTGTCCCTGCCGGTGCCGCTGGTGGACCCCGCCGATCCCAACGCGGGGTTCCTCGCCGGCCTGCTGGCCACCGCACCGGGCGACCTGCTGGGCGCCCTGCACGCCGCGCCCGCCGACTCGGCCGAGCTGCGGCTGCGCGAGCTGCGGGCCCGCCTGGAGCTCGGCGAACCGGCCGCGGCCGCAGCCGCCCTCGCCGATCTGGAAGGCCGGCATCCGGACGACTGGCGGGTGGTGTGGGCGCGCGGCATCGCTTCCCTGGCCACCGGCGAGGACGCGATGGCCGCCCTGTCCTTCGACGCGATCTACGACGCCTTCCCGGGTGAGCCGGCGCCGAAGCTGGCGCTGGGCCTGTGCGCGGAGATCCTGGGGCAGTTGGACAACGCCGCCGAGTACTACCGGCTGGTCTGGATCACCGACCCGGGGTTCGTGAGCGCCGCCTTCGGGCTGGCCCGGGTCCAGCTGGCCGCGGGCGACCGGGCGGGGGCGGTGCGCACGCTGGAGTCCGTGCCCGAGTCCTCGATCCACTACACCGCCGCACGGGTGGCGGCGGTACGGGCACGCCTGCGCGACCGGTCTCCCGAGGAGGAACTGCTTCCGGATCTGGCGGCGGCTGCCGCGCAGGTGGAGGCCCTGGAGCGGTTCGGGCTGGACGCGGTCCGCCGCGAACGGCTGTCGACCGAGGTTCTGGGCTCGGCCCTGGACTGGGTACTGTCGGGTAGCCGGGGTTCCGACCCCGGCCGGACCTCGCTGCTCGGCTGTCAACTGGACGAGCGGGGCCTGCGCTTCGGGCTGGAGCGCTCGTACCGCGTGCTCGCGCGGCTGGCGCAGCGGGGCGAGGACAGGATCGAACTGGTGGAGCGGGCAAACCGTTTCCGTCCCCGGACGTGGGTGTGAGTGATGTCGATGCATCGGCCGTCTGGCTGCCCCAGCTGCGCGGAGCCCCTTGAGGAGGGTGACCGTTTCTGCGGTGTCTGCGGTTCGCCCGTGTCCGCCGCCTCCCCTCCGGAGTCCCGGGACGATCCGACGCTCCCGATCCCGCCGCTCCCGGCCGCGCCCCCCGCCCCGGCCGGCCCGACGGGGGGCTACGCCCTCGCGGAACCCGCGCCCGGGTGGGGCAGTGTCGCCGCCGGATCGGCGCCCACGCTGGTCGGGGAGGCCGACGGCTGGTCAGTGCCGTCGGAGCCGGCGCCCGCGCCCGGCCCGGAGGCCGCCGCCGTACCGCCGCAGGGCTCCTCGTACGGAGCGCCCGGGCCGGCGTACGGCAGCGCGCCCGAGCCGGCGCACGGCGGCGGCGAGATCCGCCACGACCGGCCCGGCAGCACCCCCACCCCGCCCGAGGGCACCCCCTGGGGTGCACCCGAGGCCCCGTACGGCGGTGCCGGTCCCGGGCACGAGGACCCGTACGGCTCCGCCACCGTGCAGGGCGGCGCTCCCGCGGGCGGCGACGGCAAGACCTGCGTGGCCTGCCGGGCGGGGCGGGTCGACACCGACGGGTACTGCGAGCACTGCGGGCACGCCCAGCCCCGCGAGCGGGACCACCTGGAGGAGGAGCTCGGCAGCGTCGCGGCCGTCAGCGACCGGGGGCTGCGCCACCACCGCAACGAGGACTCCTTCGCGGTCGCGGCCACGGCCCTGCCCGACGGGTCGGCCGCCACGGTGGCCATCGTCTGCGACGGCGTGTCCTCCGCCAGCCGCCCCGACGAGGCCTCGGCCGCGGCGGCCGGCGCCGCCAACGAGGCCCTGCTCGAAGCCCTGCCGCGCGGCGCCCACCCCCAGGAGGCCATGCACGACGCCATCCTGGCCGCGGCCGCCGCCGTCAACGCCCTGGCCCCGGAGGTTCCCGGGGCGCAGAACGCCCCCGCCTGCACCCTGGTCGGCGCCGTCGTCAGCGGTGAGGTGCTGACCATCGGCTGGGTCGGCGACAGCCGCGCGTACTGGGTCCCGGACGACCGCAGCGCGCTGCCCCGCCGCCTCACCGAGGACGATTCCTGGGCGGCCCAGATGGTCGCCGCCGGGCTGATGGGCGAGGCCGAGGCCTACGCCGACGTCCGGGCCCACGCCATCACCGGCTGGCTCGGGGCGGACGCGTACGACCTGGAGCCGCACACCGCAAGCTTCAAGCCGGACCACGCGGGCGTGGTGGTCGTCTGCACCGACGGTCTGTGGAACTACGCCGAGTCCGCCCAGGAGATGGCCCAGGTCCTGCCCGTGGACGCGGCCTCCCGCCCGCTGCACAGCGCGCAGGTCCTGGTGGGGCACGCCCTCGACGGGGGCGGCCACGACAACGTCACCGTGGCCGTCGTCCCGTTCGCCGCCCCGGCCGACCCGGAGGCCGCGTCCGTGTCCGCGCCGCCGGCCGCCGCACGGGCGGAACCGCAAACGGAGGCACAGCCGGAGAGGTAGACACGCCCTCGGCCCCGATCCGCCCACCCGCCCGCACGCCCGTCTTCTCCTAGGAGTCCAGCCGATGGCGAACTTCGCCAAGCCGAGCGCCCCGCGATTCAGCGTGGAGGTGTACCAGAACGAGTTCCTCCCGGAGGGCGGGCGGGACGTCCACGCCATCGTCACCGTCACCTCCACGGGCGGCGCCGCCGCCACCCGCGCGGCGGCGACCCGGGGCTCGGCCGCCGTCGTGATCATGGTGGACTGCTCGGGGTCCATGGAGTACCCGCCGGACAAGATGCGCGGCGCCCGCGAGGCCACCGCCGCCGCGATCGACACCCTGCGCGACGGCACCGCGTTCGCCGTCATCGCCGGCACGCACGTGGCCAAGGAGGTCTACCCCGGCCAGGGCCGCCTCGCCGTGGCCGACGCCGCCACCCGCGCCCAGGCCAAAGAGGCCCTGCGGTCCTTGAGTTCCGGCGGCGGCACCGCCATCGGCACCTGGCTGCGCCTCGCCGACGGCCTGCTGCGCCAGTCCCCCGCCACCATCCGGCACGGCATCCTGCTCACCGACGGCCGCAACGAGCACGAGGACCCGGCCGTGCTCCGCGCCACCCTGGAGGCCTGTGCGGGCCGCTTCACCTGCGACGCCCGCGGGGTGGGGACCGACTGGGAGGTCAAGGAGGTCACCGGCATCGCGAGCGCGCTGCTCGGCTCGGCCGACATCGTGGCGGATCCTGCGCACCTCAGCGAGGACTTCACGCTCATGATGGAGAACGTCATGGGCAAGGAGGTCGCGGACGTCGCGCTGCGGCTGTGGACCCCGGTCGGCGTGGAGATCCAGTACGTCAAGCAGGTCGCGCCCACCGTCCAGGACCTCAGCGACCGCCGCACCGAGGCCGGGCCGCGCGCCGGCGACTACCCGACCGGTTCCTGGGGCGACGAGTCCCGCGAGTACCACGTGTGCGTCCGGGTCCCGGCCGCCTCGGTCGGACAGGAGATGCTGGCCGCCCGGGCCACGCTCCTGCTCCCCGGCGCCCCGGGCGAGCCGCCGGCCACGCTCGCACAGGGACTCGTACGCGCGGTGTGGACGGACGATCTCGTCGCCTCCACCGCCATCAACGCGCAGGTCGCGCACTACACGGGGCAGGCGGAACTCGCGCAGGCTATCCAACAGGGGCTGGAAGCGCGCAAAATGGGCGATGTCGACGGCGCCACGGCCAAGCTCGGCCGCGCCGTGCAGTTGGCCAGTGCCTCCGGAAACGCGGACACGGCCAAACTGCTCGCCAAGGTGGTGGATGTCGTCGATGCGGCGGCGGGTACTGTGCGGCTGAAGGCGAAGGTGGCGGATGCCGACGAGATGACCCTCGAAACGCGTTCGATCCAGACCGTCCGTGTGAAGAAGTCCTGAGACCGACCGAGAGACCTGAGTAGACCTGACGCGATGACGCAGGCTGAAGGGGGAAGAGCCGCCATGCCGACCTGCCCGAACGGGCACCAGTCCGCTTCCGACGACTGGTGCGAGGTCTGCGGCCACCGCATGGCTGCCGCCGCGGGCGCGCCAGCGGCGCCCTCCTACGGCTACGGCTACCCTCCCACCGCCGGTGAGCCGACCGCCCAGGCGGAGCTCTGCCCGCAGTGCCGGACCCCGCGCGAGGCGATGGCCCCGTTCTGCGAGGAGTGCCGGTACAACTTCCTCACGCGCTCGGCGACCTCGTACACGCCGCCGGCGCATCTCGGCACGGACGCGGGGGCCGCGGGCGGGACCGGGAACGGGCACGGGACCGGGAGCGGGGCCACCCCGCCGCCGCCCCCTCCGCCGCCGCCCGCCCCGCCGCAGATGCCCGCCCAGGCGCCCTTCTCCCAGGACCACTTCGAGTACCAGGGCTCCCGTCCCTCCCGCGTCAACCGGCCGGCCGAGCCGCTGCAGCGCGAGGACGACTGGCTGCTGCCGCCTCCGGCGCACGAGCAGCACCAGGCGCACGAGCAGCACCGGGAGCAGGACCAGGCCCAGGCGCAGGACCAGCAGCAGGCGTACCGGCAGTCGCCCCCGCCGGCGCCCCAGGCGTACCAGCAGCCGGAGTACCAGCAGCAGCACGGGTACCAGCAGGCGCCGCCGGCCCAGCAGCAGCACCAGCAGCAGTCTCCGCCCCAGCAGCCGTTCCCGCCGCAGAGCACCGGCACGTGGAGCGCGACGATCGGCCCCGACCGCTCGTACTTCATGGCGATGATGCAGCGCAGCGGCCCCGAGGCCGCCGGGCTCAACCTGCCCGCCTACTCCCCGGAGCAGCATCTTCCGCTCACCGGCGGCCAGATCACCATCGGCCGCCGCCGCGCCTCCACGGGCGAGTCCCCGGACATCGACCTGTCGGTGCCCCCGGAGGACCCGGGCGTCTCCCACCAGCACGCCGTGCTCGTCCAGCAGCCCGACCTCAGCTGGGCGGTCGTCGACCAGAACTCCACCAACGGCACCACCATCAACGGCGGCGAGGAACCGATCCAGCCCTACGTCCCGGTGCCCCTCGCCGACGGCGACCGGGTCCACGTCGGCGCCTGGACCACCATCACCGTCCGCCGGGGCTGAGTCCCGGCCGCCGCGCTACTCCCCCAGGGGCCATACGTACGGGCCCTGGGGGTCGTCGAGCCAGGACCACTGGCCCTCGGCGCTGACCGTCACCCCGAACCGCTCCCGGCCCGGCCGGCCCTCGCCGCGCCACAGGTCCAGCGCCTCGCGCGGGTGGAGCACGCCCGCCGTCAGTACGAGCATGAACTGGAACCGCTCGTTCTCCACCAGCTCGTACGGGAGCCCGTACGAGGCCGCTCCGGGCTCCGTCGGCGCGGCGGTGGCCCCGCGCAGCGGGACGAAGTACGCCGGGGTGTGCAGGAAGCGGCCCTCCGCGAAATCGGCGTCGCGGACCGTCAGCGCGATCAGCCCGGTCGACAGCGGGGCCAGGATCCGCGCCCCGGGACGGCACTGGCCGAGCCAGGCGTACGGGACCAGCGGCAGCGCGCAGGTCACCAGGATCCGGTCGAAGGGGGCGCGGGAGGGGCAGCCGCGCGCCCCGTCCCCGGTGACCACGGCCGGCCGGTACCCGAGCAGGGCCAGGTGCGCCCGCGCCGACTCGGTGATCTCCTCGTCCAGGTCGATCGTGGTGACGTGCTCCTCGCCGAGCCGGTGGCTGAGCAGCGCGGCGGTGTAGCCGGTGCCCGTGCCGATCTCCAGCACGTCGTCCCCGTCCCGTACGTCCAGCGCCTCCAGCATCTTCGCCATCAGGGACGGCTGGCTGCTGGAGGAGACCAGCTCGCCGTCGCGCAGCCGGGTGGGCAGCGGGGCGTCGGTGTAGACCCCGCGCAGCCAGCGGGCGCGGTGGGCGGGGTCGGGGTCCTCGCCCCAGAGCCGCTCGTGGCCGGCTCCGCGGCCCGTGAAGAAGTACGGGACGAACAGGTGGCGGGGCACCGCCTCGAAGGCGGCCCGCCAGGCGGGATCGTCCAGCACGCCGGCGGCGGTCAGCTCCCGCACCTGCGCGGCGTGGGCGGCCTCCCGCAGGTCCCGCGCCTCGGCGTGGGCGGCGCGGGGCCCGCCTGCGGAACGTGCGGAGCGAGCGGCGTGTGCACCCATGGCTCCACTGTCCTGCGGCCGGGCCCGGGAGGCGAACGGGGGTCGGCGAACGGCGGTCCCAAGACCTCCGTCCTCCGCCGGGCGTCTGAGACGGTGGTCGGGTGAATGAGATTCCGCGGGGCACGGTGCAGGAGCAGACGTTCTACGAGCAGGTGGGCGGCGAGGAGACCTTCCGCCGCCTGGTACGGCGCTTCTACGAGGGGGTCGCCCAGGACCCGCTGCTGCGCCCGATGTACCCGGAGGAGGACCTCGGCCCGGCCGAGGAGCGGTTCGCCCTGTTCCTGATGCAGTACTGGGGCGGCCCGAACACGTACAGCGAGAACCGCGGCCACCCGCGGCTGCGGATGCGGCACGCCCCGTTCCAGGTGGACGCGGCGGCGCACGACGCCTGGCTGCGGCACATGCGCGTGGCGGTGGACGAGCTGGGACTGGCGCCGGAACTCGAAGCACAGCTGTGGCGGTACCTGACGTACGCCGCCGCCTCGATGATCAACACCGCGGGATAGCCCGCAAGGGGAATCGCGAGCGGGGGAGGCGGCCCGGGAGCTAGACGGGCCTCACCTGGAGGGCGCCCAGGCCCCCGGTGCCGCCGGGGCGGCGCATGGCGATCGAGCCGTACGGGGTGCGCAGCCGGAGCCAGCTGCCGGAGGCGAGCAGGGCCACCGGCTCGGGGGCGGCGCCGGGAGCGCCCGCGCCGCTCACCACGGACGAGCGGACCGGCCGCAGGAAGCCGAAGGACTGCGCGGCGTGTACGGCCCGCAGCGGGAGCTCGGTGTCGCCGAGCGTCCGGGACCAGATCTCGCGGCCGATGCGGTCCCGCTCGGAGCGGGTCCGGTGCTGCGGGGGCAGGGCCTCGTCGCGGGCGCGGAACTCGGCGACGGCCGCGCTCACGGCGGCCCGTACCGCCTCGGGGCCGGGCAGCCCCGGCAGCTGCCGCCAGCCGCCGCGGGGCGGGAGCACCCCGGTCCAGGGCGGGCCGGTGACCGGCGCGGGGACGGTGGCGCTCGCGGCGGCCTCGTCCACGGTTTCCAGCAGCTCCCCGGCCGAGACGGTCACGTCCAGGGGGCGGGAGACGGGCACGGCGAGGCGCACCGTGCGGACGGCCAGCACCTCGAAGGAGGCCGGCCGGCCGAAGACGGCGACCGCGCCGCCGGCTGCCTGAAGACGGACGGCGGCGGCGCGGTCGTAGTGCACGAGCCGTCCCAGGAAGGCGGCGAGGTCCGCCGCCTCCCCGGAATCGGCGAGGCACAGCCGTTCGGTCATGCGGCGACGCGGCTCTCCGCGCGCGAGCCCGCGGGCTCGTCGAGGTACTTCTCCAGGAAGTGCCGCTCCTCGGCCGAGATGCGGCGGGGCCGCCCCTCGGCGAGGTTGTAGGGCACGACCACGGTCGAGGCCCGCACGTAGACCTTCTCCGGTGCGTCCTCGGTCGCCTCGTCCTTGACCTCGTAGCCGATGGTCAGCGACGCGGCACCTATCCGCGTCACCCAGGACTCGATCAGGACGGGCTCGTGACGGTGCACGAGCGGCAGCTTGTAGTCGATCTCGTGGCGGGCCACGACGGACCCGCCCGTGAAGGACTCACTGCCCTCCCCCGGCGCCAGCCGGAACATGAAGTCGATCCTCGCCTCCTCCAGGTACCGGAGGAAGACCACGTTGTTGACGTGGCCGAAGGAATCCATGTCCGACCAGCGCAGCGGGCACCGGTAGTGATGTCTGGCCATGTTGCTCAGCCTCGGGTGAGCTTCTTGTACGTGGCGCGGTGCGGACGGGTGGCGTCCGGGCCGAGCCGCTCGATCTTGTTCTTCTCGTAGGACTCGAAGTTGCCCTCGAACCAGAACCACTTCGAGTCACCCTCGTAGGCGAGGATGTGGGTCGCGACCCGGTCCAGGAACCAGCGGTCGTGGGAGACGACCACGGCCGCGCCGGGGAATTCGAGGAGCGCGTTCTCCAGGGAGCCCAGGGTCTCGACGTCGAGGTCGTTGGTGGGCTCGTCGAGGAGCAGCAGGTTACCGCCCTGCTTGAGGGTCAGCGCGAGGTTCAGGCGGTTGCGCTCACCGCCGGAGAGCACGCCGGCCGGCTTCTGCTGGTCCGGGCCCTTGAAGCCGAAGGCGCTGACGTACGCGCGGGACGGCATCTCGACCTGGCCGACGTTGATGTAGTCCAGCTCGTCCGACACGACCGCCCAGAGGGACTTCTTGGGGTCGATGTTGGCGCGGCCCTGGTCCACGTACGAGATCTTGACGGTCTCGCCGACCTTGATCTCGCCGGAGTCCGGCGTCTCCAGGCCCTGGATCATCTTGAAGAGCGTGGTCTTGCCGGCGCCGTTGGGGCCGATGATGCCGACGATGCCGTTGCGCGGCAGCGTGAAGGACAGGTCGTCGATGAGGACCTTGTCACCGAACGCCTTGGAGAGGTTGTTGACCTCGACCACGATCGAGCCCAGACGCGGGCCCGGCGGGATCTGGATCTCCTCGAAGTCCAGCTTGCGCATCTTGTCGGCCTCGGCCGCCATCTCCTCGTACCGAGCGAGACGGGCCTTGGACTTGGCCTGGCGGCCCTTGGCGTTGGAGCGGACCCACTCCAGCTCTTCCTTGAGGCGCTTGGCGCGCTTCTCGTCCTTCTTGCCCTCGACCTTGAGGCGCTCGGCCTTCTTCTCCAGGTAGGTGGAGTAGTTGCCCTCGTAGGGGTGCGCGCGGCCGCGGTCGAGTTCGAGGATCCACTCGGCGACGTTGTCGAGGAAGTAGCGGTCGTGGGTGACCGCCACGACGGCGCCCTTGTACTGGGCCAGGTGCTGCTCCAGCCAGTTCACGGACTCGGCGTCGAGGTGGTTGGTGGGCTCGTCGAGGAGCAGCAGGTCGGGGGCCTCGAGCAGCAGCTTGCAGAGGGCCACGCGGCGCTTCTCGCCACCGGAGAGGGTGGTGACGGGCCAGTCGCCGGGCGGGCAGCCCAGGGCGTCCATGGCCTGCTCCAGCTGGGCGTCCAGGTCCCACGCGTTGGCGTGGTCCAGGTCGTCCTGGAGCTTGCCCATCTCCTCCATCAGCTCGTCGGTGTAGTTCGTCGCCATTTCCTCGGCGATCGCGTTGAACCGGTTGAGCTTGCCCTTGATCTCGGCGACGCCGTCCTCGACGTTCTCCAGGACGGTCTTGGACTCGTCGAGCTTGGGCTCCTGCATGAGGATGCCGACGGTGTAGCCGGGCGAGAGGAACGCGTCACCGTTGGACGGCTGCTCGATACCCGCCATGATCTTCAGGACGGTCGACTTGCCGGCGCCGTTGGGGCCGACCACGCCGATTTTCGCCCCCGGCAGGAAGTTCAGGAAGACATCGTCAAGGATCACCTTGTCACCGTGCGCCTTGCGCGTCTTGCGCATGGTGTAGATGTACTCAGCCAAGAGAAACCGTCCGGCAGATCGTGGGGTGGGCAGATACACCCCATCTTGCCAGTCGTCCAGCCTTACGGGCGAATGGGTGGGGTCGGCCGCCGGATCGGCGGGCGGGCGTGGAAGGCCCTGCGGGGCGGTCAGCGCAGGCGCAGGGAGCCCGGGGCCCGGTCCTCGATGATCTCGGTGAGGACGTCGAACAGGGTGGGGCCGCGGCCGGCGCGCGCCTCGGCCGGCTGCTCGGCGACCCGGGGGCGGTTCGCGGGGTGGCAGCGCGCCAGTACGCCCTCCAGGTGGCGGGCGGTCTCCGGGTGGCCGAGCGCGTGGCGGGACGGTCCGTGATCGCGCCACTCGATCACGAAGCCGTCCTCGTACGGCGTTCCGAAGCCGCCGCGCAGGCAGTCGGCGAAGCTGTCCGGGTTCCGGCCGAAGTAGCCCCCGGGGCCGTTGACGGCTTCGCCCACCCCCGCCCGGAAGTCGTCCAGCGTGCTGATCCGGCTGCCGTCGAGCACGTAGGTGGTCGTCACGATCCCCGAGGGTGGGGGGTCTGCCGCGCGTCCCTCGGCTCAGGCCGGGCGGTAGACCGTCAGGGCGTCCGGGAGGGTGTCGAGGACCAGGGCGGGCGGGGCGGGGGTGTACTCCCCGTCGTACGCGAGCGGGGTGCCCGGCGGGATGTCGCCGATGCGCAGGCTGCGCAGCCGGGTGGCCGTGTGGACGGGGGAACGGCTCAGCGGTCCCGCCAGCGCGGCGGCGAACAGCCGCGGGCCGGGCCGGCCGCCGCCGTGGACGAGACGGACGTCGAGCAGGCCCTCGCCGAGGTTGTCGCGGCGGCGGGGGGTCGGCCCGGTGCCGTGGTAGGTGCCGTTGCCCGCGAAGAGCAGCCAGACGCTCTGCGGCCGCCCCGCCAGGCTGAGCCGTACGGGGCGCTCCGCGCGCAGGACCTTCCACGCGGCCAGCAGCGCGGCGGGGCCGCCGCCGATCCGCGGCGCCCAGCGCAGCCGGCGCCGCAGCAGCTCGGGGTAGGCCCCCATGCTGAAGGTGTTCAGGAAGTACCCGGAGCGGCCGTCCTCCGGGTCCGGGCCGGGGGTGAAACGGCCCACGCTGACCCGGACCGCGCGGCCCGCGGCGATGGCCCGGCAGGTGTCCTCGGCCCCGCCGAGGCCGAGGTCCAGGGCGAAGTGGTTGAGCGTGCCTCCGGGGAACACCGCCAGTGGCAGCCCGGCCCGCAGCGCGGCGGTGGCGGCCGCGTTGACCGTGCCGTCGCCGCCGCAGACCCCGAGCACGGCGGACCGGGCGGCCGCCGCCTCCAGCTCCCCGGCCAGCTCCGCGCCGCCGCACTCGACGATCTCGGCCTTGGGCAGCCGGGCGCGCAGTACGTCGAGGCCCGCGTAGGCCGCCGTACCGGACCCGGTGTTCACCACGACGGTGAGCCCGGCCCCGTCCGGCAGCGCGGGAGCTTCGGTGGCCTTCCGCTCGTCGCCGGGGTTGAGCCGCGCCAGTTCCACCCCGCGGGCGACGCGGCGTACGACGAGGCCCGCGGCCACGCCCAGCGCAGCCCCCGCGGCCACGTCGGACGGGTAGTGCACCCCCGTGTACACGCGGGAGAACGCCACCGACACCGCCACCGGGGCCACCAGGGCGCCCCAGCCGGGGGCCCCCAGCGCCAGCCCGGTGGTGAACGCGAACGCGGACGCGGCGTGACCGGAGGGGAACGAGGTGGTCTTCGGCTGCGTGACGAGCCGCCGCACCTCGGGCACCCCTTCCAGCAGCGGCCGGGCCCGGCGCACGGACCACTTGCCGACGGTGTTCACCGTCGCCGAGGCCAGGGCCAGCGACGCGGCCCCGCACAGCGCGGCCTTGCGGTCCCGGGTCGAGCCGAGGAGCGCGATCGCCGCGGCGGTCCCGCCCCAGAGCACCCCGTGGTTCGCGGCCCGCCCCAGCCTCGGCAGTACACGGTCACCGGCCGGCCAGCGCCGGCGGGCCACCCCGTCGAACAGCTTGCGGTCCCAGCGTGCGGCGGCGCCCCGCCACGTCAATTCTTGATCGCCCATTCCCCCCGCTTACCCGCACGCCCGCCCTGAAACCTGCCGGCGCCCGAAGCGACCCTCGTACGGCCCATGCCGGATCCCTGCGCGGTGCGGGCGTCCTCGCGGGCCGCGCGGCGCCGCCCACGGGCCCCGTTCCCCCTCCCAGGGGAACGCGGACACCGGTCCCTCCCTACGGCCGGTCTTCTTCGTCCAGGGGGCGCTTGCGGAGGAGGAGGACCACCAGGCCGCCCAGGACCACCAGGCCCACCGCCAGCGAGGCGATGACCGGGGTCGCCGCCGAGCTGCCGCTGGTGGCCAGGCGCTCGTCGTCCGGGCTGGACTCCGACGCCGCGGCGGCCGCGGCCGCAGCCGCCGCCGAGGCCTGCGTCACGGCCGACCCGTCGCCCGTGGCGGCGGCTCCCTCGACGACCACCGGCTGCGGCCAGACCGCGCTCGCCGTCGCCGCCAGGGCGGACTGGCTGGAGCCCGCCACGATCTGCGCCTGGCTCGGCACCTCGCTGGTGAAGACCCGGCCGACGGGCACCCTCGTGGAGCCCTGGACGGTGACCGAGGCCGAGCCGTCCGGGGTGCCGGCGGGCACTTCGAAGTACAGCGTGCTCCCGTTCGCCGCGGTGGTGACCGGCTTCCCCTCGGCGTCCACCACCCGCACCCCCATCGCCGCGGCCGCCGCGTCCGGGGTGACCGTCACGCTCTGCGCCCCCGTCCGCACGGTGACCGGCCCCAGGCGGGAGCCCACCGGCCCCGACACGCTCCCGGGGTCCAGCCCCAGCGAGGCCGGCGGCTCCGGCAGCTTGCCCGCCGACCGTTGGAGGTAGTCGGCCAGCTTCTGCGCCGCCGGATCGGCGGCCTCCACCTGCGCCCCGTCCGCCAGCCGCCAGATCGCGACCTGGGTCCCGGCCGCCGCGCTCTCCGCGGTCAGGGCCCCGGCCCCGGCCGCCTTCGCCAGTCCGGCGAGATCGTT
Organism: Streptomyces roseus; assembly: GCF_001044425.1. GTDB lineage: Bacteria > Actinomycetota > Actinomycetes > Streptomycetales > Streptomycetaceae > Streptomyces > Streptomyces roseus. The sequence goes on from NZ_LFML01000122.1 coordinate 115,848, forward strand.
CAGCTGCGGGTACGAGTGCTCCAGGACCCAGCGGATCCGGCCCGCCTCCCCGTTCCCGTCGAGGGGGCTGCCGCCCCAGCCGCTCTCCGCGTACCGGGCCTGCGGCTGGGCGTTGCCCGTCACGCCGACCCCGTAGGTCTGGAGCATCCCGCCGCCGTCGACCCGCATCTCGTACAGCCCGGCCGGAATCTGGCGGACCGAGCCGTCCTTGGCGTGCAGGACCGCCTGCCCGTACGTCTTCAGCCCGTCCAGCACGGCGCTCGCGCCCTCCGGTGTCCGGGGCGCGGGCGCCCCGGAGTCGGCGGCCGCCCGCGCGCCCGGGGCGGCGGCCAGGGCCGCGGCCAGCAGCGCCGCGGCCAGCGGTCGCCGCACGGAAGCCCGTACAGGCGCCCCCGCTCCGGCCGCGACCGCGGCCGCGGGAACAGGTCTCGCGGAAGCGGCGGCAGCGGACGGCGAAGAAGGAACGGAATCAGGAGCGGAGGATGCGGGAACGGCAATCGACACAGTCTTCCCCTTCGGGCCAATGACCCAGGTGCCCGTGAGTACCGGGGAATCCTAACCGCCTCGAACACTCAGACCACCGCCGCCTTCTGAGTGAGCATCAGCGGCGGGTCCGCCTTGACCACCCGCCGGAACGCAGCGGTCCCCCGGTTCAGGTCGTGCCCGATGGCGATGGCGTCGATGTCCGCCGAGAACCAGCGGTTGCCCTCCCCGTCGGGCGGATCGTCGCGCACCCTCAGCCTCCCGTGCACCACCAGCGGCTCCCCCACCGCGACGGAACCCGCCAGGTTCACCGCGAGCACGCGCCGCGCCCACACGGTGTAGAAGCTGGTGGGCCCGTCCGCCCACGCCTCCTTGCGCCGGTCGAAGTACCGCGGCGTCACGGCGAACCGGAACCGCGCCGACGGCCCGGTCGCCGTCTCCTTGTAGTCGATCTGCGTGGCCACACAACCGACCAGCGTCACCAGGGTGTCGTTCATCCCGGCAGCCCTCCCCCACATGAGTGCCCGTCACATCCGTACCCGTACGGACCACGGGGCTCTTCCCCGCGACCCGCCCCCCACGACCATCCGCACGAGGTACGAACCATGCTGGCGCCGCGCCCCGCATCCCGCTGCGCCCTGTGGATTACTCGCGGGTTGTGGACAACTTCGTCCCCCCTGCGGCGACCGTCGCGTACTGCTCGCGCACCTCCCGGTAGCGCAGCAGCTCCGCCGCCACCGGCTCCAGCACCCGGGCCCGCCCGCAGCCGGCCGCGGCCTGCCGCAGCCGCCGCTCCGCGTCCTGCCCGTACCGCCGCGCCGGGCCCCGGGCCGCGATCGAGCAGGCCCACTCCACCAGCGGACCGCCGACGATGCCCGCCACCATCAGCAGCACCGGCGGCATCAGGCGCGGCTCCAGGACCCCGACGATCTGCCCCACCAGCCACAGCCCGCCGTAGATCTGCAGCAGCGTCATCGCCGCCTGCGCCAGCACCGCCGCCGGCCACCACGCCGGCCGCGGCGGCTTGGCGCTGGGCGCCGTCACCGCCGACCCGAGCGTCACCGCGATCTCGTCCAGCGCCTGCGGGAGCTGGTCGGCGCCGCGTACCGCGGCCTCCCTTACGGCCTGCGCCCAGGCGTCGGGCAGTCCGTCGGCCGCCGCGTCGGCGACCGTCCGTACGGCCTGCTCCACGCGCTGGCGCGCCGTCACCTCTTCCTCGGCCGGCACCTCCGCGCTCGCCGGGCCCCGGCTGCCGCCGATCACCGCCAGGGCGGCCAGCCCGGCCAGCGTGCGCGGGGCGCGCCGGCTCTCGTACCACCGCCACAGCCGCAGCCACGGCGTGCCGCACGCCTTCCCGGCGTTGCGCCGCCAGGCCCGCTCGGCGGCGAGCCCGGCCGCGTACGCCCCGACCGCCTCGGCGAGCCGGTCCTCGAACTCCGCGCGCGCCGCCTCCCCGATCTCCGGCGACGGATGGCCGTCGGCCACGTACAGCGGGCGCAGGCGCCCGGCGGCACGGTCGAGATCGGCGCAGATGCGGCGGGTCGCGGCGCCCTTCTCCTGGGTGAACTGCGCGAGGAGGTCGCGCAGTTCCCCGACGCCCTCGCCGGTCAGCGCGGAGAGGCCGAGGACGGTGGCGCCCGGCTCGTCGTGCTCGCCGAGGGCGATGCCGTCCTCGTCGAGCAGCCGCCGCAGGTCGTCCAGTACGAGATCGGCCGACTCGCCGGGCAGCCGGTCCATCTGGTTCAGCACCACGAACGTCACCTCGGCGTGCCCGGCCAGCGGCCGCAGGTACCGCTCGTGCAGCACGGCGTCGGCGTACTTCTCCGGGTCGACCACCCACACCACCGCGTCGACCAGGGCGAGCACCCGGTCCACGTGCTCCCGGTGGGCGCCGACCGCGGAGTCCAGGTCCGGCAGGTCCACCAGGACCAGCCCGCGCAGTGCCTCGGCCTCGGAGGTCTCGCGCGGCCTGCGGCGCAGCCGGCCCGGGATCTCCAGGCGGTCGAGGAGCCCGGCGGCGCCGTCGGACCAGCTGCACGCGATCGGCGCCGCGGTCGTCGGCCTGCGCAGCCCCGTCTCGGAGATCTGCACTCCCGCGAGTGAATTGAACAGCGTGGACTTGCCGCTTCCGGTGGCCCCGGCGATCGCGACGACCGTGTGCTGCGCCGACAGTCCGCGCCGCGCGGCCGCCTCGTCGAGCACCCGGCCGGCCTCCGCGAGGGTCTTCCCGTCGAGCCGGGTCCGCGAGAGCCCGACCAGCTGGCGCAGCGCTTCGAGACGGGTGCGCAGCGCCTGCCCCTCCGGGCTGATCGGCGGCGAGGGCGCCTTGCCCCCGTCGTTCCCGGCGCCGGAGACCGCGCGCACGAGCGCGTCGTCGCTCCCCTCGTCCGTGTCGCCGCCGCCGTCCCCGCCTGGGGTGTCGGCTTCGCCCCCGGCGCCGGGACCGCTGGAACCCGCACCCGGGCGGCGCGAGCGTGCGATGAATCCGTCGTCCCAGCGGTCCTCGGTGCGGTCGCGGTCGGTCAAGGCGGTCACCGCGTCACCTCTCCTTCTGCAGTAGGGACAGCGCGGCGATCAGCTCGGCCTGCGGCTCCGGCGTCACTTCGAGCGCCTCCAGCGGGGCCAGCCGGCGGTCCCGTTCGCCGCGCAGCACCTGTTCCAGGTGGTCGGCGACCAGTTCCCCGCCCCGGTCGCGCAGTCGTACGGCGGCCTGTACGCCGATCCGCTCGGCGAGCTTCTCGCCGGCGGGGCGGGCCCGCTTGCCGCCGAGGAGGGCCGCGACGAGGAGGGCGGCCACCCCGTCGGGGTCGGGCGCGGGCTGCTTGTCGAGCCGGGAGACCTCTTCCTCGGCGAGTTCCTCCAGGACGCGCCGCCAGTGCCGTACGGCCATGCCGATACGTTCCGCCGCCTCCCGGTCGGGCCCGGGCAGCCGTACCGCCCCGGCGGCCGGCTCGCGCCGCCAGGCCTGGGCGATCCGCTCGTCGGCGGCGGCCACGGCGCACTGGAGCAGCGCGGCGAGCGACTCGGCGAGCGAGTCGAGCAGTTCGTCGTTGCTCGTGTCGAGGGGGTAGCCGCGCCACCGCGTCAGGGCGTCCCCGGCCAGTACGGCGCCCTGGTCGAGGCGGGCCCGGACCCGCTTGCCCTCCCGCTTGTACGCGTCCTCGACGGCCGAGGTCAGCCGTACGGCGGCGGCGTGCTGGGCGGCGACCGCGGACGCCAGCTCCGGCATCCGCCGCCCGAGGGAGTCCAGCGCGCCGAGCGCGGTCCGCCCGACGGCGTACTGGCGGGCGGCGGGATCCTGCGCGTGGTGGGCGAGCCACGCGAAGAGCGGGGCGACGGCGCTGGCGGGCAGCAGCCCGCCCCCGCCGGCCGATTCGGGCAGCTCGGGCACCGTGAAGCGCGGCACGTCGCCCAGGCCGGCCCGGGTGAGCAGGGCCCCGTACTGGCGCGAGACCTCCGCGAGCACCTGGTGCGGGACCCGGTCGAGGACGATGCCCAGGGTGGCCTTGTACTGCTTGGCGGTGCGCAGCAGGTGCCAGGGGACGGCGTCGGCGTACCGCGAGGCGGTGGTCACCATGACCCAGACGTCGGCGGCGCAGATGAGCTGCGCGGCGAGGGTCCGGTTCTCGACCACGAGGGAGTCGACGTCGGGGGCGTCGAGGATGGCTAGCCCGCGCGGGAGGCCGGCGGCGGTCTCGATGCGCAGTTCGCGGGTGGCGGCGGTGGTCCCGAAGCCGCGGGAGGGGCCGCGGGTTCGGGAGCCGGGGAGGGGGTCGTCCTCGCCGGGCGGGGCCCAGACCCGCATCAGGTCGGGGAGCACGCGCAGGCCGGCGAACCAGTGGTGGTCGTCCGGATGGCAGACGAGTACGGGCACGCGGGTGGTGGGCCGCAGGACGCCGGCCTCACTCACCTGGCGTCCCACGAGGGAGTTGACGAGGGTGGACTTGCCGGCCCCGGTGGACCCGCCGACGACGGCGAGCAGCGGCGCCTCGGGCGCCTTCAGCCGGGGTACGAGGTAGTCGTCGAGCTGCGCCAGCAGCTCGGCTCTGGTCTGGCGGGCGCGCGGGGCGCCGGGCAGGGGCAGCGGCAGACGCACGGACGCGACCCGGTCGCGCAGGGCGGACAGGGCATCGAGCAGCTGAGGCCGAACATCCAAGGTCACCACATGCGAAGAATGCCCAATTTGGGACCATTTTTGAAGCTTATAGGCCCTCTGCGCGCCGATCGCGAGTCCAGTGAGACCTTTCGGGCACACCGGACGAGTGGGACCCGGGCATAACGAGTGCACAACACCAGGGGCGCCGCGGCGCAAAAGCGGTGCGAGAATCGCACCTGCCTGCGATTATCGGGACCGCTTCACCGAACCTCCACATCGTGGCACGCGGGTGAAGCAACCGGGACAAGGCAGCCGGAGCCCTATCCTTGACCCGGTCCGGACGACAGTCCCACCCCCACCCCGGGGCTCCAGGCCACCACGGCCACCTTCCGGCCCCCGTAGCTCAGTGGATAGAGCAGGTGCCTTCTAAGCACTTGGCCGCAGGTTCGAGTCCTGCCGGGGGCACTCTTCACGCCGCATCCCAAGCCCTCCCCCCGGGGAGGGCTTTCGTGTGTCCGGAATCCGCTTGTCCGCATGCGGACGGGACCGGCCGTCCCCCTTCCGCGCCCTGGTGCGGGGGCGGGGTGGTGCGGGAAGGTGGGCGGGTGGCGGACGGAGCTGTTGAGCGGGCGCGGTCGTTCGGGTCGGCGGCCGGGCGGTACGCGGACCACCGGCCCTCGTATCCGGACGGGCTGTTCGACGTCCTGGAGGAGGTCTCCGGGGTGGCGCTCGCCGGGGCGCGGGTCGCCGACGTGGGCGCCGGGACGGGCATCGCCACCCGGCTGCTGCATGACCGCGGGGCCGCCGTGGTCGGCGTCGAACCCGGGGCCGCCATGGCCGACGAGTTCCGGCGCCGCCATCCGCAGGTACCACTCGTACGGGGGGACGGGGACCGGCTGCCGTTCGCGTCCGGGTCCCTCGACCTCCTGACGTACGCGCAGTCCTGGCACTGGACCGATCCGGCACGGTCCGGGCCGGAGGCCCTGCGCGTACTGCGGCCCGGCGGGGCGCTGGCCGTCTGGTCCAACGACCCGGACACCGGGATCGAGTGGATCGCCGGCCAGCAGGCGCGGATCGAGGAGGAATTCGGCCCCGGTTGGTACGTCAACGAACACCCCCGGTCGCAGAGCGGCTTGGAGTTCACCACCCGGTCGCTGCGCTGGTCCCGCCGGATCGGCGTCGACGCCCACCTCGCCAAATTGGCGACCCACTCCCTCTTCCTGGTCGGCCTGCCGGGGACCGGTGAGTTCCTGGTCCGGGAGAGGGAGCGGCTGCTGCGGCTGTTCCCCGGGGGGACGGTCGCGGAGCATTACGTCGTCGACCTGCGGGTGGCGCGGGCGGGTCGGCCGGAGCGGCCCTTGACGTAGTCCGGTGGACTGGGATCGCTGGGGGGCGAACACCGCTTTCGTGGGGGGCGTGTTCGGTGGGGGCCAGGCGCGGGCCGTTCCGCGAGGTAGGGGCGCCGGGGCCGATCAGGACGGGGCTCAGGCGACGGGCGCGTCCTGGGGGGAGACCCCGAAGGCCTTGACCGCCTGGTAGTAGGTCCAGGCGGTGCTGTCGCAGGAGCCCTTCTTCACACCCGAGTACGCGGAGCAGACGCGCTTCAGGTCCGCGTAGAGCGCGTCGTCCAGCCGGGCCTTGTTGGCCGGGAACACCCCCGCGGCCTTGTGGTTGCGGTAACCGAAGTCGTGGCGGGCGCAGGCGGTCTGGAAGGGGAACCCGAAGGGGTTGTCGGGCGAGGAGGAGCAGTAGTCGGTGGACCAGTCGAACCCGTAGGCCGACCACTTGCCCTGGTTTCCGCGCGCGGCGACCCAGGCGTTGTAACTGGCGGCGCTGGTCTGCGTCCAACCGCTCAGGACCTGCGGCTTGTCGGCCGGGACCGCCGCGGATGCGGGAGTGGCGGCGAACAGCACGCCGGCCGCGGCCGCCGATGCGAGGACGGGAACGAGACGACGGCGCATGGCATTCCTCCAGGACGGGGTGGGGGCCGCCGGGAGGCAACCCGGTACGGCGTCGGATCCCACCGTCGGGGGGCGGACTAGCGCCGCCGCCCAACGCCGCTATAACGGCGCCCGCCGGGCGCCGGTGGCGGGGTGGGCGGCCGGTAAGGAGTGCGGCGGGCAGGGCGCTTGGAGGACGTGCAGCTCTCAGGTAGCACGCGGTGTCAGACTTCCGGCAGAGAAGAGGCTCGTCCTGCGGAGGGACGCGCACGAGGGCGCGGGCAGCCGAGACTGATCACATGAAACGCCGTCCCCTCGCCATCGCCGCCGTCACCGTGGGAGTCGTCGCCGCCGCCGCGCTCGCGCTGCCCAACCTCCCGCCCAACCCCTTGACCGACTCCATCAACGACAAGGTCTTCGAGGAGAAGAGCAAGCACTTCGCGACCGCCGCCGACGCGCCCGCGCCCACCCGCGGCAACGCGGCCTTCGCGCTGCCGTCCTGGGTGCCCAAGGACGCCACGGACATACGCATACGCACGCGCGCGCAGGACGAGGCCCGGCTGATCCGCTTCACGCTCGGGACGACCCCGCTGGACGGGCCGCAGTGCACGGCCGGCACGCCGAAGGACATGGGCGGGCGGCGGCTGAACGCCAAGTGGTGGCCGAACGGGACCCGGGCGGAGGAGCGGCCCGAATGCCGGGACGTCCACCAGTACCAGGTGGCGGTGCGCGGCAAGCGCGTCTACGCCTGGACCGACGGCACCCCGTCGCCGGGCTCCCGGCCCCAGGACAACCCCCCGGCCACGGCCCGGGCCGGCAGCCAGGGCTAGGCCGCCCGTCCGGACCACAACGGACCACAAAGGACCGGACCGCACCGCACCGCACCGCACCGCAACTGACCGGGCCGGCCGGACCGGATCGGATCGGCGCTCGTCTAGGCTCAACGGGTGAGTACGTACGTGAACCGACTCGGCGAAGACCTCCCCCGGATCGGCGCGGCCCCGGCGGGGAACGCCGTGGCGGTGTGGTCCCTGGACACCACCCTCGACGCGGTCGGCGGCCACCGGATCGACGAGGCACCGGCGATCCTGGACGCGGGCGAACGGGAGCGGGCCGCCCTGATGGTGCGGGCCGGGGACCGGCACCGGTACCTCGCCTCCCACGTGGGACTGCGCGTGCTGCTCGGCGGCTACCTCGGGCAGGCCCCACAGGACGTCGTCCTGGTCCGGGAGGACTGTCCGTGCTGCGACGGCCCGCACGGGCGGCCGGCGGTGGCGGGCGGAGAGGTGCACTTCTCGCTCTCGCACAGCGGGGACCTGGCGTACCTCGCGTTCGCGGCGGCACCGGTCGGGGTCGACGTGGAGGCGCTCCCGAGCGCGGCCGCCGTGGAGGACGTACTGACCACCCTGCATCCGGCCGAGACGGCGGAGCTCTCCGCGCTGCCCGCGGCCGAGCGGGCGGAGGCGCTGAGCCGCGTGTGGTCGCGCAAGGAGGCCTACTTCAAGGGCACGGGCACCGGCCTGGCCCTGGGCGTGGCCGAGCCCTACGTGGGCGCGGGCGCCACCCCGTCCCCGGTCCCCGGCTGGCACCTCACCGACCTCTCCGCTCCCCCGGGGTACGCGGCGGCCCTGGCCCTGCGCGCGTAACGGCCCCGCACCGCGGCGCGCGCTCCCTCGGGGCGCCCCCGCGGCGCGCCCGCCCCCGCCACGCCGGACCGAAATCAAGCTGTCCGCTCGACGCCCGGCGCCTATCGTGACGGCCATGGACATCCGCCCCGCCCGTACCGTCGCCGAACTCCAGGCCGCGGAGGGGCTCTTCGACGGCCCCGCCCGACTGGACTGGTCCGAGCGCTTCCTCACCGCGCCGGGACACCTGATGCTCATCGCCTACGTCGACGAGATCCCCGCCGGCATGGTGTCCGGGGTCGAGATGAGCCACCCCGACAAGGGCACGGAGATGTGCCTGTACGAGCTCAGCGTCGACGAGGGCTACCGGCGGCGCGGCATCGGCCGCGCGCTGACCGAGGCCCTCGCCACCGAGGCCAAGGCGCGCGGCTGCTACGGCATGTGGGTGGGGGTCGACACCGACAACGAGGCCGCCCTGGCCACGTACGCCGCCGCCGGCTCCCGCGACGAGGGCGTCTTTGCGATGCGCGGCTGGCCCCTCTCCGGCTGACGCCCGCCTTCCCGATCGGACCGGGGACCGGACACCCGTTCGGCGGCGTGTCCTGGGGCCAGTCGGCGCACCCTCCGCGCGGGCGGGGTGCGGCTCGCCGAGCATCGGGCGCATGACCGCATTCACTGCGCTGCTCCCGGCCGCCGCCCTGCTGGCGGCTGCCACCGCCCTGCCGCCGCACCCCGCACCCGCCGCCGACACCCCGGCCTCCGCCCCGCCCGCTTCCTCGGTAGCCGCCTCCGCCGCCACCGCCCCGTACGTCGTCGTCCTGAAGGACACCACCTCCCGCGCCCCGACCCGCGCCGTGGCCGCCGAGGCCGCGGCCTCCGGCGACCGGGTCGGGGAGGTCTACGACACCGTCCTCAGCGGCTTCGCCGTCCGGACCACCGCCGCCCGCGCCGCAGTTCTGGCCGCCGACCCCCGGGTGGCCTCGGTGGAACCGGACGCCGAGTTCCGGATCAGCGACGCGCAGAGCCCGGCGCCGTGGCCCCTGGACCGGATCGACCAGTCCGAGCTCCCCCTCGACGGCTCGTACACGTACGCCACCACCGCGCGGGGCGTCACCGCCTACGTCGTGGACACCGGGATCAACACCGGCCACCAGGAGTTCGGGGGCCGGGCCCGCCTCGGCTACAACGGGGTGTTCCTGGAGACCTCCGGCGACTGCAACGGCCACGGCACGCACGTCGCGGGGACCCTGGGCGGGGCGACGTACGGGGTGGCGAAGGGGGTCTCCCTGGTCGGGGTCAAGGTCGCCAACTGCAAGGGGTCGGGGTCGCTGACTTCCATCCTGGGCGGTCTGGAGTGGATGGTGAAGGACGCCGTCAAGGCCCCCGGCACCCCCGCGGTCGCCAACATGAGCATGGGCGGCACCCGCAGCCGCGCCCTCGACGCGGCGGTGACCCGGGCGGTCGCCGCCGGGATCACCTTCACCGTCGCCGCCGGGAACTCCGCCGGCAACGCCTGCACCGGTTCCCCCGCCGCCGCCCCCACGGCGCTCACGATCGGCGCCGCCGACGCCGCCGACCGCTGGGCCCCGTTCTCCAGCTACGGCAGCTGCGTGGACCTCGTGGCGCCGGGCGTGGCCGTCACCTCGGCCTGGAAGGGCTCGGCGACCACCCTCGCCCGCGCCTCCGGGACCTCCATGGCGGCCCCGCACGCGGCGGGCGTCGCCGCGCTGATCCTGGCGGAGGGCATCGCGGCGGGCGGCGGGGCGCGGACCCCCGCCGAGGTCTCCGCCGTGCTGGTGCGCGACGCCGTACGGGACCGCCTCACCGGAGTCCCGGCCGGCACGGTGAACCTCCTGCTCCACCACCAGCCGGCCGCGGCCCCGGCCCCGGCCCCGGCGGCGTCCGCGGGATCGGACACCCCGTAGCGGGTATCTCGTCGATCAGGCCGGTCCGGCCGACGGGCCTGACCGGCGGAGGCCCACAGCCGACACGATCGGCCGGCGGCCCTGGCCGGCGTGATCCGTAACGTCCCACCCGCCCGGCTCGGCGTACCGGTTGCGCACCAGGTCGAAGCCCGCCCGGCCCCCGCCCGCATCCCATCCATCCCACCCGCCCCGCACCCCTGACGACCCGGCCTGATGGGACATCAATGTGTGTGTGCTTCGGGCGAAAGCAAGCCATTGACTTCTCATCACCGCGACGCGTCAATGTCGGCCACCGCACCGGCTCGTCCTCCCCCACACAGCGGGTGGGGGGAGGGGTTCGTCTGACGAAGGAGTCGCGACCCAGTGAGTACAACGTTCCGACGAAGAATCCTGGCCGGGGCCGGCGCCCTGTCCCTCGCGCTGACGGGCGGCGTGGTGGGCCTGACCGGCACCGCACAGGCGGCGACCGTGACCACCCCCGTCTTCGAGAACTGCGACGCCCCGGCGCCGCAGCCCGACGGTTCGGGCAACCAGAACTACACGATCACGGTGCCCGGCACGGCCAAGGCCGGCGACGTCGTACCGATCACGATCGACCCGGGTGCGAGCCCCCTGATCCCCGGCTTCTCCGTCACGACGGTGAACACCACCAAGATCACCCTCAAGGTGGGCACGACCACCCAGGTCGTCACCAGCCCGCCCGAGACCGTCAGCGTCGTCGCCGGAACCCCCCTCGACCCGAAGTCGTTCTCGGGGACCATCAGGATCCCGGACGGCACCGAGGGCACCACCGTCGACGTCAAGCTCGACCTGGCCGTCACCGACGCGGACCTCAGCGGTTCCGTCTTCACCACGACCTGCACCCCGGCGCCCCGCCCGAGCGCCACCCTGGGCTCGGTCGCCGTCGAGGCCCTGCCCAAGGACCCGGTCACCACCAAGCTGACGCCCAACAGCGGCAAGGCCGGTACGGCCGTCACCGTGAGCGGCGCCAACTTCCCGGCAGGCCCCGTCACCTGCTCCGCCCTGCTCGCGGGCGCGGCGACCGGTGACACCGGGACCGGCACGGCGGACGCGAGCGGCGCCGCCACCTGCAACCTCACGGTCACCAAGAAGGCCGACGCCATAAAGATCGACGGCTCGGTCACCCCGTACAAGTCGTTCGTGTACCTGGAGGACCAGGCGGGCGTGAAGAACCCGGTCGACATCGAGGTCCTCCCCGGCCCGCTGGCGCTCGGCCCGAAGGACGGCCAGCCGGCCGTCGCCTTCCCCTCGGTCACCATCAACGGCAAGGCCCAGTCCGTGGTCGGCGTGTTCAACGCCGCGACCGTCCAGGACTTCCGCGGCGGCACCCTCGGCTGGGACGTGACGGCGACCCGTACGCCCTTCCTGAACCAGACGACCGGCCACTCGATGGCCAAGGCGCAGATCGGCATCCAGCCGTCCTGCACGGTGACCAACCCGGACAGCCCGAGCACCTGCACCGCGGGCACGCCCGGCGCGATCTCCGAGACCCCGCTGAAGGTGGCCTCGCAGGCGGCCGGCGGGGACGAGCTGACCGGCGGTGAGTTCGCCGTCGGCGGCGCCGGGATGATCCAGCTCCCGCCGTTCATGTTCGCGGACACCTACCAGACGGTGGTCACCTTCTCGATCGCCTGACCGGGCAAGAACCACCTGACCGGCCAGGTAGCACCTGACCGGCAGGAACCGCCTGACCCCGCAGGAACAGCGCACCCAGGGTGGTGCGGCGCCCCGGCGCCGCACCACCCCTTCGCCTTCCGCCCCCGCGCCGACTGGAGAACCGCCCATGCGTCCCCGCCCCCGCATCGCTCCGTACGGTCCGCTCCTCGCCCTGTTGCTGCTGGTCGCGGGCCTGCTCCTGGGGCCGGCCACGCGGGCGACGGCCGCGGACAACGGCACCTGGGGGGTGTTCCCGACGCCCCCGGCCGGCGCCGCGATGACCGATCGCGCGTACTTCTTCCACCAGGGCGCGGCCGGGACCACGGTCAGCGACAGCGTGACCGTCCTGAACTCCTCGGACAGGGAGCTGACCTTCCAGGTCTTCGCCACCGACGCCGTCAACACCCCGGCCGGCGGCGCCTTCGCGCTGTTGCCGGTGGAACAGAAGCCCAAGGACGTGGGCGCGTGGATCGCGCTGGCGCCCGAGGCGGCCACCACCGTCACCGTGCCGCCCAAGAGCCGCAAGGACATCCCGTTCACGGTGAGGGTCCCCGTGGACGCGACGCCCGGCGACCACGTCGGCGGGATCGTCGCCCTCAACACCGCCGTGGAGGGCGTCCGGCAGGAGGGCAAGGTCCAGGTCGGGGTGAAACGGCAGGTCGGCTCGCGGCTGTACTTCCGGGTGCCGGGACCCGTGACTCCGGGGCTGAGCGTGGAGGACGTCGAGGTCAGCCGCTCCGCGCCGCTGCTGCCGTGGGTCGGGACCGCCCGCGCCACGGTCTCGTACGCGCTGGTCAACCGGGGCAACGTGGTCGTCGAGCCCAAGGTGGCGGTGTCCGCCGAGGGCTTGTTCGGCCGTACGGTGCTGGACCGGCCGGCCCGCGAGCTGAAGCTGGTGCTGCTGCCCGGTCAGCGGATCGAGCTGACCGAACCCTGGGCGGACGCACCCCAGTCGGACCGGGTGACCGTGAGGGTCTCGGCCGGGGCGACGGCCTACCCGGACCTCGCGTCGGCGTCGGAGGCGGAGTTCATCGCCGTGCCGTGGCCGGCCTTCGGCGCGCTGCTGGTACTGGCGGGCGCCGCGCTCACCTTCCTGATCCTGCGGCGTCGCCGCCGCGCCCCCTCGCAACCGTACGAGCCCGCCCAGGACTTGGCCCCCACCCGTTGACGGGCGAGGGTGTCCGTTGACCCTGGACCTCACCGTGGACAGGAACGTGGTCACGGGGTCGTGGGTGGAGCAGACCGCGAGCGATGGCTACTACAACGGCGCCCGCTACCACGGGGCCGTTCAGCTCCTGGTCGAGCCGACCGGCCGACGCATCGCCGGCAAGTGGTCGGATTCGGGAAGGACTTCGACGTGAACACCGGGCCGTGGGAATTGCGGCTGGTGGACGAGTCCACGTCGAAGGCGGTCTTGGAGCAGTACAGCCGCGCCCCCGAGTAGCCCGGGACGGCAGGAACCCCCGGCCGGTGAGGGTGGGCCGGGGGTCCTGTGTTTGGGGCGCCTGTCAGGCGTCAGGCACTATCGAGACGTCGGGAAGCCCAGGTCCACGCCCGCCGGGGCCTCGGACGGGTCCGGCCAGCGGGTCGTGACGACCTTGCCGCGGGTGTAGAAGTGGATGCCGTCGTTCCCGTAGATGTGGTGGTCGCCGAAGAGCGAGTCCTTCCAGCCGCCGAAGGAGTGGTAGCCCACCGGCACCGGGATCGGCACGTTGACGCCGACCATGCCCGCCTCGATCTCCAGCTGGAAGCGCCGGGCCGCGCCGCCGTCACGGGTGAAGATCGCCGTGCCGTTGCCGAACGGCGAGGCGTTGATGAGCGCCACACCCTCCTCGTAGGTCTCGGCGCGCAGCACGCACAGCACCGGTCCGAAGATCTCGTCGCGGTAGGCGTCCGAGTCGGTCTTGACGTTGTCCAGCAGCGAGAGGCCGATCCAGTGGCCGTTCTCGAACCCGCCGACCGTGTACCCCGTGCCGTCCAGGACCACGTCCGCGCCCTGCTCGGCCGCGCCCTTCACATACGAGGCGACCTTGTCGCGGTGGGCGGCCGTGATCAGCGGTCCCATCTCGGAGGCCGGGTCGTTGCCGGGGCCGATCTTGATCTTCTCGGCGCGCTCGCGGATCTTCTCCACCAGCGCGTCGCCGATCGATCCGACGGCGACGACCGCCGAGATCGCCATGCAGCGCTCGCCGGCCGAGCCGTACGCGGCCGAGACCGCCGCGTCGGCGGCCGCGTCCAGGTCGGCGTCCGGCAGCACCAGCATGTGGTTCTTGGCGCCGCCCAGTGCCTGGACCCGCTTGCCGTTCGCGGAAGCGGTGGTGTGGATGTGGCGGGCGATCGGCGTCGAGCCGACGAAGGAGACGGCCGCGATGCCCGGGTGGGCGAGCAGCGCGTCGACGGCGACCTTGTCACCGTGGACGACGTTCAGCACACCGTCCGGCAGACCGGCCTCGGAGGCCAGCTCGGCCAGCTTGTTGGCGGCCGAGGGGTCCTTCTCGCTCGGCTTGAGGATGAAGGTGTTCCCGCAGGCCACGGCCAGCGGGAACATCCACATCGGCACCATCGCCGGGAAGTTGAACGGGGTGATGCCCGCGACCACGCCCAGCGGCTGGCGGATCGAGGAGACGTCCACCCGGCTGGAGACGGAGGTCGACAGCTCGCCCTTGAGCTGCGTGGTGATCCCGCAGGCCAGCTCGACGATCTCCAGGCCGCGCGCCACCTCGCCCAGCGCGTCCGAGTGGACCTTGCCGTGCTCGGCGGTGATCAGCTCGGCGATCGCGTCGCGGTTGGCGTCCAGCAGGGCGCGGTAGGCGAAGAGCACCTTGGTGCGGGCGGCCAGCGAGGACTGGCCCCAGGTCTGGAAGGCCTCCCGGGCGACCTGTACGGCCGCGTCGACCTCGTCGGCCGAGGCGAGCGCGACCTGCGTGGTGACCTCGCCGGTGGCCGGGTCGGTCACCGGGCCGTAGTTGCCCGACGCGCCCTCGACGGTCTTGCCACCGATCCAGTGGTTGACGGTCTTCATGCCTATTGCTCCTTCACAGATGGCGACGTCGCTGCGCGGCTTGCCGGTCGTACTCTTCGCGGGCCGCGGCCGCGGATTTCCGTGTCGCGGTCTCGGCCACAGGAACATCCCACCACGCCTGTGCCGGGGGCGGGCCCGACACAGTGTCGGGTGTTCGGGTCTGTGCGTAGACACATGTGGGGCGGTCCGCCGCACGCGCTTCCGCGAGGGCTTTCCGCAGGTCACCGATGGTGCGGGTGCGGATCACGGCCACCCCGAGGGAGGCCGCGTTGGCCGCGAGGTCCAACGGCAGCGGCGCACCGGTGTACGAACCGTCCTGCGCCCGGAAGCGGTACGCGGTGGCGAAGCCCTCCGCGCCCACCGTCCCGGAGAGGCCGCCGATGGAGGCGTAGCCGTGGTTGTCGAGGATCACCACCTTGATCGGGACGCCCTCCTGCACGGCCGTGACCAGCTCGGTCGGGTTCATCAGGTACGTCCCGTCTCCGACCAGCGCCCAGACCGGGCGGCCGGGGGCGGCGAGCGCGACTCCGATCGCCGCCGGGATCTCGTAGCCCATGCAGGAGTACCCGTACTCCACGTGGTACTGGTCGGCCGAGCGGGACCGCCACAGTTTGTGCAGGTCGCCGGGGAGGGAGCCGGCGGCGTTGATCAGGATGTCCTCGGGGCCGACCACCGCGTCGAGCAGCCCGAGCACCTGCGCCTGCGTCGGGGCCCGGTCCTCGTCGGGGGCCGCGTAGGCCCGGTCGACCAGCAGCTCCCATCCGCTTTTCCGCTCTTTGTACGCCGTCTCGTACCCGGGGTCCACGCGGTACCCGGCGACCGCGGCCCGGAGCTCCTCCAGGCCCGCCCGCGCATCGCAGACCACCGGCTGGCCGGCGAGTTTGTGGGCGTCGTACGGATCGATGTTGAGCCCGAGGAAGCGGACGGCCGGGTTCTGGAACAGGGTCCCCGAGGCGGTGGTGAAGTCCGTGAGCCGCGTCCCGGCGGCGATGACCAGGTCGGCGCCGCGGGCCAGCTCGTCGGCGGTGGCCGTGCCGGTGTGCCCGATGCCGCCGACGTCGGCGGGGTGGTCGTACGGGAGCGCCCCCTTGCCGGCCTGCGTGGAGGCGACCGGGATCCCGGTGGCCCCGGCGAACTCCGCCAGCGCGCTCTGGGCCGCGCTGTGCCGGATCCCGCCGCCGGCGATGACCAGCGGGCGCGCGGAGCCCCGTACGGCCGCGGCGGCGCGGGCGAGCTCGTCCCGGTCGGGCCGGGGCCGGCGTACGGCCCACACGCGCTCGGCGAAGAACTCGGGCGGCCAGTCGTGGGCCTCGGTCTGGACGTCCTGCGGCAGCGCCAGCGTCACCGCACCGGTCTGGACGGGGTCGGTGAGCACCCGCATCGCCTGGAGGGCGGCCGGGATCAGGGCCTCTGGGCGGGTGATCCGGTCGAAGTGGCGGGAGACGGGGCGCAGCGTGTCGTTGACCGAGACGTCGCCGGCGTGGGCCGCCTCCAGCTGCTGGAGGACGGGATCGGCGGGCCGGGTGGCGAAGGCGTCCCCGGGCAGGAGGAGGACGGGAATCCGGTTGATGGTGGCGAGGGCGGCCCCGGTGACGAGGTTGGTGGCGCCGGGCCCGATCGAGGTGGTGACGGCGTGGGCCGAGAGCCGCCCGCGCTGGCGGGCGTACCCGACGGCGGCGTGCACCATGGCCTGCTCGTTGCGCCCCTGGAGGAAGGGCATGTCGCGCGGTCCGCTCTCCAGGAGGGCCTGCCCGATGCCGGCGACGTTCCCGTGTCCGAAGATGCCCCAGGTGGCGGCGATCAGCCGCCGGCGGTGCCCGTCGCGCTCGGTGTGCTGGGCGGCCAGGAACCGTACGAGGGCCTGGGCGACGGTGAGCCTCATGGGGTCGCGTCCTCCGCTCGGGGTCGGTGGAAGGGCAGCCGGGGGTCGGCTTCCCGCCCGGTCCAGGTGTCCCGGATCCAGGCGTGGTCGGGGTGGTCCCGGATCAGCCAGGCGCGGGGCTGGCCGGGGGGACCGGCCATGACGTTGAGGTAGTACATGTCGTGCCCGGGCGCGGCGATGGAGGGCCCGTGCCAGCCGTCCGGGATGAGCACCGCGTCCCCGCTCCTCACCTCGGTGAGGATGTCGGTCTTCCCGGTGGGGGACGGGCTGACACGCTGGTAGCCGAGGCCGGGCGTGTCGCCGTGCGGGGCGATCTCGAAGTAGTAGACCTCTTCGAGGCGGGATTCGCGGCCGGGGTGGAACTCGTCGTGCTTGTGGGGCGGGTACGAGGACCAGTTCCCGCCGGGGGTGAGCACCTCGACGGCGATCAGCCGGTCGCAGTCGAAGACGCCGGCGGCGGCGAAGTTGTTGACCTGGCGCGAGCACTGGCCGGCTCCGCGGATCTCGACGGGGACTGCGCCGGCCGGCCCGTACCGGGCGGGCAGTACCTTCTCGCACCGCGCCCCGACGAGCGCGAACCGGCCTCCGGCGGTGGACCCGATCTCGGCCTGCCCGTCCCGGGGCAGGTACGCGAAGTCGGTCGGCCCGCCGAACACGTCCTCCCGCCCGCGCAGTTCGAACACCTGCCGGTCCGCACGCGCCGGCGGGTGCGGAGCTGCGTCCAGGGCGGGGTCCGGGGCGGGGCCGCGGTGACCGGGAGACGGGCGGGCGGCGGCCGGCTCCGCGCAGCGGACGGTACAGCCCCCGGCCAGCGGGAGCACGATCCACTCCCGGTCCCCGCACGCGTGCGCGTGGACCTCCCCCGGCCCGAGCTCCAGCACCCGCAGCGCCGCGAACTCCATCTCGTGCGATGCCGTCAGCGTCACGGCTCCAGCACCTCCTCCACTTCCTTCGCGTACGGCATCGCCGCCGAGCACGCCAGCCTCGAAGCCACGATCGCCCCCGCCGCGTTGGCGAAACGGAGCACCCGCTCCAGCTCCCACCCCGCCAGCAGGCCGTGGCACAGGGCGCCTCCGAACGCGTCCCCGGCGCCGAGCCCGTTCACCACGTCCACCGGCACCGCGGCGGCCTCCACCTCGGTTCCGTCCCGCCGCAGGGCGAGCACCCCTTCCGGCCCGCGTTTGACGACCGCCAGCTCCACCCCGGCCGCGAGCAGCGCCCGCGCCGCGGCCCGCGGTTCGCTCTCGCCGGTCGCGACGGCGCACTCCTGGACGTTCCCGACCGCCACCGTGGCCAGGCCGAGCGCCCGCGCGTACGCCTCTCCCGGATCCTCCTCCCACAGCATCGGCCTCCAGTCGAGGTCGAAGACCGTGATCCCGGACTTCGAGCGCGCCTCCAGCGCGGCGAGGGTGGCGGAGCGGCTCGGCTGCGCGCTCAGGCCCGTGCCCGTCATCCAGAACAGCCGCGCGGCCCGTACGGCCGCCAGGTCCAGCTCATGCGGTTCGATCTCCAGGTCGGGGGCCTTGGGCAGCCGGTAGAAGTACAGCGGGAAGTCGTCGGGCGGGAAGATCTCGCAGAACGTCAGCGGGGTGGGGTAGCGCGCCACCTCCCCCACCCACCGGTCGTCCACTCCGAATGCGCGCAGCTCGGCGCGGAGATAGGCGCCGAAGGGGTCCGCTCCGGTCCGGGTGATCACCGCCACCCGGCGGCCCAGCCGGGCCGCGGCGACGGCCACGTTGGTGGGCGAGCCGCCCAGGAACTTCCCGAACGTGTCCGCCTCCGCCAGCGGTACACCCGTTCTCAGCGGGTAGAGATCCACCCCGATCCGCCCCATGGTGATCAGGTCGAACGTGACATCGTCCGCGGTCGTCACAGGCAGTCCTCCCACTCGTCTCGCCCCCTAAGGTGGCCGTCATGACCTCCTCCCCGCCCGCGTTGACCCGTATCCGCATCGGTTCGGCTCCGGACTCCTGGGGTGTCTGGTTCCCCGACGATCCGCTCCAGACCCCGTGGGAGCGGTTCCTCGACGAGGTCGCCGACTCCGGGTACGAGTGGATCGAGCTGGGCCCGTACGGCTACCTCCCGACCGACCCCGCCCGCCTCGCCGAGGAGACCGCGCGACGGGGTCTGCGCGTGAGCGCCGGCACCGTCTTCACCGGACTCCATCACGGGCCCGGGGTCTGGGAGGACACCTGGGAGCACGTGTCGCGGATCGCGGCGCTCGCCCAGGCGGTGGGCGCGGGCCACCTCGTCGTCATCCCGTCCTTCTGGCGCGACGACAAGACGGGCAAGGTGCTGGAGGACCGCACCCTCAGCCCCGGGCAGTGGCGTGAACTGACCACGCAGACCGAGCGCCTGGGCCGCGAGGTGCGCGACCGGTACGGGCTGCGGATCGTCGTCCACCCGCACGCCGACACGCACATCGACACCCCCGAGAATGTGGCCCGCTTCCTGGACGCCACCGACCCGGAGCTGGTCTCCCTCTGCCTGGACACCGGGCACTACGCATACTGCGGCGGCGACAGCGTCCAGGCCGTCGAGACGTTCGCCGAGCGGATCGGCTACCTCCACCTCAAGCAGGTCGACCCGCGGATCCTCGCCGAAGTCCGGGCGGAGCAGCTGCCCTTCGGGCCGGCCGTGGCCCGGGGGGTGATGTGCGAGCCGCCGTCGGGGGTGCCCGCGCTGGAGCCCGTCCTCGCGGCCGCGCAGCGGCTCGGGGTGGACCTCTTCGCCATCGTGGAACAGGACATGTACCCGTGCCCGCCCGACCGGCCGCTGCCGATCGCCCGCCGCACCCGCGCCTACCTGCGCTCCTGCGGCGCCCGCTGACCCCGGAGGGAACACGAGATGAGCACGCTGGGCATCGCCGTCATCGGGACGGGGAAGATGGGCGCCGACCACGTCCGCCGGATCGGGCGGACGGTGGGCGGGGCCCGGGTGGTGGCCGTGGCCGATCCGGACGGGGACCGGGTCAAGGCGGTCGCGGCGGGCCTGGACGGGGCGAGCGCGCACACGGATCCGGCGGCGGCGATGGCGGCACCCGGAGTACAGGCCGTACTGATCGCCTCCCCCGGGCCCGCCCACGAGGAGGCGATCCTGCACGCCCTGCGACGGGAGTTGCCGGTGCTGTGCGAGAAGCCGCTGACCCCGGATCCGGCGGGGGCGCTGCGGGTGATGGAGGCGGAACAGCGGCTGGGCCGCCGCCTGGTGCAGGTGGGGTTCATGCGGCGGTTCGACGCCGAGTACGAGCGGTTGAAGGAGTTGCTGGACGCGGGCGGGATCGGCCGGCCGCTGTTCCTGCACTGCCGGCACCGCAACGCCTCCTCGCCCTCCTTCTTCACCAGCGACATGCTGATCACCGACTCCGTCGTGCACGAGGTCGACGCGGCGCGCTGGCTGCTGGGGCAGGAGATCACGGCGGTCTCGGTGCTCTCCCCCACGCCCAGCTCGGCGGCCCCCGAGGGGCTGCGCGATCCGCGGCTGGTGCTGCTGGAGACCGCGGGCGGGGCGATCGTCGACGTGGAGATCTTCGTCAACTGCGGCTTCGGCTACGAGGTCCGCTGCGAGGCGGTCGGCGAGTCCGGCAGCGCCCAGATCGGCGAGGGGCAGACGATGCTGGTCCGCTCCGGGGGCCGCGGCTACGGGGAGATCCCGCAGGACTTCACCGTGCGCTTCGCCGACGCGTACGACCGCCAGCTGCGGCGCTGGGTGGCCGCGGCCGCGCAGGGCCGGGTGGCCGGTCCCGACGCCTGGGACGGTTACGCGGCGGCCGCCGTCTCCGCGGCGGGGCTCGCCGCCGCGCACAACGGCGTACGGACTCCGGTGGAGCTGGTGGAGCGCCCCGCCCTCTACCGCTGAACCCCCCTGCCACTCCCCGCCGTTGTGCCGCATGTGTCACAGGCGTCTCTCTCGTGTCACGCATATCCCCATTACGCGGGTATTTCGTCACAGGCAGTCGACAGGAGCCCCCCTGCCTTCACCCTCTGTCGTTCTCCGGGCACAACCCGAGTGATCGTCACTGTCCACGCGTCGGCTCCCCCGACGGCCTCCCGGCCGGCCCCGCCACGTGGACAAGGAGGTGTCGTGGATGAGCGACCGACAGCTGTGGTCGTACAAGGAGATCGCCGCCCATATCCGGGTCCAGCCGGACACGGTGCGCTCGTACCGCAAGCACGGGCTGCTCCCCTCCCCCGACCACGTGGAAGGCGGCAAGCCCTACTGGTACGCCGACACGATCCGCACCTGGGTGGCCCGCCGCCCCGGCAACCGGGGCCGCCGTGAGGACTGAGCCCCGGCAGCGGCCCCGGCGCCCTGCGGCGCGGACACCGCCCCCGACGCTCGCATTGATACCCCCTAGGGGTATAGTCTTCGATAGTCGGGAGGACGGTGGGGAGGCAACACCCCGCACCGCCGTCGCCCCGGCGACCGGACACGCCCCTGAAGAGGAGAACGACATGAGTGCCGAGACGGACACCCAGACCACCACCGTCTACCGGGTGACCGGCATGACCTGCGGCCACTGCGAGGGCGCGGTGACCACCGAGCTCTCCGCCCTGCCCGGCGTCAGCTCGGTCAAGGCCGTCGCCGCGACCGGCGAGGTCACCGTGGTCTCCGCCGCCCCGCTCGCCGAGGACGACGTGCGCGCGGCCGTGGACGAGGCCGGGTACGAGTTCGCCGGCCAGGCCGGCTGATCACCCCTTCTCCTCCGCAGCACCCTGCCGGGTCGTGCCGGCCAGCTCATACTGGTTCCGTACGACCCGGCCCTCCCCCTGGAGCCGGACATGAGCAGCAGCACCGTGCACGACGGACCCATAGCGGCGGCCGCGGCCGCCGAGGTCGAACTGGCCATCGGCGGGATGACCTGCGCCTCCTGCGCAGCCCGCATCGAGAAGAAGCTGAACCGGATGGACGGGGTCACCGCCACGGTGAACTACGCCACCGAGAAGGCCCGCGTCTCGTACGGGGACGGCGTCCGCGTCGCCGACCTGATCGCGACGGTCGTCAAGACCGGGTACACCGCCGAGGAGCCCCCGCCTCCGGAGCCGGAACCGCAGCTCCGGGCCGCCGGCCCCGGGGCCGTAGCCGCGCCCGACCCCGAGCTGGCCGCCCTGCGCGAGCGGCTGCTGGTCTCCGCCGCCCTCGCCCTGCCCGTCGTCCTGCTCTCGATGGTCCCGGCCCTCCAGTTCGACAACTGGCAATGGCTCTCGCTCACCCTGGCCGCCCCCGTGGTCGTCTGGGGCGCCCTCCCCTTCCACAAGGCCGCCTGGACCAATGCCCGGCACGGCGCGGCCACCATGGACACCCTGGTCTCGGTCGGCACGCTCGCCGCCTTCGCCTGGTCGCTGTGGGCCCTGTTCTTCGGCCACGCCGGGATGCCGGGCATGCGGCACGGCTTCGATCTGACCGTCTCCCGTACGGACGGCTCCTCCTCCATCTACCTGGAGGTCGCCGCCGGAGTCGTCAGCTTCATCCTGCTCGGCCGCTATCTGGAGGCCCGCTCCAAGCGGAAGGCGGGCGCGGCCCTCAAGGCCCTGCTGGAGCTGGGCGCCAAGGACGTCGCCGTCCTGCGCGGCGGGGCCGAGGTACGGATCCCGGTGGCGCAGCTCGCGGTCGGCGACCGGTTCGTCGTCCGGCCCGGCGAGAAGATCGCCACCGACGGCACGGTCGTCGAGGGCGCCTCCGCCGTGGACGCCTCGATGCTGACCGGCGAGTCCGTCCCGGTCGAGGTCTCCGCGGGCGACTCCGTCACCGGCGCCACCGTCAACACCTCGGGCCGCCTCGTCGTCGAGGCCACCCGGGTCGGCGCCGACACCCAGCTCGCCCGGATGGCCCATCTGGTCGAGGAGGCACAGAACGGCAAGGCCGAGGTGCAGCGCCTGGCCGACCGGATCGCCGGGGTCTTCGTACCGGTGGTCCTGGTGCTGGCCCTCGGCACCTGGGTCACCTGGCTGCTGATCACCGACAACCCCACCGCCGCCTTCACCGCCGCCGTGGCCGTCCTGATCATCGCCTGCCCCTGCGCCCTGGGCCTGGCCACACCGACCGCGCTGATGGTCGGCACGGGGCGCGGCGCGCAGCTCGGCATCCTGATCAAGGGTCCCGAGGTGCTGGAGTCCACCCGCCGCGTGGACACGGTCGTGCTCGACAAGACCGGTACGGTCACCACCGGCCGGATGACCCTCTCCGCCGCGCACCCCGCCGAGGGCGTGGACGAGCGGCAACTGCTGCGCCTCGCGGGCGCGCTGGAGCACGCCTCCGAGCACCCGATCGCCCGGGCCATCGCCACCGGAGCCGCCGAGAGGGCGGGCGCCCTGCCGGTCCCGGAGTCCTTCGAGTCCCTCGCCGGCCTCGGCGTCCAGGGCGTGGTCGACGGACACGCCGTCCTGGTCGGCCGCGAGCGGCTGCTGGCCGACTGGTCGATCCCGCTGCCCGCCGCCCTCGCGCAGGCCCGGGCGGCCGCGGAGGCCGAGGGCGGCACCGCCGTCCTGGTGGCGTGGGACGGCGAGGCCCGCGGCGTGCTGACCGTCGCCGACGCCGTCAAGGAGACCAGCGCCGAGGCGGTCTCGCGGCTGCGCGCGCTGGGCCTGACCCCGGTGCTGCTGACCGGCGACAACAAGGCGGTCGCCGAGACGGTGGCCCGTGCCGTCGGCATCGACGAGGTGATCGCCGAGGTGCTGCCCGAGGACAAGGTGGACGTCGTCCGCCGGCTCCAGGCGCAGGGCCGCACGGTCGCCATGGTGGGCGACGGGGTCAACGACGCGGCCGCGCTGGCCCAGGCGGACCTGGGCCTGGCGATGGGCACCGGCACCGACGCCGCGATCGAGGCGGGCGACCTGACACTCGTACGGGGGGATCTGCGGGTGGCGGCGGACGCGATCCGGCTCTCCCGGCGGACCCTGGCGATCATCAAGGGGAACCTGTTCTGGGCCTTCGGCTACAACGTGGCGGCCCTGCCGCTCGCGGCCGCCGGCCTGCTCAACCCGATGATTGCGGGGGCGGCGATGGCGTTCTCCTCCGTTTTCGTGGTGAGCAACAGCCTGCGGTTGCGAACCTTCCGTTGAGGGATCTTCTCCTCACGCTGCGCACACTTCCTTCACGGGAGACGCAGATCACAGTGATTGCAACGTAACCATCCGGCACCGCAGTGGGTCTAATGGGGCGATGCCAAGAACGTCTTGGGGGACGTTCACGGGGGTCTTGGGGGACGTCCGGGCATCAGCCGGCCGGGACGCGTGCCCAACGGGGTGCTTTGAGCGGCCCTCCCGACCCGTACGGGTCCCGGCAGACACCCATCGGAGCGCGCCGCGCGTGCGCTCCTCGCCGACACCCCGGCTCGGGTCCCGTGGGGGGAATCCGTTCCGGGGACAGGAAAGCGCCCCGACCGTCGACCCGTGGGGGGATCGACGGCGGGGCGCTTTTCGCAAGCCTTGAGTGCCTCGGGTCAGCGGGCCTCGACCGGGACGAAGTCGCGCAGGACCTCGCCGGTGTAGATCTGGCGCGGGCGGCCGATGCGGGAACCCGGCTCCTTGATCATCTCGTGCCACTGGGCGATCCAGCCGGGAAGGCGGCCGAGCGCGAAGAGCACGGTGAACATCTCGGTGGGGAAGCCCATGGCCCGGTAGATCAGGCCGGTGTAGAAGTCCACGTTCGGGTAGAGGTTGCGCTCGACGAAGTACTCGTCGGCCAGCGCGTGCTCTTCCAGCTTGAGTGCGATGTCGAGCAGCTCGTCGCTCTTGCCGAGCGCCGAGAGGACGTCGTGCGCCGCGGCCTTGATGATCTTCGCCCGGGGGTCGAAGCTCTTGTAGACGCGGTGTCCGAAGCCCATGAGGCGGACGCCGTCTTCCTTGTTCTTCACCTTGCGGATGAAGGCGTCGACGTCGCCGCCGTCGTTCTTGATGCCTTCCAGCATCTCCAGGACGGACTGGTTGGCGCCACCGTGCAGGGGGCCCCACAGGGCCGAGATGCCGGCGGAGATCGAGGCGAACATGTTCGCCTGCGAGGAGCCGACCAGGCGCACGGTGGAGGTGGAGCAGTTCTGCTCGTGGTCCGCGTGCAGGATCAGCAGCTTGTCGAGCGCCGAGACGACGACCGGGTCCAGGTCGTACTCCTGGGCCGGCACGGAGAACGTCATGCGCAGGAAGTTCTCGACGTAGCCGAGGTCGTTGCGCGGGTAGACGACCGGGTGGCCGACCGACTTCTTGTACGCGTAGGCCGCGATCGTCGGGAGCTTGGCCAGCAGGCGGATCGTCGAGAGGTGGCGCTGCTTCTCGTCGAACGGGTTGTGGCTGTCCTGGTAGAACGTCGACAGCGCGCTGACCACGGAGGACAGCATCGCCATCGGGTGCGCGTCACGCGGGAAGCCGTCGTAGAACCGCTTCACGTCCTCGTGCAGCAGCGTGTGCTGGGTGATCTCGTTGCGGAAAGACGCGAGCTGGTCGACGGTCGGCAGCTCACCGTTGATCAGCAGGTACGCGACCTCGATGAAGGTCGAGCGTTCGGCCAGCTGCTCGATCGGGTAACCGCGGTAGCGCAGGATGCCCTGCTCACCGTCGAGGTAGGTGATCGCGGACTTGTAGGCGGCGGTGTTGCCGTAGCCGCTGTCCAAGGTGACGAGCCCGGTCTGGGCCCTCAGCTTCGAGATGTCGAAGCCCTGGTCACCGACGGTGCTTTCGACCACCGGGTAGGTGTATTCACCGTCCGCGTACCGGAGTACTACAGAGTTGTCGCTCACGTCATCCCTCACCGACGTAGTGCCTCTTCTTCGAGGTGCCCTGACTGCCTCTACCTTCCCCCATTTGGCGCAGGAGAGTGCACTCGGGGTCGGCCTTTGGTGCTTTTGACGGCACTGAGTGCCTTCAACCAGCTCATCCTGCCCCCTCCGCACCGGTGCGTGAACCCCAAATGATCGATCATCTAGGTGATGTTCCCCACCGGTAGCCGTCCGGACAGCCTCGGCGCGACCGCCGTGAACCTCCTGCCTGCGGAAACGGTACGCACCGCCTGGCCGAGCGCCTTGCGGGACCCGACCAGCACGACGAGTTTCTTCGCCCTGGTCACCGCCGTATAGAGCAGGTTGCGCTGGAGCATCATCCAGGCGCCGGTGGTGACGGGGATCACCACGGCCGGATATTCACTCCCCTGAGAGCGGTGGATGGTGACGGCGTACGCGTGCGCCAGCTCGTCCAGCTCGGTGAACTCGTAGCCGACCTCCTCGTCCTCCTCCGTCCGCACCGTCAGCCGCTGCTCGTCCACGTCGAGGGCGGTCACCACGCCGACCGTGCCGTTGAAGACCCCGTTGGCGCCCTTCTCGTAGTTGTTCCGGATCTGGGTGACCTTGTCGCCGACGCGGAAGACCCGGCCGCCGAACCGCTTCTCCGGCAGGTCGGGCCGGGCCGGGGTGATGGCCTGCTGGAGCAGCCCGTTGAGGTTTCCGGCACCGGCCGGGCCCCGGTGCATGGGGGCCAGCACCTGGATGTCGCGGCGCGGGTCGAGGCCGAACCTGGCCGGAATCCGCCGGGCGGCCACATCCACCGCGAGCCGCCCGGCCTCCTCGGTGTCCTCCTCCGCGAACAGGAAGAAGTCCGGCAGCCCGTCGGTGATCGGCGGCACGCCGGTGTTGATCCGGTGGGCGTTGGTGACCACGCCCGACTGCTGGGCCTGCCGGAAAATCCGGGTGAGGCGGACCGCCGGTACGGGCCCGCCCTCGGCCAGCAGGTCCCGCAGCACCTCGCCGGCGCCGACCGAGGGCAGCTGGTCCACGTCCCCGACCAGCAGCAGGTGCGCACCCGGCGCCACCGCCTTGACCAGCTTGTTCGCCAGCAGCAGGTCCAGCATCGAGGCCTCGTCCACGACGACCAGGTCCGCGTCCAGCGGGCGCTCCCGGTCGTACGCCGCGTCCCCGCCCGGCTTGAGCTCCAGCAGCCGGTGCACGGTGGAGGCCTCGGCCCCGGTGAGCTCCGCGAGCCTCTTCGCGGCCCGCCCGGTGGGCGCCGCGAGCACGACCTTGGCCTTCTTGGCCCGGGCCAGCTCCACGATCGAGCGCACGGTGAAGGACTTCCCGCAGCCCGGGCCGCCGGTCAGGACGGCCACCCGGCGGGTCAGCGCCAGGGTGACGGCGTCCCGCTGCTCGGGGGCAAGCTTGGCCCCCGTACGGCCGGCCAGCCAGCCGAAGGCCTTGTCCCAGTCCACGTCCTGGAAGCCCGGCATCCGGTCGTCCTCCGCGTTCAGGAGCCGCCGGACCTGCCCGACCAGCGACAGCTCGGCCCGGTGGAAGGGCACCAGGTACACGGCGGTCAGCGGGTACGGCCCGCCCTGCGGGTCGGGCACGGACTCCCGGACGACGCCCTCCGGATCGGCGGCCAGTTCGGCCAGGCAGTCGATGACCAGTCCCGTGTCCACCTGGAGCAGCTTGACCCCGTCGGCGATGAGGCGCTCCTCGGGCAGGAAGCAGTGCCCCTGGTCGGTGGACTGGGACAGGGCGTACTGGAGTCCGGCCTTGACCCGCTCGGGACTGTCGTGCGGTATGCCGACGGCCTGGGCGATCCGGTCGGCGGTCAGGAAGCCGATGCCCCACACGTCGGCGGCGAGGCGGTACGGCTGGTTCTTGACCACGGAGATGGAGGCGTCGGCGTACTTCTTGTAGATGCGGACGGCGATGGAGGTGGAGACGCCGACGCCCTGGAGGAAGACCATGACCTCCTTGATCGCCTTCTGCTCCTCCCAGGCGGCGCCGATCAGCTTGGTCCGCTTGGGGCCGAGGCCCGGCACCTCGATCAGCCGCTTCGGCGCCTCCTCGATCACGTCGAGGGTGTCGGTGCCGAAGTGCTCCACGATCCGGTCGGCGATCTTCGGTCCGATGCCCTTGATCAGGCCGGAGCCGAGGTAGCGGCGTATGCCCTGGATGGTCGCGGGGAGCACGGTGCGGTAGTTCTCCACGGTGAACTGCCTGCCGTACTGGGGGTGGGACCCCCAGCGGCCCTCCATGCGCAGCGATTCGCCGGGCTGCGCCCCGAGCAGGGAGCCGACGACCGTGAGCAGATCCCCGCTGCCGCGGCCGGTGTCGACGCGGGCGACCGTGTACCCGCTCTCCTCGTTGGCGTAGGTGATGCGCTCGAGCACCCCCTCGACCACCGCCAGTTGCACCGCCCCGTTGGTTGCCATGGCACGAAGCTACCGTCCGGCGCCGACAGCCCGTCAGGCCTGTGGACAAACCCTGGGAACCCAGAAGGGGGTCCGGCCTCGCGGCCGGACCCCCTCACGGTTACCCCTCCCGTGCCGGACTTCCCGATCCCCCCAGATCCCTCCCCGGAAGTGCCGACGCACCATACGACCCACTGCCCCGCTCCGGGGTTGCACGCGGAATCGGAACTTTACGTTTCCATTACCTTGGGAGGTTCCGGTGCCCCTTCGAAATGCCACTGGATCACCGCAGAAGTAGCGTTTCCGGCATGAGCGAATCTTCATTCCAGGACGAGGTGCTCGGCGAGCTGGGACCGGACCGGCTGACCGAGATCGCCGGCCTCCTCGGCACCGATACCGCGGGCGCCCGCGAGACCGTCGCGACGACGGTCGGGGCCATGACCGGCGACCTCCAGGAGAAGGCAGGCGCCGATGGCGACGACGGCAACGAGGTGCGCCAGGCCTTCGCCGAGGTGTCCGAACCCCCGTTGCAGGGCGTGGCCACGCTCGGCGGCGGACTGCTCGGCGGGGGCCTGATGGCCGGGGTGCTCGCGAAGATGAGCAGGCCGGTGGCCGCGGCGGTGTCCAGGAAGACCGGCGTCCCGGCGGCCACCGTCTCCCGCGTCATCGAGATGCTGATCCCGGTGGTGCTGGCGGTCTTCGCCAAGCGCGCGGCGGCCGGCAAGGGCACGGCCGCCGGAGCCCCCGGCGCGGCCCCGGGGGCCGCTCCCGGCGCCGCCCCGGCCGGGGGCGGCGGCCTCGGCGACCTCCTCGGCCAGATCCTGGGCGGCGGCAAAAAGTAGCCCGCTACGCTGGGGCTCCATGGAGCCTCCTGCCGACAACTCCGCCCCACCCGTACGGCTTCGGGACCCCGAGCCCGGGGAGCTGGGCTGGATCGTGCAGCGGCACGGCGCGCTCTACTGGGCCGAGTACGGGTGGAACACCGACTTCGAGGGCCTGGTGGCCCGGATCGTCGCGGACTTCGCCCAGGACCACGACCCGTATCTGGAGCGGGTCTGGATCGCCGAGCTGGACGGGCGCCCGGCCGGCTCGGTGATGTGCGTCCGCGAGGACGGCTCGCCCGGCACCGCGCGGCTGCGGCTGCTGCTCGTGGAGCCGGAGGGCCGGGGCCACGGGATCGGATCGCTCCTGGTCGACGCCGTCGTCGCGTTCGCCCGCTCCGTCGGCTACCGCGAACTGGTGTTGTGGACCAACGACGTGCTGACCTCGGCCCGTTCCCTGTACGAGCGCGCCGGGTTCACCCTGGTGGCCGAGCGCCCGCACCGCTCGTACGGCGTCGCCCTCACGGGGCAGGACTGGCGGCTGCCGCTGCGGGAGGACTCCCCGCACTGACCGCCGCGGCGCCGCCGTCCTGGGCCGCCTTCGTACGAGTGCTCGCGCGGGCGGGGGCCAGCGAGGTCATGCCCACCCCGCCGACCAGCAGCAGCGCCGCCACCCAGCGCAGACCCGAGACCCCTTCGCCCAGCACCAGCGCCGCCGAGGACATCCCGAACACCGGCACCAGCAGCGAGAACGGCGCGACCGACGAGGCCGGGTAGCGCTTGAGCAGGTGGTTCCAGGCGCCGAACCCGAACACGGTGGACACCCAGGCGACGTAGGCGATGACGGCGGCCCCGGACCAGTCCAGGCCGCGCAGCGCGGCCAGGTCCCGCTCGGGCCCCTCCAGCAGCAGCGAGAGCGCGAACAGCGGCAGCACCGGGACGGTGCACACCCAGACCATGAAGTTCAGCGCGTCGGGCGGGGACGCCTTGCGGGTCAGCACGTTGGACACGCCCCAGCAGGCGGCGGCCGCGACGACCAGGGTGAAGCCGAGGACCGGCCCCGACGTGCCCCCGTCGACGGCGGCGACGGCGATCCCGGCGAGCGCCACCGCCATGCCGGCGATGCGGACCCGGCCGGGCCGCTCGCGCAGCACGAGGGAGGCCAGGACGGCGGTGAAGACGGACTGCACCTGGAGCACCAGCGAGGACAGCCCGGCCGGCATCCCGGCGGCCATGCCCGTGAACAGGAGGCCGAACTTGGCGATGCCGAGGGCCGCTCCGACCGCGACGATCCACTTCCAGGCGGTCTTGGGCCGCCCGACGAAGAAGACGGCGGGCAGCGCGGCGACGAGGAAGCGCAGGGCGGACAGGAGCAGCGGCGGGAAGTGGCCGAGGCCGATCTCGATGACGACGAAGTTGAAGCCCCAGACGGCGGCGACGAGTACGGCGAGTGCGGTGTGAACGGGACGCATGCTCCGAGCATCGACGCCGCAACCATGTAGCACCAGCACGGATGTCTTCCGGGATGGATGAAGCATCGCTTACGAGTGCACCGCGGTCCGGCGGTCCTACGATGGGCCGCATGCTCGACCTCTCCCGGCTGCGCGCCCTGCACGCCGTCTCCGTCCACGGCTCGGTCGCGGCCGCCGCGGCCGCCCTCGGCTACACCCCGTCCGCCGTGTCCCAGCAGATCGCCAAGCTGGAGCGGGAGACCCGGACCACGCTGCTGGAGCGGCGCGGGCGCGGGGTCGCGCTCACCGAGGAGGCCCGCCACCTCGCCGAGACCGCCCAGGAGTTGCTGGCGATCGTGGAGCGAGCCGAGACCACCCTGGAGGAGCGCCGCGGGCAGCCGAGCGGGCTGCTGACGGTGGCCGCCTTCGCCTCGGCGGCGCGCGGTCTCATGCCGGGGGCGCTCGCCGATCTCGCGCGCCGGCATCCCGCCCTGGACGTACGCCTGACCGAGGTCGACCCGCACCTGTCGGTGGACCTGGTGGCCCGGGGGGTCACCGATCTGGCGGTGGCCCACGACTGGGACATCGCCCCGCTGCCGGCCCCGGAGGGCGTCGAGCAGGCGGTCATCGGGGACGACCGCTGCGATCTGGTGGTCCCCGCGGACCACCCCTTCACACGGCGGGCGGTCGTCCGCCGGGCGGACCTCGGCGGCGAGCGCTGGGTGTGCCAGCCGCCCGGCCGGGTCTGCCACGACTGGCTGGTGCGGACGCTGCGCACGGCCGGTTTCGAGCCGGAGATCGCGCACGTGGCCGAGGAGAACCACACCATCGTCGCGCTGGTCGCGGCCGGGCTCGGGGTGGCGGTCGTACCCCGCCTCGGCACCGGCGCGCTGCCGCCGGGCGCGGTGGCCGTACCGCTGGAGCCGGGCCCCGTACGCAGGTTGTACGCGGTGTGGCGGACGGGGGCGGCCCGTCGGCCGGCGATCACCGAGGCGGTACGGACCCTGCGGGAGCACTGGGCGTACGCGGCCCCCCGTCCGGGGGACCTCCCGAGTGTCCGCGGCGGCCCGGACCCGGCCCGGCAGTAGGGTCCGGGCCGTGTCGTACCACGCCTCCCGCAGGTCCCTGCTCACCGCGGCAGCCCTGGCCGCCGTCACGGCCGCCGGGGTGGCCTCGTACGCCGCGGCCGGCGACCCGGGCGGTGAGGGCGGCGGACCGCGCCCCGGCGGCGGGGCCGCCGACGACGGACGCCCCGGGGACCGGGCGCCCGGCCAAGCTCCCGACCGGGCGGCGCTGCTGCGCCTGATGGCCGGGATGAGCCTGGCCGAGAAGGTCGGGCAGCTCTTCGTGTCGCGCGCGTACGGCCATTCGGCGACCGATCCGGATGCGGCCGACGCCGAGCAGAACCAGAAGCTGTTCGGGGTGCGCACGGCCGCGGAGCTGGTCTCCCGCTTCCACGTCGGCGGGATCATCTACTTCTCCTGGGCCCACAACACCCGTGACCCGCAGCAGATCGCCGAGCTGTCGGCCGCCCTCCAGCGGGCGGCGGCGGCAGCCGGTTCCGGCGTCCCGCTGCTGCTCTCCACCGACCAGGAGCACGGCGCCGTGGCGCGCATCGGCAAGCCGGCGACGCTGCTGCCGGGGGCGATGGCCCTGGGGGCGCGGCACGGCGCGGGCGCGGCGGCGGCCGGCGGTACGGGAACGGGTGCGGGTGCGGGTGCGGGTACCGGTACGGGTGGTACCGCTGCGGGCTCCGACTCGGGCTCCGGCCCCGCCTCCGACCCCGCGGCCACCGCCGAGGCCCGCCGCGCCGCCCGCATCGCGGGGGCCGAGCTGGCCGCTATGGGCATCCGGCAGGACTACGCGCCGGTGGCCGACGTGAACGTCAACCCGGCCAATCCGGTGATCGGCGTGAGATCCTTCGGCTCCGACCCGCAGGCGGTGGCGGCCCTGGTCGCCGCCCAGGTCCGCGGCTACCAGGGGGCCGGAGTGGCCGCCACCGCCAAGCACTTCCCCGGGCACGGGGACACCGAGACCGACAGCCACGTCGGGCTGCCGGTGATGCGGCACAGCCGGGCCCAGTGGGAGGAGCTGGACGAGCCGCCGTTCCGTGCGGCGGTGGAGGCGGGGGTGGACGCCGTGATGACGGCGCACATCGTCTTCCCCGCGCTCGACCCCTCGGGGGACCCGGCGACCCTCTCGCGGCCGATCGTGACCGGCATCCTGCGCGAACGCCTGGGGTTCCGGGGGGTGGTGGTCACCGACGCCCTCGACATGGCCGGGGTCCGCCAGAAGTACGGGGACGACCGGGTCCCGGTCCTGGCCCTGAAGGCGGGCTGCGACCAGCTGCTGAACCCCCCGGACCTGGGCCTGGCGCACCGGAGCGTGCTCGCGGCCGTGGAGGCGGGCGAGCTGACGCAGGCCCGGATCGAGGAGTCGGTGCTGCGGATCCTGGAACTGAAGTCCCGCCGGGGCCTGTTCGACGCGGCCCACACGGCCGCCGGGCGGACGGACGCCCTGGTGGGGATCCCGGCGCACCTCGCGGCCGCGGACGAGATCGCGGCGGGCACGACGACCCTGCTGGCCAATCCGGTGAAGCTGCTGCCGCTCGACCCCGTGGCCGCGCCCCGGGTGCTGGTCACCGGGACCGATCCCGCCTCCCCCAGCGGTACGACGGGACCCCCCACCGCGGTACTGGCCCGGGAGTTGGCGGCCCTGGGCTGCCGGGCGACGGCCGTGCCGCCCGCCCGGGCGGTGGCCGCGGCTCCCGGCAACGCGGCGGTGCTGGTGTGCACGTACAACGTCCCCGAGGGGGACGATCCCCAGCGCACGCTGGTGACGGAACTGCTGGCCACCGGGGTGCCGGTGGTAGTGGTGGCGATCCGCAACCCGTACGACCCGGCCCGGCTCCCCGCGTGCGCGGCGGAACTGGCGACGTACACCTGGACGGACGTGGAGATGCGGGCGGCGGCCCGGGTGGTCACCGGGGCGGTACGGCCCACGGGCCGCCTCCCGGTGCCGGTGCCGGGCCGCTACCCGCTGGGCCACGGGCTGTCGTACGACTGAGTACGCCGGGTACCGGCCGTACCACCCTCCCGTGGCCCCTCGGTCCCTGCCGGGGAGCTACGGCCGCAGCTGCGGCTCGCGCTCCATCTGCTTCTGGTCGAGCACCGCGTCGGGCTTCGCCAGCGGCGTCGCCCGGCCCGCGTCGGCGAGGGCGGCGGCGGGGGCGACCCCGGCCCACTGGAGGATCTTCTGCGTGGCCAGGGCCTTCTCGCCGTCCATGAGCTTGGCGACGTTGGCCCCGTGGTTGGCACCCGGCGCGATCATCACGTAGCTGTCGCGGGCGGAGTAGCCGAGGTGGAACGGTTCGGCACCCCACGGGTCGTTCTGTCCGTACACGAACAGCATCTGGTTCGCGTTGTTCCTCACCCAGTTGTCGACGTCCGCCATGACCCCCGGCTGGAAGGTCATCGGGATGTCGCGGGGCACGAAGTTGCGCGGCGGCTGGTAGCCGTAGCGGCTCAGGCCCTTGAGGTGCGGCTGCTTGATGTCGGGCGAACCGAGCTGCGTACCCGCCTGGTAGTAGTACGGCGTGTACGTCGCCAGGCCCTGGTCGGCGTAGGCCGAGAAGCCGGAGATCGTGTCGACCGAGTCCCAGATCTCCTGGTCGCTCGCGGTCGCGGCGGCCGGGATGGAGGCGCAGTCGGCGAGCAGGCTGTACTGCCAGAACGCCCAGACGTAGTCGAGCACGACGGCCTCGAAGGCCTTGTCGAGGCTGCCGACGGTGGTGAAGGTCCAGCCGTTCTCGGAGGCGGCGGCCGCGTACTTGGCCTCCAGCGGCTCGCGGCGTACGAGCGCCTCGCGCTGCACCGCGTTCAGCTTGTCGCGGCACTCCTTGGTGCCGACCTTGGCGAAGAACCGGTCGTACGCCGAGTCCTCTTTGTTGACGACGTCGTTCGGCGCGACGTACGCGACGACACCGTCCATGTCGCGCGGGTAGTAGCGCTCGTAGTACGTCGCCGTCATACCGCCCTTGCTGCCGCCCGTGGCCAGCCAGTTCTTCTTGTAGATCTTCTTCAGGGCGGTGAAGATGCGGTGCTGGTCACTGGCGGCCTGCCAGATGTCCAGGTTCGCCCAGTTGGCCGGATCGGGCCGGGAGGGCGTGAAGAATCGGTACTCCAGCGACACCTGGTTGCCGTCGACGATGGTCGTCGGCTCGCTGCGGCGCGGGCTGGTGTTGACGTTGTAGCCGGAGGTGAAGAAGACCGTGGGCCGGGAGACGTCCTTGTGCAGCAGGGTGAGGCGCTGCTTGAAGGTGCCCTTCGACGGGTTCCGGTGGTCCACCGGCTGCTCGTAGTTGAGTACGAAGAAGCGGTACCCGGGGTACTCCTTCTCCTCGATCAGACTCATCCCCGCGATGGCGAGGATCTCGTCCTTGATGTCCGTCGCGGCGGACGGCCCTGCGGCGGTGGCCGCCTGGGCCGTGAAGCCGGCTGCTCCCATGGTGCCGATCAGCACCACGAGCGACAGCAGCCAGCCGAGCGTCTTGCGCATTCACCCTCCCCTGAGTTCACTTCGGTCGCCCGTGAACCTAGCGGGGTCAACGCGCCGCTGACCAGACCTGGTTGGGCCGCTCGTTCAGCACAGGATCCAGCCGGAATCGACGGAGCCGGCCTCGATGCTCCCCTTCACATACACGCAGCGGGTGATCGCACCGACGGCGACGGGTCCGGCATATCGGGTGAATTGCCCGGCGTCGCGGACCGGGACCCCGCCGCGCGGCTGGATGCTCACCGCCATCGCCCGGCGCCGGCCCGGGTCGTGGGCGACGGTCACCGCGCAGGCTTGCGTACGGCTCTTGTAGACGCGCACCTCGCCGGTCGGCAGCGGCAGCGTCCTGACCAGGTCTCCCCCGCAGCCCCCGGTCGCCGCGTGCGCCGCGGGCGCCGCGAGCAGCCCGCCGGCGCACAGCATCAGCCCGGCCACGAGCGCCCGCGCCGACGCGGCCCCCCGGCCGCGTCCCTTCCGTCCGTACCCCACCCTGTCCCCCGATCGGTCGTACGTGACACGTACGCACGTACGACGCGCAGACCCCCCGGAAGGTTGCTCACCGCAAGGTCCGGGGGGCTGTGGGCGGGGGCGGGAAGGCCGCCGGGGGTCAGGCGGCGGCGCGTTCGTCCTCGCCGACGAAGGTGCGCCACAGCTGCGCGTAACGGCCGTCGCGGGCCACGAGTTCGGCGTGCGTGCCGTCCTCCACGACCCGGCCGCGGTCCATGACCACGACGCGGTCGGCGCGGGCGGCCGTGGTCAGCCGGTGCGCCACCACGAGGGTGGTGCGCTTGCCGGCGAGCCGGTCGGTGGCCTGGTTGACCTGCGCCTCGGTGGCGAGGTCGAGCGCCGCGGTGGCCTCGTCGAGCAGCAGCACGTCCGGGTCGACGAGTTCGGCGCGGGCCAGCGCGATCAGCTGGCGCTGTCCGGCCGACAGGTTGCGGCCGCGCTCGGCGACGGTGTGCAGGTAGCCGCCGTCGAGGGTGGCGATCATGTCGTGGGCGCCGACCGCGCGGGCGGCCGCCTCCACTTCGGCGTCGCTCGCGCCGGGCCGGCCGTACGCGATGGCGTCGCGGACCGTCCCCGGGAAGAGGTAGGGCTCCTGGGGGACCACTCCGAGCCGGTGGCGGTACCCGGTCAGGTCCAGCTCCCGCAGGTCGGCGCCGTCGACGCTGACCCGGCCGGAGGTCGGGTCGTAGAACCGGGCCACGAGCTTGACCAGCGTGGACTTTCCGGCGCCGGTCTCGCCGACGAAGGCGACCGTCTGGCCGGCGGGGATCCGCAGGCTGATTCCGGCCAGCGCCTCGCCCTTCTCGCCGCGCTCCTCGGCGGTGCCGTACGCGAAGCGCACGTCCTCGAAGGCGATCTCGCCGCGCAGCTCCCCGACCGCGCGCGGGTCGGCCGGGCGCGGGGTGCTGGTGGGCTCGCGCAGCAGCCCCTGGATCCGGCCGAGCGAGACGGTGGCCTGCTGGTAGCCGTCGAAGACCTGGGAGAGCTGCTGGACCGGGGCGAAGAACAGGTCGATGTAGAGCAGGTACGCCACCAGCGCGCCGGTGGTGAGGGTGCCCGCCTCGACCCGGCCGGCGCCGACGATCAGCACGGCGGCCGCGGCCCCGGAGGACAGCAGCTGCACGAAGGGGAAGTAGACGGATATCAGCCACTGACCGCGCACCCGGGCCTGGCGGTACGAGTTGCTCCGCTCCGCGAACCGGGCGGCGCCGGCCCGCTCGCGGCGGAAGGCCTGGACGATGCGCAGCCCGGAGACTGACTCCTGGAGGTCGGCGTTGACCAGGCTGACCCGGTCGCGGGCGAGCTCGTACGCGGCGACCGACTTACGGCGGAAGACGACCGTGCCGGCGACCAGCACGGGGAGGGTGGCGAAGACGATCAGCGCGAGTTCGACGTCGAGGACGAGCAGGGCGATCAGGATGCCGAAGAAGGTGAAGACGGAGACGACGGCGGTGACGAGCCCGGTTTGCAGGAAGCTGGAGAGGGCGTCCACGTCGGTGGTCATCCGGGTCATGATCTTGCCGGTCAGCTCGCGCTCGTAGTAGTCGAGGCCGAGGCGCTGGAGCTGGGCGAAGATCTTGACGCGCAGGGCGTACAGGACGCGCTCGCCGGTGCGCCCGGTCATCCGGGTCTCGGCGAACTGGGCGGCCCACTGGGCGACGACGACACCGAGCGCGAGGGCGGCGGCCACCCAGACGGCGCCGAGGGCGGCCTGTTCGACGCCCTTGTCGATGCCGTGCCGGATCAGGATCGGGAGCAGCAGTCCGGAGCCGGCGTCGACGGCGACGAGGCCGAGGCTGATGGCGAGGGGCGCCCAGAACCCGCTGAGCAGCCGGCGCAGGTTGTAGCTCTTCTCGGCGGCCGCGGCGCGCTCCTCGTCCACGGCCGGCTCGTCGTCGGCGGGCGGCAGGGCGGCCACCTGGGCGAGCAGTTCGGGGGTCGCGGGAGGTCCTCCCGGCGAAGCCGGAGGGAGCGCGCCGGCGGACCCCGCGTCCTCCTCCTGTTCCTCCTGGCGGCGCCAGAGCTCCGGGGTCACCCCGTCGACGACCCGCCGCTTGGCGTTGACCGGTTCGGAGTCGATCTCGGCTTCGAGCTCGATGTCCCGTTCCAGCCGGCCCTCGATGTCCCGCTCGAACTCGGCCATCGCGGGCGCCTCGGGGGTGCGCGGCGAGCCGGCGCCCAGCGCGTCCGGGTCGGTGAGCAGGCGTCGGTAGAGCGCCGAGCGGCGCTCCAGCTCCTCGTGCGTACCGATGTCGGAGAGCCGGCCGCGGTCGAGTACCGCGATCCGGTCGGCCAGCCCGAGCGTGGAGCGGCGGTGGGCGATCAGGAGGGTGGTGCGGCCGGCCATGACGGAGCGCAGCGCCTCGTGGATCTCGTGCTCGACGCGGGCGTCGACGGCCGAGGTGGCGTCGTCGAGGAGCAGCAGCCGGGGGTCGGTGAGGATGGCGCGGGCGAGTGCGATGCGCTGGCGCTGGCCGCCGGAGAGGGTGAGCCCCTGCTCGCCGACCTTGGTGTCGTACCCGGCGGGCAGGGCCTGGATGAACGGTTCGGCCTGGGCTGCGCGGGCGGCCGCCTCGATCTGCGCGTCGGTCGCGTCGGGCTGCCCGTAGGCGATGTTGGCGCGGATGGTGTCGGAGAAGAGGAACGAGTCCTCCGGTACGAGCCCGATGGCCGCGCGCAGCGAGTCGTACGTCAGCTCGCGCACGTCGTGCCCGCCGACGCGGACGGTGCCGCGGTCGGCGTCGTAGAAGCGCGGCAGGAGGAGGGAGACGGTGGACTTGCCGGAGCCGGAGGCCCCGACGACGGCCACGGTCTCGCCCTCGGCGATGGAGAGCGAGAACCCGTCGAGGACGGGCCGCTCGGGGTCGTACCCGAAGACGACCTCGTCGAACTCGACGGTGGCGGGGGCGTCGGCGGGCAGCTCCCTCGTGCCCTCTTCGATGACGGGCTGGGTGTCGATGAGCTCGAAGACGCGCTCGACGCCGGCGCGGGCCTGCTGGCCGACGGTGAGGACCATGGCGAGCATGCGGACGGGGCCGACGAGCTGGGCGAGGTAGGTGGAGAAGGCGACGAACGTACCGAGGGTGATGTGCCCCTGGGTCGCCATCCAGCCGCCGAGCGCCAGCATGGCGACCTGCCCGAGGGCGGGTACGGCCTGCAGGGCGGGGGTGTAGCGGGAGTTGAGCCGGATGGTCCGCATCCGGCCGGCGAACAGCCGGCGCCCGGCCGCGCGCAGCTTGCCGGTCTCCTGCTCCTCCTGGCCGAAGCCCTTGACGACGCGCACGCCCGTCACGGCTCCGTCGACGACGGTGGCGACGGCGGCGGCCTGGCCCTGGGCCCACCAGGTGGCGGGGAAGAGCCTCTTGCGGCTGCGCTTGGCGATGAACCAGAGGGCGGGGGCCATGAGCAGCGCGACGAGGGTCAGCAGCGGGGACAGCGCCAGCATGATGCCGAGGGAGATCCCGAAGAGGAGGAAGTTCCCGATGGTCATGGGCAGCATGAAGAGCAGGCCCTGGATCAGCTGGAGGTCGCTGGTGGCGCGCCCGATGACCTGGCCGGTGGACAGCTCGTCCTGGCGCCGCCCGTCGAGGCGGGCGATGGTGTCGTACATGTCGGTGCGCAGGTCGTGCTGGACGTCGAGCGCGAGGCGGCCGCCGTAGTACCTGCGGATGTAGGTCAGTACGTACACGAGGACGGCGGCGGCTATGAGGAGCCCGGCCCAGACGCCCATGGGCTTGGTGTGGTCGCCGATGACGTCGTCGATGATCACCTTGGTGACCAGGGGTACGAGGGCCATGACGGCCATGCCGGCCAGTGAGGACCCGAGGGCGAGCAGCACGTTGGTCCGGTACCGCCAGGTGTAGGCGGTGAGCCGCCTGGCCCAGCCCTGTTTCTCGCCCGCTGCCGTCGATGCCGCCGCCACGTGGTCCTCCCCGTTCGTCCAGTCCTGCCGCTCCTCCAACGCCCCGACCGGCGGATTTCATCCCGCCGCAACAATTCGCACCGGCGTACGGGCCCGGCTACGGGGCGTCGAACTCGTACTCCAGGACGTAGGCGGAGGCGTCGAGGGTCATCTCGTTGACCTCGACCGCGTGACCGTCGGCGGTGAAGGCGGTACGGCAGACCAGTACCACCGGGGTCCCGGACGTGAGGCCGAGTCCGTCGGCCTCCTCGGGGGTGGGCATCCGGGAGCGGACCTCCTCCCGGAAGCGGACCGGCTTGCGGCCGAGATCCGCCAGTCGGGCGTAGATGCCGCCGGGGCCGGAATCCGGCTCCGCGATGGCCGTACCGGCGGTGAGGGCGGCATCCAGGTAAGAGGTGGCGACCATGACCGGCTTGGCATCGAGGAGGAACCTCCTCCGGCGAACACGGACAATCGCCCCCGCCGGAAGGCCCAGGGCTGCGGCCACGGCAGCGGGAGCAGGCTTCTCGGACACACCAAGGAACTCCACCTGGGGATCGCGCCCATGGCCGTCCGCGGCCCAGATCGAGCCGCCCGCTCCCCAGACCTCGACGGCGAGGCGCTGGATCCCGCGGCGGCGCAGGCCGACCTTGAACTCACGCACGAAGACTCCGGCGCCCTTGCGGGCCTCCACCAGTCCTTCCGCCTGGAGGGCCGCGAACGCCTGGCGGGCGGTCATCCTGGCGACTCCGTACGTGCCCATCAATTCGCTCTCACCGGGCAGCCGGTCCCCTGGACCGTACTGGCCTGCGGCAATGGCCTCCTTCAACGCGGCGGCGATGCGCTGGTACTTGGGCTGCCGTTTCTGGGCGCCACTTGGCATACGAACCTCCTGATCACCTCCGGACAGCCTAGGGCGCGCAACAGGTCAAGAATCGCTGTCGGCCCGTCCGCTCCCCGCACCCCCTAAACATATCTAGACATCTACTTGACCGCCCTCGCATGCCGACGCTTCACTGACACCTATCTAGATAGGTGAGGTGATGTGCATGACCCCCATCGGCGACGCCTTCTGGCTCCTGCCCCGGACCCCGCGAACCCCCGGCTGGGCGCGCGCCTTCTTCCGGGTTCAGGCCCGTTCCTGGGGCGTCGCCCCGCAGGTCGCCGAGGCGGCCGAGCTGGCGCTGTCGGAACTCGTCACCAACGCCGTACGGCACGCTCGCGCACCCCGCGGCCGCGAGATCGGGGTGAAGGCGGTGTGGGACGGCGCGTGCCTGCGCGTCGAAGTCGCCGACGCAGGCCCCTGGGTGGATCTGGAACCGCAGGCCCACCTTCAGGACGGCGAGGACGGGCGCGGCCTCGCCGTCGTCGGCGCCGTGGCCGCCCGCTGGGGCGTCGAGCCCCGCGCCCACGGCATCGGCAAGACGGTCTGGGCGGACTTTCCCGTGCCCGGCAGCGGTGCGTGAGGGGCACCGCAAGGAAGGGCGCGGTCAGGCCAGGTGGGTCGGGGCGAACATCTTCAGGGTGGTCGGGAGGACCAGGACGGTGGGACCGGGGGTGGCGAGGGACTTCTTCAGGTTCTCGCGCAGGGATTCCGGGGTCGTCCTCACTGCCGGGACGCCGAAGGACTCGGCCAGGGCCGCGAAGTCCGGGCGGGTGAGTTCGGTGGCCGTCGTGCGGCCCTCGAAGGAGTCCGCCATGTACTCGCGCAGGATGCCGTAGCCGCCGTCGTCCACGATCAGCCAGGTCACGTCCAGGTCGTACTGCTTCGCCGTCGCCAGGTCCGCGATCGAGTACATCGCGCCGCCGTCGCCGGAGACCGCCAGGACCGGGGTGTCCGGTTCCGCGACGCAGGCGCCGAGGGCCGCCGGGAAGGCGTAGCCGAGGCCGCCGGCGCCCTGCGCCGAGTGCATCGTGTTGGGGTGCTTCGCGTCGAACGCCGACCAGGCCCAGTAGGACAGGATCGTCATGTCCCAGAAGGACGGGGAGCGGGCGGGCAGGGCGGCGCGGATCGACGTGAGCAGACCGCGCTCCAGCGCCACGTCCTGCGCCGACAGACGGGTCTCGATCTCCGCCAGGAGCAGGCGCACCCGCTCCGGGGCCTCGGGGTCCCGGCGTTCGCCGACCGTTTCCAGGAGGGCCTGGAGGGCCAGGCGGGCGTCCGCGTGGATGCCGAGGGCGGCGTGGTTGGACTCCAGCTTCCCGAGGTCCGCCTCGATCTGGACGACCCGGCCCCCGGGGAAGAACGTGTGGTAGTTCGAGGAGAGTTCGCCCAGCCCCGAGCCGACCACCAGCAGGACGTCCGCGTCCTCCAGGAAGTCCGTCATGTGGCGGTCCTCCAGCCAGGACTGGAGGGACAGCGGGTGGGTCCACGGGAAGGCGCCCTTGGCGCCGAACGTGGTGACCACCGGAGCGCTCAGCCGCTCCGCGAGCTGCCGCAGCTTGCCGGCCGCGTCCGAGCGGATCACCCCGCCGCCCGCGATGATCACGGGGCGGGAGGCCCGCTCCAGCCAGTGCGCCGCGAGCGCGGTGAGCTCGGGGCGCGGGGCCAGTTCGTGCGGGCCGGCGTCCACGGCCGTGACCTGCGGGATCATCGTCTCCGCGCGCAGCACGTCCTCGGGGATTTCCACCCAGACCGGGCCGTGCGGAGCCGTCAGCGCCGATTCCCAGGCCTCCGCGATCGCGGAGGGGATCTGCGAGGGCGTGCGGGCCGTGTGGACCGACTTCACCACGTCCCGGAACGAGGCCGACTGGTCCCGCAGCTCGTGCAGGTGCCCGCGCCGTCCGCCGCCCAGGCCCGCCACCGGGACCTGGGAGGCGATGGCGAGGACGGGTGCCGACGCGGCGGCCGCCTCCGCCAGGGCCGGCAGGGCCATCAGCGCGCCCGGACCGGTCGACAGCAGCAGCGGAACCGCCTCGCCGGTCATGCGGCCGTACGCGTCGGCGGCGAAGCCCGCGTTGTTCTCCGTACGGAGCCCGATCAGCCGCAGGTCGGAGCGGCCGACCGCGTCGAAGAGGGAGAGCGCGTGCTGCCCCGGCAGACCGAAGACGGTGGTCGCGCCGAGGCCGCGGAGCGTTTCCACGACCAGGTCCCCGCCCGTCCGCCCCGGCGGCGGCGCGAGGGCGGCCGCCCGCTGGGCGTCGGTGGGACGGAGTACCAGGTCGTGGTCGTGCGTCACGTGCGCTCACTCGCCTTCTCGGGTGCTACTTCGCCTTCTTCGCGGCGGCGATCTGGCGGCTCATGATCGTCGTCAGCTCGTACGCGGTGTGCGAGGCCGCGACCGAGGTGATCTCGGCGTGATCGTACGCCGGGGCGACCTCGACGACGTCGGCCGAGACCAGGTTGCAGGAGGACAGGCCGCGGATGATCTCCAGCAGCTCGCGGGAGGTCATGCCGCCCGCCTCCGGCGTGCCGGTGCCGGGCGCGTGCGCCGGGTCCAGCACGTCGATGTCGATCGAGATGTACAGCGGACGGTCGCCGATGCGCTGGCGCAGCTGGTCCGCGACCTCGTCGGCACCGCGCCGGTAGACGTCGGCCGAGGTCACGATGCCGAAGCCCATCTTGGCGTCGTCGTCGAGGTCCTGCTTGCCGTACAGCGGGCCGCGCGTGCCGACGTGCGAGAGCGCCTCGGTGTCGAGGATGCCCTCCTCCACGGCGCGGCGGAACGGGGTGCCGTGCGTGTACTCGGCGCCGAAGTACGTGTCCCAGGTGTCCAGGTGCGCGTCGAAGTGCAGCAGCGCCACCGGGCCGTGCTTCT
This sequence comes from Streptomyces roseus, assembly GCF_001044425.1. GTDB lineage: Bacteria > Actinomycetota > Actinomycetes > Streptomycetales > Streptomycetaceae > Streptomyces > Streptomyces roseus. The sequence goes on from NZ_LFML01000122.1 coordinate 158,629, forward strand.
TCGCGACGGAGCGCAGCAGCGGGAGGGCGATGGTGTGGTCGCCGCCGAGGGTCATCAGGCGGGAGCCGGCGCCGAGGAGCTCGTCCGCGGCCGCCTCGACCGTCTCGACGGCCTCGTTGATGTTGAAGGGGTTGACGGCGATGTCGCCGGCGTCCGCCACCTGCGCGAGCGCGAAGGGGGAGGCGTCCTGCGCCGGGTTGTACGGACGCAGCAGGCGCGAGGCCTCGCGGATGGCGTTGCCGCCGAAGCGGGCGCCGGGGCGGTACGAGACGCCCGAGTCGAAGGGGACACCGACGACAGCCACGTCGGCCGAGCCGACCTCGTCCAGGCGGGGCAGCCGGGCGAAGGTCGCGGGGCCCGCGTAGCGCGGGATGCGGGAGGAGTCGACCGGTCCACGCGGCGTCTGCTCGGTGCTCATGGGGGGGTGCCCTTCTGGAGGTCCTACGTGCGGTCCTTCGAGCGTAAGCGGGTGCCCGGGGGGCGCGAAGTGTACGTTTCATCCATCGGGTGACGTCGAACTGTACGGAGTATCCATGCCGAAGCCTGCCGGGGTCGACAGCCCGCCCACGCCCGCGGTCGGGCTGGGCGCGCTCCTCGCCGACCGGGAGCTGGAGCTGCGGCTGGTCGTCGCCGGGCCGGAGCCGGCGGAGGTGCACGGGGTGCACGCCTCGGAGATGGCGGACCCCTCGCCCTACCTGCTGGGCGGCGAGCTGCTGCTCACGGCGGGGGCGGGACTGGCGGAGCCGCAGGCCGGCCCGGCGAGCGGGGCGGACGACGCGGCGGACGCGTACGTACGGCGGCTCGTCGGCTCGGGGGTGGCCGCGCTCGGGTTCGGCGTGGCGCCGCTGCACGCGGAGGTGCCCGCGGAGCTCGTCCGGGCCTGCACCCGGCACCGGCTGCCGCTGCTGGAGGTGCCGCCGCGAACCCGGTTCACGGCCGTCGCCCGGGCCGTCTGGCGGCTCATGGCCGAGGCCCGGACCCGCGAGCTGCGCCGGGTCACCGAGGCCCAGCAGGCCCTCGCCGCGGCGGCCGCCCGCCCCGACCCGGTCCCGGCGGTGCTGTCCCGCCTCGCCGCGAGCCTGGGCGGGCACGTACGGCTGTGGCCGGACGGGCGGGCTGCGGGGAGCCCGGTACCGCCGGAGGCCCCGGCGGTACCGGCCGCGCTCGACGCGCTGCTGGCCCGCGTCGGCCGCGCCGACGGGCCCGCCACCGCCACCGACCAGGCCGACGGCCGGCACCTCGCCGCCTACGCCCT
>NZ_LFML01000123.1:0-3622 GCF_001044425.1 Streptomyces roseus
GTCGCGAGGGTCTCCAGGTTTGTCGTCACACACAAACCAACGAGACCCTCGCTTCATGCGCCCAAGGACTTCGGACTTACTCGTCTAGACCGGCATGGGCACCGACACGAACCGCGTGCCCGACTCGTTCTCGACCAGGACCTCCTTGACGTTGGCCGGGTCCACCGCCGCCGAGCCGTCCAGGGAAGCGCCCTTGCCCTCGCCGTTCTGGCTGCCGACGACCCAGCTGCCGGCGGTGGTGCGCCTGCCGTCCTTCCCGACCACGACCAGCAGGCAGCGCTCGCCCGGCGGGATCCCCGCCACGGCCGCGTGCACCCGCACCCACTTGGCCGCGGGCGTGACCTGTACGGTCATCCGCGCGTTCGTGCGGGCGTCCGTCGCCGACGCCACCTTCGTACCCGCCGGCGGCGGTGAAGGCTGCGCCGACACCGAGGGCGACGGCGGCGGTGGCAGGGCCACCTGCCCGCCGTCCGCCGAGCCCAGCTGCGCCCCGGCCCAGAACACCGCGGCCAGCGAGGCCGCCGCCGCCAGTCCGGCGAGGCCCCGACGCCTGAGCCGCTCGCCCGCGGCCTCGCCCCGCACCTGCCGCAGCGTGCGCTGGAGCAGCAGGTCGCCGCCCTGCGGCGGCCCGTCGAGGAAGGCCTCGGCGGGCACCTCGCCCAACGCCGCTTCCATCTCGCGCAACGCGGTCACCTCCTCACGGCATTGCACGCAGCCGCTCATGTGCTCCTCGACCCGGCGGAGATCCTCCCCGTCCAGGACGCCGAGAACGTACGGGCCGAGCAGTTCCTCCTCCTCGTGCCGCTGCCGGTTCATGCCACCACCTCTCGCAGTCCGGCGCCCTGCCGGGGCGGCCTGCCCATTCGTCTGCCCGTCCGGCCCTCCGTGGTCCCGCCTTGGCGGAACACCTCGCGCAGTGCCTTGAGCGCGTAGTGCGCCCGTGATTTGACCGTGCCCGCCGGGATGCCGAGGCTGTCGGCCGCCTCGGCCACGCTCAGCTGGCGGTAGTACAGCTCCTTCAACACGTCCCGGTGTTCCGGGGACAACTGGTCCAGTGCCCCCAGTACGGTCATCGTGTCCACGATGGAGTCCGCGTGGTCCTGCTCCACCGGGGGAGCGGCCACCTCCCCCGAAACCTCCGCGGGGCGCGCCGCCTTGGCCCGGTAGCGGTCGGTGACGATGTTGCGGGCCACCGTCAGCAGCCAGCCGCGCACCGATCCCTTCCCGTTGACCAGGATCTCGGAATGCCGCCATGCGCGGATGAGCGTCTCCTGGACGACGTCCTCGGCGGCGGCCCGGTCACCGGTCAGCCGGGTGGCGTACGCGAGCAGGGCGTGGCCGTGCTCCTCGTACACCGACCTGATCAGTGCCTCATCGGTCGAGCCCCGCCGTGTACGGGGCCACAGTGGTCCGGCCATCTCACCCTCTCCGTCTTCCTCGCCCATCTGGTGCGGTCAGAACACGCGGCCCGGCGGCCACCGGTTCATGTGACCCCCGTCACTTCGAAGGAACGGCCGCGCCCTCAGGTGCGGCAGGCGCGTCCCTGGTTGAGGCAGTCGACGACGGCGGCCATCTGCGCGTCCGTCATGGCGTCCACGAACATCGCGTGGTCCGTCTTCGGGCTGTGCCGCTGTTCGGGGAAGGAGTCCACGGCGACCGGCACCCCCGGCGGCACGTCGTACGCGAGGGAGAGGCGCAGCTGGGGCACGGCGAACATGCCCTGCGGGCAGACGCCGTTGGCGGCGGGGAAGGCCAGGTGCGAGCGGTGGCCCGGGCTCTCGGTGTCCAGTCCGTTCCAGCAGCCGGGGAAGACGAGCGTACGGGTGAGGCGCTCGCCCGCGGGGCAGCGCGGATAGCGGGTGGTGAACCGGTCCGGGGAGCCGGAACAGCCCCAGCGGGCGCGGACGTCGGCGTCGCTCCCCGCGGTGGCCGCCACCGCGTCGCCGGTCATCGCGCGCAGGAAGCGCGGCAGCGGCACCACCTTGCCCACCGGGCTGCCGCGGAACTCGACGGAGACCGCCGCCTCGGGCAGGATCTCGCCCGTGTTGCCGTGCCCGGCCGAGTGCTCCTGCGGGTGGGCGCCCGCCCGGTCCGTCCGGCGCAGGACCGGCCAGTAGTACGTGGAGCGGTCGCCGCCACGGCAACTGGTCGCGGCGGCGGCCAGGGAGGCGTCGGTCGACATCGCGTCCGTGGTCAGGTTCCCGACGTAGGCGTGGGTGTGGTGGGCGCCCGAGCGCAGGCCCGGAGACACCACCAGGTTGTCCTCGTTGTAGTGGTGCTCCTCGTTGCGCCCGCACTCCACCGTCACGGTGCCCGTGGAGGCGTCGGGTCCGGCCGCCGGATCGCCGGGGCCGGGCGGAACATCCCGTATGTCCACGTAGTCCCTGGAGTTCATCCCGGAATGGGAGGTGCTGTCGGGGGCCGCCACCCGTGCGGCGCCCAGCACCGCGGCCGTCAGCCCGATGCCCAGCACCAGGCAGACGACCAGTGTGAGCAGTCGGCGTTCGTTCCCCATGCGGGTCACCGTCGCCGCTGCGCGCCGCTGCGTCAACCTGGCGTCCCGCATGCCGGTCCGGGTGCCGGTCCGGGCGCCGGCCGGAGCCCTCCGCCGGGCGGCCCGCCCGCTTGCCGAGCCGTCGGCGGACCGCGCACAGTGACCGGCATGACACCCGTAGAGCTCCTGCACGCGTTCGCCCGCACCCGCGCTTCCCTCGACGGCGCCGAGGTGACCTTCTGGTGGTCCGGGGACATCTACTCCTGGGCCCCGGACCAGCCCTACCGGCGCCTCTTCGGCTTCGAGGGGCTCAACGTCGCCCGGCTCGTCGCGGACGCGGACACCGGCGGCTTCCAACTGCTCACCAGGGAGGCAGCGTTCTACCTGGACCCGCAGACCCGGGAGATCCTGGAGACCTGGGAGGACAAGCCGGTGGTCCACGTCTGGAACGATCCGGCCAATCTGCGGCTGCGGCCCTTCCCGGTCCCCCTGACCGAGCTCGGGGACCAGGTCTGCTTCAGCCTGGAGATCCCGATCGCCCATCCCTCGCCGCTGCCGGTCGCCGAGTATCCGCTGAACTCGGCCGACGACACGTACCGGGCCCTGGAGCTCTTCCAGTTCTTCGCGCCGGCCGGGGTGCTCACGACGGACGAGCCCAGCGTCCCCAGCACCATGTCCTGGACGCGGATGTCCCCGTGGCTGCCGTGGATGGAGCAGGGGCAGCGTCCGGGCGGGCTCACGTTCCACTGCCGGGGCCGCAAGACGGGCTCCTACGCCGAGGTCCCGGAGCGCACCCGCGCGTACGTCGCGGCCCGCCATCCGGAGTACGCCCACGCCCCGGAGAAGTGGAGCGAACCCAACGAGACGAGCTGGACCTACTTCCGCACCCACGGCCGCCCCTGAGGCCGCGGGCCCCCTCCGCGGGCCGGGGCCCGGCGAGGGGGCGGGCCCCTTCCGCGGGCCGGGGCCCGGCGGCGGAGGCGGAGAAGTCCGGACGTCCCCGGCGAAACCGGGCGCGGGTGCCGATCCGGGGGTGCGGCGGCCCGGGACCGGCCGGTGGCGAGGGCCGCCCGCGGCCGGGTTCGGGGGGTTCGTCCGGAGTTGACCCGCAGCGGCGGGCGGGGGAAC
>NZ_LFML01000123.1:4115-77428 GCF_001044425.1 Streptomyces roseus
CCCGCCCCGAACGGACCCCGCGCCAACCCCACATGGTGCGAAGCCGTCCGGGCGGATGGATCGCCCGCACCGCCGTCGTCCCAGCCCCGCCGAAGCGGCCGGGACGACGCGGCGAGCAGCGGCGGCCGGGACGGGACTGACCGACCCGCTCCCGGCCCCGTAGTCGCCGGTTCACCTCCCACACTGCTCCAACCGCCCGCTCCGGCCTGCCCGGAAACGGCCCGCGAAAGGGAACACCGTGCACGCAACGAGACGCAGCAGGCTCATATCCGTGGTGGCGATGTCCGTCACCCTGCTCGCCGGCTCCGCCACCGCTTCCGTCGCCCTCGGCGGCTCGCAGCCCGCGCCGGCCCCGGCCGCCGCCTCCTCCCTGCCGGCCGCGGGGGCGCCGGCCGCTCCGGACGCCGCGCCGGTACAGAACCTGATCGTGGGCTACAAGTCCTCGGCCACCGAGGCCAGCTCCAACAAGGCCGCCGCCGACGACGCGGCCGCCAAGGGCAAGAAGGCCGGCAAGAAGGCGAAGTTCGACCGCCGCCTCGGCACCGGTGCCGCCCTCGTCAACCTGGGCGGCTCCGTCGCCCCGGCCGCCGCGGCCGACGTGATGGCCCAGTTCCGTGCCGACCCGGACGTCGCGTACGTCGAGGTGGACTCCCGCGCCTACGCGATGGCCACCCCGAACGACACCGAGTACACCAAGCAGTGGGACCTCTTCGAGCCCACCGGTGGCATGAACGTTCCTGCCGCCTGGGACAAGACCACCGGCTCCGGCGTCACCGTCGCCGTGATCGACACCGGCTACGTGGCCCACTCCGACGTGGCCCCGAACATCGTCGCCGGCTACGACTTCATCTCCGACGCCGCCGGCGCCCGTGACGGCAACGGCCGCGACAACGACCCCTCCGACGCGGGCGACTGGAGCGCGGCCGGCGAGTGCGGCACCGGCTCTTCGGCCAGCGGCTCCTCCTGGCACGGCACCCACGTCGCGGGCACCATCGCCGCCGCCACCAACAACGCCAAGGGCGTCGCGGGCATCGCGTACAACGCGAAGATCCAGCCCGTCCGCGTGCTCGGCAAGTGCGGCGGCACCACCGCCGACATCGTCGACGCCATCACCTGGGCCTCCGGCGGCACCGTCGCGGGCGTCCCGGCCAACGCCACCCCCGCCAAGGTCATCAACATGAGCCTCGGCGGCTCCGGCGCCTGCACCGCCAGCTACCAGAACGCCATCAACGCGGCCGTCGCCCGCGGCACCACCGTCGTGGTCGCCGCCGGCAACAGCAACGCGGACGCGGCCGGCTTCTCGCCCGCCAGCTGCAACAACGTGGTCTCCGTGGCCGCCACCAACCGCACCGGCGACCGCTCGTTCTACTCGAACTACGGCAGCCGCGTCGACGTCTCCGCCCCGGGCGGTGAGACCCGCCGCGCCACCGACACGCCCGGCACCGTCACCACCCCGGAGAACGGCATCCTCTCGACGCTGAACAACGGCGCCACCACCCCGGGCTCGGAGATCTACAAGCCGTACCAGGGCACCAGCATGGCCGCCCCGCACATCGCGGGCCTCGCCGCCCTCGTCGTCGCCGCCAAGCCCTCGCTGACCCCGGCGCAGGTCGAGTCGGCCATCAAGGCCAACGCCCGCCCGCTGCCCGGCACCTGCACCGGCGGCTGCGGCACCGGCATCGCCGACGCCGCCGCGACGATCGCCGCCGTCACCTCGGCGCCCGCCCCGGGCTTCGAGAACGGTACGAACGTGAACATCCTCGACAACACCACCGTCGAGAGCCCGATCACCGTCAGCGGAGTCGCGGGCAACGCCCCGGCCGCGCTCAAGGTGAACGTGAACATCGTGCACACGTACATCGGTGACCTGAAGGTCGACCTCGTCGCCCCGGACGGCTCCGTCTACAACCTGCACAACCGCGCGGGCGGCAGCACCGCCAACATCAACCAGCAGTACACCGTGAACGCCTCCTCGGAGGTCGCAAACGGCACCTGGAAGCTCCGCGTGAACGACAACGCGGGCGGCGACACCGGCTACATCGACTACTGGAGCCTCGGCTTCTGAGGAGCCGAGGGCCGCGCCGACCGGTAGCACCGACCGGCCGGTCCAGTACGGACCAATGACCCCGCGGACCTGCCGATACACCTCGTATCGGCAGGTCCGCAGCCGTTTCCCGACAGCTGACTGAATTCTGCGTCACAATCCGGGTCCACCCGGCATCCGACCTCGTATTGTCGCGTCTCACAGGAGATGCACAGAAGTGGGGACGAGAGGCTGGTGGCTGTGCGTGGTGGCGGCGACGGGGAACGCTGACACGACCGTCGGACACGGTGAACTGACCAAGGAGGTCGAACGCGCGCTGACCGCGCACGGTCGGGCCCTCCTCACCGGACCCGCCGGCGCGGGCAAGACCGAGGTGGCCGGCGCCGTCGCGGCCGCGGCCGCGGCCCGCCACGAGACCGTGCTGCGCCTCGCCCCCGAGGCCGCCGACCAGTGGATACCGGAAGCCTCCGCCGCAGCCCTCCTCGCCTCCGTGCCCTGCTCCGCCCTGGACCGCCTCTCCGGACCCCAGCGCACCGCCATCGCCCTCCTGCGCCGCGAGGCCGACGCCCCCCGCGCCGGCCGCGACCACGTCGCGCTGCGCCTGGCCGTCGTGGAGGTCCTGCGCACGCTCGCCGCCCGCACCCCCGTCCTGCTCGTCCTCGACAACGCCCAGTGGCTGGACGCGGAAAGCACCGATCTGCTCCGTTTCGCCCTGCGGCTGACCCCGCCGCGCGTACGGGTCCTCGTCGCCGAGTGCGTCCAGGGCGGTGCCCCCGTCGGCGGCCCCCTCTGTGGCCCCGGCACCCCCGCGATACGGGTTCCCCCGCTCGGCGCCGACGAGGTCGCCGAACTCCTCGCCCGCCACGGCCTCCCCGCCCGCCTCGCCGGCCGCATCCACCAGGCCAGCGGTGGGAACCCGCGCCTCGCCCTCGCCCTCGGACACTCCCTCGCCGAAGCCGCCGAGGCCCGCGACGCCAGCGCCCACCACGCCGACCCCCTGCCCCTGTCCGGCCAGGCCCGCGAGGTCGCCCGCCGGCTCCTCGCCGAGGCCCCGGCCCCCGCCCGCCGCACCCTGCTGCTCGCCGCCCTCGCGGCCCGGCCGACGACCGCCCTGCTGCGCCGGGCCGGGCGCCCCGACGCCGAGGCCGAACTCGCCGAAGCCGAACGGGCCTCGCTGGTCACCGTGGGGGAGGACGGGGCGGTCGCGTTCACCGCCGGGGCCCTGCCCATGGCCCTGGCCGCCGACGCCGGCTGGCCCGAACGCGCCGCCGGACACTCCGCGCTCGCCGCCGCCGTCGACGACCCGGTCCAGGCCGTACGCCACCGGGCGCTGGCCGTGGACACCCCCGACGAATGGCTCGCCGCCGAGATCACCGAGGCCGCCGCGGTCTGCCGCAGACGCGGCCAGCGCGCCCTGGCCGCCGAACTCGGCCTGCTCGCCGCCGAACGTACGCCGACCGGCCGGCCCGGGGACGAACTGGCCCGCCTCGTCGCCGCCGCCGAGGACGCCGGCTGGGCCGGTCGCGCCGACCTCGCCCGCCGGGCCACCCGCGCCGTACTGGCCCGCGACGCCTCGCCCGCCGACCGGGTGCGGGCCCGGCTCGCCGTGATCGACGCCGCCGGGCAGGCCCTCGCCGCCCTCGACGAGACCTTCGCGTACGCCATGGACGACGCCGCCGCGGACCCCGCCCTCCAGGCGGCCGTACAGCTGCGGATCGCCACGAAGTACAACCTCAGCGACGGGGACCCCGTGCGCTCCCGCGACGCCGCGGCCGAGGCGGGACGGCTCGCCGCCCTCGGCGGCGACCAGGTCGCCGAGGCCATGGCCCTGACCGTACGGGCCCGCATGGGCCGCATCCTCGGGGACCCGGACGCCGAGGACATCCTCGCCGAGGCCCTGGCCCTGCCCGCCCCCGAGGTGCCGCTCGGCATGCGCAACGCCCCGCAGTACCTCGCCGTACGCCACGCCCTGTTCGACGACCGCGTCGACGACGCCCGCCGCCGGCTGCTCGTCCTGCTCCCCGCCGTCCGGCGCACCGGATCCGCCGAGGACGTCTTCGAGGTGCTGCGCAGCCTCACCGAGGTGGAACTGCGCCGCGGCCGGTGCACCTCCGCGTCCGCGCACGCGCGCCGCGGCCTCGAACTCACCATCGAGGCGGGCCTCTCGCCGGGACCCGCCTGGTACGCCTCCGCGATGGCCGAGGCCATGGGCGGCAGCTTCGCGCGCGCCGCCGCGTACGCCCGGCGCGGGATCCAGGCCTCCGAGGAGGAGCGCGACCAGGTGTTCCTCTCGCGCAGCCTGTACGCGCTCGGCCTGACCGAGCTGGCGACGGGGGAGGCGGCCAGGGCGGTGGCCACCCTGCGCCGCGTCGCCGAACTGGAGGAGGCCCAGCAGGTCGTCGACCCCTCGATCCTGCGCTGGCACGGAGAGCTGGCCGAGGCCCTGGTGGCCGCCGACGCGCCGGACGAGGCCGCCGAACTGCTCGGCTCCGTCCGTACGGTGGCACTCCGGCTGGGCCGCACCGCCGTGGTCGCCGCCCTGGACCGGGCCCGCGGCCTGTGCCTGTCCGCCCACGGCGACGCCGACGCCGCCGTGGACCTGCTGGGGGCCACGGCGCAGCGGTTCGCCGCCCTGGAGCTGCCGCTGGAGCGCGGCCGTACGCTCCTCGCCCTGGCCCGGGTGGAGCGGCGCAGGCGCAGGCGCGCCCCGGCTCGCGCCGCGCTGCGGGCCGCCGCAGAGGTGTTCACGGCGGCCGGGGCGAAGCCCTGGGCCGAACTCGCCGCGGAGAGCCCCGAGGCGGCCCCCGCCCCGGGCGGCGGCGCGGCGGTGGCCCTGGCGGCGCTGACGGACGCCGAGACCCGGCTCGCGCTGCTCGTCGCGGAGGGCGCCAGCAACCAGGAGGCCGCCGCGAAGCTGTTCGTCAGCGTCAAGACGGTCGAGGCCAGGCTGACCCGGATCTACCAGAAGCTGGACGTACGCTCCCGGGCCCAGCTGGCCACCGCCCTGCGCACCCCCTGAGGGCGCGCAGGGCGCCGGCCGGCCCGGTCGCGGTGGTCAGCAGCCGAGGTTGCCGCCCGGGCTCACGCCCAGGATCTGCGTGAAGGACTGGTACGCGTTGATCCGGCTCTGCACCTGCGCGGGGTTGCCGCCGTTGCACTCCAGGGAGCCGTTGATGGAACGGATCGTCTCACCGAAGCCGGCCCCGCCCACCATGGCGGCGTGGGCGGTCATCGTGCCCGGGCCGTTCTGGGTGTTCCAGTACCACAGGGCGGTCTTCATGGCGACGGCCGGATCCTGCTCCACGAGGTACGGGTTGGCGAGCAGGTTGATGCCGAGGGCGTCCCCGGCCGCCTTGTAGTTGAAGTTCCAGCTGAGCTGGATCGGGCCGCGGCCGTAGTAGGCGGCCTGCCCCGCGGGACAGCCGTACGGCTGGCTCGCGTCGCAGTAGTGGGGGTAGTTGGCCGTGTTCTGCTCGACGATGTACACGAGCCCGCCCGTCTCGTGCGAGACGTTCGCCAGGAAGGCCGCCGCCTCGCGACGCTTGACGGTGTCGTCGCCGGTGTTGGCGAAGCCGGGGTACGCGGACAGGGCCGCGACCAGGCCGTTGTAGGTGTAGAAGGAGTTCCGGTTCGGGAACATCTGGTTGAACTGGGCCTCGGAGACCACGAATCCGGACGGGGTGCCCGGGTCCGTGCCGCCGCCACCGCCGCAGGTACCGAGGTCGGACCAGACGCCCCACTGCCCGGTGGTGCCGGGCGTCTCGCCCTGCGTCCACCACTTGGCCTGCCAGTTGTGTCCGCTGTACGAGGCGTTCATGCCCCCGGTGTAAACGGCGGACGATGACCACGGGGAGGCGCAGGCCGCGGCCGCGGCGGCGGGTGAGGCGGGGAGGGCGACCGCGAGGCCGATGGTGGCGGCCGCGGCGGCGGCCAGGGCGAGTGCTCGGCGGCGAAGCGCACGTATCACGTAACTGCTCCTTCAGTGGGGGGATTTGCCGTGGGGGGCATTCCCGGCCACTGAACCGAAACTGGTCTGGACCTGTCAAGGTCTAGACCATCATTCATCCGTATCGGACAACTTTCGGGTCGCCCGGGCCGGGCAAACGGGCGGGGCCCGTACGCGCCGTCGCGCATACGGGCCCCGCCGGTCGTCCTGCGGCGGTCAGCTGCCGGCGGAGAGGTTGCCGGAGAGGACCGGGATGTTGCTGAGGATGTGCGAGGCGGAGTCGTCGCCCTTGGCCTGGGTGGAGTTCTCGGTGCACTGCTGGTTCATCGGGTTGTGCAGGACGTTGATGTCCTGGACGCCGACGTTGGCGATGACCGCCACCAGCGACTGGGCGTTGACCTTCGCGGGCAGGCCGACGCAGAGCTTGTTGAGCGAGCCCTGGACGGCGCTGAGCTGCGGGCTCATGGCACCCTTGGTCTCCTGGTTGCCGTAGATCTGCGAAGCGTCGTTGCCGTTGACCGTGTTGATGCCGTTGTCGTTGCCGATCGCCATCGCCGGGGCGGCAACCGCGGCACCGAGGCCCAGCACGGAGGCGGTGACCGCAGTGGTGGCCATGAGCTTCTTGAGCATGAGGATGTTCCTTCTGTAGCGCTGGTGCATGGGATCGCTGCTGCCCCCGGCGGGACGAGCTGATCAACTGCAATCCGCGCTCTTGGTTATCGGCTGTCACCCGAGTGGCCCAGTGCGCCCGTCGTGGCCGGGCGCGCGAAAGGGGCCGCCTCCCGGCTCTGTGAGCGGGAGGCGGCCCCTTCGTCCGGCATCTTCAGGGCATCGCCGTGGAGACGGCCGCGGGCGGTCAGCCCGTCTTGCGGCGGGTCTTCTTGTTCTTGCCGCCCGCGCCCGAGCTGGAGCCCTGGATCTTCGCCCGGCTCTGGTGGGCCTGCTGTGCGTGGGCACTGCGGGCATTGCGGTCGAGGGCCTCCCGGAACTTGCGCTTGGCCTCCTCGGCCGGCGATTCGTCCTGCGGGGTGTCCGACTCTTCTGCCATGTGTCCTCCTGGGTCGAGCTGAAGCCGCCCCAGTCTGTCACCCGCGGTCGCCCCTGACCAGCGAGTTCCGTCCCAGGGGGCGGAGGGGCCGATCCGGACAAGCGAAATCCCGGGCCTCGCGGGGAGACCCGGGACTTCACTGGTGCACTTCGCTTGACCGCCGTGTTCAACGACGGAGCGGCCCGGAGGTCACGTCCCGAGGGACACGCGCCTTTGGTGCACCCGCAGCTGCAGGGTGGCGAGGTCGAGCAGCGGGGTGGGCACGTGCAGGGAGCGGGCCCGGGCGATCAGATCCCCGAGGACGTGCTCGACCTCCGTGGGCCGGCCGGACGCCAGGTCCCGGTACATCGACGGGGTCAGCGGGGAGCCGGGCGCGGTCACCGTGCGCGCGGTGAAGGAGAGTTCGGCGTCCGGGACGGGATGCCCGGCCGCCGCGGAGACGGCCGCCGCCTCGGCGAGTACGGACGTCCCGAGCGCGGCCCCGCCGGGCACGGCGGCGACCTCGCCCACGGAGCCGCGTCCCAGGCAGGTGACGGCCGCCAGGGTGCTGATGAACACCCACTTGTGCCACATCGAGCCGACGACGTCCGAGGTCGCGGGGCTGTCGATGCCCGCCCGGGTCAGCACGGCGCGTACGGCGTCCACGCGCGCGGAGGGCCGGCCGTCGAGTTCACCGGTGATCACGACGGACGGCGGGGCCATGCGCACGATGTCGCCGTGCTCGTTCAGGGTGGTGACCACCTTGGCGACACCGCCGAGGACCTGCGCCCCGCCGAAGCGGTCCGTCAGCTGGTCGAGGTGGGCCACCCCGTTGAGCAGCGGAACGATAGCGGTGCCCGGCCCCACCGCCGGGGCCAGGTCCTTCGCCGCGCGGTCGAGCGCCGTGGACTTCACCGAGAGGAGGACGAGGTCGTACGGGTGCGAGAGCGCCTCCGCCGTCACCAACTCGGGAGCGAGCGAGAGGTCTTCGCCGAGGCCCGTCACCCGCAGCCCGCGCTCGCGCAGGGCGGCGGCCCGCTCCGGGCGGACCAGGAAGGTCACGTCCTGCCCGGACCGGGCGAGACGGGCGCCGAACCAACCGCCCACGGCCCCGGCGCCGACTGTCAGGATTCTCATGCGGAACAGCCTGCCACGGCGCCGCGCGGTCCCGCCGGTCGCCTCCGGTTCCAGCCTGTTCCGGCCGGTTCCCGCCGCAGGGGCTGCCGCGTCAACTCTGGGTGACGCGCAGCGCGTCGCCGACCAGGCGTACCGCGCGGGAGAGCCGGCCCAGCTGCTGGAGTTCGACGGCGTACATCCGGATCGAGCTCTCGATGACGGTCTCGGCCACGCCCATCGCGGGCAGTTCGGCCCGGCTGGTCTCCAGGGCCACCCGCACCGCGCGCATCTCGTGCTGCAGCTGGAGCTGGGCGTGCCGGGTGAGGAGGACGGGGCTGCGGGTCAGCGTCGAATAGCTGCCGTAGCGGGCCGGGAGCAGATCCCGCAGCCAGCGCATGGCCGTGCGTTCCCAGTCGTGGGTACCGGGGGTCTTGACCTGGCAGGGCCAGTCCGGGCTGAGCGTGGTGGAGGCCGTCTGGCGCATTCTCGTCGCTTCCGAGTGGTGTCGAACTCTGATCGAGACGTTGGTGGGCGGCCTCGGCCCAGGGGTTGACCGAGGCCGCCACAAGCGCTCTGGTGGAAACCGACGCCGGGAACGGGCACCCGGCGCGGGGCAGGAGGAGGAGCTGTCCCGCGCGGGTGTCCGTTCTGGGAGGGCGTGGGGTCGCTCTCCTTGGCGTCCGTGGATCCGGCGCGCTGCTCAGTAAACATATATACCGTCGAGTAGACAAGAGAATGAAAAATTACATGCGCTTACACGGTGTGAAAGTGGACTGTCTCGTACCGGTTGAAAATCGGGCTTACAGGAAGAATCCGTGCTGGTCGGCGACCTGCTCGTAGCCTTCGAGCCGCGCTTGCGTACGCTCCGGATCCGCGTCGGCCATTGCCTGGAGCAGGGCCGCGGAGAGCATCCCCGGGGCCGCGTACGAATCGAACACCAGCCGCGCCCCCGTTCCGGCGGTCAGCGCCACGTCCGCCTCGTCGACCAGCGGGCCCAGGGTGGTGTCGGTGATCAGCGCGATCTTCAGGCCGGCGCTGCGGGCCGCCCGGAGCGCCGACAGGGTCTCCTTGGCGTGCCGGGGCATCGCGAAGGCCAGCGCCCAGGTCCCGCCGGCCTCCCGGGACTGGAGCAGGGCGTCGTAGGCGACGCTGCCTCCACGTGTCACCAGCCGGACGTCGGGGTGGATGCGCCGTGCCGCGTACGCGAAGTACTCGGCGAGCGAGACCGAGATCCGCAGGCCCAGCACGGTCAGCGGCACCGAGCGGGCCAGTTCCCGGCCGATGTCGAGCACCTGGTCGGTATCGGCCAGCAGGCGCCGCACGTTCTCCAGGTTCACGATCTCGGCGTCCACCGCCGCCTGGAGCTCGTTGCGGCGGAACTGCTCGCGGCTCTCCGGGGAGCCCGCGACCGCGCTGAGCGCCATGGGCTGCAGGGCGTCGCGCAGGGCCGGGTAGCCGGTGAAACCGAGGGCGGTGGCGAAACGTGTCACCGACGGCTGGCTGACGCCCACCCTCTCGGCGAGCTCGGTGATCGAGAGGAACGCGGCCTCGGTGAGGTGGTCGACCAGGTACTGGGCGATGCGCCGCTGCCCCGGGGAGAGCCGGTGGCCGTCGAAGAGCGCGCGGACCCGGTCGCCGGGAGCCCGCTCGTGGACCGGCGGCGCCTGCCCACCCGGCGTGATCGCAGCCGCCTGGGCGCGTGCCTGCTGCCCCGATGACACCGATGGGCCTCCCTCTCATGTCACTCGTCTTCAAACATAGCTCACGCCCTGTGGTCGGGCCGGGCCGGTGCCGGGGCCGAGAAGGGGTCCGGGCCGCATCTCTCGCGACCCCCGGATGGCGGAAATATGATGTGCTCGGATCTTCGGTGCGGCGCGCACCCGAAAGCCGAGGGCCGAGTGCCGAGAGAGGGACACAAGCAGGGACCTATGGATGCACCCGGGAGCGGTCCATGACCTCGCGCCGACACGCGAAGTCGGTGAGCGCCGCCGACCTCCTGAGCACGCTGGGACGGCTCACCGCCCGGGCCCGCGCGGGTACGGAACTGCAACTCGCCAGGGTGGAGCTGGCCGAGGCGCTCCAGCGCGAGATGCTGCCCGGCTCCCTGCCGGCCCTGCCCGGGCTGCGCAGCGCCGCCCGCTACGCCCCCGCCCGGCACGGCCTGGACATCGGCGGCGACTGGTACGACGGCTTCCGGATGTCGGGGGGCGGACTCGCCTTCTCGATCGGCGACGTCCAGGGGCACGACGTGGAGGCCGCCGCCTTCATGGGGCAGGTCCGCGTCGGCGTGCGCGCGGTGTCGACGGTCGTCGTGGACCCGGGCGAGGTGCTGAGCCGTGCCAACGACGTCCTGCTGTCGATGGATTGCGAGCTCTTCGCGACCTGCACCCTGCTCAGCTTCGACCCCGAGACCTGGGTGCTGGCGAGCGCCCGGGCCGGCCACGTGCCCTCCGTCTGGGCCACGGTCGACGGCCGCTACGGCATCACCGACGACGAGGGCGGCCTGCCGCTCGGAGTGGAGCCCGGGGCCCGGTACGCGGTGACCCGGCGCCGCCTGGACCAGGCGGGCTCCATCGTCCTGCTCACCGACGGGGTGGTCGAGGGGCCCTCCTTCCCGATCGACGTCGGACTGGAGCGGGTGGCCCGCGTGGTGAGGGAGGCGGCGGGCGCCGACCCCGACGAGATAGCCGCCGAAATCATGAAGGTGGCCGATTCCACCGGCCACGCGGACGACGCGGCCGTGCTCGTCCTCAGCCACGACGCCGCAGGACCCCCGCGCCGGTAGCGCGTGTCACGGCCGCCCGGAGGCGGCGGCTGTTGTCTGATGCTGTGGTGCGCACCGAGGAATGGAGACGTTTCCGCGGAACCCTTCTCGGGATCCTCATCGTCGCCACCGCCTACTACGCCTCAGGACGGATCGGCCTCCTGCTGCGCGTGGTGGTCGAGGGCGCGGTGGTGACGCCCCTGTGGCTGCCCACCGGCATCGCGGTCGCCGCCCTGCTGTGGTTCGGACTGCGGATCTGGCCGGGCATCGCCCTCGGCACGTTCTTCGCCATCGAACACCTCGCCAGCTTCCAGCTCGCCGACGTCGGCATCATCGTGGGCAACACCCTCGCGCCGCTGTGCGCGTACATGCTGCTGCGCCGGGCGGGCTTCCGCATCGAGATCGACCGGCTGCGGGACGGTCTGGCCCTCGTCTTCCTGGGCGGACTGGTGCCGATGCTGCTCAGCGCCTCCATCGGCACGGGGGTGCTGGTGGCCACCGGGGACCTGGCCCCTGCCGCGTTCTGGCCGGTCTGGTCGGCGTGGTGGGCCGGCGACGCGATGGGCGTGCTGGTGCTGACCCCGCTGCTCCTCGTCGTGCCGCGGGTGCGGATGCCCCAGGACCCCTACCGGGTCGCCGAGGCGGTGGGGCTGACCGTCGCCGCCGGGATCGTCGTCTTCGTCGCCACCCGCAGCTCGCTGTCGCTCCTCTTCCTCGTCTTCCCGCTGCTGATCTGGTCGGCGGTGCGCTTCCAACTGGCCGGCAGCGCGCCGTGCGTCCTCCTCGTGTCCGTACTGGCGATCTCGGCGGCGACCGCCGAGGTCGGGCCGTTCGCCTCCCACTCCCTCTTCGAGATCATGGTCAACCTCCAGGCCCTGAACGGCTCGGCGGCCCTGACCGCGCTCCTGCTGTCCGCCATGGTCACCGAGCAGAACAACATCCGCGAGGAGATCGAGCGGGTGTGCAACGACCTGGCCGAGGTCGTCGAACGCCTCGCCCCGGGCAGGCCGGAGGAGTGACCGGCCCGCTCCCGTACGGCCCTGCGCGGAGGGCGAGGCCGCCGGCCGGGCGCGGTACCGGGCCCGGGGCGGCGCGTGGCGCCCCCTCCTGACGCCGGCTGCGCGCCGCCCGCGCGGCGGGGCCGCGAAACGCGCCCACCCGGCAGCGGAGGAGGCTCGCTGCCGGGTGGGCGGTGGGGAGAGGAGCGGGGGAGGGGCCGTCTCAGACCTTGGGGACCTGGATGACGACGGTGCTGCACACCTTGTCGGCGAAGGTCTGCTTCTTCTCGTCCCACAGCGGCCACAGGAAGCCGATGTAGCAGGGGATGCCGTCGAGGATGTGCGCCAGCTTGCGGACGAACGCCATGCCGAAGCCGAGGAAGGCACCGTCGGCCTCGCGGCGCACGCTGATGCCCAGGACCTTCTTGCCGATGGTCTGGCCGGTGGTGCCTTCCTTGTAGAGCTGGAAGATGGCCATGCCCATCGCGTACAGCCAGCCGATGATGAAGAACACGCCGGGGCCGGCGGAGCCGGGGTCGCTGCTGGCGGCCAGGTCGATGAAGCCGAGGGCGTACATCGGACCGGCGATGATGAGCGCGTCGAGCAGGTACGCGCCGAAGCGCTGGCCCCAGTGGGCGAGCGGCGGCATGCCCGTGCCCGGCATGCCGGGCACGGGGGGCTGCGGGTAGGCGCCGTACGGCGGCGGGGTCTGCTGCGGGGGCTGCGGGTAGCCGTACTGCGGCTGGGCGCCCTGCGGGGGCTGCTGCGGGTAGCCGTACTGCGGGGGCACGCCCTGGGGAGCCTGCTGCGGGTAGCCGGGCTGACCCTGCGGGGGCTGCTGGCCGTACGGGTTGTTCGGGTCGCCGAAGCTCATGGCGAAAACTCTCCGGTGTCGGAAACGGGGACGTAGCGGATGGATCGGAGGAACATCACCATCTATCCGGTTTGCCCCCCTGAGCTGCCGCGATCTAGCGCGCATCATCGTGGTCGGTCCATCGGTCACTTGTCCAATCCGGCCATGTGGGTTGCTGTCGGCCGGGCCGTGCGCGCCGGACGGCGGGGCGGTGGCCGAATCCGATGTCCGCGAATTCCCGGGCCTTCTGACCCAGTGGTAACTTCCGCGAGTTGATCTTGCCGGTCGCCCCTTCGCGGCGACGGCGATCCCTCCTGCAAGGAAGTCACCGTGCACCGCCACACCCCGCACCGCCCGTCAGCCCACGGCCCGTCAGCCCACCGCCCGTCAACCCACCGTCCGTCAGTTCTCGCCGCACGCGCGGCGGTCCCGGCGGCGCTGCTGGCCCTGTTCGCCGCCGTCCCGGCCTCGGCGGCCCCGGCGGCCGGCTCCGGTCCCGCCGCCCCGGCGCCCCACCTCGACGCGGTGGAGCAGACTCTCCGCCAGGTTTCCCCCGGCCTCGAAGGCCAGGTGTGGGAACGCACCGGCGGCAACGTCCTCGACGCGTCGACGCCCGGCGGCGGCGACTGGCTGCTGCAGACCCCCGGTTGTTGGGGCGACGACACGTGCGCCGCTCGCCCGGGGACCGAGCGGCTGCTCGCGAAGATGACGGAGAACGTCTCCCGGGCGACGCGTACCGTCGACATATCGACCCTGGCGCCGTTTCCCAACGGCGCGTTCCAGGACGCGATCGTCGCGGGCCTCAAGTCCTCGGCCGCGCGCGGGAACAAGCTCACGGTGCGCGTGCTGGTCGGCGCCGCCCCCATCTACCACATGAACGTCCTGCCGTCGAAGTACCGGGACGAGCTCGTCGCCAAGCTGGGCGCGGACGCCCGCAACGTCGACCTCAACGTCGCCTCGATGACGACCTCGAAGACGTCGTTCTCCTGGAACCACTCCAAGCTGCTCGTGGTCGACGGCCAGTCAGTGATCACCGGCGGCATCAACGACTGGAAGGACGACTACCTGGAGACCGCCCACCCGGTCGCCGACGTCGACCTCGCCCTGCGCGGGCCGGCCGCCGCCTCCGCCGGCCGCTACCTGGACGAGCTGTGGTCCTGGACCTGCCAGAACAGGAACAACATCGCCGGCGTCTGGTTCGCCTCCTCCAACGGCACCGCCTGCATGCCCGCGATGGCCAAGGACACCGCCCCCGCCGCACCCCCGGCCGCCCCCGGCGACGTACCGGCCATCGCCGTCGGCGGACTCGGCGTCGGCATCAAGCGAAGCGATCCCTCCTCCGCCTTCCGGCCCACCCTGCCCAGCGCCGCCGACACCAAGTGCGTCGTCGGCCTCCACGACAACACGAACGCCGACCGCGACTACGACACGGTCAACCCCGAGGAGAGCGCCCTGCGGACGCTGATCTCCAGCGCGAAGGGGCACATCGAGATCTCCCAGCAGGACGTCAACGCGACCTGCCCGCCCCTGCCGCGCTACGACATCCGCGTCTACGACGCCCTCGCCGCACGGATGGCGGCAGGAGTCAAGGTGCGCATCGTCGTCAGCGACCCCGCGAACCGCGGAGCCGTGGGCAGCGGCGGCTACTCGCAGATCAAGTCGCTCTCGGAGATCAGCGACACCCTGCGCGACCGTCTCGCCCTGCTGACCGGAGACCAGGGCGCGGCGAAGGCCACGATGTGCTCGAACCTCCAGCTGGCCACCTTCCGCAGCTCGAAGAGCCCGACCTGGGCCGACGGCCACCCGTACGCGCAGCACCACAAGGTGGTCTCCGTCGACGACTCGGCCTTCTACATCGGCTCCAAGAACCTCTACCCGGCGTGGCTCCAGGACTTCGGGTACGTGGTGGAGAGCCCGGCGGCCGCGGCCCAGCTGAACGCCCAGCTCCTGGCCCCGCAGTGGCGGTACTCCCGCGCGACGGCCACGATCGACCACGAACGCTCCCTCTGCCAGGCCTGAGCACCCTCTCGCCGCGCACACGAAACCGCCCCCGGCACCGACTGCCGGGGGCGGTTCTCGCACTGCTCGTCGGCGTCAGCCGTCGTGGGGCGCTACGGGAGCGGTACGGGCAGCGGCGCGGTGCTCAGCGCGGGGATGGTCCAACGCTGGGGGTTGGTGGCGTTGCAGTCCCAGAGGTAGAGCTGCGTGCCGGTGTTCATGTTGCTGGTGTCCAGGCAGCGACCCGACTTGGGGTGGTAGATCGTGCCGTCGGCGTGGGGCAGGAACTGCTGGCCGTAGCTGCCGTTGCAGGGGTAGAGCCAGATGAGCGTGCCGTTGGTGGTGCCCGCGTAGGCGGGGTCGATGCACTTGCCCGCGACGCGGATGGTGCCGTCGCCCCGGATCTCGAACTTCTGCGCGTCACCCCCGTTGATCATGTTGCAGTCCCAGGCCTGGATCTTGTTCCCGTCCGTGTTGCGGCCGTTGTCGTTGTCCAGGCAGTGGCTCGGCTTGGCCGACAGGGACATCGGGCTCATGGCGCCGGGGGCGGTCAGGGGCGCCGCGTAGGGGTAGACGGCGAGGTTGCTGAGGCCGCCGGTGAAGCCCCCGAAGTAGTCGGGCGCTCCGTTGACTTTGTAGCGGCCGGACACCAGCGAGCCGCTGGGGGCGGGGCTGGTGGAGGCCACGTGGTGGCCCGTCGCGGCGAGCGTGCCGTTGACGTAGAGGCTCATCAGAGCCGTGTCGGAGTTGTAGACGGCGGTCAGCTGGGTCCACGCGTCCTGGTAGAACCTGGCCGAGTCGTTGACCCCCTGGTCCGACCAGTCGTACGGCCAGCCGTCGACGTCTCCCCTGGCGAGGGCGAAACGCCATTGCCCGGTGGAGGGGTCCGCGTAGAGGGTGAACGCGCTGTTGCGGGTGTTGTCCTGGCTGAGGACGAGGCCGCCTGTGCCGGAGGCCTTCGCCCACGTGCTGATCGTGAAGCTCTTGCGGGTGTCGATCACCGATTTGTTGGTGGTCATGGTCGCCTGACCGCCGCCGAAAGCCGCGTACGCGGTGCTGCGGCCGCCGATGGTCGCGGTGGGCCAGGTGACCCCGCTCGTGGTCGCGGGGTAGTCGCCCACGTCGCTCGGAGTGGTGCCGCCGCTCTGCCCGGTGAGCTTCCACTGTCCGGCGGGTGCGGAGAGGTTGCCCAGGAACGCCGGCGTCTGGCTGATGCCGGTGACGTTCAGAGGCTGAGCGGTGCCGGTTCCGGCGAGGGTGGCGAGCTGCCGGTTCGCGCTGACGGCCCACAGGTCGGCGAGCTTGTCGCCCGTGACGTCGCCCGAGGTGCCGATCGTCGGGAAGGCCGCCTGCTCCAGGCCGGAGGCGATCTTGACGCGGCCCGCGGCGTTGCCCCAGGTGGTGGGGTCCACGTTGCCGTCGGCGCCCTTGCTGCCGTAGGTGCGCAGCAGGTCGCCGGTGGCGTTGTCGCGCAGCCAGAGGTCGGGGATGTTGTCGCCGTTGAGGTCGCCGGGGGCGGTTACGGTGAACTTGTCCCAGTCGCCGTTGCCGACGAGGACGGGCTCGCCGTTGCTGTCGAGGGTGCCGAAGACGCTGGTGTAGTAGGCCCAGAGCTGCTTGCCCTGCTTGACCAGGAGGTCGGGCTGGCCGTCGCCGTTGAGGTCGCCGGGGGCGATGATCTGTTCGGCGTTGTACCAGTGGTCGTCGCCGTTCCAGTCGTCGCCGTAGTCGCAGCCCATGGCGGGATTCTTGACGGGGCAGGCGACGGTGAGTTCGACGGGGTTGTTGACGGCGGTGCCCTGACCGTTGTTCGAGTAGGCCCAGAGCTTCTTGGTGTTCATGCCGGAGGGCTGCTGGAGGGCGACCAGGTCGTTGTACCCGTCACCGTCCCAGTCACCGAAGGTGTCGATCTGTGCTCCGCCGAAGGACACGCCGCCGTCGGCGGCCGGCGCGAACTTGCCGTTGCCCTGGCCGGCGTACATGAGCAGCGTGCCCCGGGAGTCGACGGTCCAGATGTCGCGGTTCCCGTCGCCGTTGAGGTCCTTGGCGCCGTCCACGGTCTGCGAACGCGTCGCGTAGTACAGGTAGGACGTGGTGTCCGAGCGGTTGCCGGCCTTGTCCACGCTGTAGGCGTAGATGTAGTGAGGGCCGGAGCCCGCCGGAGCGATGGTCACGCTGCCGCCGGCGGGCACGGGCCGGTTCCACGGCTCGAAGTCCGTGGAGTAGATGATCTCCTTGACGTCGGTGACGCCGTTGGCGTTGAAGGTGAACGTGCCGGGGGTGCGCGCCTTGCCCGTGGTGGCGGGCCAGCCGTTCCTGCCGTCGGGGAACTGGGTGGAGCTGATGACCGGGGGCTTGCTGGGCCGGTTGCGGTCGACGGAGAACTTGCAGCTCTGCGACCAGACGGAGGTGGCGCCGTCGCCGTCCTTGGTGCGGACCTGCCATGTGTAGTCGCCGCTCGGCAGACTGGCGTCGGGGACGCTCCAGGTCGTGACCTTGCCGTTGTTGGCGGGGAGGGTCTGGGTGGCTGTCGGGGTGCTCTGGCCGGCCTTGAAGACCTGGTACTCGGCATTGAGGTTGCCCGCGTCACGGTCCGAGAAGGTGGCGTAGAGCCCGACGTGGGTGTTGCCTATCGCTCCGCCGTTGGTGCACGAGGTGGAGGGGGAGGTGCCGAGCGAGGACGGTGTGTCCGGCGGGTTGTTGTACTCGGTCTCCAGCGTGATCGTCTTCGGGTCGAAGCGCTTCCACTGGTACTGGTCGCCCTCGTTCGGAGCGTAGAGGCCGAGCGTGATCGAGGACCAGCCCTTGGACGCGGCCTCCTTGACGAGGTCGTCAGCCTTGAACTCGAGGTTGCCCGCACCGCATTCGGCGCGGCCCTTCGCGGCCGTCACGGTGTCCAGCTTGCGGCCCTTGCCGGGCTGGTTGTTCCAGGTCGTCTTCGGTGAGATCGCTCCGGTGCTCCACAGCTCGACCGGAGTCGCCGTGCATGACCAGGACCACGTCTCCCTGACGCGGAAGGTCGACTTGGTGACCTGGGTGCCCTTGAGGTTGGAGGTGTCGAGCTGGAAGAACGACCGCGACAGGCCGTTCGTCTCGCTCTCGTAGCCGACGCGGACGTCCTGCTTGGTGTTCCAGTAGGAGTTGTTCGGCCAGCTGCGGTAAGCCCAAGCCCAGTTTTGGCGCTCGCCCCAGGCGACGGAGGGGTCGATGTAGACGGGGTACTTGGTGGCCGCGGCGGTCAGCAGGGCCTGGTCCGGCTTGATCTCCAGGCTTCCGCCGGAGACGGTCGTGGGCATCTGGGCGTCCTTGGCGCCGGAGGGCGCCACGAACGCGTCGGAAGGTGCCGGTCCGCCTTCGCCGGCGGAGGCGAGCATGCGGGGAGCGGAGGTATTGGACTTCAGCGGGGCGGCCGTGCCGCCGGTCGTTGTGGTGGAGTCCCACATCATGGGGGTGGAGGCGGTGAAGACGCTCTGTCCGGCGGGGTTGACGGCGTTGATCATGCCCGTCGTCGTGTCTGTGGAGACGTTGAGGCCGACGGTGTCGAGCTTGAACTTCAGCGTGGCGAGGTCGGGGTGCTGGGCCGCGGCGGGGGTCTTGACGACCAAGAGCTGTGAGAAGCCCTCGACTTCTGCCTTGAGCTGGAGGTCGACATCCGGCAGGACGTTGGCGTACGTGGCGACGTTCCCGGCGAGGGTGGGTTTGGGAAGTGCCTTGGGCCAGGTCAGGGACAGGGTCCGGCCATCGCGTACGCCGGTCAGGAGTGCGCCGGTGCCGCCCCCCGAAAAGCTGACGGAGACGGCGGACGCCTTGGGGGTGACCCGTCCGTCGGGGGCGAACTGCAAGGTCGCGTCCGTGGGCAGCCACACGCCGGCACGCAGGATCCGCACGGTGGTTCCGTGCCGGTTGACCGACCACTTGCCCGTCGGCAGCGCCCACGTGTCGGAGGACTCGGTACGCGCGGACGTCAGCTCGTAGGGCTGGCCCGTCTCCTTGGCCTTGGCGAGAGCGAAGTCCTTCGCACTCATCGAGCCCTCGGCCACCGGATCCGACACCGCGGCCAAAGCCGTCGCAGCGGGGTGCAGGACACTCAAACCGGACGCGATAATTCCGCCTGCCGCGACCATGTAGGCCAGGCGTGAAATTCTGCGCCGATAGGCCTTTTGGCGGGGGCTGTTTCTCATTGCCACGCAAACTCCAGTTGTCAGATATTCGGGGCGACTCTACTCGAACGCATCACGAAGCTGGCCGCTCTGACCTGGGCTTTTTATGTCAAGCTTACCCTAACTGTCCGATTGGTTAACAAGATCCATTTTGCTGTGGTTGGGGATTTTAGGGGCGATCTTCCGTGAGATGTCCGGAGTGCCGGTTGGGTTAATTCAGCCTGTTATTCTGCGGCGGAAAATTGCACAGAAACATGAGGTAAGTGTGAGAGCATTTCGCATGCGAGGACTCTCTGTGGCCTTGGCCGCTGCAGTCCTCTCAGGCATGCTGCCCGGCGCCGCCGCCGTGGCAGACAGCAAAGACCGGCCACCGTTGCCGGGGCTCAAGCAGCCGAAGGCCGTACCGGTCGAACGGGTCCGCGCGGGCGGCGAGAAGAAGAAGGACGACGCCGACACCGGTCCGTGGAAGGCGCCGAAGGTCGTCTGGCCCGCAGCGGGATCGGCTGAGGTGGACCTCACCTCGGGCCCCGTGTCGAAGTCGTTCCTGTCCGGCTCGGCCCGGACCCCCGCAGTCGGCTCGGGCCCGCAGAAGGCCGGCAAGCTCCCCGTCGCGGTGGACGTCCTCCCCGGCAAGGCCTCCGAGGCCCCGGCCAAGGTGAAGGTCACCGTCACCTCGCACGACGCCGCGCGTAAGGCCGGCGTCGACGGCGTCCTGCTGGCGGTGGGCCGCGTGGACAACGCCACCCAGGCGGCTTCCGCGAAGGTCGAGGTGGACTACAACTCCTTCCGAGGTGCCTACGGCGGCGACTACGCCGCGCGCCTGCGTCTGGTGGAGCTCCCGGCCTGCGCCCTGACCACTCCGGATCGCCCCGAGTGCCGTACGCAGAAGCCGCTGGCCACCGAGAACGACACCCGCGGCGGCACGCTGACGGCCCAGGTGGCCACGCCCGGCACCATCGGGCAGTCGGCGAAGTCCGGCCAGACGGCGAAGTCCGCGCCGGCGGCCGCCCCTGCGGCGGGGGCTCCCGCCACGGTCCTCGCGGCCACGGCAGACGCCTCCGGCCCGACCGGCGACTACAAGGCGACGTCGCTTCAGCCGTCCGGGTCCTGGAACGCAGGCGGTTCGACCGGTGCGTTCTCCTGGTCCTACGACATCGCCACGCCTTCCGTGCCCGGCGGCTTCGCGCCGAAGATCTCTCTCGGCTACAGCTCCCAGGCGGTCGACGGCCGCATGGCGGCGTCCAACACACAGGCGTCCTGGATCGGTGACGGCTGGTCCTGGGAGCCGGGCTTCATCGAGCGCCGGTACAAGTCCTGCGAGAACGACAAGACAGGCGGGACGAACACCACCAAGGTCGGCGACCAGTGCTGGTTCAACGACAACGCCACACTGTCGCTGAACGGCAAATCCACCGAGCTCGTGTTCGAGCAGGGCAAGGGCTGGCACCCTGCGACCGACACCGGCGAGAAGGTGGAGAAGCTCACCGGGGCCGTCAACGGCGACAAGGGCACCGCGGGTGTCGACGGCGCGGGTGAGCACTGGAAGATCACCGCCACCGACGGCACGCAGTACTTCTTCGGCCTGAACCGCCTGCCGGGTTGGAAGGACAACGGCACCGCCGCCGACGATCCGACCACCAACTCCACCTGGACCGTGCCGGTGTACGGCAACCATGCCGGCGAGCCCTGCTACAACGCCTCCTTCGCGAGCGCGTGGTGCCAGCAGGCCTGGCGCTGGCAGCTCGACTACGTCGTCGCGCCGACCGGCAACGCGATGGCGTACTACTGGAAGACCGAGACCAACAACTACGCCCGCAACTTCTCCCCGACGACCGGCAAGGGCACGGTCACCCCGTATGTCCGCGGTGGCTGGCTCGACCACATCGACTACGGCCTGCGCTCCGACTCGGTCTACACGGCCAAGGCCATGGGCCAGGTCACCTTCGACGTCTCCGAGCGCTGCCTGAGCTCCTGCGGCACCTTCGACGAGACGAACGCCAAGAACTGGCCCGACTCCCCGTACGACCAGTTCTGCAAGGACGGCTCCACGGAGTGCAAGAACCAGTTCTCGCCGACCTTCTGGTCGCGCATGCGTCTGACCGGGATCAATACGAAGGTCCTGACCGGGGGCGCGTACAAGGACGCGGACTCCTGGACGCTCGATCACAGCTTCCCGCCCGCCGGTGACGGCATATCGACACCGCTGTGGCTGAAGTCCATCACCCGCACCGCCAAGGCAGGCGACGTGGCGGACCTGCCGATGCTGCCGGTGACCTTCGCGGGCGAGCAGCGGCCCAACCGTGTCGACGCCCTCGGCGACGGTCTCGCCCCCTTCGTCCGCCTGCGCATGTACCAGGTCACCACGGAGACCGGCGGCACCATCGGCGTCACGTACTCGCAGCCCGACTGCACCGCCACGACGCTGCCCAAGCCGGACGCGACGAACACGACTCGCTGCTATCCGGTCAAATGGGCTTGGGAGGGTGACACCTCCAAGGTCGACTGGTTCAACTCGTACGTGGTCACCCAGGTCGTCGAGGGCGACAACCTGGCCTCGACGCCCGACAAGGTGACGTCGTACAGCTACCTGGGCGGAGCCGCCTGGGAGAAGAGCACGGATGAGCTCGCCAAGGCCAACGACCGCGTGCACTCCCTCGCCCGCGGCTACGAGCTGGTCCAGACCCGCACCGGCGCCGCGTCCGATCCGAAGACGCTGAGCGAGACGCGCTATTTCCGGGGCATCGACGGCAAGGACGTGAAGGACTCCGCCGGGGTCGCGGTCACCGACCGCCCCGAGTTCGCCGGCATGTCGAGGGAGACCGCCACGTACGACGGCGACGACACCGGCAAGCTGGTCTCGGCGACCTCCAGCACGCCGTGGCGCTCGGCGCTCGTGGCCAAGCGGACCCGCAGCGGCCTGCCCGACCTGGTCTCGTACAAGACCGGTACGGAAAGGCAGTCCACCCGTACCACCGTCACGGGCGGTACCCGCACGACCGAGACCGTACGTCACTACGACGACTACGGCATGGTCGACTGGGAGTCCCAGCTCGGCGACACGGCCAAGACCGGTGACGAGACCTGCACCACCACCGGCTACGCGCGCAACACCGCGAGCTGGATCCTGGGCAAGGTGAGCCGCGTCGAGACGGTGGCCGTGCCTTGTGGCACGGCCGCGAGCCGTCCGGCCGACGTCGTCGCCGACTCCCGTACGTACTACGACAACGGCGCGATCGACACCGTTCCCGGCCCCGGTCTCGTCACCAAGACCGAGAAGATCAACGCGAAGGGCGACGGGTACGACCCGGAGTCCTCGGTCCCCAGCACCTGCGGTCCGGCGAACAACCAGCTCTGCTACGACATCTATGGCCGACAGCTGGTCGCGGCCGACGCGTACGGCAAGGTCACCACGACTGCGTACACCCCGGCCGTCGGCGAGGTCCCGACCGCCACGCTCGTGACCAATCCGAAGGGGCACACCGCCTCCTCCGAGCTCGACCCGGTGCGTTCGCAGCCGACGAAGACCACCGACGCCAACGGCAAGGTGACGACGACGGCGTACGACGCCCTCGGCCGGGTGACGAAGGTGTGGCTGCCGAACCGGCCGGCCGCGACGTACCCCGACGCCCCGAGCAGGGTCTTCGACTACACGATCCGCAACGACGGACCGAGCGTCATCACCAGCAAGTCGCTCACCCACGACTACAAGTACGCCGTCAGCTACTCCATCCAGGACGGCCTGCTGCGCGAGCGGCAGACCCAGACCCAGTCGCCTGACCTGTCGGGACGTCTGCTCACCGAGACGTTCTACGACACGAGGGGCCAGGCCTGGCGCAGCTCGGGTACGTACTACGCCGACGGAGCCCCCGAGCCGCAGCTGGTGACCGGCCAGGAGACCAACTACCCGGCCTCCACGGACACGGTCTACGACGGCGCCGGCCGGATCACGGCCGTCATCTCGAAGAAGTACGGGGAAGAGACCAAGCGGGCCACCACCCTCTACACGGGCGACACCACCACCGTCATCCCGCCCCAGGGCGGTACCGCGACGACCACGGTGGTGGACAGCCTTGGCCGCACGGTCGAGACCAAGCAGTACACGGACGCGGCCCGTACGGCGTCCCAGTCCACGCTGTACACCTACAACAGGCTGGGGCAGCTCGCCCAGGTCACCGACCCGGGCAACGCGAAGTGGACGTACACGTACGACGTCCGCGGCCAGCAGGTGGAGTCGAGCGACCCCGACAAGGGAATCACGAAGACCGCCTACGACGCCGGCGGCAGGGTCACTGATGTGACCGATGCGCGGGGCGTCACGCTGCACAGCGAATACGACGAGCTGGGCCGCCCCGTCGCCCTCAAGCAGGGTGCGACCACCCTGAGCGCGAACATCTACGACACGGTGGCCAAGGGCCAGCTCGCGAAGTCGATCCGTTACGTGGACGGCAACGCGTTCGAATCGGAGGTCACCGCCTACAACGACCTCTACCAGCCGCTCACGTCGAAGACGACGATCCCGGCCACCCCCGACACGGGCGCCTTGGCCGGCACCTACAACTGGACGAACACGTACAACGTCGCCGGCCAGATCCTGACGACCAAGCAGCCGGCCATGGGCGACCTGCCGGCCGAGACGGTCGGCAGCACGTACAAGAGCATTTCCGGCCTGCTCAACAACATGGCAGCGGGCAGCAGCCGTCTCGTCTCGGCCATGACCTACGACCACTACGGCCGCACCTCCCGTCAGGAACTGGGCGCGATCGGTCAGCGGATCTACCGGTCGACCGAGTACGACGAACACACCGGGGCCACCACCCGCTCCTATACGGACCGGGACGTGGCACCTCAGCGGATCGAGGACACCCACTACACGACCGACCCCGCGGGCAACCTCACGTCCATCGCCACGGCGTACGGCCAGGACACGGCCCGTACCACCGACACCCAGTGCGTCAACTTGGACGCACTGCGCCGCATCACCGAGGCCTGGACCAACAAGGGCGAGACCTGTGCCGCCGCTCCGGCGACTTCGGTCATCGGCGGTGAGGACCCGTACTGGACGACGTACACCTACGACGCGGTCGGCAACCGCAAGACCGAGACCAAGCACAAGACGGTCTCGGGTCCGACGGCTGACACCGTCCGCACGTACGCGGCGCCGACCGCCGGAAAGCACGACCTTCTCAAGGTCACCCAGACGGGCACCGCTGCGCACGACGAGGTCTTCACTTACGACGCCTCGGGCAACACCAAGACCCGCAAGAGCGGCACCGACGAGACGCAGTACCTGACCTGGGACGTCGAGGGCCACCTGAAGTCCCTGGACCAGGGCCCGGCCAGCAGCGCGTTCACCTACGACCCCTCGGGCCAGCGCCTGATGAGAAAGGACTCCACCGGCACCACCCTCTATCTGCCGAACGGAAACGAACTGCGCCTGGACAAGGCGGGCGCCCTCAAGGGAACCCGCTACTACGGCGACGTTGCCATGCGGACTGGCGGAAAGCTCGTCTTCACCCTCGCCGATCACCACGGCACTGGCACGACTCAGGTCAGCGCCGATGCGCTGCAGGCCGTGACACGGCGCAAGACGGGGCTCTTCGGCGAGGACCGCGGGACCAAGCCCACGACCTGGTCGGGTGAGAAGGGCTTCGTCGGCGGTACGAAGGACGCGGACAGCGGGCTCACGCACATAGGCGCCCGCGAGTACGACCCCCTGATCGGACGCTTCGTCTCGGTCGACCCGATCATGGACCTTAAGGACTCGCAGCAGCTCCACGGCTACACCTACGCCAACCAGAACCCGTTCACGTTCTGGGACCCGAGCGGCAAGCAGCTCGAAGAGTGCGCCAGCGGCATGTACAAGTGCCACAACGGCAACGATCCGTACGCCTACGGCAACCGCTACGAGACCATTGTGGACTCCGTCGGCGGCACGCTGTCCGACGACTACCTCCGCTACAGGCACTACGGATGTGTGGACTTCGCCTGCAAGAGGGGAAGTTCCGGAAGTTCCTCCACCGGCAGGCCCGCCCCGCCGAAGGCTCCGAAGCCTCCGAAGAAGCACGACTTCAGCTGGTCCAACCCGGTCAGTGAGGCCTTCTACGGAATCATCGGAAACGTCGCACATGCCTCCTCCATGTTCGGCTGGATAGCCGACGGCGACTGCTGGAACGGCGGCGCAGGCGCTCCCGGCTGTGACTACGGGGGCGACTACGAGGAATGGCTGCAGGACCAGGGAATCGACACCTCCAGCGACTGGTATCAGGTTCCCGTATTCCTGGGGGCGATGTTCTCCCACCGCGAAGCGGGTGTTGGCGGCGGAATCCGGGGCGGTAAGGGCAGTCAATGCTTCCTGGCCGGCACGCTCGTTCTCATGAGTGACGGTTCGACGAAGAAGATCGAGGACGTCGATGTCGGCGACCAGGTCCTCGCGACGGATCCCAGGAGCGGTGAGTCCGCGCCTCATGAGGTCACCCAGCTGATCCGCTCGCAGGGACAGCGGGATCTCAACACTTTGTCGATCGAAACGCCGACCGGGGTGGAGGAACTCACCGCCACCCGCGACCACCCGTTCTGGTCGCCGAGCGTCGGTGGCTGGGTGCACGCCGGGGACGTCAGTCCTGGCACGACGCTCCTCACCGATCAAGGTGCGGAGGTACGCGTCTCGGCAAACCGTGCGTTCACCGAGTTCGTGAAGACGTACAACTTCACCGTATCGGACGTGCACACGTACTATGTGCTGGCGGGCGAGGCGCCGGTACTGGTTCACAACGACTGCGGACATGTAGGAGTAAGCCTCTCGGGTGCGCGGCAGGTCAGTGGGCGCTTCCCTGAGACTGCCGGTCCTGGGGAGACCCTGTTTCGGCAGCAACAGGATGGGACGGTTACTGCATACGCCAGGTACGACGCGGACGGGGCAATTTCGCAACGAGCCGACTTGCTTCCCACGTCGAAGGCGCATGCGGGCATTCCGGCGCCACATATTCTCGATATGGAAAAACACACGAACCCGAGAACGGGGCAGGTTTTCCTGAACTGGGCAAAATATCCGCGGCCGCTGCTTCCGGAAGAGGAGCTGTGTGGATGCCGGTAGGGTGCACACCTTGAGTAAAGTCAGTCGTCGATCGATTCTTTAGTAACTGGAATAGAAGCCTCGGGTGCCTGTCGTTTCCTCGGCGGGCACCCGAGACATTGCTGTGGCGCAGGGCTGGTTTTTCTACGTGCCAGAGGGGATTTATTGTGCTGAACGATCCAATGGAGTACTCGAGAATCAAGGCGTGGGTGGATGAGTGGGGCGGGCGCGTCGACTATGTCGACTATGTGAAGCGCAACGGGGACCTTGGCGTTCTCGTGGCGTTTTCTCGCATCTTGTGGCCTCGCTTTGTCGAAGTGGGAAACTGCGTGTTGTGGGATCGCGCCTATGAGGAGACGAATTTCAACCTTTGGTGCGATAGCCTCTCCGGCGATGCGCGAAAGATCGAGGCGACGCTCAATCAATTGAGGGTTTGGCAGATCGTCGAATCCGGGGATGCGTTTGACGACAAGGGGGCGATGGAGTTCCTTGCGGCATGCATCGCGAAATCTTGGAAAAGTGCACTTCGTGCAGAATTCCCTGGTCGTAGTTTCGACGTCCGAATCGTGGCT
Source organism: Streptomyces roseus (assembly GCF_001044425.1). Lineage (GTDB taxonomy): Bacteria > Actinomycetota > Actinomycetes > Streptomycetales > Streptomycetaceae > Streptomyces > Streptomyces roseus. The sequence goes on from NZ_LFML01000123.1 coordinate 30,666, forward strand.
TCCGAGGACGGTCCTATCGTCACTTTCTCTGTGGAATCGCAATAAATCAATTTTCTCCTTTGAGGTGAGCCGATCGACCTGAAGAGGCCCAGCAAATTGTGTCTCGGTGGGCCTCTTCCACGGTCTGACGGCAACGCCCGCGGACGATGGCTGTGCTGGATGAGCCGTCGGGGAGGTCGGCGACCCCGCCGAGTGCGGCGTCCTGTTCGCCTGGCCTGGTCCCACCGGGCCCGCCCGGGAGAGACCATGACCTCTGCCTCGACGCCCTCCGCCCGGCCGCGCGAACAGCGTCCGCGCCGGTACCTGATGTGTGGCCCCTCCCACTTCGAGGTGGTCTACGCGATCAACCCCTGGATGGACCCGCGCAAGCCGGTCGACGCCGGACTCGCCGTCCTCCAGTGGGAGCGGCTGCGCGATCTGTACCGCGAGCTCGGGCACACCGTCGAGCTGATCGAACCGGTGCCCGGCCTGCCCGACATGGTGTACGCGGCCAACGGGGCCACCGTCGTCGGAGGCCGCGTCCTCGGCGCCCGCTTCCGCAACGCCGAGCGCGTCGCCGAGGGTTCCGCATACATGGACTACTTCCGCGTGAACGGCTTCACCGAGCTGCACGACGTGCAGTAGGTCAACGAGGGCGAGGGCGACTTCCTGGCCACCGGGGGCTCCGCCCTGGCCGGACACGGCTTTCGCAGCGACGAGCGCGGCCACCAGGAGGCGCGGATGGTTTTCGGTCGGCCCGTCATCGGCCTGGAGTTGGTTGACCCGCGCCACAACCACCTCGACACGGCGCTCGCCGTGCTCGACGGCGACGGGATCATGTACCACCCGGAGGCCGTCGCCCCCGGCAGCCGCTCCCTGCTGGAGACGCCGTTCCCCGGCGCGCTGCCCGTTTCCACGCCGGACGCCGCCTTCGGGCTGAACGCCGTCAGCGATGGGTTGGGCATGGCGCTGCCCGAGGCCGCCGAGCGACTCACCGGGCAGTGGCGCGAGCGCGGCCTGCGCCCGATCGGCATCGCGTGCCCGAGCTGCTCAGGCGCTGCGGCATTGCTGAGTGCCGCACGCTGGACATCAGGCCCTGATCGCTGCGACCCGTAGCCCGCGGGTGTGCCGCATCCCGGGCAGGGCTGCGGCACACGGTGCGTGCGGAGGTGTGGATACGGCTCAGTGGAAGAGCATCGAGGCGTCACCGGCCGCCGTCGTGACCGAGCCCGGGCACAGGAAGCTGCCCGAGGTCTTGGTCGCGGTGAAGGCCTGGTTGACGTACTTGCGGGTGGCGCCGTCACGGTTCCACGTGATGTTCGTGGCCTTGTAGCGGCAGGAGACGAAGCTCATCTTGCCCGTGATGTCGATGGCGTCCGTCTTCGCGAGGCCGGCGGCGTCGTCGAAGGTGAACGCGGGGTTGTTGTTGAGGGAGGCGGTGATGCCGCCGCCGCAGGCGAGGTTGCCGCCGGGGGTGTTGATGGTGGCACGGTCGACGGTCAGCGCGCTCGGGGGGTTGGCGCCGGTGCGTGCGTTGGTCCAGGTACAGGTGTTGCCGGCGACGACGATGACGCCGTCGAGCTGTTGGTCCGCGGTGGGGCCGAGGGCGGTCGCCGACGTCGCTCCGGCGACGACCACCGCTGCTGCCAGGACGGCCGCGCCCGGCCATGTCGAGATCTTCATGCTGTCGCTCCTCTTCGCCACGTCCTCGTGGGGGTGTGGTGCGGGGCCTTGGGGGGCCTCGCCGGCGTGCGCCCGGCCCGTCGGGGGCGGTGTCCGAAACGGCCGGGGGAGAGAGCTTTCGAGACACGCCAGGAACGTCCCACAGGGACCTTGAAATGTCAGGCCCATGTCAATAAATTGGCTGGAGTTCGCCCTGGACGGAGGCGAGTACGCGCCCGGCCGCGGTCGTCCCCACGGCGGCCAGGACGAGCAGGCCCGTGACGCCGAAGGTGAACCCCTCCCCGATCCCCTGCAGCGCCGGCGCGAGCATGGGCACCAGGGCGGCCGGCCCCGTGAACAGTGCGCCGGAGAAGGCCGGGCGGGTGCGTACGTATCCGATGTACCGGGCGGTCGGCCCGCCCGGACGGATGCCGGGGACGCCCCCCCCGCCGTGTTGACCCCGATCGGGAGCGCGGAAGCGGCCGCTCCGGGCTTCGTGAAGACTCCACAACTGCCCCGAGGTCCACGGTCAGCCACCGCGTCCCCTGGGCGAGGGCGGCGAGACCCGCCCGGCCCGCCTCGCGCAGCGCCTCCGTCCGGGGCGCCATCGGGGTCAGGAGCGCGGCGAGCAACTGAGCGCCGAAGACCGGCAGAACGCCCAGGGAGAGGACCGGCCGTTGTGCCGGTCCCCTCCGGTGATCATGTCGACGAGGCCGTACGGCCGGTCGTCGCGGGGGACAGCCTGCGCGACGACGAGGCCGTACACCTGGTCATCGCGGGGGACCGCCCGCGCGGTTGCGGCCAACGCCGCCGTGGCCGCGCCCGGTAGCGGCAGGTTCTGGCCGAGCCGGAACAGCGCGAGGCGCCCGGGGTGACCGGCACCCGCCGGCGCAGGCCGGGATGGCGTAAAAGGGACGCGAGCATGTCTGCGGCTTCCTCTTCTCGTTTGCATCACGTGGAACGGATCGGGCCCCGTTGCGGTCTAGCCCTGTGCGCCCGCACAGACGGCGCGCCGACGGGCCGCAGGTCCGTGCCGACCCGGCCAGCGCAGAGAGTTTCCCTGATCCGTGAGTCTCACCAGCAGCACGCTCCTGATCCTCGTCCTCCTCGGCACGGCGCTGGCGTTCGCCGCCGCCGTGTGGTTCTGGCCGCGCCTCGGCCGCCCCGGCGGGCGGCCGGTGCTCGGCCGGGTCGGCGTCGTCCTGACGCTCCAGGTACTGGTGCTCGCCTCCGTCGGCCTCATCGCCAACCGGACCTTCCTGCTCTACGGATCGTGGGCGGACCTCACCGGGACCCACGGGTCGATGCCCTCCACGGGCCAGGACGCCGCCGGAGGCGCGGCGGTTCGCGTACTCGGCCGGCAGCCGACGGACGTGCCCGGCGGGGCGACACCCCGCATCGGCGGTGCGATCGAGAGGATCACGGTGCGGGGCGAGGGTTCCAAGGCCGTCGTCCAGGCGTACGTGTACCTGCCGCCCGAGTACTTCCAGCCCGGGAAGGAGCACACGAGGTTCCCCGCCGCCGTGGTGCTCACGGGCTTCCCGGGCATGGCCGAGAACCTGCTCAAGGGGCTGGACTACCCGAGGACGGCGTGGAGGCTCGCCAAGCAGAAGAAGATGCCGCCGATGGTCCTGGTCATGATGCAGCCCTCGGTGATACCGACCCGCAACACCCAGTGCGTCGACGTACCGGGCGGCCCGCTCAGCGAGACCTTCTTCGGTACGGACCTGCCCAAGGCGGTCTCCGGCGCCTACCGCGTCGGAACCTCGCCCTCCAACTGGGCCATCATGGGGGACTCCACCGGGGGCTACTGCGCGCTGAAGATGGCGTTGGAGCACCCGGAGCACTACGCGGCCGGGGTGGGCCTGTCGGCGGACTACAAGCCCGAGCTCGACCAGTACTCCGGTGATCTCTTCCACGGGAACAACACCGAGGAGAAACGATCGGACCTGCTGTGGAGCCTGGACAACCTGCCGCAGGGCAAGTCCTCCTTCCTGGTGACGAGCTCGAAGCAGGGCGAGCAGAACTACAAGGACACGCAGAAGTTCATCGCGAAGGTGAAGAAGCCGGCGCGCGTCTCGTCGATCACGCTCGACAGCGGCGGACACGGCTTCAACACGTGGCGCCGGGAGATCGCGCCCGCCCTGGAATGGCTCGGCGGCCGCATCGGCGCCGAATGACCTCCGGCGCGCACCGACCCCGCCCGCGAGGCCCGCGCGGACCCCGCAGGCATCACCCCGGAACAGGGACCGGCTCTCCTGGACCCGCACCTACCGCTGCCACGCCCTGCGCGCCCCGCCGGTCACGGCGGACGCCGACATCCCGTGACTTCCCGCCCCGAACTCCCGCGCCCGGGCGAGCGGGCAGGCACCATGGGGGGCGGTGGCTGACCCAAGCCGTCCGTTCGGAGAAGAAGGGGAGACGGCATGCTGAAGGCCTTCACCGACCTGTCCACGCCGCTCGTGGCCGACGCCTGCCTGCGCACCGGAGTGCCGGTGCGCGTGGCACCGGCCGGCATCCGCGCGGTGCTGCCCGGCCACCGGGTCGCGGGCCGCGCGCTGCCGGTGCGCCACTACGGCAGCGTCGACGTGTTCCTGGAGGCGTACGGATCCGCCGAGCCCGGTGACGTCCTGGTCATCGACAACGGCGGCCGCACGGACGAGGCCTGTGTCGGCGACCTCGCCGCCCTCGAAGCCGAGAGCGCCGGAGTCAGCGGCCTCGTCGTGTGGGGGCTGCACCGCGACACGCCCGAGCTGGCCGAGATCGGGCTGCCCGTCTTCAGCTACGGAAGCCACCCGCCCGGCCCGGTACGGCTCGACGACCGCGAGCCCGAGGCCCTGGTCACCGCCCGGTTCGGCCCGCACCTCGTCGGCGGCTCGGACTTCGTCTTCGGCGACGCCGACGGGGTGCTGTTCGTGCCCGCCGACCGGGTCGAGGAGGTGCTGGACACGGCGCTCGGCATCCGGGAGACCGAGCGCGAACAGGCCCGCCGGATCCGCGCGGGCGAATCGCTGCGCAGCCAGACGGCCTTCGCCGACTATCTGGTGCTGCGCGAGGCCGACCCCTCGTACACCTTCCGCCGGCACCTGCGCCGGATGGGCGGTGCCGTCGAGGAGTGACGGCGCCGCCGGGGGCCCGGCCGGGTCACCGCCCCGGCGCCGGGCACCCGGTGTCCGCGGCCGGCAGGGCGCCGTCCAGCAGGTAGCCCTCGACGTACGCGTCGACGCACGCGTTGCCGTTCTGGAACTGGCCGTGGTCGCCGCCCTCCACGGTGACCAGCCGCGACCCGGCCAGCCCCCGGTGGGCGCGTACGGCGGCCTCGTAATAGGTCGCCGGGTCGTTCTTCGAGTTCAGCATCAGCACCGGCGGCAAGCCTTCGCCGGTGACCTCTATGCGGGGGGCCTCGGAGCGCGGCCAGTTCGCGCAGACCGACGCGTACGTCAACTCCCGTGCCCCGGCCAGCGGATGGGCGCGCGTCGCCTCCGCGCTCCGCTCGACCCAGTACCGGCCGTCGCGGTTCCACGGGGTGTCCCCGCAGGTGACCGAGAAGAAGTCGGCGACGAAATCCGCGCTGATGACGTGCCGGAGCCGGTCCGCGACGGCCTTGCGCGTCTGCTCCGGCGCCTGCTCGGGACGGGCCAGGAAGCCCAGCAGCGAGGCGAGGTCACCGAACCGGTCCGCGTCGTACAGGGCGTTCGTCGCGGCCGCGTCGAGGTGGTCGGGCGTGATGACGGTCCCCTCGACGTCCAGCGGCCGGTCGTGCAGGGCGGCCCGCAGCCGTTCGTAGGAGGCCTGCGCCTCCTGCGGTGTGCGCCCCTGGTGGTACGTGGCGTCGTGGGCCGCGAGCCACGGCAGGAAGTCCTGCTCGAAGCGGCGCTGGAAGCTCATCGGCTGCCCGGTCAGGAAGGACTGCCAGTCCCCGGTGAAGTCGATGTTGCTGTCGAGGACGACCCGCTCCACGCGGCGGGGGAACTCGGTCGCGTAGTACGCCCCGAGGAAGGTGGCGTACGAGGGCCCGTAGTACGAGATCTGCGCCGCGCCGAGCAGCTCCCGGTACAGGTCCATGTCGTGCACGGCCTGATCGGTGGTGATGTACGGCAGCAGCCCGCCCGACGCGCGCCGGCAGTCCCGTACGAACTCCCGCGCGCCCTCCCAGGTCCGGCGGACGGCGGCGGCCGAGCGGTCGCGCAGGTCGCCGCCGCCGAACATGGCGTCGACCGTGTCCTGATCCGAGCAGACGACCTTCGTACTCGCGCCCACACCGCGCTGGTCGAAGGAGACGATGTCGTACGCGGCCGCCAGCTTCGGACTGTACGCGGCGAGCCCGGCCGGCCGGGGGAGCCCCGAGGCGCCGGGGCCGCCGGCCGCCATCATGAGCACGCCCCGCCGCTTCGCCGGATCCGACGCGCGGCGGCGGGAGACCGCGATCGTCAGGTCCGGCCCGGAACTGGGGTGGTACCAGTCCCGCGGTACGGACATCGAAGCGCACTCCAGCTCCGGCGCACCGGCCGCGCAGGGGTGCCAGTCGAGCTGCTGCCGTCGGTAGCGGGCGGGAACCGGGGGTGCGGAGCCGCTTGTTGCCGCGGGGCTCGCGTGGTTCGCGTGGCTCGCGTGGCCGGCGCTCGCGGGGCTCGCGGCGCTCGCGGGGACGGTGGTCAGGGCGACCGCGGCGAGCAGCCCGCAGGCCGCGGCCGCCAGTCGGCGACCCGGCTTGTTGAACACGTGCATCTTCGAACTCCCCCTGGGATCCGGTCGGTCCCTCCGATCCTCGCGCGCGGGCCCCCGCGCCCTCGATATCCCTGCCTTCCGCATCCGGGGTGGCACCAGTGCCACCCCGGACCCGTACCCTCCGGCGGGGCTTTGCCCGAAGGCGGCGAGTCCATGGCAGAACCGATACTTCAAGCCTCTGTGACGTGTATCGCACGCAGCGCTACATTGCCCACGCCCCGCCGTCGCGGCGAGGCAAGGGCCGTGCGGGGCCGGGGGAGGGGAATCGCCAATGGGGTCTGGAGTCTGGGCGAGACTGGGGAGCGCGGTCACCGCCAAGACGGCCGCCGTGGCCGTCGCGGGCGCCGTGGTGGTCTCCGGCGCGGTGGGGGCCGGGGTGTGGGCGCTCGGGCACGGCCCCCGGCCGGCGGTCGTGCAGCGCAGCGTCTCCGTGTCGGTCGCTGCGGGAGGTGAGCAGTCCGCGGTCGCCGCCTGCCGGAGCCACGAGAAGGCGCTCGGGGGCGGGTACGCCATCACCGGTACGGGCTTCGCCACGAGCAGCCTCTTCGCGGGCGACGCCTGGCTGGCGGCCGCGTACAACCCGGACCCCGCGCCCGCCACGCTCACCTCGTACGCGCTGTGCGTGAATGCGAAACCCGAGTTCCTCGGCGGCGTCGGCTGGTCCGAGCAGGCGCACGCGTTCCACGACCGGGCCAACAAGGTGACGGCCACCGGCGGCGCGCTCATTCACGACCTCACGACCGCGGGGCCGTTCGCGGAGACGGCCCGCCACGCCTCCGCATCGCCCTCCTGCCCCGGGGACTTCACCTCGCTGGGCACCGAGTTCCGGGCGGGCCGTACGCTGACGGGCCGGGGCGTCGCACCGGTCCCGCTCGACAGCCTGACCACGAAGTCGGTGTTCGCCGGCGACGCCAAGGCCGTGCCGTATGCCGCGCTCAACCCGGGGACCCGGCTCAGCTCCGGCGTCTTCCCGCTGCACTCCTCCGAGAACATCGTGCGCCAGACCCGGATCGAGGACCCGCAACCGCCGGAGGCGAACTACGCGGTGTCGCTGCGTCCGATCTGCGTCCGGCTGAAGGACGTGTCCGTGGCCACCGCGAAGGTGACGGTCGCCGCGGGCGGCACGGCGGGCGCGGCCGTGGCCTGCCCGAAGGGGAAGCTGGTGGTCGGCGGCGGCTTCCAGTTCCCCGCCGAGAACGAGCAGGGCGCCGCGGAGGCCCCGACGCGCTTCTTCGGCGACGGGTGGCTGTACGCGCCGACCGATGCCCCGGCGGCGGCCGGTGAGCCCTCGGGGGCCGAGGTGAAGGCCTGGCACGTCACCGGCAGGAACCAGCAGAAGGCCGGCCTCGACTACTTCGACTCGGTCTGGATCGAGCACAGTGACCGCGAGACGCTTACCGGCAACGGGTACTTCGACACCCACGGGCGCGGCCCGGACGACCAGGCCCTGCGCGTCGCACCCGTGCCGGACGGCCAGTCGCTGGTCGCCAGCGCGGTCTGCGCGAAGATCGACGCCAAGCCCACCGAGGCGCCCAAGGCCCCCACCCCGGCTTCCGTCGCCCGGCCGGAGCTGCCGCACGCCCTCGATCCGGGGCCCGGCGCGACGGACGGTACGGGTCCCGCGTCGCCTTCGCCCTCCTCCTCGGCCCCGACGCCCGGCGCCTCGCCGACGACCGGCCCGTCCGCCCCGCCCGGTACGACTCCCGCGCCCGGCGGCCCCGACAGCCCCGGAGCCCCGACCAAGGGCGGCCCGAGCCGGCCGGGCACCCCGTCGCAGAGCAGGCCGCCGACCCGGCAGCAGCCGCAGGCCCCGTCGGTGAGCATCCAGCAGCCGTCGAGCGGCGGCCAACTGCGGCGCGGCTGCGAGGAGTCGTTCGCCGGGTCGGCCCGGACCCGCCCGGACGACCGGCCCCTCACCGACCCGCAGTACACGAGCTGGCGGATCACCGGGCCGAACGGGCCGGTGACCCTGGGCGCGGGCGCGTCGGGCCGCTTCCTGGTCCCGCTGCTCCCCGACGGGACGTACAAGCTGGCGTTCACCGCGACCGATCCGGCGGCCGGCCTCACCGGCAGCGCGGAGATCTCCGTCAGGATCGTCGGCTGCATCCGCTAGCGGACGCCCTGGGGGCGCAGCCGGACGGTCCGGCGCCGCACACCCTTCGGGTCGACGGCGCCGCAAGGGTGGCCGGGGCCCCGGACGAAGAGGATCATGAGGGGGGCGCCGGCCCGCCGGGCCCCGCCCCGCCACCGAGTCCAGGAGGTACCTGTGTCTGCCGCGTCGAGCACAGCGTCGAGTTACGCGTCCGGGGTCTTCGAAGTACCGCTGCTGGGCGACACGATCGGCGAGAACCTGGACCGCACCGTCCGCCGCTTCCCCGGCCGCGACGCCCTCGTCGACCTCGCCGCCGGGCGCCGCTGGACGTACGCGGAGTTCGCCGCCGACGTCGACGCCCTCGCGCTCGGCCTGATGGACCTGGGCATCGCCAAGGGGGACCGGGTCGGGATCTGGGCCCCGAACCGCGCCGAGTGGACGCTGGTGCAGTACGCCACCGCCAAGATCGGAGCCATCCTCGTCACCGTCAACCCGGCGTACCGCTCGCACGAGGTGGAGTACGTGCTGCGCCAGGCCGGGATCCGGCTGCTCGTCGCGGCAGAGCGCTTCAAGTCCTCCGACTACGCCGGGATGATCGAGGAGGTGGCACCGCGCTGCCCGGACCTGGAGTTCACCGTCCTGCTGGAAGGGCCGCAGTGGTCCGACCTACTGGAGCGGGGCCGCCGCGGCGATCCGGCCGACCTCGTACGGGCGTCGGCCGAGCTGAGCCCGGACGACCCGGTGAACATCCAGTACACCTCGGGGACCACCGGCTTCCCGAAGGGAGCCACCCTCTCGCACCACAACATCCTCAACAACGGCTTCTTCGTCGGGGAGTTGTGCCATTACACCGAGCGGGACCGGGTCTGCATCCCGGTGCCCTTCTACCACTGCTTCGGCATGGTGATGGGCAACCTCGCCTGCACCAGCCACGGCGCGGCGATGGTCATCCCGGCGCAGGCCTTCGACCCGCTGGCCACCCTCGCCGCGGTCGAGGCGGAGTCCTGCACCTCCCTGTACGGGGTGCCCACCATGTTCATCGCCGAGCTCGCCGCGCCCGGCTTCGACGCGTACGACCTGTCCAGTCTGCGTACGGGGATCATGGCGGGCTCGCCCTGCCCGGTCGAGGTCATGAAGGAGGTCATCGACCGGATGGGCATGCGCGAGGTGTCCATCTGCTACGGGATGACGGAGACCTCGCCGGTGTCCACGCAGACCCGCGCCGACGACTCGGTCGAGCGCCGGGTCTCCACGGTGGGCCGCGTCGGACCGCACCTGGAGGTCAAGGTGGTCGACCCTCAGTCGGGGCGGACCGTACGGCGCGGGGAGCCGGGGGAGCTCTGCACCCGCGGCTACTCGGTGATGCTCGGCTACTGGGGCGAGCCGGAGCGCACGGCCGAGGCCGTCGACGCCGCGCGCTGGATGCACACCGGCGATCTGGCGGTGATGGACGAGCACGGCTACCTGAGCATCACCGGCCGCATCAAGGACATGGTGATCCGGGGCGGGGAGAACGTGTACCCGCGCGAGATCGAGGAGTTCCTGCACGGACATCCGGACGTCCTGGACGTGCAGGTCATCGGCGTCCCCGACACCAAGTACGGGGAGGAGCTGATGGCGTGGGTGCGGATGCGCGAGGGCGCGCCGCCGCTGACCGCGGCGGCCGTCCGCGCCTACTGCGAGGGACGGCTGGCCCACTTCAAGATCCCCCGGTACGTGCACGTCGTGGAGGAGTTCCCGATGACGGTGACCGGCAAGGTCCGCAAGGTCGAGATGCGCGAGACGGCGGCCCGCCTGCTGGGGCTGTCCTCGTAGGGGCGGGGCCGCCGGCCCGTCGGATCAGTCGCGGGGGGACAGCTCGGCCATGGCGCTCCAGCCCTGGCCGGGCACCTCGACGTTGATGATCTCCGGGGTACTGGCGATGGCGCCGGCCAGGGTCTCCATCCCGGCCTTGAAGTGGTCGGAGGCGACGTGCGCGGCGCCCGCCTCGGCGTCGGTGAAGGCCTCCAGGAGGGTGTACTTGGTGGGATCGTCCACGCTGCGCGACCAGTCGTAGAAGAGGTTCCCGGGCTCGTTGCGGGTGGCCCGGGTGAACTCGTCGACGAGCGTGAGCCAGTTGTCGCTGTGCTCCGGACGGACGTCGAACCTGACGGCGATGAAGATCATGCCGACCAGCCTGGCACCCCGGCGGGGCCCGCGCATCCCCATCGCGCCGTATGTCCGGCAGTGTCGGAAAAAGGAGCCCGCGGCCCGCCTGCGGGGGCGCAGCAGCGGCCGGATGGGGGCGGGCGCATTCCGAGCCCATGGCGCAGTGGACGGACGGCGTTCATCGAACGTTGACCAGACGCTGACGCGGGGCGCGCACAGTCTCCGTATGGACAGCGAACACGCCGCCCCCGCGAGGCCATGCGGCCCGGTGGCCGCCCATCTCACCGGCGTCCGGGTCGCCCATCGCGCGATCCTGGCCGACATCGGGCGCCTGGCCGGGCTGCTCGCCGCCCTGGCGGCGGCCGCCGAACCGGCCGCGCCCGCGCGGGCCGGGGCCATCGCCGGGTACGTGCAGCGCTTCAACGAGGCCGTGCGCGGTCACCAGCGGGAGGACCGGATCCTGTGGCCGGTCGTCCTGGACGCCGTGCCCGACGCCGCCGAGGCGGCCGCCGGCATCGTCGGCTTCGTCGCCGACCACGAGGCGCTCGACGTGCTCCAGGCCGAGTGCGACGCGGCCGCCGCCCGGTTCGCCGCCGATCCCGGCCGTCATGCGGGGAGCTTGGCCGGACTGCTCGCCGTCCAGCGGGACCTGCTGGCCGCCCACATCGAAGCCGAGGAGCAGTACGTCCTCCCGGTCATCGCCCGCCGGGTGCCCCGCGCCGCGTACGCCGCCGCGCAGGCCCGCATCCGGCAGGCCGACCGCTGCGCGGACCCGGCCTGGTCCCGTGCCTGGCTGCTGAGCCACGCCACCGAGGACGAGGCCCGGAGCCTGGTGCCCGCGGGCGGCGCGGCCCCGGTCGTCGAGGAACGGCAGCCGTGCGCGTACGCGGCCCTGGCGTCGGCGGTGTTCACGGGCTGACCGGCCGGCTCAGGGGTGCCCCCAGTGCCGGGCGAGCGAGGTGAAGGCGCGGACGGCGGCGCTCTCGTACGCGCTCTCGCGGCGCAGCAGGACCACGGTCCGCGCGGGGAGGGCGGGGGCGAGCGGGACGGGGTGCAGCGGGGCGTCGCCGCGGGTGAGGGCGTCGGGGAGCACCGTGGCCAGCCCGGTGCGGCGGACGATCTCGGTCAGGGCGCTGATGGAGTTGGCCTCGACCGCGATCCGCGGCGCGACGCGGTGCAGGCGGAACCAGGCGTCGATGTGCGCCCGCGTGGCGAAGTCCCCGCTGAGCAGGGCGAGCGGGCAGGAGGGGAGTTCGGCCACCGGCAGCGGCTCGGTGCGGCCGGCGTGCGGGTGGTCGGGGCCCACGACCAGGCCGAGGGTCTCGGTGAACAGGTCGGTGGCGGCGATGCCGGGCAGGTGCGCTCCCGGGAAGGCGATCCCGAGGTCGACGGTGTCGGCCAGCAGCCCCGACTCCAGCTGACCTTGCGTCATCTCCCTGATGTCGAGGGTGATGCCGGGGTGCCGGGCGTGGAACCGCGCGACGAGCGGGCCCAGCAGGTACGCGGTGAAGGTCGGCGTCATCGCCAGGCGCAGGGTGCCGCGCGACAGGTCGGCGACGTCGAGCACGGCCCGCTCGGCGGCGGCCAGGTCCTGGAGCGCGCGTCGCGCGTACGGGACGAAGGTCGCGCCGGCGTCGGTCAGGCGCACCGCCCGCCCCGTGCGGTCCAGCAACTGGACGCCCACGGTCCGCTCCAGCTGTTTGATCTGCTGGGACAGCGTGGGCTGCGAGACGTGGAGTTCCTCGGCGGCGCGGGTGAAGCTGCCGTGTTCGGCCACGGCCAGCAGGTAGCGGAGATGGCGCAGTTCCAGGGGCATGAGAACAAGCATAGATCGCACCAATAGCGATCATGTTTTGTACGTCTTGGACGCTATAGGCACAGGTCATGCATGGTGGATCTCGTCAGCCCGACCCGGGCCGACCCACCGAAGGGAGTGACCGTGCACGACCTCACCGAGGGCCTCTCACAGTTCCAGCAGGACGTCTTCCCGGCGAAGGCGGAGCTCTTCGCCCGCCTGGCGACCACCCACCGGCCGCGGACGCTCTTCATCGGCTGCTCCGACGCCCGCGTCGTCCCGGAACTCATCACCCAGCGGGAACCCGGCGAGCTGTTCGTGATCCGGACCGCCGGCAACCTGGTACCGGCCCACACGGGCGCGGCGGGCGCCGGTGACGGCGTCGCCGCCAGCATCGAGTACGCGGTCGCCGTCCTCGGCGTCGCCGACATCGTGGTCTGCGGGCACTCCGCCTGCGGCGCCATGACCGCGCTGGCCGCCGGACAGGACCTCGCGGAACTGCCCGCCGTCGCCCGCTGGCTGCGCCACGCGCCCCCGGCCGAAGCGGCGCGGTGCGAGCCGGGGCCCCTGATCAGGGACAACGTCGCCGCGCAGCTCGCGAACCTCGCCACCCACCCCGCGGTGGCCCGCGCCCTGGCCGCAGGGACGCTCACCCTGCACGGCTGGGTCTACGACATCCCCACCGGCGCGGTCGAGCGGATCGAACCCGCCGCCCTCGCGGCCTGACGCCGCACCACCCCCTCGCACCACGCCATCCCCCCCGAAAGGAACCACCGTGATCCACGCCCAGTTCGACCCCTCCGCCCGCCAGGCCCTGGCCGTCGCCGCCGTCGACGCCAAGATCCGCAAGGACCTCTCCTGGCAGCAGATCGCCGACGCGGCCGGCCTGTCCGTCGCCTTCGTCACCGCCGCGGTACTCGGCCAGCACCCGCTGCCCGCCGCCTCCGCCGAGGCCGTCGCCGAACTCCTCGGTCTCGACGCCGACGCGGCGCGGCTCCTGCAGACCATCCCGACCCGCGGTTCGATCCCGGGCGGCATCCCGACCGACCCGACCATCTACCGCTTCCACGAGATGCTCCAGGTGTACGGCACCACCCTCAAGGCCCTGGTCCACGAGCAGCTGGGCGACGGCATCATCAGCGCCATCAACTTCAGGCTGGACGTCAAGAAGGTCGCCGACCCCGAGGGCGGGGAGCGCGCCGTGATCACCCTGGACGGCAAGTACCTCCCGACCAAGCCGTTCTAGCCGCTCCAGCGGATGCCGAGATGTCCTGAAGGGCGCCCATCAGGACTCATCGGCTCCTCTTCCGCGCCGCCGTCCCCCGGTCCGGGGCGGCCGTCACCCTCGCCACGAGCCTGTCGCCCGCGCGGTCGACGCTGCGGTTCTGCGCGCTGACCTGGGCGCCCTCCAGGAGGAAGGTGATCTCCGCGGAGACGTCGTCGGGCGCCTGCGCACCCGCCCGCCCGCACATGGCCGTGAGGCGACGGCGCTGGCCGACCTTGTGCTCCTCGATCAGCCGACGGGCCGGATGGCCGGAATCGGTCAGGCCCGCGACCTGGCCGAACCGGGCCGAACCGGGCCGGGCTGCGTGCCGTGCCGCTCTATCGCCGGCTCGGGACGCGAAGCGGGCGCGGGCGGCGCCGGGCACCCGCAGGTGCTCGCCATGGCCCGCGCCCGTGGGGTGGGCGCCGCCGGGATCCGCCCGGCGCGGACCCTGCACCGCGGGCCGCACGTCCCGGCCATCCCCGGACCGGGTGAACCCGGGCCACCTCACCCCCGGTGTGGCCGCGGCCTGTCCGCCGGGGACCTCGCCCTCCTGGACCCGGTCGGCCGGGACGCCCGGTCAGCGGGTACCGGCCGGCCCGGACCCGACGGCGGTGTTGCCCGTGATCGCGCCGTCCGCGCCGGCCAGCGTCACGGCGTGCCGGACCCCGTCCGTACCGAGGATGACGGCCAGCCAGGCACTGCCGCCGCCCTGCTGGGCAACGGGCCGAAGCGATTCCAGCTTGCCGCCCTCCACGGCGGCGGTTGCCTTCTCCACGGCCTGGGCCGCCGACAGCGCGGGCAGCGGCGCCGGGGCGCCCTTGCCGGAGCCGCCCGCCCAGCCGCCGCCCGGACCGCGGCCCGCCGGTCCACGGCCCGCCGCCCCGCGCTCGTCCGGGAACGCGCGGTCGCCGTCGACGACCTCCGGCCCGTCGCCCTTGCGCATCATCGGGCCCGGCCGGCCCCCCATCGGCCCCTCGCCGGGGCCGTGCGCGCGGACCTTGGCGGCGAAACCGCCCCGCACGTGGTCGTGGTCGTGCTCGGCCACCGCCGCCGCGGCCGCGGCGCCGCCGATCACGACGACCGCCCCGAGGGCCACCCATCTCGTACGCCCTTGACGGGCGAGGCGGACCAGCCGGCCGCGGCGGTCCGCCGCGCCGCCGCCCGCCCCGGCCGCGGTCTTGGCCCCGCCCGGCTCGGCGGGCGGCTCGGCGGGCTGGGGACTGGACTGAGTCATCGACATGCTCCTCGTGTTCTGCGGGCACGCTGCCCGGCTGGGCAGATGGTGCGCGCCCGATGCTGAAGCCCCGCTGAAGCCGGCTGAAGACCTCTTCAGCAAGCGCAGGACGCGACCTGAGAACCTGTCCCCATGCGCGTACTGGTGGTCGAGGACGAACGGCGGCTCGCCGCCGCCCTCCAGCGGGGTCTGCGGGCCGAGGGCTTCACCGTGGACGTGGCCCACGACGGCCCGCAGGGCCTGTGGCTGGCCGGGGAGCACGACTACGACGCCATCGTGCTCGACATCATGCTGCCCGGGCTCAACGGCTACCGGGTCTGCGCACGGCTGCGCGCGAGCGGCTGCGAGTCGGGGATCCTGATGCTCACGGCCAAGGACGGCGAGTACGACGAGGCCGAGGCCCTCGACACCGGCGCGGACGACTTCCTGTCCAAGCCGTTCTCCTACGTGGTCCTCGTCGCCCGGCTGCGCGCTCTCATCCGGCGCACCGGCCGCCGCAGCCCGCAGATCATGGAGTTCGGCGATCTCGTGATCGACCCGGCCGGGCAGCGGTGCACGCGCGCCGGGACCGAAGCCCGGCTGACCTCGCGCGAGTTCGCGGTCCTCGTGTACCTGGCCCGGCGGGCCGGGGAGGTCGTTCCCAAGCGGGAGATACTGGAGCACGTCTGGGACGCGGCGTACGAGGGCGACCTCAACGTGGTCGAGGTCCATGTCAGCGCCCTGCGCCGGAAGATCGACGCGCCCTTCGGCCGGGCCGCCGTGGAGACCGTCCGCGGCGCGGGCTACCGGCTGGCGGCCGACGGTGGCTGACGGCCGCCGCGCCGTCGCCGCCGCGGCCCGTGTTCCCGGCCGCCTCGCGGCGCGGGCCGCCGCCCGGATCCGCGAGCTCGTACGGGGTCCGCGCCCGAGGTCCGCCGGCGGCCTCGCCCGGCGCCTGCGCCCCCGGTCGGTCCGGGCCCGGGCCACGCTCGGCGCCTCCGCCGTGGTGGCACTGGCGCTCGGCGCGGCGTCCTTCGCCCTGCTCGGGATCCTGGACGGCAACCTGATGCGGGACGCCCAGGCCGCCGCCGAACGTCAGGCCCTGTCCACCGCCGGGCTGGTGGCGGCGGGCCGGTTCGACACCGTCGTGACCCCCGGGCGCGGCACCGACTTCGTCCAGGTCGTCGACGCCGAGGGCCGCGTCCTGGCGGCGAGCCCCAACCTGGCCGGCCGGCCGGCCCTCTCCCCGGCGCGCCCGGGACGGCCCGGCACGGTTCGCGACACCTGGAAGGAGGGCCCGGCGCGCGGCGACCGCCGCCACCGCGTGGTCCAGGTCACCACCGTCACCGCGGACGGCCTCGTCACCGTGTACGCCGGGACCTCCCTGCGGGAGGCCGACACCGCCGACGACGCCATCACCGGCGTGCTCGCGGTCGTGGTTCCGCTGCTCGTGCTCACCGTGGCCCTGGTCACCTGGCGGGTGACCGGCTGGGCACTGCGGCCCGTCGAGGCGATCCGCGCCGAGGTCGCCGCGATCAGCGACCGCGATCTGCACCGGCGGGTGCCGGTGCCGCGCAGCCAGGACGAGATCGCCCGCCTCGCCGTCACCATGAACGCCACCCTGGACCGGTTGGAAGCCGCCGGGATCCGCCAACGCCGGTTCATCGCCGACGCCTCGCACGAGCTCCGCAGCCCGATCACCGTGCTCCGCACCCAGCTCGAAGTCGCCCAGGCCCACCCGGACCCGGCGCTGTGGGGCGAACTGGTCAGCGGGGCCCTGGAGGACACCGTACGGCTCCAGGACCTCGCCGCCGACCTGCTCCTGCTGGCGCGCCTGGACACCGGGGAGGCGCCGCCCGACACCCCCGTCGACCTGGCGGAGGTGGCCGGGGAAGCGGCCCGCTCGCGCCGCCGGGACCGCATCCCCGTCGACGTGGACATCGCTCCCGAGGCCGTCGTGCGCGGCAGCACCCTGTGGCTGTCGCGGCTCGTCACGAACCTGCTGGACAACGCCCAGCGCCACGCCGACCGGCGGGTCCGGCTCGTCCTGCGCGTCGACGGGCCCGCGCGCGCCGCCGTACTGGAGGTCCGCGACGACGGGCCGGGTATCGCGGTGGCGGACCGGGAGCGGGTCTTCGAGCGGTTCACCCGTCTCGACGACGCCCGCAGCCGCGACGAGGGGGGCAGCGGCCTCGGCCTTGCCATAGCCCGCGACATCGCCACCCGCCTGGGCGGATCCCTCACGGTCGAGGATGCGCCGGCCGGTGCCCGGCTGGTGGCCAGGATCCCCCTCGAACCTGACGCGAGCGGGGCGGACACCAGGTTCTGATTGTTCCCCGTTCTGCTCTTTTCGCACCTGTCCAACTCTGTTCACTCCATGCTTGCTTCGGCTCCTGAAGGGGGGCGTGGCAACGCCATGAGCCGCATCCCGGACAGACACCAACCAGGCGCAAAAGCAGCCAGAGGACGGCGCGATGAAGAACAACCGGATGATCGTCACCGTGGTGGCGCTCTTAGCGATCTTCGCCTTCAGTGTGGTGATGGTGGTGGCGGGACAGCCCGTCGCGGCCGTCACCGCCCTGATCCCGTCGGTCGCCCTGGGCGTGCAGCAGATCGTGCAGGCGGGCACCGGGGTGGCCGAGGGCCGCCGCGAGCGGACCGCCGCCCAGGTGCCCGACCGGGAAGAGGAGCCGCGGGGATGAACCTCCACTCGGCACCCCAGGACCTTCCCGAGGGCCGGCGCGGCAGGCCCGGCCGGCCGCTGGGCCCCATCACCGAGGGCACCGGGCCCGCGCACCGCGCCTGGCTGGAGCCGCTGCGCGACGCCATCCACGGCCGGGGAGTGACCCTGGACGAGCTCCAGACACGCACCGGCCGCGACAAGGGGCACATATCGGAACTGCTGCGGGCCGTAGGACGCTACCCGCGCTGGGTGTTCGTCCGTACGGTGCTCCTGGCGCTGGGGCGGCCCCGCCTGCCGTACGACTCGATGCGGCTGAGCTGGGTGATCGCGGCTCAGGACCTCGGCAAGCGCACCTCGTGGATCAAGGACTGCCTCCACGAGGGCGGGGCCCGCCACCGCACCGCGAACGCCTCGGCCCCGCTGGACTTCCGGGCCTTCCAGCAGATGCACCGGCCGCACTACACCCGCTACGCCTCGGCGTTCCTGCGCCGGGACGGCCTGGTCGAGAAGGCCGTCGACGACGTGTTCACGCTCCTGCTGATGCTGTGGCACGACGCGCTCGCCAGCGAGAACCCCGAGCGGTTCGCATGGCCGATGCTGCGCCGGACCGTGCTCGAACGCGCCCCGAAGGAGAACGGCCGGCCCTCCCTCGTCGAGGCCGCCTTCGACACGGTCGCCCTCGACTTCGCCCCCGACCCGGTCGGGCAGGTCGAGGAGTCCATGGCCCTGTTCCGGGCCGTCGGGGGCCTGCCGCCCGTGCAGCGCGACGTCATCGTCCTGCTCCACCTGTGCGGCCTGGAGGAGGCCCGGGCGGCGGACGAACTGGGCGTCTCCCCGGCCTCCGTACGCTCCACGGCGCGACACGCCACCCGCAATCTGCGCGCCGCCCTGTACCCGGACACGACCACCGAGGAGGAGGTCTCCGGTGACCTCGACGATTGACCAGCTGCTGGCCCGCGCCCGCCTCCACCCCGTCTCGCACGCGCCGGCCGACATCGCGGACACCGGCGGCGCACCACGGCGCGGGGCGATCGCCGGGGCGCCCGGCGCGGCGGCGTCCGGCGAACCGCGCAGGGACATGCGGGGAGCCGCCCGCGACCTGCGGGCCCTGTGCGAGACGGCCGTCACGGGCACCGCGGTCGCCGCGCTCGGGGACTTCCTCACGCACAAACTGCCCCAGCCCTCCGGGGCGCGCGTGCTGGGCTGCATCCTGCTGCTCACCGACGCCGAGGACTCCGCCCGTTTCTGGTGGCAGTACGCCGCCGGCGCCGGGGACTCGATCGCCTCGTACTGCCTCTACCTCCACCACCTCGCGCTCGGGGAGGACCACGAGGCCGTCTGGTGGCGGCGCCAGACGGCGCCGGCCGCCGCGGCACGGGCGGCGGACGCTTCGGCTCCCCCGGACGGACCGGCTCCCCCGGACGGACCGGACACGTCCACGGTGGTCTTCGACGGCGCGGAGCGCGATCTCGCCGCCGACGCGAGCCTGCCCACCACCCTGCGCGTCCTGCGGGCACTGCGCCCCGGCGGGGCCGGGGCGGGGCGCGGCACGGGCACCGTCCGGGCCGTCATGGAGTACGTCTCGGCCGCGGTCAGCTACGTCGATGACGACCTCGAACTCCCGCTGCCCGACCCGGACTTCACCGACCGCATCCGCGACCTGACCGCCGCCCTCGGCCGCCCGCCGACATCGGGTCCGAGCACCCCGCCCCGTCTCCCGCCCCGGCTGCGGACCACTTGACCGGATAGGGGCGGCCCTCCGGGTTCTCGCCGCTTCCGCCGTCCGCGATTTGACGGACCGTGATCCCTCGCCGCACTATTCCACTAACACATTAGTGGAATGAGGCAGGCGCATGATCGAGTTTCAGGTGGACCGGCACAGCGGTGTCGCCACGTACCTGCAGCTCGTCAGCCAGGTGAAACAGGCGCTGCGACTGGGCGTCCTGGAACCGGGGGACCGGCTGCCGACAGCCAGGGCCGTGGTGGAGGCCACCGCGATCAACCCCAACACGGTGCTGAAGGCCTACCGGGAGCTGGAGCGCGAGGGGCTCGTCGAACCCCGCCCGGGACAGGGCACGTTCGTCACCCGCTCGCTCTCCCGCCCCGAAGCCGCCGCCGATTCGCCGCTGCGCGCCGACCTCGTCGACTGGGTGACCCGCGCGCACGCCGCCGGGCTGGGGCGCGAGGACGTCCTCGCGCTCGTCGAGGCGGCGCTGGCGCAGGCGGCGGCGCGGCCGCCGAGACCGGCGGGGTCGGCGGGGCCCGGCACGCAACGACCGTCACGAGAGGACACCACGTGAACGACCCGACCGCCCGACCGGCGCTCCGGGCAACCGCGATAGGGCAGCGGTTCCGGGGGAACCAGGCCCTGCACGACTGCGATTTCGAAATCCCGGCGGGCCGGATCTCCGCGCTCGTCGGCCCCAACGGAGCCGGCAAGAGCACGCTGTTCCACCTCGCGACCGGCCTGCTGCGGCCCACCACCGGGGAGATACGGGTCTTCGGAGCCCTTCCCGGCTCCCGGGCCGCCCGCGCCCGAACGGCCTTCGTCAGCCAGGACAAGCCGCTCTACCCGCAGTTCACCGTCGCCGAGATGCTCTCCGTGGGGCGCAGGCTCAGCCCCCGCCACTGGGACCAGGCCAAGGCCGAACGCATCGTCGGTGAGGGCGGGATCCCGCCGAAGTCCCGGATCGGCACCCTCTCCGGAGGCAAGCGCACGCGCGTCGCACTGGCCCTGGCCCTCGGGAAACAGGCCGACCTGCTCCTGCTGGACGAGCCGCTCGCCGACCTCGACCCGCTGGTGCGCCACGAGGTGATGGGGCTGCTGATGGCCGAGGCCGCCGACCGCGGGATCACCGTCGTGATCTCCTCGCACGTCCTGCCCGAGCTGGAGAACGTCTGCGACCACGTCCTGCTCCTGCGAGACGGCCGGATCCGGCTCGCCGGTGACGCCCAGGACCTGCGCGAGGCGCACACCCGCCTGACCGGCCGCGCCGACCCCGGCACCCCGGACGGGCTGCCGCGGGGCGCGGACCGCGGCGCCGTCGTCCACGCCACCACCACCGGCCGCCAGCTGACCGCGCTCCTGCGCAACGCACCGGGCAGCCCCCTGCCCTCGGGCGTCGACGAACGCTGGATCACCGCGACGCCCTCCCTCGAAGAGCTCCTGCTCGCCCACCTGCGCTCCGGCCCCCGCAGCGCCGCACACGGGGCGGAGGCCGCGGCATGACGGGCACCCTGTGGCTCGCCTGGCGCCAGCAGCGCCTGCTCGTCCTCGCCGGAGCCCTCCTCGTGGCGGCCCTCACGGTCTGGGTCGCCCTGCGGCGCGCCGACCTGATGGAGGCCATCAGCGGCTACGACCTCTCGCAGTGCAAGGGCTGGAACGGCGAATGCCCGCCCCAGACCTACGCCGCCATGTCGCAGGCCGGCGGCGGCATCCGCCTCCTGGGCGCCATCGGCCTGGCCCTCCCGGCCGCCATCGGCATGTTCTGGGGAGCCCCGCTCATCGGCCGCGAGCTGGAGAGCGGCACCATCAAGGTCGTCCTCACCCAGGACACCGGCGTCCGCGGCTGGTTCGCAGCCCGCTTCGGCCTGGCCGCGCTCTGCGCCGTCGCCGTCTCCACCGCCGTCGCCGGACTCCTCGCCTGGTGGTGGGCGCCGATCGCCAACATGTACGACGGGGTGTACTGGCACGATCCGTACATCCTCAACGCCTCCGGCCCCTCGGCGGTCGCCGCCGCCCTGTTCGCCCTGGCCGCCGGCACCGCGATCGGCCTGCTGGTCCGCCGCACGCTGCCCGCGATGGGCGTGACCCTCGCCGCCGTCCTTGCCGTGGCCGCCGTACTGACCTTCTTCCGCCGGGACTTCGTCACCCCCGTCGACCGGATCACCCCCGGAACGCAGCCCAAGCAGCTCATCGGCAGCGCCTGGTCGGCGGGATACCGCTACCTCACGCCCGACGGGGCCCAGCACCCCCTGGAGAACTGCCTGTTCTCGGGCGAGCGGCTGCGCGCGTGCATGGACGAGCACGGCTTCACGGGCCGGGTGCACAAGGTGTACCCCAGCTCCGACTTCTGGACCTTCCAGGCGATCGACACCACGGTCTACCTGCTCCTCGCCCTGGCCCTCGTCACGCTGACCACCGTCCGGCTGCGCGGCCGCCGCCTCGGCTGAGCGCGCCCACCCGGTCCACCCCACCGCTTCTTCCCGAGGAACCTCCCATGGCAACCAAGAAGAACCTCATCGCCAACCGCACCACCCTGGCCCACAAGGTCCGCTACGCGGCGCGCAACCCCGCGCGCATCGGCCCGTACGTCCGCCGCGCCGCCCGCGACAGCTGGCTCCGGCTCAAGCACCCCGACCACGTGGGCTACTACCGGGCGGTCATGGCCTCCGACACCGCCCGCAATCCCGAGGCCGCCGTCGGCAGCCAGACCCACGACCGCTGGCTGGCCCTCGGCAAGATGCAGTTCGAGTACCTGGTGGAGCACGGTCTCGCCCCGCACCACACGATGCTGGACATCGGCTGCGGCAACCTGCGCGCCGGCTGGCGGTTCATCGAGCACCTCGAACCCGGCCACTACTACGGGATCGACATCTCGCCGGACATCCTCATATCCGCCAAGCAGACACTGGCCCGCCAACAGCTCCAGGACAAGCTGCCGCACCTCACGCTCACCCAGGACCTCACGCTCGACTTCCTGCCCGACGCGTACTTCGACGTCGTGCACGCCCACAGCGTGTTCTCCCACTCGCCGATCGAGATCATCGAGGAGTGCTTCGCCCACGTCGGCCGGATCCTGGCCCCGGGCGGCTTCTTCGACTTCACCTTCGACCGGACCGAGGGCACCGAACACCAGGTCCTGCGGGAGGACTTCTACTACCGCACCCGCACCCTCGTCGACCTCGCGGCCCGGCACGGGCTGAAGGCCCGGTTCATGGAGGACTGGGAGCGCCTCGGCCACGGCCAGTCCAAGATCCGGGTCACGGCCTGAAACGGGAGGTGCCGCCGGGCCGGACCACGGGGTCCGGCCCGGCGGCACCTCCGGCACCCGTCAGCGCGAGCCGCGCTCCGGCAGGTCCTGCTCGGCCGGGGCCGCGGTCAGCGCCGGCAGCAGAGCGAAGCCGCGCTGCGAGGGCGCGGCCGCCGGGCCAGCCGCCGGGGTCTTCTTCCCGCAGAACGCGCCTTCGAGCGTGCCGCCGAGGGCCGTGTTCGCCGCGCCCTTGTTCGAGGTGTTCGCCACCGCCGCCAGGCTGCGCTTGCCGTCGCGGGTGGTGAAGGCGTACGTGTAGAAGCCCTGCACCGTGCCGGTGTGCCCGTACACCGAGGTACCGCACGACAGGTCGTAGCGGCGCAGGCCCAGGCCGTAGAAGCGGCTGTTCGCGGCGTCCGTCGGGGTCATGGTGAGCATGGCGTCCAGGGTGCGCGGCTTCAGCAGCCTGCCCCCGAGCAGAGCCGACGTGAAGGTGTTCAGATCCGCCGTGTTCGAGATCATCGCACCGGCGGACTGGGCCCAGGACACCGTCTGTTCGGTGGAGTCGACGAGCGGCGCCCCCGCCTCGTCCGGGTGCAGGTAGCCGTGCAGGTGCGCGCCCTTGATCTCCGTCGAGGGGTGGACGTACGAGGTGTTCTTCAGCTTCAGCGGCTTGATGATGCGCTTCTCGTACTCCTTGGCCACGCCGTGCCCGGTGGCCTTCTCGATGAGCATGCCGACGACCACGAAGTTGGTGTTGGAGTACTGGTACGAGACGCCCGGCTCGGTCGTGCGCGGCTCGCGCAGCGAGAGGGCGACCAGCTCCTGGTAGGTGAACACCTTGTTCCGGACGGCCTCGAAGCCGGGCACGGTCTTGTCGAACATGGCGTTCGTGTAGTCCGACAAGCCACTGCGGTGGGTCATCAGGTGGCGGACCGTGATCCGGTCGTCCGGAAGCAGGCCGGGCAGGTACTGGTTGACCGGGGCGTCCAGGCTGATCTTGCCCTCGTCCACCAGCTGGAGCAGGACGACGCTGGAGAACGTCTTGGTGACGCTGCCGATCCGGAAGCGGCCGTTCACATCCATGGCCGCCCCCGTCGTCCGGTCCTGGACGCCGACCGCGCTGGTCAGCGGCGCACCGGAGCCGGTGATGCGGACCATCGCGCCGGGAGCCCCGACCGCGAGGGTGTTCTTCAACGCCTGCGTCACGGCCTCCATGTCGGGCGCCGGGGCGGGCGCGGCGGTGGTGGGCGCCGCCGCCGGGGCGGCGAACGGGCTCGCGGCCGCCTGGGCGGCGGTCGCCGGCACCACGCCGGCCACGACGGCGAGCAGGGCGGCACTGAGAGACAGGCGTCGGTCGAGAGGCAGGCGCACGTGGTTCCTCAACTACGAGACGGGAAGACGGGTTTCAAAGTCGCAGTCGCGAACTCGCCGCCGCGGGGCGGTCAAGTCCGCGGGCTGCGATCGTACGTGCCCCGCTGGTCCGGTACGTGCACCTGCTGCCTCAGAACCCGCAGTCAGGAGCGGTTTTCAGCCACTCGGTGCCCGCGCGCAGCCGGCAGATCTCCGCCAGCCGGGCCCCCGGGTCGGGGTTCCACAGCCGCACCGTGCCGTCGTTGCTGCTGCTCGCCACCGTCCGCCCGTCGGGCGAGAAGACCACGCCCCACACCGCGCTGGTGTGTCCCGTCAGGGCGGCCCACGGCCGCCGTCCGGCCACCTCCCAGAGCCGCACCGTACGGTCGTTGCCGCTGCTGGCCAGCCACCGTCCGTCGGGGGAGAAGGCGATGGCGCGCACGGAGCCGGTGTGGCCCGACAGCACGGCCTCGGCCCCCGACCCCGGCCGCCGGGCGTCCCACAGGCGTACGGTGCCGTCGTTGCCGCTGCTGGCCAGCGTGCGCCCGTCGGGGCTGAAGGCGACCGCCCGGACCGCGCCCGCGTGGCCGGTGAGCGTGGCCAGCGGCCGCCGCCCGGGCACGTCCCACAGACGTACGGTCAGATCGTCGCCGGCGCTGGCCAGCGTCCGCCCGTCCGGGCTGAACGCCACGTCGTTCGCGAAGTCCGTATGACCGCTCAGCGTGCCCAGCGGCGTTCGGGAGGCCACGTCCCAGAGCCGGACCGTCCGATCGGAGCCGGCCGAGGCCAGCAGCCGGCCGTCGGGGGAGAAGGCCACCGCGTACACGATCCCGCCGTGCCCGGTGAGCGTGCCCAGCGCCGTACGGGAGGCCACGTCCCAGAGCCGGACCGTCCCGTCCGAGCCCGCCGAGGCCAGCAGCCGCCCGTCCGGGGAGAAGGCCACCGAGAACACCGTCTCGGTGTGGCCGGCGAGCGAGGCGACCACCCGCCGCCCCGCCACCTCCCACAGCAGCACCGTGTGATCGCCGTCCGCGGTGGCCAGCAGCCTGCCGTCCGGGCTGTACGCGGCCTGCCAGATCTCCGTGAACGGGCGCGCGGTCAGCACCGGACCGCGCAGGTCCCAGAGCACCACCGACTGGTCGAAGGCGGCGGTGGCCAGCATCGTGCCGCCGGAGTCCACCGCGACCCCGAGCACGTAGTCGGTGTGCCCGGCGAGCGTGGCGACCGCCCGGCCGCCGCGCACGTCCCACAGCCGGGTGGTGCCGTCGCCGCCCGCGCTGACGACCGTGGTGCCGTCCGGGGTGTAGGCGACCGCGTTGACGTCGTCGGTGTGACCCGTCAGCGCCATCGTCGTGCGGAGCTCGGCCACGTCCCACAGCCGCAGGGTCCGGTCGACGCCCCCGGAGGCCACCGTCCGCCCGTCCGGCGCGAAGGCCACCGCGAGCACTTCGGCGGTGTGCCCGGAGAGGACGGCGATCTGACGGGCCGCCACCGGATCCCACAGCCGTACGGTCTGGTCGGCGCCCGCCGACACCAGTGTCCGGCCGTCCGGCGCGTAGGCGAGGCCGTTGACCTTCCCCGTATGGCCGGTCATCTCGCGCACGGCCGACCCGTCGCCGGCGGGATCGCACAGCCGGACCGTCCCGTCGGTGCCCGCGACGGCGAGCGTGCGCCCGTCGGGCGCGAAGGCCACGGCCCGGGCGTCCGCCGTCCGCGCCGGGAGCACCGCGACGACGTGCCCGTCCGTGTCCCACACCCGGACCGGACCCTCGGAGGAGGTCGCCGCGAGGGTCCGGCCGCCCGGCCCGAACGCGATCGCGCGCACCTGGCCCGGCATGGTCAGCGTGGCCGTCGTACGCCGGTCCGCGACCCGCCGCAGCAGCACCTGCCCGTCGGAACCGGCGCTCGCCAGCAGCCCGTTGGCCGGGGCGAACGCCACCGCGTTGACCGGCCCCCGGTGCCCGCCGAGCCGGGCGAGGAAGGGCTGGGACTGCGTGCTCAGCAGCGCGCCCCGCGCCTCGGGGTCCGCCTCCGTGCGGTACGCCTCCTCCGCGAGCCGCATCGAGGCCTCGGGCTGACCGGCGGCGAGGGAGGTGGAGCGGACGGCGAGGGCCTGCGCGCGGGCGGTGCGCTCCTGGCGGAGCGCGGCCGACCGCTGCTGGTACGCGACGGCCCCGGCGGTCAGGGCCAGCACCAGCAGGACCCCGAGCAGGGCCGTCATCCGCTGCCGGAGCCGGACCTGGCGCAGTGCCTGTGCCCGCCGCACGTCCTGCGCGGCGCGGCTCGCGCTCAGGAAGGCCGTCTCCCGCGGACCGAGCCGGCTCCTGCCGTCGAGTTCCCCGGCCCAGGCGGCGGCGGCGTCCAGCCGGCTCCCGCGGTACAGCACGGACGGATCGTGCCCCTCGCGCTCCCATTCCTCGGCGGCGCGGGACAGCTGCCGGTGGACCAGCAGCCCGTCCCGGTCGGCGTGGATCCAGCCGCGCAGCCGCGGCCAGGCGTGCAGCAGGGCCTCGTGGGTGATCTCGACGGTGTCGCTGTCCATCGTGATCAGCCGGGCCCGGACGAACGCGTCGAGGGCCGCTGCGGCCCGGTCCGCGCCGGCGAGCTGCCCCATCAGCTCGGCCCGGGACGTGCGCCGCCGCGTGGCCCCCGTCCCCTCGGCGACGTGGACCAGCGCCACCAGGACGCGGCGGATCGTCCGCTGCTCCTCGGGGTACAGACGGGCGAACACGCTCTCGGCGGTGTGCGCGACGGCCCCCTGGATGCCTCCGGAGTCCTCGTACCCCGCCACGGTCAGGGTGGATCCGGAGCGCCGCTGCCAGGTGGCCATGAGCGCGTGCGAGACCAGCGGCAGCGCACCCGACGGCGTGTCACCGGGTCCGGCCGCCGGGGCGTCGGCGGCCGTCGCGGGACCCTCCCGCAGGCCCGCGTCGCGCAGCAGCAGCTGGACCAGGCCCGGTTCGAGGGTGAGTCCGGCGAGCTCGGCGGGGCGGGTGATCGACTCGCGCAGTTCGGCGACGGACATGGGGGGCAGGACGAACAGCCCGTCGGTGAAGGCCGCGGCCAGCTCGGGCAGGTCCAGACAGCTGCCGGTGAAGTCGGCCCGTACGCCGAGCACCACGACGGCCGGGGCGGGCGCCGTCGTCCCCGGTTCCGCCGTGGCCAGGGCGCACAGGACGTGGACGAAGCCGCGCCGCTCGTCCTCGTCGGAGCAGAGCGTGAAGAGTTCCTCGAACTGGTCGACGAGCACCACCGGCCGCACGGAGGCCGGCCTTCCCTCGCCGGTCTGCCCGGTCTGCCCGGTCTCCCCGGCCCCGTCGGGGGAGCCGTCCGCCGGACCCCGGACGACTTCCAGCAGGCGCCGCGGCCGCTCGCGCAGTTCCCGTACGGTGATTCCCAGATCGCCTCCCAGCACCTTGGCGGTGGAGTCCAGGAGCTCCCGGAGGGGGTGCGCGGTCGGGGTGAACCGTACGACAGGCCACCCGTCGGCGCCCGCCATCGGGAAGCCGCCGGTGCGCCGCAGGGCCGGTACGAGACCCGCGCTGAGCAGGGAGGACTTTCCGGCGCCCGACCGGCCGACGAGTACCAGCGGGCCGGCGCCGATGCGGTCGAAGACCCGCTCGATCAGGGCCGCGGTCACGCGGTCGCGGCCGAAGAACCAGCCCGCGTCGCGCGAGGTGAACGCGGCGAGCCCGCGGTAGGGGCACTCGCCGGGCGACTGCGCCGGCCCGGCGGGCCCGGCCGGCCCGCCGGCCGCCGCGGTACGGGACTTCGGCACCTCGGCCTCCGGAACCAGTTGGAGGAGCGTGCCCCCGGCTTCCAGCACCCGGTCGCAGCGCAGCGCGACATCGTGGGTGACGCGCTTGGCGCCGGTCTCGATCTTGCTCAGATAGCCCTTGCTGTAGTGCGTGCGGCGGGCCAGATCGGCCAGCGACAGACCGCGCTGCACCCGCAGTCGGCGCAACTGGGCCGGAAACGCCGCGGCGCCGGCGGCGACCGCGGCCGCTCCGAGCGGATCGGGCTCTCGATCGGCGTGGTGATCGGCGTGGTGATCGTTGTGGTGATCGGTGTCGCGTCCGCGGTCCGGGTCCCCCACGGCATCCCCCATGGCACAGCGCGCCCAGGTTGTGAGATGGAACGTCCCAGGCTACCGCGGAGGTCGGAGGGGGCGGGGCGCGTCCGGCCGGTGTGGCGCGAAGCGCGCGCCACACCGGCCCGCCGGGGCCGCCGGGGGAGCGGCGGACCCGGAAGGCCGTGAACACCGGCCCGCTTACGGGCGGTTGAGCGTGATGGAGTTGATCGGCGTCAGGTTGGCGTAGACACCCCGCTGCTGGGCGATGGGGGCGCCGCAGCCCGCGCCGCCCGAGCCCGTGCACAGGCTCGCGGTGGCCCCGCCGTACTGGTTGTTGAGGACCCAGTGGTTGCCGTACTGGTTGCTGAGGTTATGGGCTCCGTAGCTGGTGAAGACGTGGGTCGGCTTGACGGCCGGGTTCTGGTCCTGCGGGTAGATGCAGACCGCCCCGTAGGGGCAGCCGGCCCAGTCGTCGGCGGGCCTGGCGTCGGCCGAGCCGCTCAGTGCGACGAAGGCCGCCGCGGCGGTGGCGAGCGCGGCGGCGCCGCGGATCATCTTGCGCATCGTGTCCCCCTGTTGGGTGAGTCCTTGTGTTGACGTCGGAGCGTGGGCCGGCCGTACCGGCCCGCCGCCCCGTCTCGCTGACGTCTTCAGCCTTCCCCGGCGGCCTCCGGGGGTCGACGGGTTTCCCGTTGCCCATCTCCGGCCCGGACCGGGAAACCCGCTCCGACCTGCCCTTCGGTGATACGGAGGGCAACCCGTCACCCCGGGTGAGCGGGCGGATCCCGTCCGGCTCCGTGATGTCCTGCGCCCCGAGGGCGGGCAGAATTGAGGAGGCAGCCCGTGTCCGCCGTGCGGGCGCCGGTCAGCCGCGCACGCGCGCGAGTGGCGCGCAGAAGGGGGCCCGCCGATGCCATCGGACCGGCTGGGGGGTACGGACGACCCCGGCCCGATCAGGTCCGAACCGGGGTCCCTGCTGGAACACGTGGTGGTGGCCGTCTTCGGCATCGACGACGAGGACCGGATCTGCTACTGGGGCCCCGGCGCGCAGAGCCTCTTCGGCCACGGGGCCGCATCGATCCTGGCCCGCCCCGCGGCCGCCCTCTTTCCCGAGCCCTCCTCGGGCGCCGCCCGCGCAGAGGCCCCGGGCGGGGCCGCCCACCTCACCGAGCGCGCCCGGACCCTCGGCTACTGGCGCGTACGAATGCCCGCGCTGCACCGGGACGGCTCCGTGTTCGACTGCGGCTTCCGAGTCTTCCCGATGACCGGGGCCACGGGCGCCACCGTGGTCATCGGGCTGGCGAGCCGGGGCGACGAACTCGACCGGGTGAAGACCAACCTCTCCTTCCTCGACTCCCTCTTCGAAACCTGCCCGATCGGCCTGGTCATGCTGGACGAGGAGCTGCGCTACGTCCACCTCAACCAGGCCCTGGCCGACATGGACGGAGTCCCGCTCACCGAGCACCTGGGGCGCCGGATGGCCGACGTCATGATCACCTCGGACGGCGGGGAGTACCAGCGCATGCTGCGTTCCGTGGCCGATGAGGGCCGGACCGTGATCGGCACCCTGGTGGGCCTGCGCACACCGGGCCACCCCGACCGCGACCAGGTGCGCTCGGTCAGCTTCTTCCCGCTCACCGGCGCGGGCGACACCCGTCGCGGCGTGGGCGGCCTGCTCCTGGACGTCACCGAACGCGAGCAGGCCATCCTGGAGGCGACGGCGGCCCGCCGGCGCTTGGCCCTGCTCGACCGGGCGGCCGCGAGCATCGGCACGACCCTGGACCTGAACACCACCGCGCGCGAGCTGGTCGGCGCGGTGGTCCCCGAGTTCTGCGACGCCTCCGTCGTGGAGCTGGTGGAGTGGATGGACGAGACCGAGGCGTTCGACCCGGAACTGCCGGTGACCACCCGCCGGATCGCCTCCGGCACCACCCTTCCCGAGCCCGCCGTCGAGCTCGTGAGCGGTCTGCGGGAGGTCACGTACCCGCCGGGCTCCCACACCCACCAGATGCTGAGCACGGGCCGTCCGCTCTGCTTCACGGTCGACCATGAGTTCGCGACCCGGACCATCGTCCACCAGGAGCGTGCGCAACTGCTGCTGGACAGCGGCCTGACCTGCATCCTCATGGCACCGCTCATCGCCCGCGGCACCGTGCAGGGCATCGCCATGTTCGGCCGGTCCGCCGCCCGCCCGGCCTTCGGGGACGAGGACCTCGCACTCGCCGGTGAACTGGCCTCCCGGGCCGCCCTGTGCCTGGACAACGCCCGGCTGTACGGCAAGGTCCAGGACATCGCGCTCACCCTCCAGCGGGCCCTGCTGCCCAGCGCCCCCGCGGCGGGCCCCTACGTGGACATCAGCCACCGCTACCTGCCCGGCAGTCGCGGTACGGAGGTCGGCGGCGACTGGTACGACGCGATCGCCCTGCCCGACGGCCGGGTGGCGCTCGTGGTCGGCGACGTGATGGGACACGGCGTGCCCGCGGCCGCCGCGATGGGGCGGCTGCGGATCACCGCGAAGACCCTCGCCCGGCACACCGCCGAGCCCGTGGCCCTGCTCGAAGAGCTCGACGCCTGCGCCGAGGAGGCCGGCATCGAGTGGGCGACCTTCCTGTACCTCCTGTACGACCCCCACACCGGGCGCGCCCGCATCGCCAACGCGGGCCACCCGCCGCCGCTCGTACGCCACCGGGACGGAACCGTGCACGCCGTCGGCGACGTGCTCGGGGTCCCGCTCGGGGTGGGCGGCGTCCCGTACCGGTCGGTCGAGGTCGAGATCCCCGAGGGCGCCACCGTGGCCCTGTACACCGACGGGCTCGTCGAGGCCCGGGGCCAGGACATCGACACCGGCATCGAGGCATTGTGCGAACAACTGCGGGCGCCGCTCGGCTCGCTGGAGGAGGGCGCCGACCGGATCCTCGCCCATCTGCTGCCCGACACGGCCACCGACGACACCGTCCTGGTCCTCGCGCGGGTCGGCGCGGTCCCCGGCCGCCCGCCCGCCGGGGGAACCGGATCACCGCGCCGGGCGTCGTCGTAGCGTACGCAGGGGGAGCCGGCGCGCGACGCGGGAAGGCGGCGCACGACGCGGGAAGCGGAGCCGGCGGGGAGCGGGGGGAAGCGTGGGCGGGCATGGGGCCGGGCGGGGGCGGCGGCGTCGGCCGGAGCAGTGGTCCTGGCGCCGTCGGGGACGCGTCCTCGCGGGGCTCGCGGTCCTGCTCGCCTGCCTGCTGGTCTTCCACGGTGCGGTGCCCGCCGGGCTTCCGGGCCGGCCCGGCAGCCTGCTCGAAACGTTCCTGCCCTGGCTGGGCCTCGCCGTCCCGCTCCTCGCCGCCCTCGCGGTGCTGCGCCGGGCGGCCGTGGCCGGGCTCGCCGCCCTGCTGCCCGCCGCCGCCTGGCTCGGCCTCTTCGGCGGCCACCTGCTGCCCGGCGAGGAGCGGGCACCCGATCTCCTCGCCGTCCAGCACAACGTCAGCGACGAGAACCCCGACCCGGCGGGGACCGCGCGCGCCCTGGCCGCGACCGGCGCCGATCTGCTGGCGCTGGAGGAGCTGACGTCCGCCGCGGAGCCGGCGTACGCGGCCGAGCTCGCGCCGCGGTACCCGTACCACGCGCTGTCCGGCACGGTCGGGCTCTGGTCGAAGCACCCGCTGGCGGACGTGCGCCCGGTGGACATCAGGCCCACCGGGATCGGGGAGGGCTGGAACCGCGCACTGCGCGCGACCGCCCGGACGCCGCACGGGGAGGTCGCCGTGTACGTGGCGCACCTGCCCTCCCTGCGCCTGAGCCCGACGCACGGCTTCGGTTCCGTACGCCGGGACGAGAGCGCCGCACTGCTCGGCGCCGCGATCGCGGCCGAGCCCGCTGACCCGCTGATCCTGCTCGGGGACCTCAACGGCACCGTGGACGACCGCGGGTTGGCCCCGCTCACGTCGCGCACGGAGCCGCCGCCCCGGGACTTCGCGTTCAGCTGGCCCGCGGCGCTGCCGCTGGCCAGGATCGACCAGGTCCTGACACGCTCGGCGGCCGTCACGCGTATCCGGTCGCTGCCCGCGACGGGCAGCGACCACCTGCCCGTCGCCGCTCACATCACCTGGCGCGCTCCTGCACGAGGTCGGTGAAGCGCGCCGGCCCGTGTTCGCTGTGGCCCATGAAGAGGTTGGGCTCCACGAGTTCGAGCTCCATCACGACCGGCGTCCCGTCGTCGGCGGTCGCGATGTCCACCCGCGCGTGCAGCAGGCCCGGCGACCCCGGTACGGCCGCCAGCGCGGCCTCGGCCAGGGCTAGTTCGGTCGCGGACGGCAGGTGCCCCACCAGCCCCGGATGCGGTACGCGGTCGTCGTCGACGGTCCCGATCCCGGTCAGCACCGGACCCTTGCGCACCGCGTGGCTGAAGGAGCCGCCGAGGAAGACGAGCGCCCGCTCGCCCTCGTCGATCCGGGTCAGGTACGGCTGCACCATCGCGGTCGATCCGGCCGCGTGGAGGGCCGCGATGTGGGCGGCCGCCTTCTCGTGGAGGTCCTGCGTGTAGCGCGCGGCTCCGCGGGCCCCGGCCGACACCGCCGGCTTGACGACGAACTGGCCGTGCCCGGGCAGGACGACGTCCTCGCCCGGGGCGATGAACCGCGTCGGCACGACGGGGACACCGCGCCCGGCGAGCTCGCCGAGGTACCGCTTGTCGGTGTTCCAGCGCACCAGCCACGCCGGATTGTCGAGCCGGGTCACCCCCTGCACCGCATCGGCCCAGGCCAGGTACTCCGGCAGGCGCTGCTCGTAACCCCACGTGGACCGGATGACCACCGCGGCGCACCGCGACCAGTCGAAGTCCGGGGCGTCCCAGAGCGCCGCCACGGCGTCCAGACCGCGGGCGCGCAGCGCTTCGAGGAGCAGCGGCAGGTCGGTGTCCCAGGCCAGGCCCGAGACCGAGGTGGCCAGGGCCACTCTGGTGGAGGCGGACATCAGCGGCTCCCCTCTCTTCGGCCGGGCCGGCCGGGGAACTGCCGGGTCGAGCGGATCTCCACCGGGACCTCCGGGCGTACGTAGGGGAGCGGGCTGCCGCACGCAGCCTAACGACCCGCCGCCCCCGAGGCCGGAGCCGGGGCCAGACCGTCGGCGACCAGCCCGGCCAGGACCGCCTCGCCCAGGGCGTGCACGGCGGACTGCGGCCGGACCATCACCGTGAACTCCTTGATCCGGCCGTCCTCGGCGTAGTGGACCAGGTCGATGCCGTGGATCGCCTTTCCGTTCACCGACGCCCGGAAGAGCAGGATCTCCGACGGGGACTCGGAGCCGTCGGCGCTGGTCTCGGCGCTGCCTGCGTACCGGCCGACGTAACGGAAGTCCTCGAAGGTGCGCAGCAGCACCCCGAAGAGCGCCAGCACCATCGGCCGGCCCTCGAACGGGGTGAACTTCACGGGGCTGTACAGGCACACGTCCTGCGTGAACAAGTCCTCCAGGGCGGCGAGGTCCCGGCTCTCGACGGCGGCGCGGAAACGGTCGGCTGCGTTCACGGCTTCTCCCTGACGATCTGCTACTCACGAATATGATTAGTCAGTTTCTTGAGTATCATGCGAGGGGCGTCCGTGGACAGGGGCGGCGCCGGAAACAGGGGCGAGAGGGAGGCGATCCGATGGCTTTGCGCCATGCCGTACTGGCGGCGCTGCTGGACGAGGAGCTGAGCGGGTACCAGCTGGCGAAGGCGTTCGACCTCGGCGTCGCGAATTTCTGGCACGCGCTCCCGCAGCAGCTCTACGCCGAGCTGGCCCGGCTGGAGAAGGACGGGCTGATCTCCGGCCGGGAGGTGGTCCAGGACACCCGGCCCAACAAGCGCCTGTTCATCGTCACCGAGGCCGGCCTCGCGGAGCTGGAGCGGTTCACTGCTTCCGCCGCCAAGCCCTCCTCCATCCGCGACGACCTCATCGTGAAGGTCCAGGCCGCCGACCACGTGGACCCCGCGACGCTCATCGCGCAACTCACCGAGCGCGCCGCCTTCGCACAGGCCAAGGTCGACCTGTTCGGCGGTCTGCTGGACAGGATGCGGGGCGACCGCTCGGAGGAGGACTTCCTGCGGAACGGCGAGGGCATCGGCCCCTACCTGACCTGCCTGCGCGGCCTCGCCTTCGAGCGGGGCAACCTCGACTGGTGCGAGCGGACGATCGCCGTGCTGCGGGAGCGGGAGGCGGCTCGTGCAACCCGCTGAGACCGCCGGGCCCGCCGACCCCGACGGCCCCGCCGGGCACGCGTACCTGCGGTACGTGGCCCTCGGCGACAGCCAGACCGAGGGGCTCGGGGACGGGGACGACGCCACCGGCCTGCGCGGCCTGGCCGACCGGCTCGCCGAGCAGCTCGCGGTGCACAGCCCCGGCCTGGCCTACGCCAACCTGGCCGTCCGCGGCCGGCTCGCCGGCCAGGTCCGCGCCGAGCAGCTCGCGCCCGCCCTCGCCCTGAAGCCCGACCTGGCCACCGTCGTCGCCGGGGTCAACGACGTGCTGCGGCCGCGGTTCGACGCGGACGAGGTCGCGGGCCACCTGGAGGCGATGTTCGCCGCGCTCACCACCCAGGGCGCGCGCGTCATGACGCTGACCTTCCCGGACCTCGGCCGGATCACGCCGCTCGCCCGCCCCCTCGCCCCGCGCGTGAACGCCCTGAACGACCGCATCCGGGCCGCGGGAGAGCGGCACGGGGTGGTCGTCGTCGAGACGGGGCACCATCCGGTGGTCACCGACCCGCGGCTGTGGAGCGAGGACCGGCTGCACGCGAGCCCGCTCGGCCACGAGCGGATCGCCGCCTCGCTCGCGTACGCCCTCCAGCTGCCGGGCAGCGACGATTCGTGGACGCACCCGCTGCCCCCGGACGGGGCGCCCGGGCCCACCCTCGCCGCCGAACTGCGCTGGGCCGCCGGGTTCCTGGGCCCCTGGCTGGGGCGGCGCCTGCGCGGCCGCTCCTCGGGCGACGCCCGCACGGCGAAGCGCCCGGCACTCCTTCCGGTACGACCGTGAGCCCGGCCGGCCCCGGGCCCGGCCCCTGGCTCGGTCCTGATCCCGTTCGGGTTCCCCGGCCTAGCGCGGGGTTCCGTCGTCGGCCCTGAACGGGCTGCCGTGGCCGGGCACGATCAGGTCCGCCACGGCCAGTACGCGCAGCCGGGAGGCGCGGTGCACCTGGCGGTCCGGGGCCACGGGGTCCTCGGCGGGTCCGTCGGCGTGCCACCAGAGGTCGCCGGCGAAGGCCACGACGCCCGTCCCGGTGCCGGCGAGCAGGGTGATGTCCTCGGCGCTGTGGCCGGGGGTGCGGATCAGGCGCAGGGACGGAGTGAGTTCGTAACCCTCCGCGTCGCGGTTCGTCCACTGGTCGCCCCGGTACTCGACCTTGTGGTCATGGACCCGGGCGCGTCCGAAGAGGCCCACGTTCATGGTGTTGTCGGGGTGGTGGTGGCTGAGGACCACGTCGGTGATGTCGTCGGGGCCGAGGCCCAGTTCGGCGAGCGGGACGAGGATGTCCTCGTGGCCGGCCACCATGCCCGGGTCGAAGATCACGTGCCGTCCCGCGTCGTGGACGTAGGAGACGGTCGCGGCGACCCCGGGGCCGGTGGAGCCCACGTAGCCGGTGGTCAGGACCTTGTATGCGGCACTGCGGCCGAGCGGTGCGTCTGTCATGGCCCCAATCCTTCAGGGAGCCGCGGGAGTTCACGAGTGGCACTGATGCCGATGATCGCAGGATTCGTGCCGGCCGTGTGCCAGACTGCACCCGTGCCCCCCTTCGCGACCGTCGCCGCGTACGTCCCGTCCGGCGTCGGCATGCTCGCCGTCGGCATCGTCACCGAGGTCTTCGGCCCCCACGGGGCGGCGCTGCCCGGCTTCGCACTCGCCTTGTGCGCCGACCGGCCCGGAGCGGTGGCCACGGACTGCGGCGTGCCGCTCTCCGTCGCGCACGGCCTGGACCGCCTCGCCGAAGCCGATCTGCTGCTCGTCCTGCCCGGCGCGGACTTCCGAACTCCGCCCGCCCCGACGGTACTTGACGCGCTCCGGGCCGCGCACGGGCGCGGGGCCCTCGTCGCGGCCCACTGCGTGGGCACGTTCGCGCTCGCCGCCGCCGGACTCCTCGACGGCCGGCGGGCGACCACGCACTGGCGGTTCGCGGCGCTGCTCGCCGAACGCCACCCGGGGGTCACCGTGGAGCCCGACGCCCTCTACATCGACGAGGGCGACATCGTCACGGGCGCGGGAGCCGCGGCCGGCTTCGACCTGTGCCTGCACCTGCTGCGGCGAGAACACGGTGCGGCCCTGGCCAACGGCATCGCCCGGGACATCGTGCTGCCCTCCCACCGGGACGGCGGGCAGGCCCAGTACCTCGCCGCGCCCGTTCCCGGAAACGGCAGGGACGAGCGGCTCGGCGCCGTCCTCGACTGGGCCCGCGCCCACCTCCACGAGCCGCTGCCCGTCACGGAACTGGCCCGCCGCGCGATGATGAGCAAACGCTCCTTCGCCCGCCGCTTCACCGCCGCGACCGGTACCACCCCGCACGCCTGGCTGCGGAGCCTGCGCCTGAGCCGGGCGGAGGAACTCCTGGAGACCACCGACCTCCCCGTCGAGGAGGTCGCCCGGCGGGTCGGATACGGAAGCGCCGCGGTCCTGCGCGAACAGTTCGTGCGCCGCCGCGGAGTCCCACCCCGCACCTACCGCACCACCTTCACCCGCACCCCGTAGGACGCGTCTTGGCGCGGGCGGAGCCGCGTTGTCCGCCGTGGGGGGACCAGGGAGGTCACGCCGGGGGCCGGTCCAGGGCGAACACCCCGCCCGGCGGGGAAGGCAGGCGTGGAGCGGCCGACAGGGCCGCCTCGACGGCGGCCTCGGCGTGGATCCGGGCGGTGGGGAAGACGGGTACGGGGCTGTCCCCGGCGCCGATGAGCAGCTCTATCTCGGTGCAGCCGAGGATGATCCCCTCGGCGCCGCCGGCCACGAGTTCCGCGATGACGCGCTGGTAGGCCGCGCGCGACTCCTCCCGGACGATGCCCCGGCACAGCTCCTCGTAGATGATCCGGTGCACGAGCCCCCGCCCCGCGGCGTCCGGGACGCGCACCTCCAGTCCGCTCGCGGCGAGTCGACCGCGGTAGAACTCCTGCTCCATCGTGAAGGCCGTGCCCAGCAGGCCGACGCGGGTCAGCCCGGTCGCCTTCACCGCGTCCGCGGTGGCGTCGGCGAGGTGCAGCAACGGCACCGAGAGGCCGGCCTGGACCCGGTCGGCGACCTTGTGCATGGTGTTGGTGCAGATCAGGACGAGGTCCGCTCCGGCGGCTTCCAGCCGCTGCGCGGCCTCCGCCAGCACCTCACCGGCCTCCGCCCACCGCCCCTCGGCCTGGAGGTGCTCGATCTCCGCGAAGTCCACGGAGTACAGGACGCACCGGGCCGAATGCAGGCCCCCGAGCCGGTCACGGGTGAGCTCGTTCAACAGCCGGTAGTACTCGGCGGTCGACTCCCAGCTCATTCCTCCGAGCAGTCCGATCGTTTTCATAAGCGGATACGGTAACAGCCCGCTCCGCCATAAGGATTGCTTTGACTTGGTGCCGGCGTCGGTGGTCGGGGCACCCGGGGAAAACCCGCCGCCGCCGGTGCGGGGTGTCCCGGTGCCGGCGGCGGCTCGTGGCTCGTGGTTCGTATGGCGCGGGCGTGGTTCTTCGTCGATCGGTCACCCCCAAGGGTCAGGACTCCGCGGAGCCCTCGCGCATGACGTTCTGGAAGGCCGTCATGCACGCCATGC
Organism: Streptomyces roseus; assembly: GCF_001044425.1. Lineage (GTDB taxonomy): Bacteria > Actinomycetota > Actinomycetes > Streptomycetales > Streptomycetaceae > Streptomyces > Streptomyces roseus. The sequence goes on from NZ_LFML01000123.1 coordinate 68,381, forward strand.
AGTGGTGGTCCGTTTCTGCGGTGCCTCCCGGCTGGAGGGGGCGGCCGCACAGGGTGGCCCGGCGGTCCCGGGCTACGACGTGCCATACGAGGCCTGGCCCTGTGGCCGCCTCACCGACCTGCATTTCATACATGAGAGTGCTCCATGTGGTGGACAGCTCTGTGTGTCCACCAAAGCAGTGTGCGGCGCCGAAAGCCTGACGGGTGAGCCGTCCGGGTGACCTCCGGCCAACCGCCTCGTTCACCTGTGCGATGCGTGCGGTACGGGTTTTCGGGATACAAAAAAACCCCGGACCAATTGACGGTCGGGGTATTCGTCTGGGTATATTTGATGTTTCACGCCTGGATGACGGCAGGGCGTGGTGAAGCTTTACGGACACATCGTATCGGGTCGGGAGTGGAATTGTCAAGCGTGGAATTCCGTAATGAGCAGCAATTCATCGACGAGCTCTATGCGCGCCTGGACCACCTGCGTGACCAGGCCGAACACTCCGTGCAGCAGGCCCTGTCCGACACGGGGTCCGGGTTCCAGGCGCGGCTGGAGCGCGATGTTGTCGTCGCCGAGCAGTCCGGTCTGCTTTCCGCGCTGAACGCGGGCGAGAACGGTCTCTGTTTCGGCCGGCTGGAGTTCTCCGACGGACAGGACCACCACATCGGCCGTATCGGAATCCGGCAGGACGACGCCGACCGCACCCCCCTCGTCCTCGACTGGCGGGCCGAGGTGGCGCGCCCGTTCTACCTCGCCACGGGCCATTTCCCCATGGGCCTGCGCCGGCGCCGCCACCTCACCACCCGCGGCCGCGAGGTCACCGCCCTGCACGACGAGATCCTCGACCTCGCCGACACCGAGCGCACCGGCCACGAGGGGGCCGACGCCGACGCCGTACTGCTCGCTGCCCTCGACGCCGCCCGCACCGGCCGCATGCACGACATCGTCCAGACCATCCAGGCGGAACAGGACCGCATCATCCGCTCGCCGCACCGCGGCGTACTGGTGGTGGAGGGCGGGCCGGGCACCGGCAAGACCGCCGTCGCCCTGCACCGCGCCGCCTACCTCCTCTACGCCCACCGCGAGCTGCTCGCCAAGCGCGGCGTGCTGATCGTCGGCCCCAACCCGGCGTTCCTCGGCTACATCGGCGAGGTGCTCCCCTCCCTCGGCGAGACCGGCGTGCTCCTCTCCACCCCCGGCGAACTGTTCCCCGGCATCCGCGCGACCGGCACCGACCGGCCCGGCGCCGCCGCCGTGAAGGGCCGCGCGGAGATGGCCGACGTCCTCGCGCACGTGGTGCGCGACCGCCAGGCGCTCCCGGAGAACGTCCCCGCCGGCAGCGGCGAGGACAGCGCCGTGGTCCCCGAACCGGCCCTGGAGATCGACCACGACGACTACGGCACGCTGCTGCTCGACCGGACCATGGCGCACGAGGCCCGGGACCGGGCTCGCGCCACCGGCCTGCCGCACAACCTGGCCCGCCCGTACTTCGCCTTCCGCGTCATCGACTCCCTCACGCACCAGCTCGCCGACCGCCTCGGCGCCGACCCGTACGGCGGCCCCAACCTGCTGGGAGCCGACGACATCGCGCAGCTCGGCAAGGAGATCGCGACCAGCGCCGAGGTGCATGCCGCGATCGACAGCCTCTGGCCACCCCTCACGCCCGTGCAGCTCGTCAGTGACTTCCTCGCCGACCCCAGCCATCTCCCGGCCCATGAGGCGGAGTTGATCCGGCGGACGACCCAGGACTGGACGCCCGCCGACATCCCGCTGCTCGACGAGGCCGCCGAGCTCCTCGGCTTCGACGACAGCGCGCAGCGCGCCGCCGAGGAGCGCGAGCGCCAGCAGCGCATCGCCTACGCGCAGGGCGTCCTGGACCTGTCCCAGGGGTCCGAGTCGTACGAGTTCGAGGACATGGAGAACGAGTTCCTCGCCGCGCACGACATCATCGACGCCGAGCGGATGGCGGAGCGGCAGGAGGAGGCCGACCACCGCAGCACGGCCGAGCGGGCCGCCGCCGACCGTACGTGGGCCTTCGGGCACGTCATCGTCGACGAGGCGCAGGAACTGTCCGAGATGGCCTGGCGGTTGCTGATGCGCCGCTGCCCCACCCGGTCGATGACGCTGGTGGGCGATCCGGCCCAGACCGGCGACGAGGCGGGCTGCGGATCGTGGAAGCGGATCCTGGACCCGTACGTCGGGGACCGCTACGAGCTGGTCCGGCTCGGCGTCAACTACCGCACGCCCGCGGAGATCATGGAGCTGGCGGCCGCGGTGCTCCGGGCCCGTTACCCCGGGTTCGAGCCGCCGAGCTCGGTGCGGTCCACCGGGCGGCGGCCCTGGGTGCGGCAGACGGACGATCTCGCCGGCGCGGTCGCGGAGGCGGTGCGCCAAAGCGCCCCGGCGCGGGTCCGGGAGGGCGGCGGGCGGCTGGCGGTGATCGCGCCGCGTCCGCTGCACGAGGTGCTGGCGGCCGCGCTGCCCGGCGTACGGGCGGGGGAGGAGCCGGACCTCACCCGTACGGTCGTCCTGCTGGAGCCGCGCCAGGCCAAGGGGCTCGAATTCGACACGGTGATCGTCGTGGAGCCCGCGGACCACGAGCCGAGCGACCTGTACGTCGCCCTGACCCGGGCGACGCAGGCCCTCGGGGTGGTGCACACGGGCCGGCTGCCGAAGGGGCTGGCCGAGCAGCCGTAGGCGGGTCCCGCGGGCGGCCGGGACCCGTCAGACGCCGGCCGGGGCCAGGAGCGCCGACGGCTCCGGCCGCACCGGGCGGCCTGGGAGCCCCGGCCCCGCCGGCTGCTCCTGGCCCGCCTGCCCCGCGAGTCCTGCCAGCCGCTCCAGGCCCGCCCGGCTCTCCTCGTCGACCGGCACCATCGTCACCAGGCGCGGACCCGCCGCGGGCCCGAGCCACAGGTTGGTGTGCTCCAGGTGCAGCAGGCCGACGTGCGCGTTGCGGACGTACTTCGTCTTGGCGCCCAGGCCGAGCACCTCGTGGCGGGCCCACAGCTCGCGGAACTCCGCCGACTCCGCCTCCAGCCGCGCGAGCAAGGCCTTCCAGGCCGGCTCGGCGAGGTGCTCCGCCATGGCCGCCCGGAACTTGGCCACGATGGTGCGGTTCACCTCGGCGACGTCGGCCATCGAGGCCCGCCAGTCGGCGTGGGTGAACGCCAGCCACAGGCAGTTGCGGTCCTCGGGTGCCACCGCGTCCAAGTCGCACAGCAGCCGTCCGTACGTGGCGTTGTAGGCGAGGATGTCGTACCGGCTGTTCTGGATGCAGGCGGGGATGGGCCCCAGCTGGTCGAGCATGGCCCGCAGGGACGGGGTCACGCTCGGGCACGGCGTGTGCGGGGCCGGGTCGGGGCTGCCGGCCAGCGCGAACAGGTGCGCCCGCTCGCTGGCGTCCAGCAGGAGGGCGCGCGCGAGCGCGTCCAGGACCTGCGGGGAGACCTGGATCTCGCGGGCCTGCTCCAGCCACGTGTACCAGGTGACGCCCACGGCGGAGAGCTGGGCGACCTCCTCGCGGCGCAGCCCGGGCGTGCGCCGGCGGCGCCCGCGCGGCAGCCCCACCTGCTCGGGCGTGATCCGCTCCCGGCGGCTGCGCAGGAAGTCGGCCAGCTCGTGTCGGCGTACGTCGCTGTCGGGGGCAATGGTGGTCATGGAACCAGGGTGCCGCACCGCTCATCCCGTTGCCAGGTATTCGTCGTACCAGGATAAGGACACTCTGGTACCAGGCTGAGCGTGGGGCGATCGTTTCCGTTGTGAGCGAAGCAACCGTACGTACCACCCGCCCCTCCCCGCCGACGCCGACGCCGACGCCGACGCCTGCCGGGCCGGCCGTCACGCCGACCACCCGGCCGGCGGGCCGCCCGCCGGCCGCCATCCGTCCCCTCGGACTGTTCACCGTGCTGCTCGGCGCGGCCCTGCCCCTGATCGACTTCTTCATCGTCAACGTGGCCCTGCCCGCCATCGACGCCGACCTCGCGGCCGGCCCCGCCACGCTGGAGCTCATCGTCGGCGGCTACGGCGTCGCCTACGCCGTCCTCCTCGTCCTCGGCGGCCGCCTCGGCGACATGGCGGGGCGGCGCCGGCTCTTCCTGATCGGGATGACCGCCTTCGGGGTCACCTCGCTCCTGTGCGGGCTGGCGCCAACCGCCTGGGCCCTGGTCGGGGCGCGTGTGGCGCAGGGCGCCGCGGCCGCGCTGATGCTGCCCCAGGTGCTCGCCACGATCCAGGCGACCACCCAGGGGCCGCGCCGCGCCCGGGCGATGAGCCTGTACGGGGCCACGGCCGGGCTGTCCATGGTCGCCGGGCAGATCCTGGGCGGGGTCCTGGTCGCCGCCGACGTGGCCGGCTCCGGCTGGCGCTCGGTCTTCCTGGTGAACGTCCCGGTGGTGGTCCTCGGACTGCTCCTCGCCGCCCGCGCCGTTCCGGAGACCCGCTTGGACCGGCCGGCCTCGGTCGACGTACCGGGGACGCTGCTGCTCGCCCTGTCCCTGGTCTCCCTGCTCCTTCCGCTGACCGAGGGCCGGGCCGCCGGCTGGCCGCTGTGGACGTGGGTCTCGCTCGCGGTCTTCCCCTTCGCGGCCGTGGCGTTCTACCGGACCGAGCGCCGCGCCGACCGGCTCGGGCGCACCCCGCTGGTGCCGCCGAGCCTGCTGCGCCTGCAGTCGCTGCGGCGGGGCCTGGCCCTGGTGGTTCCCTTCTCGATCGGTTTCAGCGGCTTCATGTTCGTCATCGCGGTGGTCCTCCAGCAGGGCCTGCGGATGGGCCCCGTGGAGGCCGGGCTGGCGCTCGTACCGATGGCGGTGGCCTTCTTCGGGGCCTCGCTCGCCGGGCCGCGGCTGGTCGGCCGGTTCGGCAGCCGTGTCGTCACCGCGGGCGCCGTGCTCCAGGCCGTCGGCGTCACGCTGCTCGTCCTCGCGGTCCTGCGCGGCTGGCCCGACCTCGGATTGGCGCCGCTCGCCCCGGGCGTGGCCGTCGCCGGCCTCGGCCAGGGTCTGCAACTGCCCGTCCTGATGCGGCTGATGCTGTCCGACGTACCGGCCGACCGGGCGGGCGTGGGCGGCGGGGTCATGATCACCACCCAGCAGTCCGCCCTAGCCCTCGGCGTCGCGACCCTGGGAAGCCTGTTCCTGGCCATGGTCCCGTCGGCCGGCATGCGCGACGCCCTCGTCGTCACCCTGCTCGTCCAGCTGGGCATGATCGCCCTGACGGCGCTCCTGAGCCTGCGCCTGCCGCGGCTCGTACGGTAACGCCCGTCTCCGGGCGGGGTGTCACGGGAGGCGTCCGCTCGCGTACAGTCCGTAACGCCCGCGCCCCCTCGGGGGCGGGACCAGCGGCCGAACAGGAGGAGATCCGTGGCCACCGAAGCCGGTTTCGACCCCCGCCCGCCCGCCGCCCGTACGGGGCGGCCGGTCCCGGAGGCGGACCCCGCCCTCGTGGAGCGGTGGCGCTCCGGCGGGGGCGAACTCGTCGACCTGCTGGCCCTGGTGCGTGAACGGCTGGGCGGGGTGGCGGCGTTCCGCCTCGGGCCGGCCCCCACGGTCCTGGTCACGGACCCCCGGGCGGTCCAGCACGTCCTCGCCCTGCACCCCGACCGGTACGTCAAACGCTCGCACCGGGCCCGGCTGTTGATCGGCGACGGGGTGCTCGCCGCCACCGGCGATGCCTGGAAGAGCCAGCGGCGACTGCTGCAATCCCAGTTCACCGGGACCGGGATGCGCCGCTACGAGCGGCGCATCGCGGCGGCCGCCCGGGTCACCGCCGAGCGCTGGGCCGCGTACGCCCGATCCGGACAGCGGTTCGACGTCGGCCTGGAGATGCGCCGCTTCGCCCTGGACACCATCTGGCGCTCCCTCACCGGGCACCCCCTCGACGACGGCACCGAGGACGAACTGAACGCCGTCGCCTCCGTGGTGGCCGCGATGCCGACCCTGCCGGCCGACCCCGCCGACGCCCGCGAGGCCGTCGCCGCCGACCTCGCCAGGATCGACGCCGTGGCGCACCGCGCCATCGAGGCCGCGCGGGGTGGGGCGGCCGGGCCTGACGGACCGGGCCTGCTGCACCTCCTGCTCGGCGCGGGCGCCGAAAGCCCCCAATACCCCGACCGGCTGATCCGCGACGAGCTGATCACGCTGCTCGTCGCCGGCCACGAGACCACCGCCACCACCCTGACCTGGCTCTACCTCCTGCTCGACCGGCATCCTGAGGCCCGCGAGGAGGCCCTGGTCGCGGGCGCCCCCGGCTCGGCGGAACGCGGCCGGGCCCTCCAGGCCCTGGTCCACGAGACGCTCCGGCTCTACCCGTCGGCGTGGATCCTGCCGCGGTACGCCGCCGAGGCCGGCGTACTGGCCGGCCACGCCGTCGAAGCGGGCTCCGACGTGGTGGTCTGCCCGTACCTCACCCACCGCGACCCCGGGCTGTGGCCGCACCCCGAGCGGTTCGACCCCCGCCGTTTCACCACCCCCGGCGGCCGGCCCACCCACCCCGGTGCCTACCTCCCCTTCGGAATCGGCCCGCGCGCCTGCCTCGGCCTCCGGTTCGCCCTCCGCGAGTCGACCGTCCTCCTCGAACACCTGCTGCCGGCCCACGTCCCGGCCTTCCACTCCGTCCCGGCCAAGGCGGCGTACGGCATCACCGTCCGCCCCGACGGCCCGACCCCGGCGAGCCTTCGCTAGCCGGGCAGGCCGGTGCGGGCAGGTGTAGGCAGGTGTAGGCAGGTGCTGCGAGGGCATGCCGGGGTCTGGTGTGAAGCGGTGAATCGGTGCTTCAATCCTTCCGTGCCCTACCGTCGCCCGCCCTCCGTACAGGCCCGCCTCGACGCCCGCCGGGAGCAGGTGCTCGAAGCCGCCGTCCGCCTGCTCTCCCGGGAGGGGTACGGAGGCTGCTCGGTCGCCGCGATCGCCGCCGAAGCGGGCATCTCCACCGGCAGCGTGTACCAGTCGTTCTCCGGCAAGTCCGAGCTGGCCGCCGCGCTCTTCCGGACCCTGGTGGCCCGGGAGCTGGACGCGGTGACCGCCGCGACGCGGCGCCCGGGTGGCGCCGCGCAGCGGGTGGCGGCCGCCGTCGAGACCTTCGCGTACCGGGCGCTCCAGGCGCCGCGCCGGGCCTTCGCCCTGCTGGCGGAGCCCGCCGAGCCCGCCGTCGACACCGAACGCCTCGTCTTCCGGCGGGCGTTTCGCGACGTCTACGCCGAACAGATCGCCGCGGGCGTGGCCACCGGGGAACTCCCTTCTCAGTCGCCAGAGTTGACTGCCGCCGCCTTGGTCGGCGCGATCGCCGAAGCGCTCGTCGGACCACTGGCGGACGGGGACGCGGCCCCGGAGGACGTCATCCCCGGCCTCATCACCTTCACCCTGCGTGCCCTTGGAGGACACGATGCCGCAGACGCATGAGGTCACCAACCAGGTGCCTCCCCACCACGGTTACGACGCGGCGGCCGACCCGGCGCTGCTGGAGGCGGTCGCCCGCGAGGGCGCCGCGTGGGCGATACCCGAGCTCCACCGGCTCGGTGCCCTCGCCGGCGGCGAACAGGCCGCGGAGTGGGGCCGCGTGGTGAACGAGAACCCGCCGGTGCTGCGCACCCACGACCGCTACGGCCACCGGATCGACGAGGTGGAGTTCCACCCGTACTGGCACGAACTGATGGGCACCGCCGTCTCCCACGGGCTGCACGCCGCGCCCTGGGCGCAGGACCGGGCCGGGGCGCACGTGGCGCGGGCGGCGAAGTTCCTCGTCTGGGGCCAGGTCGAGGCGGGGCACTCCTGCCCGGTGTCCATGACGTACGCGGCCGTACCCGCGCTGCGCGCCGAGCCGGAGCTCGCCCGATGGCTGGAGCCGCTGCTCGCCTCCCGCACGTACGACTACGGACTGCGCCGCCCGGACACCAAGCGGGGCCTGATCGCGGGCATGTCCATGACCGAGAAACAGGGCGGCTCCGACGTACGGGCCAACACCACGACCGCCGTGCCGGCCGGGGACGGTACCTACCGGCTGACCGGGCACAAGTGGTTCACCTCGGCGCCCATGTCCGACGTCTTCCTGACGCTGGCGCAGGCCCCGGGCGGACTGTCCTGCTTCCTGCTGCCGCGGGTGCTGCCGGACGGCAGCCGCAACCGGCTGCTGCTCCAGCGGCTCAAGGACAAACTGGGCAACCGGTCCAACGCCTCCGCCGAGATCGAGTACGACGAGGCCGTCGGCCGGCTGGTGGGGGAGGAGGGGCGCGGCGTCGCGACCATCATCGAGATGGTCAACATGACCCGCCTCGACTGCGTGCTCGGCGGAGCGTCCGGCCTGCGGCTCGGCACCATCCGGGCCGTCCACCACGCCACGCACCGGCGGGCGTTCGGCAAGGCGCTCGTCGACCAGCCCCTGATGCGCAACGTCCTCGCCGACCTCGCCCTCGAATCGGAGGCGGCCACCGCCGTCGCGCTGCGCCTCGCGGGCGCCACGGACCGGGTGGCCCAGGGCGACCAGGACGAGGCGCCGCTGCGGCGGCTGGGGCTGGCCGTGACCAAGTACTGGGTGTGCAAGCGCGCCCCCGGGCACGCCGCCGAAGCCCTGGAATGCCTCGGCGGCAACGGCTACATCGAGGACTCCGGCATGCCGCGCCTCTACCGCGAGGCCCCGCTGTCGTCGATCTGGGAGGGCTCCGGGAACGTGGCCGCCCTGGACGCGCTGCGGGCCATGGCCCGCCAGCCGGAGACCGTCGAGGCCTTCTTCGAGGAGGTGGGCCGGGCCGCGGGCGCCGACCGGCACCTGGACGCGGCGGTGGCCGGGCTCCACAAGCAGCTGGCCGATCCGGCCGGCGCCGAGTACCGGGCCCGGCAGCTCACCGAGACGCTCGCCCTGGTCCTCCAGGCGTCGCTGCTGCTGCGCCACGCCCCGGACGCGGTGGCGGAGGCCTTCTGCGCGTCCCGCCTGGGCGGAGAGCACGGCGGCGCGTACGGCACGCTCCCGGCGGGCGTGGACACGGAAGGATTGAAGCACCGATTCACCGCTTCACACCAGACCCCGGCATGCCCTCGCAGCACCTGCCTACACCTGCCTACACCTGCC
>NZ_LFML01000124.1 GCF_001044425.1 Streptomyces roseus
CCCGCTGCCTACGATCGGCACGCCGAACCGGGCCGCCGGGGGCCCGGAGACCCCGGGTGCCGCCCGGCCCCGCAGACGACTGGAGTGGCACTCATGGCGCAGGGTGGGGCAGCACGGCGCACGGTCCTGGGGGCGGCCGTCCTGGCAGCGGGCAGCGGCATGACCGCGCTCTCGGCGGGATCCGCCGCGGCGGCGCCGGCAGCACAGGCGGCGGACGCGGCGCGAGCGGCCCAGGCGGCCGACGCCCGCCGCGGCGGCGGCTACCGGGACCTCCCCGTCCCGCTGGTCATCGGCCACCGCGGGGCCAGCGGCTACCGGCCCGAGCACACCCTCGGCTCGTACCAGCTCGCCCTCGACCTGGGCGCGGACGTCGTCGAGCAGGACCTGGTGCCCACCAAGGACGGCCATCTGGTGTGCCGTCACGAGAACGAGATCGGCGGCACCACCGACGTCGCCGACCACCCCGAGTTCGCCTCCCGGCGTACGACCAAGTCGGTGGACGGGGTCACGATCACGGGCTGGTTCACCGAGGACTTCACCCTCGCCGAACTGAAGACCCTGCGGGCGAAGGAGCGCATCCCCGCCGTCCGCCAGCGCAACACCCTCTACGACGGCCGGTGGGACGTGCCCACCTTCGAAGAGGTGCTGCGCTGGGCCGACCGCGAGGGCAAGCGGCGCGGCAAGCGCGTCTGGCTGCACGTCGAGACCAAGCACCCCACGTACTTCCGCTCCCTGGGCCTCGGCCTCGAAGAGCCCCTCGCCAAGCTGCTGCGCCGCTACGGCCGCGACGGCCTGGGCGCCCCGCTCTTCCTGCAGTCCTTCGAGCCCTCCAGCATCCAGCGGCTCTCCCGGCTGGTCTCCGCGCCGCGCGTGGTCCTGCTGTCCGCCGCCGGCTCCCGGCCCTGGGACTTCGAACAGGCCAAGGACCCGCGCACGGTGTCGGACCTGGTCAAGCCCGAGGGCCTGAAGTGGATCTCCGGATTCGCCCAGGGCATCGGCCCCACCATGGACCTGATCCTCCCGCGGGACGTGGCCGGCAAGCTGGGCGCCCCCACCACGCTGGTCAAGGACGCCCACGCCCACGGGCTGGTGCTGCACCCCTACACCGCGCGCAACGAGAACACCTTCCTGCCGGCCGAGTACCGCAAGGGCACCGACCCGAACGCGTACGGGGACGCCTTCGGCGCCTTCAAGACGTACTTCGAGCAGGGCATCGACGGCATCTTCACGGACAACGCGGACACCGGCCTGCTGGCAGCCGAGGCCTTCCGCCCGGGCCGCGGGCGCTAGGCGCTTCTTTCGGCCGATGCCGATGCCGATGCCGATGCCGATGCCGATGCCGACGAAGGCTGCCGTCAACGGATAAGCGGAATATCACGTACGGGTGGGCTGTGCCGGGTGTGGAAACCGCCGGGCACGGCCCGCGCGTCCCGCCCGGCATGGACCTGCTGAAGGACTCCGATCTCCTGAACGAACTGGGCCCGCTGCTCTCCGCCGAGGCGGCGGCGGAGGCCCCGGGTGCGGGAGTCGAAGCCGCCGACCTGGAGCAAGCCGTCTGGGTCAGGCTGCTGGAGCACGACCCGGCCCCCGCCGAGCCGGCCCGCTGGCTGCGCCGGGCGGTACGCGCCGAAGCCCGGCTCGCCCGGCGCCGCGCCCGCCGCGAGATCCCGTACGGATGCCGGCCCGCAAGCGCGGGCGCCGAACCCGAAGACGCCCTGCTGCACGGGGAGGAGAACCGGGCCCTCCGATCGGCCGTCGCCCGATTGCCCGGACGGTGTCCGGAGCTCATGGGGGCACTTCTTTCGCCCAGAGACCTCACCTACCGTGAAATCGCAGGAGAGTTGGGTATCTCACAAGGAAGTTTGGGACCCGTCCGTTCCCGTTGCCTGGGATGTCTGCGCAGAATGCTCGCGTCAGAGGTTGCGCCCCCTCGCCTTCGGGGAAGGGAGCGGTAGACCAACGGGCTACCAGGTGAGCGGGAGGCATGCGCACATGGGCATGAGCGTGACCATTTCGGCGGCAGCTGCCGAGGACACTGAGCAGATCCTCAAACTGCAGTACCTGGCGTTCCAGCGTGAGGCCGAGCTGTACGGCAACTACCGCATCCAGCCGCTCACCCAGACCCTGGACTCCCTCAAGGCGGAGCTGGAGTCGGACACGGTGCTCGTGGCCCGCCTCGGCGACGAAGTGGTCGGCACCGTGCGCGGCAGTGTCGACGAGGACGGCACCGGCAAGATCGCCAAGCTCTGCGTCCACCCGCGCCTGCAGGGCCACGGGCTCGGCGCCCGGCTGCTGCGCGCGGTCGAGGAGGCCCTCGCGGGCCACGCCGAGACCACGCGCTTCCGCCTGCACACCGGCCACAAGAGCGAGTCGAACCTGCGCCTGTACCGCAAGGCCGGTTACGTACAGGTCGGAGGCCGCACCGCCTCCGACGGCGTACGCCTGGTCATCCTGGAGAAGGAGGCCGACGCGGCCGACTTCGCGGTCAGCGCCTGACGCACGCTCAGCGTTCAGCGCTTGGCGCGCAGCCAGAGCATCCCGGTGATCGGCAGGATCACCGGGATGAACAGGTAGCCCATCCCGAAGTCCGACCACACGGTGGCGTCCGGGAACGCCTCGGGGCGCACCAGCGTCCAGGTGCCCACCGCCAGTACGCCGGCCAGCTCGGCGGCGCAGCAGACCAACGCCGCCCTGCGGGCCGTCTCCCCGCCGCGGACCAGCGAGTACGTGATGAACGCGTAGACCAGGGCCGCCGCGCCGGACAGCGAGTACGCCAGCGGCGCCCGGTCGAACTCGGTGGAGATCTGGTAGGCCGAGCGCGACAGCGCGCCCACCACCATCACCCCGTAGAGCCAGACCAGCAGCAGTCCGGGTCCGGAGACCAGCCGCTTGCGTCCGCGCGGAGCGGCGCTCGTCGTGTCAGGCACCGGGAGTCCCCCAGATGTCGTAGAGGCGTACTTCGAGGACGGCGAGGACGAGTGCGCCCGCGGCCACCGTCACCGAACCCCACTTGGTCCGCTCGCTCAGCGAGAGCAGCCCGGCCGCCGGGACCGCCGCGAAGGCGCCGATCAGGTAAGCCACGAAGATCACCGTGCCCTCGTCGGGCTTGCCGCCACGGGCCAGCTCGACCACGCCGACCACCAGCTGGGCCAGGGCCAGCAGGGTCACCACGCCCATGCCGATGAAGTGCCAGTCCTTGGTGGGCTGGTCCCGCAGGGCGGCGAACGCGCACCAGGCGGCGAGGGCGAGTGCGGCCGTACCGAGGGCGACCGTCAGGGCGTCGAGCATGCAGCGAGGGTATTACGGGCCGAAAGGCCCGCTGCGCGCACCCCGGCGCCCCGGCCGCTCGTCGGGGCCCGGCCGCACGCCGCCCGGACTCGGGCCGTGGCCTTGACCACAACCCGCACCGCCGCCGAGCAAGGCGCCGACCTGGCCGTACGGGCCCTGACGGCCCTGTCCGCCCAGGTCAGCGCGGGCGGGCGGGAGTGCCCACGGACGGCCCGAGCGGACCGAAGCGTCCGGTATGCGGCCGAAAACCGTCCGCTATCCGGACAACTTTGATCGGTGACGGGATACGTCTGCTTTACTGGGGCCCATGACCACGACGAGCAGCCGCACCCTTGCGACCGAGGCGACGATGACGCCCGGTGCTCGTTGTATGTGTCGAATGTGCGCCTTCTGAGGGCCCCTCTCCTGCGTCTCGCGCCCCGAAGCGAGACCCGGCCGAGCCCGTCCACACACCACGGACCGCTCCTGCCCCGCGCATGCGTTGACGCCGCCGCTTTGTGACGGTTCGACCCGTATCGCGTCTCCAGATGTATGCCCCGTGCCGGCACCCCGCTGCGCCGTGCACTCGACAGCGACGGAATTCCTGTGATCACCACATCGGGCCTCACGAAGGTCTACCAGTCCCGTGGCCGCGAGGTCACCGCCCTGGACGGCGTCGATCTGCACGTCCGCGAGGGCGAGGTCTACGGAGTCATCGGCCAGAGCGGCGCCGGAAAGTCCTCCCTGATCCGCTGCGTGAACCTGCTGGAGCGCCCCACCACCGGCACCGTGACCGTGGACGGCGTCGACCTCACCGCGCTCGCCGGCCGCGGCCGCCGCGCCGGCAAGGAGCTGCGCGAGGCCCGCAGCCGCATCGGCATGGTCTTCCAGCACTTCAACCTGCTGTCCTCGCGCACCGTCCAGGGCAACATCGAGCTGCCCCTGGAGATCCTCGGGGTCTCCGGCCGCGAGCGCTCCCGCAAGGCCCTCGAACTGCTCGACCTCGTCGGCCTGTCCGACAAGGCCAAGGCCTACCCCGGCCAGCTCTCCGGCGGCCAGAAGCAGCGCGTCGGCATCGCCCGCGCCCTGGCCGGCGACCCCAAGGTGCTCCTCTCCGACGAGGCCACCAGCGCCTTGGACCCCGAGACCACCCGCTCGATCCTCCAGCTGCTGCGCGACCTCAACCAGCAGCTCGGCCTGACCGTCCTGCTCATCACCCACGAGATGGACGTCGTGAAGACCGTCTGCGACTCGGCCGCGCTCATGAAGCGGGGCCGGATCATCGAGTCCGGCACCGTCTCCGAACTGCTCGCCACCCCCGGTTCCGAACTCGCCGGGGAGCTGTTCCCCGTCAGCGGCGCCGCCACCGGCCCCGACCGCACGGTCGTCGACGTCACCTTCCACGGCGAGGCCGCCACCCAGCCGGTCGTCTCCCAGCTGGCGCGGACGTACAACATCGACATCTCGATCCTCGGCGCCGCGATGGACACCGTCGCCGGCCGCCAGATCGGCCGGATGCGCATCGAGCTGCCCGGCCGCTACGAGGACAACGTCGTGCCCGTCGGCTTCCTGCGCGAACAGGGCCTCCAGGTGGACGTCGTCGAGGAAGAGGACGCCGCCGCCGCGCTCGAGAACGAACTGGCCGTACTGGTCGAGGACGGTGCCAAGTGACCTGGTCCGAGATGCAGCCCCTGCTCACCCAGGGCACGTACGACACCCTCTACATGGTGCTGTGGTCCACCCTGGCGACCGTGGCCGGCGGACTGCCCATCGGCATCCTCCTCGTCCTCACCGACACGGGCGGCCTCCTGCAGAACCGGCCGCTCAACAAGGTCCTCGGCGTGATCGTGAACATAGGCCGCTCGCTGCCGTTCATCATCCTGCTGATCGCCCTGATCCCGGTCACCACCGCCGTCGTCGGCACCTTCATCGGCCCCACCGCCATGATCGTCCCGCTGGCCATCGGCGCCATCCCGTTCTTCGCCCGCCTCGTCGAGACGGCCGTCCGCGAGGTGGACCACGGTCTCGTCGAGGCCGTCGAGTCCATGGGCGGCGGAGTCCCCACGCTGGTCGGCAAGGTGCTCCTGCCGCAGGCCCTGCCCTCGCTGGTCGCCGCCGTCACCACCACCCTGATCACCCTGATCGGGTACTCGGCCATGGCCGGCGCGGTCGGCGGCGAGGGCCTCGGCTCCAAGGCCATCACCTACGGCTTCCAGCGCTTCGAGACCGGCTTCATGCTCGCCACCGTCGTGGTCCTGATCGCCATCGTCACGGTGATCCAGCTGATCGGCGACGGCGTGGTACGCCTGCTCGCCCGCCGCGGCCGGACAGCCTGAACCGGGCCCACGCCACCCCTGAACCCCCCTCCCGAAAGCCCGCACTTGTCGTGCTTGGGCCTCCATCCGCACAAAGCAAGAAAGGCACTCTTCGTGCGTAACAACATCAAGGCCACCGCCTTCGCCGCCGCCTCCGCCGCGCTCGCCCTCGGACTCACCGCCTGCGGCAGCTCCTCGGACCCGTCCTCCACCAAGGCCGACGGCGGCAAGGCCGACGAGAGCAAGCCGCTGGTCATCGCCGCCTCCCCGAGCCCGCACGCCGACATCCTGAACTTCGTCAAGGACAAGCTGGCGGCCAAGGAGGGCCTCAAGCTGGAGGTGAAGGAGTTCACGGACTACGTGCTCCCCAACACCGCCACCGAGCAGGGCCAGGTCGACGGCAACTACTTCCAGCACAAGCCGTACCTCGACGACTTCAACAAGAAGAACGGCACCCACATCGTGCCCGTCGTGAACGTGCACCTGGAGCCCCTCGGCCTCTACTCCAAGAAGGTCAAGGCCCTCACCGACATCAAGGCCGGCCAGACCGTCGCCGTCCCCAACGACACCACCAACGAGGGCCGCGCGCTCCAGCTGCTCGCCGCGAACAACCTGATCACCCTCAAGGAGGGCGTCGGCACCGCCGCCAAGCTGTCCGACATCACCGACAAGAAGGGCCTGGAGTTCAAGGAGCTGGAGGCCGCCACGGTCCCGCGCGCCCTGAACGACGTGGACGCCGCCGTCATCAACGGCAACTACGCCCTGGAGGCCAAGCTCGCGCCCGCCAAGGACGCGCTGGCCCTGGAGAAGGCCGAGGGCAACCCCTACGCCAACTTCCTCGCCGTGAAGGCCGGCAACGAGAAGGACCCGCGGATCGAGAAGCTCGCCAAGCTCCTCAACTCCGACGAGGTCAAGAAGTTCATCGAGGACAAGTACCAGGGCTCGGTCGTCCCCGCCTTCGGCGCCCCGAAGGCCTGATCCCCGAACCGCTGATCGGCCCCGTACGCCCCGCGGGCGTGCGGGGCCGAGCGCTGCCCGCTTCCGGGCAACCCGGCCGCCACATCCCCCCGCCGATGCTGCATGCTGTGCCTACGGCCCGCACAAAGGTCCAGCAACGGCATGGAGCTGCGCATGACTACCACCTTCCCGGACGTCACCATCAGCACGGACCGGCTGGTGCTGCGCCCCTTCGAAGGGGAGGACGTCAACGCGCTCGCCGAGATGATGAACGACGAGCACGTCATCGCCTGGACCTCCGCGCCGCACCCCTACACCCGCGCCGACGCCCACGCCTGGGCCACCGTGGATTCCCACGCGGAGCGCACCGAAGGCAGAGGCATCGTTTTTGCCGTCACCGAATTCCTCACCCAGCGCCTCGTCGGCATCGTGCACCTCAAGAACACCAACTGGCGCACCCGCAGTACCGAAGTCGGCTACGTCACCGCCCCCTGGGCCCGCGGCGAGGGCTACGCCAGCGAATCCGTACTCGCCGTCGCCCAGTGGCTCTTCGACGACCAGCGCTTCGAGCGCCTCGAACTGCGCACCGCCGCCGACAACACCGCCTCCCAGCAGGTGGCCCAGAAGATCGGCTGCATCAGCGAAGGCGTCCTGCGCAACGCCTGGCTGGTGCGCACCCGGCCCGAGAACGGCACCGAAGGCTCCTGGACGGAGACCCGCACCGACCTCATCGTCTGGAGCCTGCTCCCCGAGGACATCGAGGACATGGCGGACTCGGACGGCTACAACGGCCAGGACGACTACGGATACGGCCGCGGCGCCCAGGCGGGCGCGAGCGGCTACGCCGTCGGCGCCGACTGGAGCTGACCGGACCGACCCTATGACCAGGTAGTCTCACCGTGCCTGGTGGTCCGCCCGCCGGCCCCTGCCGACGAAGACCCCGCCCTCCCCACTCCAGGAGACTGACGACGATGGCCGACCGGGTCACGGTGATCGGCTGGGACGGCTCGCCCCTGACCGCGGCCGCCCGGTCCGCGCTCTCCGCCGCCACCCTCGTGGCCGGCGCCGCCCACCACCTCGCCCTGCCCGAGGTGCCCCCCGCGGCCGAGCGCATCCGCCTGGGCAGCCTCGGACTCGCCGCCCGGCGCATCGCCGCCCACCGCGGGACCGCCGTCGTCTTCGCCGACGGGGACCCCGGCTTCTTCGGCGCCGTACGCACCCTGCGCGCCCCGGAGCACGGCCTTGAGGTCGAGGTCGTCCCCGCCGTCTCCGCCGTCGCCGCGGCCTTCGCCCGCGCCGGGATGCCCTGGGACGACGCCCAGGTCGTCGTCGCCCACCCCCGCACGCTGCGCCGCGCCGTCAACGTCTGCCGCGCGCACGGCAAGGTCGCCGTCCTCACCTCACCCGGCGCCGGGCCCGCCGAACTCGCCCTGCTGCTCGGCGGGGTCCACCGCACCTTCGTCATCTGCGAGGAGCTCGGCACCGTCAAGGAGCAGGTGACCGTCCTGACCTCCGACCGGGTCGCCGACCACAGCTGGCGCGACCCCAACGTCGTCATCGTCATCGGCGGCCAGGCCGTCGCGGCCCCCGCCGCACCCTCCGCCCCGGGCGCCGACCCGGCCTGGCTCCTCGGCCAGAGCGCCGTCCACACCGGCGGACGCGGCTGGGCCCGGACCCAGGGGGACGGCGGCGAAGGGGAGTCGGCGCTGCTGCGCGCCGCCCAGCTCGCCCGCCTCGGCCCCCGCGCCGGAGACCTCGTCTGGGACATCGGCACCGGCTCCGGCGCCCTCGCGGTCGAGGCCGCCGCGTTCGGCGCCGCCGTCATCGCGGTCGACGCAGACCCGCGCGCCTGCGAACGCGCAACCGCCGCCGCCCGCAAGCGGGGCGTACAGCTCCAGGTGGTCGCCGGACGCGCCCCGCACGTACTGGAGGACCTGCCCGAACCCGACGTCGTCCGCATCGGCGGCGGGGGAGCCGAGGTGGCCCGGGCCGTCGCCGACCGCCGCCCCGAACGGATCGTCAGCCACGCCTCCACTCGCGACGAGGCGGAGGCGATCGGCCGCGCGCTCACCGAGGGCGGCTACACCGTCGAGTGCGCGCTGCTCCAGTCGGTGGGCCTGGACACCCGTACGTGGAGCGAACAGGACCGTTCCGTCGTCTTCCTCCTGGCAGCCGAACGTCCCGTGAACCGCTGAGCGGTCCCCGGGACCGCCCGCCGCAAGGGCCGGGGTAGGCTGGCCGATCGTCGTACCGCCCTGGCATCTCCGGGGGTGACGGCACCGCCGGACGCGCGACGTGGCGCAGTCCACAGCGCACCATGCCGGTTATGGCCGCCATGGTGGCTAACGGGCGCGACAATGCTTACGGGTTGTCGTGCGGGGCGTGCGCGTGACGGACACGTCGCACCGCAACCCCGCTCGGGCGCCGGGCGATCGAAGACGCACAACCGATGGGCGAGGGGTACGCATGACTGACACCGGCCAGGTACCGGGCGAGGGTCTCCCGGACAGCGCGGGCATGGTGGATCAGCAGGGCATGCCCGCTCCGGTCCAGCACCCGGCCCCCGCCCCCGTCCAGGGCGGCTACGCCTTCCAGGACCTCGTGGAGAATCCGGCCGAGCCGGAGGACGAGGAACTGCTGCTGATGCCGAGCGGCCAGGGCGCGTGGAGCGACCCGCAGGTCGTCCCGCCGGCGCCGGTCTTCCCGGTCGACACCTCCTACGGCGACGCGCCCTACGCCGAGTACCCCGA
Organism: Streptomyces roseus; assembly: GCF_001044425.1. Classification (GTDB taxonomy): domain Bacteria; phylum Actinomycetota; class Actinomycetes; order Streptomycetales; family Streptomycetaceae; genus Streptomyces; species Streptomyces roseus. The sequence continues at coordinate 9,290 of NZ_LFML01000124.1, forward strand.
CGCGCAGGCCGCGTACGCCGAGCCCGGCTACCCCGTGTTCCCCGACCCGTCGTACGCCGACCCCTCGTACAGCGCCGGCGCGCACGAGGCCGGCGGCCGCGATTCCGGCGCGCTCGACCTCGGCGGCCTGGTGGTCCCGCCGCCGGCCGCCGCCCCGGCGGCCGCGGCCGCGCCCGTCACCCCGCCCGCGCCCGCCCGCCGGCCCCTCCACATGGGCCCGCCCGTGCCCGAGACCACCGGCGGAGTCGTACGCTCCCTCGCCGACCGGGGTCCTGCCGCCGCCCCGGCGGCGCCCGTCGTGCCCGTGGCACAGGTGGCGGCTCCCGCGGCCGCCCCCGTCGCCGCCCCGTCGGTGCCGATCCCGGTCCAGGTGGCCGGGCCGCCGACCCTGGGCCCCGAGTACCTGGACGTCCCGCGCCCC
>NZ_LFML01000012.1 GCF_001044425.1 Streptomyces roseus
GGCGGTCGGCTCTCGGGGATCAGCCTTCGTGCTTGCCGTGGTCCTCGTCCGTGCCGGGGTCCCCGGGCTTCGTCTCGCCCTCCACCGCGTCGGCGACCAGCAGGTTCGGGTCGATGCCGTCGAGGAAGGCGCCGCTGGTGACGAAGACCTTGTGGTGGCGGACCGCCACGGAGGTGGGTCCGGACAGCCCGTCCCGCTTGGTCAGCACGATGGTGTGGGTGCCGTCGGGCAGGACCAGGGCCAGCTCGCTCGCGGTCGTGTTCAGCGCGGCGAGGACCGCCTCTCCGTGTCCGGCGAAGGCGAAGTCGTCGATGCCCGTCAGCCCGGTGGCGTGCGTCATGATCTTCCCCGCGGACCCGTCCCGGTCGACCGGGATCCGCAGCAGCGTGGCGCGGTCGGAGTTCGACACCCAGACCGCGTGGTCGCGCACCTTGATGCCGTTCGCGCCGATGAAGGCGGTCGGCTCCAGCGCCGCGCCGGTGGCCCAGGCCGTCACCTCGGGCTCCCCGTCCAGGGAGATGCGCCACACCGTGCCGAGGACGGAGTCGGCGGCGTAGATGAGGCCGAGGTGCTCGTCGAGGGCGAGGCCGTTCACGAAGCCCTTCGGTGACATGTCGACGAGCTTGGAGACCTCGTGGTCGGGGGTGATCCGGTAGATGCCGCTCTCGGCGGTGCCGGTGTTGTAGCCGACGTAGAGCGTCCCGTCCTGGGTGCGGACGATCCCGGTCACGACGGCGACGCCGACCAGGGGCGTCTGCGGGTCCTCGACGTCGGGCAGGGTCGCGAGTACCCGCTTTGCGCCGTGCTGGCCGACCCGCACCACCTGGCGGGCGAGCGCCAGGGTCAGGTCGGCGGAACCGTCGGGCTCCAGGGCGATGTTCTCCGGCGTTTCGCCGGCCTCGAAGTCGAAGTCCGCGATGATCCGCGCATCCGCGAGGGACAAGTCCGCGTCCGCGGACCGGGGCGGCTTAGGCGTGGCCGCGGCGGGGGCGGCCACGAGCAGGGCCAGGGCGATGCCGAGGGTGCCCGCGATACGCGGCGCGGGGCGGAGGCGAAGCGAGCGGAACAGGCGGAACGGGGGGAACAGGCGGAGCACGGGACTCTCCTTGTCGGCCGGGGGGAGAAGAAGGGGATCCCAGCACAACATGACGGAGGGTCACCATAGGTTCATCGCACCGCGACGCAGCCGAGATCGACCCACCCGGCCGAAGAGCGCGCCGCTCCCCCGGACCCGGGAGGCGGCGCGGCCGTACGGGCTCAGCCCTCCAGGAACGCCACCAGGGCGTTCGCGAGCAGGTACGGGTCGTCCGCACCGCACAGCTCGCGGGCGCTGTGCATCGAGAGGATCGCGATGCCGATGTCCACGGTCTGGATCCCGTGCCGCGCGGCCGTGATCGGGCCGATCGTCGTCCCGCACGGCATCGCGTTGTTGGAGACGAACGACTGCCACGGCACGCCGGCCCGCTCGCACGCCGCGGCGAACACCGCGCGCCCACTGCCGTCCGTCGCGTACCGCTGGTTGACGTTGACCTTGAGGATCGGGCCGCCGTTGGCGCGCGGGTGGTGCGAGGGGTCGTGCCGCTCCGCGTAGTTGGGGTGCACGGCGTGGCCGGTGTCCGAGGAGAGGCAGATGGTGCCCGCGAAGGCCCGGGCGCGGTCCTCGAACGTGCCCCCACGTGCGAAGACGGAACGTTCCAGCACGTTGCCCAGCAGTGGCCCGTCCGCGCCGGTGTCCGACTGCGAGCCGTTCTCCTCGTGGTCGAACGCGGCCAGCACCGGGATGTGGTCCAGCTGCTCGGCGGTCGAGGCGGCGGTCAGGGCCGCGACGCCCGCGTGCACCGAGACCAGGTTGTCCATGCGCGGGCCGGCCACCAGCTCGCGGTCGCGCCCCAGGTACGAGGGCGGCTCGATCGAGTGGACCATCAGGTCCCAGCCGGCCACCGAGCCCTGCGGCAGGCCCTCTTCCTCCTCCAGGAAGGCGATGAGGTCGCCCTCCTGCACCTCGCCCAGGCCCCAGATCGGCTGCATGTGGCGCTGCTTGTCGAGCTTGAGCCCGTCGCTGTTGACCGACCGGTCCAGGTGCACGGCCAGCTGCGGGACGCGCAGCAGCGCGCGGTCCACGTTGACCAGCCGCTCGCTGCCGTCGCGCAGGGTCAGTCGGCCCGCCAGGCCCAGGTCCCGGTCCAGCCAGGTGTTGAGCAGGGTGCCGCCGTAGATCTCGACCGCGATCTGCCGCCAGCCCTGTGAGCCCGTGTCAGGCAGCGGCTTGACGCGCAGGTTGGGGGAGTCGGTGTGCGCGCCGACGATACGGAACGGCATGTGCGCGGTCGCGCCCTCCGGGACGAACCAGGCGATGAGCGCTCCGCCGCGCAGGACGAACCGGCCCCCGCTGCCCGCGTCCCAGGCGTCCGTCTCCGACAACTGCCTGAAGCCTGCCTTTTCCAGCCGCTCGGCCGCGTTGGCCACGGCGTGGTACGGCGACGGACTGGCCGTCAGAAAGGTCATCAGATCGTCGGTGTGGCCGCGGTCGAAGCGGGCGGCGGGAGAGCTCATGTGGTTCACCTTAACGACGGTCGTGTTCGCCATGGTCGGACTGCGGCGGATGGCCGAAACGCCGGGCGTGCGGGCTGTGTGGTCCACTTCCCGGCTGCTGTTCAGCCCGGCGGGCGCTCGAATCGGCGCTGTAGCTGTCTGCGCTCGCCCCGGCGGATGCGCGGGAGCATCTCCGGGGTCGTCGCGGAGCGCTGCGCGCGTCTCTTGCGTCCGGCGCAGAACATACAGGCCTCACCGGGGGGCGCGTCCGGGTCGATGGGTGCGCCGGGGTGTTCCGAGCAGCCGGAGGCGTTGCGGGGCCTGGACAGTTCGCGCGCCACGATGAACGCCCGGTGGAGATCGTCCGCTATCCGGACGAAGTCCTCGGCGGGGGAGGAAAAGCCCAGGTGGAAGCGGCGGTCCTCGACCGTGCGGAGGTGATCGCGCAGGGCCGCCAGGGTGTACGGCGGGTCCGGTACGGGATAGCCCAGCCGGCGCTGCTCCCCCGCGGGCGGGGCGGCCGCCGCGCGGGCGCCGCGGACCCCCTGGGAGCGCAGCCCGAGGCGGCGCCGGTCGTTGCAGATCAGGCAGCGGCCCCAGCCGTCGGGCGCCTCGGGGTCCAGGGCCCCGTTGGGGTGCTCGGAGCAGCCCGTGTAGCTCTTGGCGGGCGCCAGGCCGGCGGCGGTCTGGAACGCGGTGTACAGGGCGTCGGCGACCGCCTCGTACTCGGCGGGGTGGGCGCCGTCGTACAGCTCCTTCATGTGGTCGCCGAGGCTGCCCAGGGCGGCCTGCAGCTCTTTGAGGGCGTACGGCCGCCCGGTCGGGACGGAGTACCCCCTGCTGCTGCCGTGCTGATCTGCCGGACTCATGTCTACGAGCGTGCCACGAACCACCGACAACCTGTGAATGCCGACGGCCGGGCCCCTCAGCGGGGGCCCGGCCGTCGGGCGGATGACCGTGGAGGGCCGTTGCCGTACTAGAACGCGGCCTCGTCGAGCTCCATCAGGGAGTTGTCGACGGACTCGGCCAGCGCGCGGGCGACCGAGACGTTCGGCAGGACCTGGGAGGCGAAGAACTTCGCCGCCGCGATCTTGCCGGTGTAGAAGGCGACGTCCTTCGCGGGGGCGCCGGCGGCGAGCTTCTCGGCGGCGACGGCCGCGCCCTTGAGCAGCAGGTAGCCGACGACCACGTCACCCGAGGCCATGAGCAGGCGGGTGGTGTTCTGGCCGACCTTGTAGATGTTCTTGACGTCCTCGCCGGTGGCGGTGAGGTCGACGATCATCTGGCCGACGATGGCCTCCAGGTCGACCGCGGCCTTGGCGAGCGCGTCGCGGGCGCCGGCCAGCTCCTCGCCGCCGACGGCCTCGGCCAGGAACTTCTTGATCGTCTCGGAGAGGACGTTCAGGGAGGCGCCCTGGTCGCGGACGATCTTCCGGAAGAAGAAGTCCTGGCCCTGGATCGCGGTGGTGCCCTCGTAGAGGGTGTCGATCTTGGCGTCGCGGATGTACTGCTCGATCGGGTATTCCTGCAGGTAGCCGGAGCCGCCGAAGGTCTGCAGCGACTGGGCGAGCTGCTCGTACGAGCGCTCCGAGCCGTAGCCCTTCACGATCGGCAGGAGCAGGTCGTTCAGGCCGATCTCGGCGGAGGCGTCCTCGCCCGCGGCCTGCTTGAGCTGGATCGCGTCCTGGACGGAGGCGGTGTACAGCACCAGGGCGCGCATGCCCTCGGCGTACGCCTTCTGCGTCATCAGCGAGCGGCGCACGTCGGGGTGGTGCGTGATGGTGACCTTGGGGGCCGTCTTGTCCATGAAGTTGGCCAGGTCCGGACCCTGCACGCGCTCCTTGGCGTACTCCAGGGCGTTCAGGTAGCCGGTGGAGAGCGTCGCGATGGCCTTCGTGCCGACCATCATGCGGGCGAACTCGATGATCATGAACATCTGGCGGATGCCGTCGTGCTTGTCGCCGATCAGCCAGCCCTTGGCGGGGTGCTGGTCGCCGAAGGTCATCTCGCACGTGTTGGAGGCCTTGAGGCCCATCTTGTGCTCGACGTTCGTCGCGTAGACGCCGTTGCGCTCGCCCAGCTCGCCGGTCTCCCAGTCGAAGTGGAACTTCGGGACGAGGAAGAGGGACAGGCCCTTGGTGCCGGGGCCGTGGCCCTCGGGGCGCGCGAGGACGTAGTGGAGGATGTTCTCCTCCATGTCGTGCTCGCCGGAGGTGATGAAGCGCTTCACGCCCTCGATGTGCCAGGAGCCGTCGTCCTGCTGAACGGCCTTGGTGCGGCCGGCGCCGACGTCCGAGCCGGCGTCCGGCTCGGTGAGGACCATGGTGGAGCCCCAGCGCTTCTCGACCGCTATCTGCGCGACCTTCTTCTGCGCCTCGTTGCCCTCTTCGAAGAGGATGCCGGCGAACGCCGGGCCGGAGGAGTACATCCAGATGGCCGGGTTCGAGCCGAGCAGCAGCTCAGCGTAGGCCCAGATGAGGGAGCGGGGCGAGGTGGTGCCGCCGATCTCCTCGGGCAGGCCCAGGCGCCAGTACTCGGAGTCCATGAAGGCTTCGTAGCTCTTCTTGAAGGACGCCGGGACCGGCGCGGTGTTGGTGGCCGGGTCGAAGACCGGCGGGTTGCGGTCGGCGTCCGCGAAGGAGTCGGCCAGCTCGTTCTCGGCGAGGCGGGTGATCTCGGACAGGACGCTCTTGGCGGTCTCGGTGTCCATCTCACCGAACGGTCCGGTGCCGTACAGCTTGTCGCGGCCGAGCACCTCGAAGAGGTTGAACTCGATGTCGCGGAGATTCGACTTGTAGTGCCCCATGGCGACGGCTCCGTTAAGGCTCGGGAAGACAGATTCCTCGTACATACCAATCGGTAATGTCATGATGCTACCCACGGGTAATAAGACGCAACCCCTGATGCGGCGACTGTGACCAGGGTCAAGCCGCGCACCGGCCGCGCACTGCCTGTGCACCGGCAGCGCTCCGGCCGGCCACCGGTAGCGCTCCAGCCGGCACGCCTGGGGGCGGAAGGCCGGCCGCGGGTCCGCAACCCTGGCGGGAATGCGCGTCCACGGGGCAGAGGGCGCTCGGTAGGCTTCGCCCTATGTACGGCTACGACCAGAACGTGAGCGCGGGGCAGCAGCAGTACGCCGCCCCGCAGCAGATGGCCGGCGGGTACGGCGAGCAGCCGCTGTACCCCGAGCCCTCGCCTCCGTCGCTCGCCGACGCGGTGCGGGCGTTCACGACCGGGTCGCTGTCCGTCGAGGACTTCCAGCAGATCTTCGCCACGTCGAAGGTCTACTGCCCGCGCGGTGAGACGCCGGGCTTCCTGGCGCTGCACAACACGCAGCAGCCGGTGATCCCCATGTTCACCACGCTCAAGGAGCTGCGCCGGTACGCCGGCAAGGAGTCCAAGTACTTCGTGATCACGGGCGCCGAGGTGATCGACCTGCTGCCGACCGGCTACGGCTTCGTCCTCGACATGGAGGGCGACCACCGCATGGTCTTCGACGCGAAGGCCGTGGAGCAGATGGTCGACTACGCGATGCGCCGCATGTACGGCTGACACGCACGGCTGAGCGGCCGTTTCCGGCCGGTGCGCCGAGGGGGCGGGCGGGGCGATGTTGCGGGTGCACTTCACGGCCGAGGACCTGCTGAACGTCACGTTCGCGGCCGAACCCTCCCCCCTGGTGGAGCTGTCGATGGCGCTGATCGCCTGGCAGCGCGTGGACGAGCAGGCGGTTTTCGGCCGCTGGCGCAGCCGGGTCGGCCGGGAGCTGCCGGACCGGGCGCGCCCCCTGCTCGACCTGCTGCGGCCCGACGGCGACAACCCGCAGTTCCTCGAACCCCTGGCGCCGAGCCTGGAGGAGGGGCTGGCCGCCGTACGGGAGGCGGGCCCCCTGCTGACCGCCGGGCAGCTGCACCGCGCCGCCGCCCGCGCCCCGGGCCCGGCCTCGTGGCTGCGTGCGCTGTGGGGGCAGGACCGCGAGGCGTGGGACCTGCTGGACGGCGCGCTCCGCTGCGCGTACGAGGCGGTGGTGGCCCCGCAGTGGCCGCGGATACGGCAGTCCTTCCGGGCGGACGTCGCCTGGCGCACCCGGCTGCTGGCCGCCCACGGCATCAAGGCCTGCCTGGCGGGCGTCCATCCGGCGGCGGCCTGGTCGCGGACCGCTTTCGAGGTGGCCGGGGATCCGGACTACGAGGTCCGGCTCGGCGGCGCCGGCCTGGTACTGATGCCCTCGGCGTTCTGGACGGGCCGCCCGCTGTTGGCCGGCCTGCCGGACGGGTCGCACGTCCTGCACTACCCGGCGCTGACCCCGCTGCCCCTGGCCGGGCCGGAACGGGCGCTGGGCGCGCTGGACGCGCTGCTGGGCCGGACCCGCGCCGCCGTACTGCACCTGCTGGTCGAGCAGCGGACCACGAGCGAGCTGGCCCGGGACCTGGGCGTCAGCCTGCCGACGGTCTCGGAGCACACGCGGACGCTGCGCGCGGCCGGGCTGATCACCACGGAGCGGGACGGCAAGGCGGTCCTCCACTCGGCCACGGGGCTCGGCGTGGACCTGCTGCGCAGCGGCGGCTGACGGCCGCCGGTCCTTTCGGGCACGCCCGAAAGGATCGCGCCCGGCGCCGGGGGTGCCCACCATCGGTGCTGCGGGGGAGAGCACGGGGGCCCCGCTCCACCGACGGACCAGGGAGACGCGATGTCACGCATGTCGTTCCGCACGAAGCTCGCCGCACTGGCGGCCACCGGGGTGCTGGCGCTGGGCACGGGGGTCCTCGCGGCAGCCCCGGCGCAGGCTTCCGACCACACGGTCGACGGGTGCCCTTCCGGGTTCGCCTGCATCTACACCGAGGGCATCGACTCGCACACGGTGGCCTGGGCCCGGGACCGCGCGGGCACGTACAACCTCAGCAACATGAACCACTGGCGCTGGGTCCTCAACAATCAGACCGGGGGCTGGAAGTTCCGGCTGTGCACGGGCTACAACGGAACCGGCAGCTGTGAGTACATGCCGATCGACGCGTGGCAGTGGCGGGACATCACCCCCGTCAACTCGGTCATCGTTTCTCCGTAACCGCATACGCACAGGTGACAGGCGCAGGGCCCCGGGGGGAATGTCCCCGGGGCCCCTTCTGTTCTGTGGGGTGTGGCAGAAAGTTCGAGTTTCAACTAAACTCGACGCAGAAGGAGGTTCCGACCATGCCTGCAGTGACTGTGGAGAACCCGTTGACGCTCCCCCGCGTCGCCGAGCCCGCTCAGGAGACCGCCGCCCGCAAGGTGCTGGCCGTCACGACCGCCCCGGGTGGGTTCGAGGGCGAGGGGTTCCCGGTGCGCCGCGCGTTCGCCGGGATCAACTACCAGCACCTCGACCCGTTCATCATGATGGACCAGATGGGCGAGGTGGAGTACGCGCCGGGCGAGCCGAAGGGAACGCCCTGGCACCCCCACCGCGGCTTCGAGACCGTGACGTACCTGATCGACGGAACCTTCGTCCACCAGGACAGCAACGGCGGCGGCGGAGTCATCAACGGCGGCGACACCCAGTGGATGACCGCGGGCTCCGGCCTCCTGCACATCGAGGCCCCGCCGGAGTCCCTCGTCGTGTCCGGCGGGCTCTTCCACGGCCTCCAGCTGTGGGTGAACCTCCCCGCCTCCGACAAGATGATGCCCCCGCGCTACCAGGACATCGGCGGCGGCCAGGTCCAGCTGCTGTCCACCCCCGACGGCGGCGCCCTGCTCCGCGTGATCGCCGGTGAACTGGACGGGCACTCCGGCCCCGGCATCACCCACACCCCGATCACGATGATCCACGCGACCATCACCCCCGGCGCGCAGATCACCCTCCCGTGGCGCGAGGACTTCAACGCCCTGGCGTACGTCATGGCCGGGCGCGGCAGCGTCGGCACCGACCGGCGGCCCGTCCACACCGGGCAGACGGCGGTCTTCGGCGAGGGCGGCTCGATCACGGTGCGCGCGGACGAGTCCCAGGACTCCAACACCCCGGACCTGGAGGTCGTGATCCTCGGCGGGCGCCCCATCCGCGAGCCGATGGCGCACTACGGGCCGTTCGTCATGAACAGCCGCCAGGAGCTCCAGCAGGCCTTCGACGACTTCCAGGCCGGCCGGCTGGGGACCATCCCCACCACCGCCCGGGAGCGCAACAAGTCGGCGGACCAGCACTCCTGACCCGGCGCGGCGCGCTATTCCAGGGGCTCGCCCCCCGCGTAGCGCGCCCGAATATCCGACACCAACCGAAGGCGGCGGCGGTCAGTCAGCGGTACCTAGGAACCGTCGCCGCTCTGCTCGTCCATCTCGAACCAGATCGACTTGCCCTCGCCGCGCGGGTCCACGCCCCAGCTGTCCGCCAGCATCTCCATCAGCAGGACGCCCCGGCCGCTGGACGCCATCTCGCCCGGCTGCCGCTTGTGCGGCAGCTCGTCGCTGGCGTCCGCAACCTCGATGCGCAGCCGCCGCGTCCCCGGCTCGCCGACCGCCTCCGCGACGAGCAGCGCGTCGCCGTCCGTGTGCATGAGGACGTTGGTGACCATCTCCGAGACCATGAGCACCGCCGAGTCCACCTGGTCCGCGTCCGCCCAGTCGTGCAGCAGCTCCCGGATCTGCCGGCGCGCGCCCGCGATCCGCTCCGGCTCCGCCTGGGCCACGGTCAGCATCGTGCGGCGCGCCGGTCGCACCACGTGCTCCGCGGGGGCCCCGCAGTCGCAGTAGGCGCCCTCCCGGCACAGCAGGACGACGGCTATGTCGTCCTCGCGCCGGTCGGCCAGCGGGCCGGTGGTGTGGTGCGAGGAGGGCCCGTGCACGGCCTGCACCAGCAGGTCGGCGAGCTTCTCCAGGCCGTCGGAGGCGTGCGTCCCGTCCGGCTCGTGCGTCTCGGACTCCAGGATCGCCCGCAGCCGCGCCCAGCCCGTGTCCAGGTCGTGCCCGCCGGTCTCTATCAGCCCGTCGGTGCAGAGCACCATCGTCTCGCCGGGCTCCAGCGTGAACCGCGTCGTCGGGTAGTCCGTGTCCGCGACGATGCCGAGCGGCAGCCCCCCGGCGGTCGGGCGCATCAGCACCGTGCCGTCCGGCATCCGGATCACCGGGTCCGGGTGGCCGGCGCGGGCCACCTCCAGCAGCCCGGACGCCGGGTCGCACTCCACGTACAGGCAGGTCGCGAAGCGCGGGCTGCGGAAGTCGTCGTCCTCGTACGAATCGGTGATGCCCGCCAGGAAGCGGGAGGCGCGGGAGAGCACCGCGTCGGGCCGGTGGCCCTCCGAGGCGTACGCGCGCACCGCGATCCGCAGCTGCCCCATCAGCCCGGCGGCCCGTACGTCGTGCCCCTGGACGTCCCCGATGACCAGCGCGAACCGTCCCGCCGGCAGCGGGATCATGTCGTACCAGTCGCCGCCGACCTCCAGTCCGCCGCCGGTCGGCACGTACCGGGCGGCGAGCCGCATGCCGGGGATGTCGGGGCCCAGCATGGGCATCATCGACCGTTGCAGGTCGGAGGTGAGTTCCCGCTCGGATTCGGCCACGCCCGCCCGCTGGAGGGCCTGGGCGAGCATCCGGGCCACCGTGGTCAGGACGGAGCGCTCGTCCGGGGAGAAGGACACCGGGTGCTTGAAGGCGGCCATCCAGGCGCCCATGGTGCGCCCGGCGACGATGAGGGGGAGGAAGGCCCATGAGGCCCGGCCGAAGCGCTGGGCGAGCGGCCAGGTGGCCGGGAACCGCCGTTTGTAGTCCTCGGGGGAGGGGATGTAGATCGCCCGCCCCGTACGGACCACCTCTGCGGCCGGGTAGTCCGTGTCCAGCCGCATGTCCGAGAAGGGCGTCTCGTCCCCCGGACCGTGCCCGTGGTGCCCGATGGTCGACAGCCGGTCCCCGGCCACCCCGAAGACCGCCAGCCCGTCCGGGCTGAAGCCGGGCATCGACAGCGAGGCGGCCACGCGCAGCACCTCCGCCGTGGACCGGGCCTCGGCCAGCGCCCGCCCCGCGTCCAGCAGGAAGGCCTCGCGCGAGCGCCGCCAGTCGCCGGTGATCGGGGTGTGGACGGCGGTGGTGCCGGGCTGCGGCTCGGCGATCTCCTGGATGGTGCCGATCAGCTCGTAGTCGACGCGGCCGTCGGCGCACACGTTCTCCACGGGCTTGGAGCGGCTGCGCACGGTCCGCAGCACCCGCCCGTCCTCGTCCATGATCCGCAGCCGGGCCTCGGCGAGGGTGTCCTCGGCCACCGCGAGGGCGACGATCCCGTTGATCTCGTTCCAGTCCACCGGGTGGAACCGCGACCGTACGACGACCTCCGGCAGTACGACGGGCTCGGCGGGCAGCCCGAGCAGCCGGGCGGCCTCGCCGTCGAGGGTGACCGTCCCGGAGGCGTTGTCCCACCGCCACAGGCCCGTCGCGATGGCGGCCAGGACGTCCTCGGTGCGCACCCGGTCATCTTTACAGGTCATCCCCCCGGCGTGCCTCTTCTCGGGGCCGGCGGGCATGCCCGCACGGTCCCCGGCCCGGACGGTAACCTTGTGAGGGTTGAATCCACCCTGGTATCGCGAAGAACTGGATGACTGATGCATCGGTACAGGTCCCACACCTGCGGCGAGCTCCGCGCCTCTGACGTCAACGCCGACGTCCGGCTGAGCGGCTGGCTGCACAACCGTCGAGACCTGGGCGGCATCCTCTTCATCGATCTGCGCGACCACTACGGCATCACGCAGCTCGTCGCCCGCCCCGGCACCGCCGCGGCCGCCGTCCTGGACAAGCTGTCCAAGGAGACGGTCGTCCGCGTCGACGGCAAGGTCGTCTCGCGCGGCGCCGAGAACGTCAACAGCGAGCTGCCCACCGGCGAGATCGAGATCGAGGCCGCCGAGGTCGAGGTGCTCGGCGCGGCCGCCCCGCTGCCCTTCACGATCAACACCGACGACGGTGTGAACGAGGAGCGGCGTCTGGAGTACCGCTTCCTCGACCTGCGCCGCGAGCGCATGCACCGCAACATCATGCTGCGCTCGGCCGTCATCGCGTCGATCCGCTCGAAGATGGTGGCCCTCGGCTTCAACGAGATGGCGACCCCGATCCTCACCGCGACCTCCCCCGAGGGCGCGCGCGACTTCGTCGTCCCGTCCCGCCTGAACCCGGGCAAGTTCTACGCCCTGCCGCAGGCCCCGCAGCAGTTCAAGCAGCTGCTGATGATCTCGGGCTTCGACCGGTACTTCCAGATCGCGCCGTGCTTCCGCGACGAGGACGCCCGCGCCGACCGCTCGCCGGGCGAGTTCTACCAGCTCGACGTCGAGATGTCCTTCGTCGAGCAGGAGGACGTCTTCCAGCCGATCGAGCGCCTGATGACCGAGCTCTTCACCGAGTTCGGCGGCGGCCGCGAGGTCACCTCGCCGTTCCCGCGGATCCCGTTCCGCGAGTCGATGCTGAAGTACGGCAACGACAAGCCCGACCTGCGCGCCAAGCTGGAGCTCGTCGACATCACCGACGTCTTCGAGGGTTCGGAGTTCAAGGCCTTCGCCGGCAAGCACGTGCGCGCGCTGGCCGTCCCGGACACCGCCGCGCAGCCGCGCAAGTTCTTCGACGGCCTCGGCGAGTACGCGATCTCGCTCGGCGCCAAGGGCCTGGCCTGGGTCCGTGTCGGCGAGGACGGTTCGCTGACCGGCCCGATCGCCAAGTTCCTCACCGAGGAGAACGTCAAGGTCCTCACCGAGCGCCTGGGTCTGGCCCCCGGCCACGCCGTCTTCTTCGGCGCCGGCGAGTTCGACGAGGTCTCCAAGATCATGTCGGGCGTGCGCGTCGAGGCCGCCAAGCGGGCCGGCCAGTTCGAGGAGAACGTCTTCCGGTTCTGCTGGATCGTCGACTTCCCGATGTACGAGAAGGACGAGGAGACCGGCAAGATCGACTTCTCGCACAACCCCTTCTCCATGCCGCAGGGCGGCATGAAGGACCTGGAGGAGAAGGACCCGCTCGACATCCTCGCCTGGCAGTACGACATCGTCTGCAACGGCATCGAGCTCTCCTCCGGCGCCATCCGCAACCACGAGCCCGAGGTCATGCTGAAGGCCTTCGAGATCGCGGGTTACGAGGCCGAGACCGTCGAGCGCGAGTTCGCCGGCATGCTGCGCGCCTTCCGCCTCGGCGCGCCGCCGCACGGTGGCATCGCCCCGGGCGTGGACCGCATCGTGATGCTGCTCGCCGACGAGCCGAACATCCGCGAGACCATCGCCTTCCCGCTGAACGGCAACGCGCAGGACCTGATGATGGGCGCGCCCACCGTCCTGGAGGAGTCCCGCCTGCGCGAGCTGAACATCGCGCTGCGCAAGCCGGTGGAGACGAAGGCCGCCGACGCCAAGCCGATCGCGGAGGCCGTCCACCCGGACGCCGCGCGGTAATCGCCGTAGGTACGGGGAAGGGCCCGGGATCCATCGGATCCCGGGCCCTTCCCCGTGCGCGTACGTGCCTCGGGGCTCAGAAGCCCTGGAGCAGGCCCTTGGCCAGGGCTGCCGAGGGCAGCCCGGCCGGGGCGGGGCCGGCGTGGAAGAAGCCGGCGTTCTCGGCGTCCAGCTTGCGCAGGAAGTCGAAGGCCTTGGCGTCGTGGTCGCCGAAGGCGACGAACTGCCAGTACACGCCGGGGGCGGAGGCGGCGGCGTCCACGAGGGCCTGCTTGGCGGGCCGGACGCTGTCGGGGGCGCCGTCGGTCTGGAACACCACGAGGGCGGGACCTTCGCCGCCGTCCTTCTGGTAGCGCTCGACGACGGCCTCCACGGCCACGTGGTAACTGGTGCGGCCCATGCGGCCGAGTTCGGCGTGGCGGGCTTCGACCCAGGCGTCGTCGTAGGCGTCGAGGGTCAGGTCGGCGGTGCCGTCCACGTCCGTGGAGAAGAACACGGTGTGCACGGTGGCCTCGTCGTCGAGGTGCGCGGCGAGGGCGAGGGCGTGGTCCGCGAGGTGCTGGGCGCTGCCGTCCTTGTAGAACGGGCGCATCGAACCGGACCGGTCCAGGACCAGGTACACCTTGGCCCGGGCGCCGGCCCTGCCCTTGCCCCGGAGCACCGTCCCGGCGGCCTTGTAGGCCCCGGCCACCCCGGGCGCCGACCGCTTCACGGCGGCCAGCGCGTGGGCCGGCCCGCCGGCCTCGGCGGCGACGCCGACCTCGACCACGGGCTCGACGACCTCGACGACGGGCTCGGGCTCCACTGCGGCGGCGACGGCCTCGACTTCGGCGACGGGCTCGGCCGTCGGCGTCTCCGCCGCGGGCTCGACGTCGGGCTCGATGGCCGCGGCCACGGGCTCGGGGGTCTCGATCTCGGCCGCGGGCTCGGGGGTCTCGACCTCGGCCGCGGGCTCCGGGGTCCCGACTTCGGTCGCAGGCTCGACGGCGGCCTCGGGTCCGGCCTCCACCTCGTCCTCGGCCGTGACGGGAGCCTCGGCCACGACGGGGTCCTCGACCGCGACCGGGTCCGCGGCCACGACGGAAGCCTCGGGCTCGGGGACCGCCTCGGGCTCGACCTCGGGGGCGGGCTCGGCCGTCGGCGCCTCCGCCGCGGCCGTGACGGTCTCGACCTCAGGCTCGGCCTCGGTCGCGACGGTCTCGACCTCCGGCTCCGGCTCCGGCTCCGGCTCGGACGCGGCGGCCTCGGCCACCGGCTCCGCCTCGGGAGTCCCGGCCTCGGCGGCAGGCTCCCCCTCGGGAGTCCCGGCCTCGGCGGCAGGCTCCGCCACGACCTCCGCCGTCGGCTCGGCGGCCGGCTCCGGTGCGGTCGACGGCTGGGGGCGCCGCGCCTCCGGGACCGTGGGGTCCGGGGCCGGGGCGGTCAGGAGGGTCCCCGGTTCACGGTCCCGCGGAGCGGACTGCGGGGGAACCGTCGGATTGTCGAAGGAGGCGGCGACCAGTTCGGCCGCCACGTCCAGGGGGGTCCGTTCCGCCTGGCTCGGGACGGAGGCCGAAGTGGCGTCCGTCATCTCCGGAACCGGCTCGGCAGACCGTCCGAACACCTTGCGCAACAAGCTCCGAATACCCATGGGCCAGGCCTTTCGCATGAGTGCGTGCGTCATTTGTCCGTGCTGCGCGGTTGATCCCTGCCCAGAGTGGACACGTAAGGTTATCGGCCGCTTGGCTGGAACTTCGGCAGGGGCGCCCTTCGTGGCGCCCGGCCCGCCCAGCACACACCCCATCTTGCCGAACTCCCGCACCGACGTGCCCGGTTCACCGGGCGTTCATTCCGCCGCCGCCGCTTCGGCGCAACCCGCGCCTACCGTCACGGCTGGATTCGACCGACATGCTGTCGGCACCCGTGCATCTACGGAGGACACTCGTGCGCAAGCTCCTGCCGCTCATAGGCAACTCGCATGGGGGCGGCCGTTCCGCCCTCACCTGCCGCTACCGCTGCGGCGACGCCTGCTTCCACGAGGTGCCGAACAAGAGCGACAACGAGTACGTCGGCGATGTCATCGCCCGCGCCTACTCGCGCCGCTCGATGCTGCGCTCTGCCGCCGTCGTCACGGTCGCGTCCGCCGCCGGTACCGCCATCACCCTCGGCGGCAACGGCTCCTCGGCCACCGCCGCCCCCGCCGCCGACGCCCAGGGCGGCGCCGCCGACGCCGCGGGCGCCCGCGGTCTGCGCTTCAAGGCGATCGCGCCGAACACCGACGACCGGGTCACCGTCCCCGAGGGCTACGAGCAGAACGTGGTCATCCGCTGGGGCGATCCCATCGTCAAGGGCGCTCCGGGCTTCAACTCCGACAAGCAGACCGCCGCCGCCCAGGCCGGTCAGTTCGGCTACAACAACGACTTCCTCTCGCTGCTCCCGCTCGGCGATGACTACGAGCGCCGGCAGCTGCTCGTGGCCAACCACGAGTACACCGACGAGAACCTCATGTTCAAGGGCTACGACCCGGCGAACCCCACCCGCGAGCAGGTCGAGATCGCCTGGGCCGCGCACGGCCTCGGCGTCGTCGTCGTGCAGGAGGACCACCGCAGCGGCAAACTGACCGCGGTCAACCGCCACCAGCTCAACCGCCGCCTCACCGCGACCAGCGAGTTCCAGCTCACCGGCCCGGCCGCGGGCAGCCCCCTGGTGAAGACCTCCGCCGACCCGACCGGTACCAAGGTCCTCGGCACGCTCAACAACTGCTCCGGCGGCACCACCCCGTGGGGCACCACCCTGCACGGCGAGGAGAACTTCAACCAGTACTTCGCCAACGCCGGCCAGGTCACCGACGCCACCGAGGCCGCCCGCCTGAAGCGCTACGGCGTGACCGCCGGCGCCACCGAGCGCAAGTGGGAGCGCTTCGACAAGCGCTTCGACGTGCTCCAGGAGCCCAACGAGTCGCACCGCTTCGGCTGGGTCGTCGAGCTCGACCCGTACGACCCGCACTCCACCCCGCGCAAGCGCACCGCGCTGGGCCGCTTCAAGCACGAGGGCGCCCAGCCCCGTCTGACCGAGGACGGCCGTCCGGTCGTCTACATGGGCGACGACGAGAAGTTCGACTACTTCTACAAGTTCGTCTCCTCGAAGCAGATGAAGAAGGGCGACTCGCGCGCCGCGAAGGAGCACAACCTCACGCTGCTCGACGAGGGCACCCTCTACGTGGCCAAGCTGACCGGTGACTCCCCGGCCGCCGAGTTCGACGGCACCGGCAAGCTGCCGTCCGACGGCCAGTTCGACGGCTCCGGTGCGTGGATCAAGCTCCTCACCTCCTCCCCCTCGGGCAACGTCTCGCACGTCGAGGGCATGACCGCCGAAGAGGTGGCCGTCTTCACGCGTGTGGCCGCCGACAAGGTGGGCGCCACCAAGATGGACCGCCCCGAGGACATCGAGCCCTCGCCGCGCACCGGCCGCGTGTACGTCGTCCTCACCAACAACAGCGACCGCGGCAAGGCCGGCAAGGCCGGTGTGGACGAGGCGAACCCGCGCAACGTGAACAAGCACGGCCAGATCCTGGAGCTCGCCGAGAACTTCGACGACCCGGCCGGCGACGGCTTCGCCTGGCGCCTGTTCCTGGTCGCCGGTGACCCGAAGGACCCCGCCACGTTCTTCGCCGGCTTCCCGAAGGAGAAGGTCAGCCCGATCTCCTGCCCGGACAACGTGACCTTCGACCCGCACGGCAACCTGTGGATCTCCACGGACGGCAACCAGCTCGGCTCCCACGACGGCCTGTTCGGCGTCGCCACCGCGGGTGAGCGCCGCGGTGAGCTGAAGCAGTTCCTGACCGTCCCGCGCGGCGCCGAGACCTGCGGCCCGCTGGTCCAGGACAAGCGCGTCCTGGTCGCCGTCCAGCACCCGGGCGAGATCGACGGCGCGTCCGTCGAGAAGCCGCAGTCGGTGTGGCCCGACGGCCCCGGCAAGATCGTCCGTCCTGCCGTCGTGTCGGTCTGGCGCAAGGACGGCAAGAACATCGGCATCTGATCGGGCCGATGGGGACGGTCAGTTGACCGGTTGGACCCACGCGGGCGGTGGGTGTTTCACGTGAAACACCCACCGCCCGCAGCCGTTTCACCGGGTGCGCGTCCCGGCGCCGGGGGCGGCGGCCCTCGTCAGTGGTCGTCGTCGGCGGCGATCGCGCGGGCCGCGGCGAGCTCGTGGCGCACCGGGGCCAAGACGGACGCCTCGTCCCCGGGCGGCAGCGCCGCCGGGCGCAGCTGGGTCGGCGTGCTGGCCCTGCGCACCCCCTCGGCGA
Source organism: Streptomyces roseus (assembly GCF_001044425.1). Classification (GTDB taxonomy): domain Bacteria; phylum Actinomycetota; class Actinomycetes; order Streptomycetales; family Streptomycetaceae; genus Streptomyces; species Streptomyces roseus. The sequence goes on from NZ_LFML01000012.1 coordinate 17,191, forward strand.
GGGCCCGCAGATCGGCGATGACGATCGCCACCTCCTCGCCGCCGGGGGCTTCGGCGCCGTGGTTGACCCGGACCCGCGCCGCGGTGGTCGCGTCGACGATCCGTTCGACGGCGACGACCAGCGGCCACCACGCGGCGGCCCGCGCCCCCGTCGGCGGCGGCTCGGTCAGCGCGCGCTGGAACTCGTTGCGTACGCCCGACATCTCGCGGTAGATGCGCCGCCGGGCCTGGAGCCGGGCGGTCCGCGCGGCCTGCCGGCCGGCTTCCGTGTCGGGGTGGGTGCCGAAGGCGCGTTCCACGTACCGGGCCACGTCGTCCACGGTGTCGGCGAGCCGGTCGCCGATGCGGGTGTGCCAGCTCTCGGGCCACAGCAGATAACCGGCGACGAGGGTGATGGCGCAGCCGATCAGGCTGTCCAGCAGCCGGGGCCGGACCAGGTCGAAGCCCTGGTGGTTGAGGAGGTCCGAGAGCAGCAGGATCACCGGGGTGATCGCGGCGGTCTGGAAGGCGTACCCCTTGGCGGAGAAGGCTGGGATGAGCGCGCCGAGCACCACCATCACCGGTACGTCCCACCAGCCGCGCGGCACCTCGGCGAGCACGGCGGCGGCGACGACCAGCCCGGCCGCCGTGCCCACGGCGCGCAGCACGGCCCGGGAGAACACCGAGCCGAAGTCGGGTTTGAGGACGAAGGTGACGGTCAGCGCGATCCAGTAGGACCGTTCGACCGGCACCACGGAGACGAGGATCTGGGCGAGCCCGATGCACAGGGCCAGGCGCAGCCCGTACCGCCAGGAGGCGCTGGACAGCATCATGTCGCGCACGGCCCGCCGGGCGCGGACCGTCAGCGCGGCGGGCCGGCCGAGCCGGTCGTCGATGTTGTGCGGGTCGGGATCGGGCGCGTGCACGAGGGCCGCGGCATGCCGCAGGGCCGCGTCGAGTGCCCGTTCGGCGGGGGTGTGCGGGACGGGCAGGTCCGGTACGGGCTCGCCGGTGCGGCCCTCCTCCACGGCCCGCGCCAGGTCCCGTACGGCTGCGGGGATCTCGGGCGGCAGCCCCGCGCCCCGCAGGTGCATGGCGGGCGCGGCCTCCACCAGCGGGATCACCACGTTCAGCTGGGCCAGCATCCGTACGAGCGAGGGACTGCGCCCGTGTACCCGGGCCCGGCGGCCGAGGATCAGGTCGTAGGCCTGGTTCAGGGCGTGTGTGACCTGTCGGCGGCAGTCGTCGTAGTCCGGTCCTCCCGCCGCCTCCAGGGCGTCGGCGAGTGCCCGGTAGGTGGCCGCCACGGCCACGCGTTCCGGCTGCCGGCCGCGCAGCGGCCAGCCCAGCAGGGTCAGCAGGAGGACGAACAGCCCGCCCGCGCTGAGCAGCAGCGGGGCCGTCCACCAGGGCTGGGGCAGCGGCAGGCCGGCGCCGACGACGGCGTTGAGGAGCAGCAGCAGTCCGGAGACGGACGCGACCGTGCCGATCGAGGAGATCATCCCGGAGACGAGGGCGATCAGGGTGAGGGCGCCGACGGCGAGCCAGCCGTGCCCGTAGACCAGGGTGCCCAGGGCGACGCCCACCGCGCCGAACAGCTGGGGCACGGCGATGTTCAGGATCCGCATCCGGTAGGCGTCGGCGGTGTCGCCGATGACCCCGGACAGGGCGCCCATCGAGACGAGGGCCCCGTACTCGGGCTCGTTCAGCGCGAATCCGACGGCGACGGGCGTGGCCATCGCGATGCCGGCGCGTGCGGCGGCGGCCCAGGGGATCGGGGCGGCGCTCGGCCGCAGTCCCTTGAGTAGCCAGGCGGGTGGGGCCAGCGGACGGTGGCGGGGTCGCCCGGAGGGTATGTGTTCGGTGCGTTCGGTGCTCATTCAGCTTCCGTGCGGCCGCTCGTGAATCGGTTCTTCTGCGCTGTGCCGGGGTCTTGCGTTCTTCTTGGGTTCTTCTCGGGTTCTTCTGGGGCGTTCTGCGCGCTCCGGTACCTTCCGAGCTTATGGGGTGCGGCGCCGTCGGCCCGCCAGCCAGGCGGCGAGTGCCGCGGCGAGCCCGATCGCCAGGACCACCCAGGCGGTGGTGCGCAGGAACGCGGTGAGCGCGTCGTACACGGCCGCGGCGGCCGCCCGGTCGATGTCGGCCGGCAGATCGTCGAGGGTGAGCCTGCGGCAGACGACCACCGCGATCCACAGCAGTACGGCGCCGACGGCCACCCCCAGCCCGGTGGCGATCACGGCGCGGCGCCGGTGGACGGCGACGGCGATCGCCGTCGCGGCGAGCACCACGGTCAGCACGGGAAGCCAGATGCCGGCGATCTGCAGCATGCGAAAGCCCTTCCGGAGCGCGCCGAGGTTGTCGTACTCCATGACCTTGACCGATACGTGCGTTACCGGGATCCGGTCGGCGAACGGCACGCCGTCCGCGACGAGGTCCCCTTTGACCTGCTCGATCACGGGTGCGAGGTCGATGCTGACGGCGTTGCCCTCGCCGGTGGTGAGCGCCTTGAGGAAGGCGGCGTGCGCGGCCCGGTTGGCCGCGTCCCAGGCGGTGCGGTAGGCGGGGGTCCCGGAGAAGGAGCGCAGGGCCTCCCCGAGCAGGGCGTCGATGTCGCCCTGGAAGGGCCCGGCGTCGATCTGCCCGGAGAGGGCGCGGCCCGCCTGGGTGACGACGACGTTCTGCACGGCCGGGTTCCCGGCCAGTGGGGACATCGCCGCGGTGTACCGGTCGGCGTCGCCCAGCTCGTGGTCGGCCCAGTACGCGACGGCGCCGGCGGGCACCAGGAGGGCCACCAGCACGATGAGTACCGCCGAGAGGAAGGTGCGCACGTCACCAGGGAAAGCCGCGGTGGCGGGCGGCGCGAGCGGTGCTGCTGCGGGCGGGTGGCGCGGGGGTGCCGGACGCTGCTCCACTTGCCGCAGCGGTGTGGCGGGTGTGCCCTGGATGGTGGAAGAGAGGAGCCCTGTCATGGCACATGCGGCACCCACCGCCCCGGGGCGGCACCTTCAGGCGACCGGCACGGAGCACGTGAGCAAGGGCCCGCTGACGCGGGCGCTGCTCCTCGGACTGGTCTACGGCGTCTGGGCGGCCTTCATGAAGCGCCAGACGGGCCCCGTCGACGCGGGCAACGTCTTCTACGGGATCCTGTGCGGAGCCGTCTTCGCCGCGATCATGTATGCCCTCTCGCAGGTGGGTCCCCGCCTGAGGCAGGAGTTGCACGCCGCGGCGTACGGCGCGTTCGGCGGTATCGCCGTCGGCTACCTGTACAGCCTGGCCGACCACTCGATCCTCCGCTCGTGCTGGGTCGGCTTGATGGTCGGCATCGCCATCGGACTGGGGGCGTTCTACCGCTACCACATGCGTGAGCCCTGACGGGGAGCCGTGGGAGGCGCCGGTCCGTACGAGGACCGGCGCCCGCCCGCATCCGGGGCTTGCTCAGGCCTCGGTCTCAGGCCCCGGCCTCAGGCATCAGGCCTCAGGCATCAGGCCTCGGCCGAGGACTCGGAGTCGGTGCCGGGAGTGGCCGCGGACGCGGTGGGGGAGCACTCGCCGTCGCTCCCGCGACTCGGGGGCTGGGGGGCCGCCGGGGTGCTACGGGTGACCTCGGCGCGGAGCATGGCGTTCAGGGCGGCGTACGGGTCGATGGGCATGCCGGAACCTCACGGTGTTCGGGGGGTGTGTGGGGATGCGCGCTGCTGCTCGGCCCGCTCAGCAGCGCAGGACCACACTCCGCTCCGTCCCCGCGGACAGCATCGGCCCGTCCGCCCCGTGCGCGCGGACCAGCCCGTCCTGACCGGCAGGTTTCACGTGAAACACCGGCCGCGGCAGCTGCCGTACCCCCGGCAGCCCGCGCACGACGAGCCGTACCGCGGCCCGTGCCTCGGGATCCGCGGCCGGATCGGACTCCCCCTCGGCGGGGGCGCCGGGTTCGCCCGGCAGGCCGGAGGCGGTGCGTTCGGCCGCGTTGGCGGCCGTCGCGGCCGTCGTGACGGCGGGACCGGACGCGAACAGGCACAGCAGCACGACACCGGCCGCCGAAAGGGCCCTGGCCAGTGCCGTGCGCGCGCAGCGCCTCCCGCTCATGCGAGGGGTCTGCCCCGACACGCCGGACAACTCCCTGACCGGGCCCCAGAAGCCCCCGACCGGGGGACGAATACACCCCGTCGGCTGACAGCACGCGGGGGGCGGCCGCTCCACTCGGCCGGAGCGGCCGCCCGCTCACCCGGTGCGGCGCTGGCCGGTCAGCCGGGCCAGCACGGTGGTCTCGCCGCTGACCAGCCGGATCTGGGCGCGCCCCGGCCGCTGCCAGCGACCGGTGATACCACCGGGCGAGACCCGGTCGACGGTGAAGACGGCGGTACGGCGGTCCGCCCGCGCGATCTCGATGGTCAGCCCGCGCCGCATCTCGGCGAGGCGCAGATCGGCGGCGGTGACCACGGCCGTACCGGCCGATCCCGGGGCCGGGCTGTCGTGGTCCCAGGCCGCCTCCTCCGCGTCCCTGCCCAGCGGCAGGTCGACGCCCAGGCTCGGGATGTGCAGGCGCAGCGGCCGGGAGAACCGCAGCGGTGTGACGGCGGCGGCCCGCACGGGCCGGGACCCCTTGCCCGGGGCGTGCTGCCCGGAGTGCTCCAGCTGTTCGACGAGCCGGCGGTGGCCGGACAGGCCCAGCGCCCGGGACGGCAGGGCGTCGGCGGCGGTGGCCGCCGTGGGACGGGCGCCCTCGGTACTCATCAACATCCCTATCCCGGCGCCCAGCAGAGCCACTGTCAGCACGCCGGCCACCAGCTTGGCGCGGGGCATGGAATCCCTCCTGGTCCGATCCCCCGGCTCCGGCGTCCGGGTCTCCTGAGAGCAGTGGACCCCTTCCGTGCCCGTCAGTACCGCTGACCACACCGGAGACTGACGTCGCGTCACAGGCGTGTCGCCACCCCCCACGGGACGTCTTCCCAGTTGGCGACGGGTGAGCCACCGCCGTTGCGGGGATTGCGCGGAATACGACCGAAAGGGTGGCCCTTGGAGCGACGAAGACCCCGACCGCCGGGGGCGGTCGGGGCCTTCGGGTGCCGTCGGCGGGATCAGCTCGCGGGCTGCGCCGTCGCCCGCGGCGCGGCGGCCGGGGTGAGCACGCGTTCGGCGAGCACGCCGAAGGCCAGGCCGAAGGTCGTCCAGATCGTCGCCTGGATGGCCAGGGTGGCGAGGCGGAACTGCCAGATCAGGGCGGCCGGGAAGTCCGCCGGGACCTCGTTGATGCCGGGCAGCGACGCGTAGGCGATCGCCACCGCCGCGACGAAGGCGACCGAGGCGATGATCGACGCGTTCCAGTTCCCCAGCTTGGGCGCCAGGCGCCGGCCCAGGATGAGCGCGGCCGCCGACAGCAGCGCGCTCAGCGCGATCATCAGGACGTAGAGGGTGGTCCTGCGGACGACGGTGTCGGGGTCCCCGACGGCCGGAGGGTTGGAAGGGTACTTGAGGAACGGCACCAGGTTGAGGGCGACGAACAGGCCGCCCGAGACCAGCAGCGCCGTGACCCGGGGGCCGAAGCGGCCGATGCGGCCGAGCGCGTAGCAGAAGACGAGCGCGGCGATGCCGCCGAGCGCGATGCCGTAGAGCAGCGTGCCGGTGCCGAGGCCGGCCGTGGCCTGGAGGGCCCGGCTGACCGGAGCCGCCTCCTCGCCGTGGTCGTGGGCGGCGTGGCCCGCCTCCTCGATGGCGATGGCCGCGTCGACCTTGGACTCACCGAGGACGTAGGCGACGAGGAAGGCGGCCAGGCCCGCGAGCAGACCCGCCAGCATGCCCCGGACCAGGAGGACGCGGGGTGAAATGGGGTTCATGGTTCGGTACTTCCCTTGCTCGGATGGAGATCAGTGGCAGGGGAATCCGAGGAGGTGGCGGCCGTCGTGCATCCACTCGTGGACGGTGTCGCCCTCGAAGAGCGCCGTGGCGCCCTGCTCGGCACCGACGAGGTAGAGCAGGACCAGCATGAGGACGCCGACGAACACGGCCCAGGGGGCCAGCGCGGAAAGCGAGATCGGGGCGACGGCAGGGGCCGTCGTGGGCACGGCGGAGTGGGCCATGGCAGTACCTCCAGAGGGAACACGCGTCCCGGTCAGTGGTGCTCGCGACGACATGGCGGGTCTGACTTTCCCTCCCCCTCCGGGAGGATTCACAGTGGCGCGACCGTGCCGGATTCTCACCGGTGCTTCCGTCATACCGTCGTCTTTTTAGGTTGTCGTCCGCGACCGTACCGCGTTTACGCTCCCCTTATGAAGAGTGCCGTGGTACGAGTTCAGTTCGTCACACGTCCGTTCGGCGCGGCCTCGCGGCAGATCCGTTTCGGCCACGGAGCCCCCTGCCCCGGCCACGAGGGCCTGAGCGGCCCGGACACGGGGGAATGGGCGGGCCGGACCCTGGACGAGGTCTCCGCCGAGGATCCGGCCTCCGTACAGCGATGGCTGAGCGATCCCGAGTTCGCGCCCCCCGGCGGGGAGTCGGTCAGCGCGCTGATCGCCCGGGTGGGCGCCGCACTCGACGGCCTGCCCCCGGGCACGCACCGCCCCGTGGTCGAACAGGCCGTCGTACGGGCGGGCGTGGTGCACGCGCTGGAGCTGCCGGCCGCCGCGTTCTGGCGCCTCGACGTACGGCCCGACACGACGACCACGCTCACCGGGCGGCTCGGCCGCTGGAACCTCCAGCTCGGCCGGCCGCTCGACCCGTAATCCGGCCGCTCGACCCGTGGCGGCTAGGCGACGATCCAGTCGCTCGTCGCGATCACCGGCTGCACCCCGTCGCGGTGGATGGTGCCCTCGATCAGTCCGTACATCCGGTCCGCCGCGAAGTAGACCTCGTTGTCGTTCTTGAGGCCGAAGGGCTCCAGGTCCACCAGGAAGTGGTGCTTGTTGGGGAGGTTGAGGCGCACCTCGTTGACCCGCGGGCAGTTGTCGAGCACCCGCTCGGCCATCTGGTTCAGGGTCTGCTGGAGCGAGTACGAGTAGGTCTCGGCGAAGGCCTCCAGCATGTTCTTGCGGACCTTCTTGTACGACTGGTCCCAGTCGAACGCGGCGTCGTCGGCGGCCAGCGCCGAGTGCGCCCAGCGCGCGGTGACCTTGGTCGCCAGGATCCGGTCGTACGCCTCCTTGAGCGTCGTGTACTTGTCCTTGATGTAGCCGTGGAACTCGGAGTTCGTCGAGTTCATCACGGTCAGGTCCTTCAGACCCGAGATGACCTGGAGGCCGGTCGTCTCGCTGTACGTGATCTGCGCGGTGCGCACCTCCTGGCCCTTGCGGACGAAGGAGTGCTGCTCCTTGCGCGTCGGGACCGGGATCCGCTCCCAGGCGTACTCCTCGATCCGGATCTGCGCCTCGCGGATCGGCGACTGGGAGGAGACGAAGTGCTTGGCGAGCAGGATGCCGAAGGCCTCGGGGGAGGCGATGCCGTGCTCCTTGCCGAAGGCGTACACCGTGTTCTTGGTGGTGTCGGTCGGCAGGCAGTTGGCGTTGTCGCCGGTCAGGTGGACGTCGCGGAACTCGCCCCGCAGCGCCACCGACACGTTGAGGTCGCGGATCTCGTGCCACGAACCGTCGGAGCCCTTGCGGGTGACCTTGACGATGCGGTTCTCGGCCTTGCCGTACTGGTTCTGCGCGAGGACGTGCTTGCTCATGGCTGTCTTCCTTCGGGTACACGGAGTCCGGCTGACTGGATCCCGTACGCCCGGCGTCCAGCGGTGGGCCCGCTCCCCGCCGTTCGGTCTCGGAGGACCGCCCCGGGACTGACGTGCATCCCGGTCCGTAGGTGCTCTGTTCGGATTTCAGCACGTTCACGTGGTGTTAGGAATGCCGCGGAACGTCCAAGACAGGCACCCACGGATTGGGCGACCCTCCATCCGCGCAGTTCAGGCCATGTGTGCGTCCGCGACCGACAGGGCCTCGTCCAGGATCGCCAGCCCCTTGGCCACGTCCTGCGGGGTGATGTTGCAGGGCGGCGCGACGTGGATGCGGTTGCCCGCGGTCAGCGGCCACAGGCCGCCCTTCTTGCAGGCGGCACCGAACGCGGCCATCGGCGCGTTGTCCGCCCCGGAGGCGTTGTACGGGACGAGCGGCTCGCGCGTCCGCGGGTCCCGCACGAGCTCCAGGGCCCAGAACGTGCCCAGGCCCCGGACCTCCCCGACCGAGGGGTGCTTGTCGGCGAGGGCGCGCAGGCCCGGTCCCAGCAGCTCCGCGCCGGTGCGGGCGGACTGCTCGACGATGCCCTCCTCCTCCATGACGTTGATCGTCGCCACGGCGGCCCCGCAGGCCAGGACGTGCCCGGAGTACGTCAGCCCGCCCGGGTAGGGCCGGCGGGCGAAGGTCTCGGCGATGGCGGCCGAGATGGCGACCCCGCCGAGCGGCACGTATCCGCTGGTCACGCCCTTGGCGAAGCAGATCAGGTCGGGGGTGACGTCCCAGTGCTCGGAGGCGAACCACTTTCCGGTGCGGCCGAAGCCGACCATGATCTCGTCCAGGACGAAGACGATGCCGAAGCGGTCGCAGAGCTCGCGGACCCCGGCGAGGTAGCCGTCCGGATGCACCAGCACGCCGGGAGCGCCGCCGACGGTCTCCAGGATGATCGCGGCGATGGATTGCGGGCCCTCGAAGACGATCGTGTCCTCGAGGTGGCGCAGGGCCCGCTCGCACTCCTCGGCGTCGGTGGCCGCGTAGAACGGCGAGCGGTACGTGAACGGCCCCCAGAAGTGCACGACGCCGGCGGTCGCGGTGTCGTTGCCGAAGCGGCGCGCGTCACCGGTCAGGTTGATCGCGGTGGAGGTGGCCCCGTGGTACGAGCGGTACGCGGACAGCACCTTCGGCCGGCCGGTGTGCAGGCGTGCCATGCGTACGGCGTTCTCTACGGCCTCGGCGCCCGCGTTGGTGAAGAAGATCTTGTCGAGGTCGCCGGGCGTGCGCTCGGCGATCAGCCGGGCCGCCTCCGAGCGGACGTCGACGGCGAAGCCGGGAGCGACGGTACAGAGCTTGGCCGCCTGCTCCTGGATGGCCGCGGTCACCTTGGGGTGCTGGTAGCCGATGTTCGTGTAGACGAGGGCGCTGGAGAAGTCGAGGAAGCGGTTGCCCTGGTAGTCCCAGAAGTACGAGCCCTCGGTCCCGGCCACGGCGAGCGGGTCGATGAGCTCCTGCGCCGACCAGGAATGGAAGACGTGCTTCCTGTCGGCGTCTTTCACGGCGGCGAGCGCGTCGGCGGCTTCTGCGTTCATGTCCCGAGCGTAGTTGTCCATGATGTGGACCCCGGGGAGGGTGGGGCGAGGTTTCACGTGAAACACCGCTCCGGCGACGCGGCATCCCGGTTAGCGTCCTCATGAGCAGTGAGATCACGACGCGAGGACGTGACAGGTGAGCGAGCAGGACACCCTGGCCCGGCGTTTCGAGGAGCACCGCCCCCACCTGCGGGCCGTGTCCTACCGGATGCTGGGCTCCCTCAGCGAGGCCGAGGACGCCGTACAGGAGGCCTGGCTGAGGCTGAGCCGCTCGGACGTCTCCGCCGTGGCGAACCTGGGCGGCTGGCTGACCACCGTCGTCGGCCGGGTGTGCCTGGACATGCTGCGCTCGCGCACCGCACGGCGCGAGGACCCGCTGTACGACCAGGACGGCTCCTTCCGCCTGCCCGATCCGGTCGTCACGGGTCTCGCCGGCATCGACCCCGAGAGCGAGGTGCTCGTCGCCGACTCGGTGGGCATCGCCCTGCTGGTCGTCCTGGAGACGCTTTCCCCCGCCGAGCGGCTGGCCTTCGTCCTGCACGACCTCTTCGCCGTCCCCTTCGACGAGATCGCCCCGGTGCTCGGCCGGACCGCCGCCTCCACGCGACAGCTCGCCAGCCGCGCGCGCCGCCGGGTCGAGGGCGCCGCCCCCGCCCCCGACCCCGACCTGGCCCGCACCCGCGAGGTCGTGGACGCCTTCCTCACCGCCGCCCGCGGCGGGGACCTCGACGCCCTCGTCGACCTCCTCGACCCCGATGTCGTGGCCCGCTCCGACGGCGGGGCGCTGCGCCCCAGTTCGATCCGGCGCGGGGCGACCGACGTCGCCTCGAACGCGATCATCTTCGCCCGCTTCGCCGCGGCCGCCGTCCCGGTCCTCGTCAACGGCGTCCCCGGCGCACTCGCGCTGGCCGAGGGCAAGCCCGTGTCGCTCATGGCCTTCACGGTCCGCGGCGGCAGGATCGTCGCCCTGGACATCCTCGCGGACCCCCAACGCCTCGCCATGCTCGATCTGGGCCCCGCTCTGGACGCTGACCTGGGGTGACCCGACCGCGCAGCAGCCCGCTGAACCGGTTGGCGCGGCCGCAAACTGCCGCCGGGCCACCTATGCGGTGCCGCCGTGCGTCGCACCAGGCACCCGCACTGAGCCGCACTGAGCCGCCGGCGGACTTGGTGTGCGGGGCCGACGGGAGCGGGTAACGTCGTTGTCATGTTCTTCTAGACGCCGATTCGCGAGTGCGCGCGTGATGGGCCCCCGCTGACGTCCCCCGACGTCGCCGCGCCCGTCCCCCACCGAGGAATCCCTAGATCACTTCACTTCACCACCCGGGAGAACCCATGACCGACAGCAAGAACATCAACAACCCCGTGGGCCAAGGCGGCGGCCACCGCAAGAAGCTGTCCCGCGCCGAACGGCAGAACAACGGTCCGCACCGCAACCTCGACCGCCGGGGCGCCGCCGACCGAAAGGCGGAGCTGGTCCGCAAGATGCGCGAGAAGGCGGAGGCGGCCGATGCGGCGAAGGCCGCCGCCGAACAGCCGGCCACCGAAACCGACCACAGCTGACGCGAAGAGGACACATCCGGGTCGAATCGGGGGGCACGACCCGCTCGGCTTGATTGATCAGCTGGCGTGTCGGGTCGAAAGTGCGTTGAGCAGTGCGGCGCCGCGTTCGGCGTCATCGACGCTCACGGCAAACTCCGTGCCTGTGGTCGGCTGGATGACCAGGCACTTGCCGGGCCCTGAGCATCACCGTGGTACCCAGGCCGCTGAGCCGATAGCCCCACCCGCCAACCTGCGCCGCGGTCCGCACCTCCGGACGTGCCGAAACGATGTTCCGGGTCGGCCAGCGGCGCACCGGCCGGCCGAGCGGACCGAAGGCCACCTCCAGCCCGGACTCGGACACCCGAGCCTGCACCGATGCGCAGAACAGTACGCGCACCGAAGCGATCGCGAACGGGGCGATGAGCGCCCACTGCAGACCAATCAGACCGCCAGCGGCCGCGACTACGGCGGCTGCCGCCAGGAGGCCCATGAGGACGGCGGTCAGGTGGAGCCAGGGGTTCGTGGTTCGGGAGAGCCAGACGCGGCGCTCGCCCTCGGGGATCTCCATGACCTCGCCGCTCCCGTCCACCTGGGCTTAAACCGGGCGCTCCACGCGCCGGCCGGCGAACCACCCGAGCACGCCGGCCACGACCGCGACCGCCGCCGTGATGGCCATCCCCACGCCGACTGAACCGGCGTCCCGCCACTCGGCCCGGTCCAGATTGGCGCGGACGATCGAGGCTTGGGCGCCGGCCAGGAACACACCGCCTGACAGCAGGGACACTCCGATCCACGCTCGTGCAGGCGCGCCTGCGCGCCGGCCGGCTATGGCGATGGAAAGCACCAGAACGGCCCAGACCAGCGCAGGAAACACGGCCGCGACCCACAAGGGCATCGATCCGTCAGGAGCCCCCTCGCCCCAATGCGTGGCAAGGCGCTCCGGCAGTCGGCTGCTCGCGGCCGGGGGAAGTCCCGCCAGCACAGCCAGCACGCCCACCGCCCAGGCCGCCGCTCCCCACAGCGTGCCGCTCGTCCGCTTCGTACGGTCAGTCACGAGAGCCCCCTGATCATTTCGATGAGATCGTTCCTGCTGTATCCGAGGTGCGCGGCATCGGCCATCAACTGCCGCATCATGCTGGGCAGTTCGGATCGCTGATCCGCGCCTTCGGCGACGGTGACCCCGCGACCCCGCCGGAACTCCAGCATCCCCTCGTCGCGCAAAGCGCGGAGCCCGCGCAGGACCGTGTTGGCGGTCACCCCGAGCGCCTGGGAAAGATCCCGGGCCGGACGCAGTCGATCCCCCGGCGCGCACTCACCCTCGGCGATGGCGCGCCGGATCGCTCCCGCCACCTGTTCGTGGAGAGGACGACTGTCCGTGGTGTCCAGTCTCAGCAACGTGATGCTGGTGAAGGAAGCACTATTGGCGCCATGCTGGCCGAGGTGCGATGAGCACAGGCAGGTTTCCTCAGGATCAACGTCTTGGACTTCGACCCACCCGGGATTTACGGGTCAGGGTCGGACGAGGGTCCCGGCTTCGGGCGATGTGCCAACGGAACGCGTTGTCTGAGACGACCAAGCGGATCGAGCCGCCGTGGAGCAGGCCTCCGGGGTCGCCGGAGCCGTCGGGATCCGCTGACGGTTGACGATCCCGCCGGGCGCCTCCGCACGGCCGGAAGACCCCCGAGTCCCGAGCGCGGAATTCCTGCGCTCGTTCCCCCGCCTGCCGCGCCGGCGTCAGGAGGCCTGGCGTCCGGGTGAGGTGATCCCCACAGAAGTCGACGGTAACCTGACGCCCCGTCGCGGGAGTTGTGGCACGCGAATGGCACGCAGGCAGAAACAGACGTGGACAACAAACAAGCCCCAGGTCGCTGACCTCGGGCTTTGTCGTGAAGCGGATGACCGGAATCGAACCCGCGCTATTAGCTTGGGAATCACCCGGCACGGGGCTACGTATGCGCAGCCTGACCTGCGGGAATGTCTCGCATTCGCGCGGTGTCCGCCGTCCCTGGTGCCCCATGTTGACCGCTGCTCACCGCCTCTACTGGCACGTTATGGCACGGTCTCCGGTAGCACCCGCGAGGGATTGTCACACCTGTCGGCCACACTTCAGCCCATGGGTGTCAGATCAGACTTCTCGCTGGACCTGCAGCTTGAGTACGTTCACGAGCAGGCGGTGGTCGACGAGGTGAAGCGAGCGATCACCTCAGCGCTCCAGCACATGAGAACTGGACGAGGTGGCCACCGCAGAGGTGGGAAGGCGCTTGTGCAACTCTTGGAAGAGACGCGCGGGCACGCGGCATCGATTGGTGAGTGGAAGGTCGTGCGGCTGCTGCAGGACTCTCTCGACTACGCCGAGGAACGGATCCTGCAGCCGGATTTCGACGAGAGATATCGTCTCTTTCAAGATGGTATTCGCAACCAGCGACTGCGACGGTTTGTGGCGGGCACGCTTGAGATCAACTTCAAGTACGTGGCCGAGGTGGGGCGCGAGTTCATGGAGCAGGTGCAGGTGTGGGTGATCTGCTGGCCCATATCGACTCACTCAGCCATGACGCGCGGTACCTCGTAGCGCCGGAAGGCCGACCAGGGCGCTATTCGATTCTGCGCGGCCGGGCGGAGAAAATGGTGTGGCTGGAACGCGTGCTTCAGGAACGGGTCGATATCGAAGATCCGGGGGAAGCCGCACAACGGGTTGCCGCGTCGCCAGAGGCATGGGCTCTCCTAGCTGCTGACCCAGATGGCCAGACGATCCTCCGAGCGACCCAGCTGCAGCAGCGCGCGGCCCGGCTGGCAGGCCTGCGCAAAGTGACGGAGGACAGAACAGCCACCGAGTTGGACCTACAACGAGCATTGGAAGGGCAGTACTGGATCTTCGGTGGGCGATTCGTCGGGGAAGCTGCCCAGCGCAGGTTGGTGTCCGGCGACGAGGTTGACATTCCTCTTATTCGCGGTGATGGAAGCCTTCACATCGTCGAGTTGAAGCGGGCCATGAGCATGCAGGGTCCTCTCGTGAAGCGACATCGCGGAGCCTGGGTGCCCACGGCCGAGGTGCACGATGCCGTCGGGCAAGCGGTCAACTACCTCGTCGGGTTGGATGAGAACCGCCAGCAGATCTTCGAAGAATTCGGCATCGAGGCACGCCGAGCAAGCGCCATCGTCCTGATCGGCCATCCAGCCGTTCAGCCGAGCGTGCCCGAGCGGGAGATCAACGAAACGCTTCGGACGTTCAACACGCACGTGAACCGTGTTGAGGTCATCACGTACAAGGAACTCATCGACAATGCCGGACGCTCCCTCGGGGAGCCCTCCGGGACATAGGGGCTGTCCGGAGCAGATGGTGGAGGACAGAGGGCCCCGACTGCTCGGCGTTCGACGGGCCCGCCCCGATACGTGGTCGGCCCAGCCGCCCCTCGGCTTGCCCGAAAGGCCGTTGGGGTCGGGCGACGATGCCGAGGACGGGCGATTCCCGACGAGCGGCCAGTCGTCGGCGTCGACCAGGTCGTCGCGGCTCGCCTCGGCCATAGGTATCCGCTGGCGACTGATGATGTTGCTGGGCGCCTACGTCTTCATGAGACCCGAGGGGTTGGCCGAGCTGCGTCGCGCTGACATCGTCCTCGACACCGGATCCGTCCGTGTCCGACGGGTGGCTCCCCAATTGAGCACCGGCAGCCGCGTGATCGGCGACCCCAAATCCCCGGACGGGTAAAGGGGTGATCATGCTGGAGTCAAGTGGTGCGCAAGTGGTGCGGGACTCCTGAAGGGGGTCTAGGCAACAACGAAGGCCCAGGTCGCTGACCTGGGCCTTCGCATCTGAGCGGATGACGGGAATCGAACCCGCGCTATAAGCTTGGGAAGCTCATGTTCTACCATTAAACTACATCCGCATAACGTTCCAGTTGCCTGGAGCGGTATCTTTGGACACTCTACCCCATGATCGACCCCCGGTGAATCGGCCGCGGGGTCGTCGTCGTGTGTGGGGTGCACCGACAGTCGTGGGAGCGGGAGTTGGGGCGTAACGTACCCGTGCGTCGCGGTGCGCGGGCCGTCCTGGAGTGGCGGCTGGAGCGGGTCGCGATCATCCCCTAATGTGGCGATTCGTCGCAGTACGGCAGGGTGGGGAAAGGGACTCGATGGAGAACACCGTCGTCCGTTGTGCCGAAGGGCACGTTTTCAGTACCGCTTCGTTTCCGCTGCAGCACCTCGGTGCCGGCCGGATCGGGCCCGGGCGGCTGCTGCGGTGCCCGCGGTGTGCGCGGCTGAGGCACGCCGTGCCCGTCGGAGCGTCGGCCGTCAAGCGATAGCGGTCCGCGGGGCGCGCGGCGCCGCTCTCGATTGGGGGCGGCCCGTGCGCACTGCGTATCCTCGGGACGTGCTTCTCTCAGACAAAGACATCCGGGCCGAGATCGACAGCGGACGGGTTCGCATCGACCCGTTCGAGGAATCGATGGTGCAGCCCTCCAGCATCGATGTACGTCTCGACCGCTTCTTCCGGGTGTTCGAGAACCACCGCTACGCCCACATCGACCCCGCCGTCGAGCAGCCCGATCTGACCCGCATGGTCGAGCCGGAGGGTGACGAGGCCTTCATCCTCCACCCCGGTGAGTTCGTGCTCGCCTCGACCTACGAGGTCGTCTCGCTGCCCGACGACATCGCCTCCAGACTGGAGGGGAAGTCCAGCCTGGGCCGCCTGGGGCTGGTGACGCATTCGACCGCCGGCTTCATCGACCCCGGTTTCTCGGGACACGTGACGCTCGAACTGTCGAACCTCGCCACCCTCCCCATCAAGCTGTGGCCCGGGATGAAGATCGGGCAGCTGTGCATGTTCCGGCTCAGCTCGCCCGCCGAGTTCCCGTACGGGAGCGAGCGGTACGGATCGCGGTACCAGGGCCAGCGCGGCCCCACGGCCTCGCGCTCCTTCCAGAACTTCCACCGCACCCAGGTGAGGCACGAGGCATGAGCGACGCGGTACGAGAGAACCTGAACTACGAGGGATTCGGGCGGGCGGTGCGCGAGCTCGCGCAGACCATCGCCGACGACGGCTACGAGCCCGACATCATCCTCAGCATCGCCCGGGGCGGCGTCTTCGTCGCCGGCGGTCTGGCGTACGCGCTCGACTGCAAGAACATCCACCTGGTGAACGTCGAGTTCTATACGGGCGTCGGCACCACGCTGGAAATGCCGGTCATGCTGGCCCCCGTGCCCGAGGCGATCGACTTCACCGACAAGAAGGTCCTCATCGCCGATGACGTGGCCGACACCGGCAAGACGCTGAAGCTCGTCCACGACTTCTGCCTGGGCCACGTCGCCGAGGTTCGGTCCGCCGTGATCTACGAGAAGTCGCACTCGCTCGTGAAGTGCGAGTACGTGTGGAAGAAGACCGACGAGTGGATCAACTTCCCCTGGTCGGTCGAGCCGCCCGTCGTGAAGCGCGAGGGCCAGGTCCTCGACGCCTGACCGGGCGGAGGCACCCGACGAGTGAGGGCCCCGGCGCTGGTGCGCCGGGGCCCTCTACGTCCGTCGTGGGCGGCGAGCCCTACAGCGTGCCCAGCTTGATGATCGACAGCAGGGCGACGAGCTGGATCGCGGACGCGCCGAGCGCCTTCGGCCACGGCAGGTCGTGCGACTTGCTGACGAGCGAGGTGAACAGGGCTCCGGCCGCCACCCACGTGGCCCAGCCCAGCACCTGCACGAACATGTTGTCCCCGCCCAGGAACACCGCGAAGAGCAGGCGCGGGGCGTCCGTGATGGACATGACCAGCATCGACAGGCCCACGGTCGGCTGCCACGCGCCGTCGCCGCCCAGCTGGCGGGCCAGGGTGTGCGTGACCGCGCCCAGGATCAGGCCGCAGATGACGAAGGCCACGCCGGCGCTGAGGACGATCGGGACGGCGTTGGGGAGGGTGGCCTTCATGACGTCCTCGCGGGCGTCGTCGAGGCCGAAGACGGCGAGCAGGCCGTACAGGAAGGTCACGATCAGCGCCGGGCCCCAGACGGCGTAGTCGCGCATCTGCAGGAACGTCGGCCCCGGCCGCATCACGATGCCGCGCAGGAGTTCCTTCCAGGGCAGCCGCGGGCCCGACGGCGCGGCCGCAGCGGCGCCCGCGTGGTACGTCGCGCCCTGGCTGTACGGGTCCTCGCCGTACGCGAAGACCTGGGTGTGCCCCGGGTTGTCGTTCGCGTACGAGCCGCCGCCGCGCCCGCCCTGGCCGCCCTGGCCGTAAGGGGGTTGCCGGTCGTACGACTGGCCGTGCTGCTGTCCGTACTGCTGCTGCTCGTGCGGGTCGAAGTACTCGGGCTCGCCATGGTCCCCTGCGGCGGGCTGCTGAGGCCACTGCTGCTGGGGAGGGTAGGGCTGTTGACCGTACGGCGCCTGCGGCGGTTGCTGCTGCTGTCCGTACGGCTGCTGCCGCGGGGGTTGTTGGGGAGCGCGGTTGTTGTCCCGGCCGCGTCCGATCCTGAATCCAGCCACGTGATCGAACGTACCTGGTCCCGGGGGCCGTGGTGGGCGAGCTGCCGGAATAGGGGCCCTTTGCGGCTGAGCTGTGACATCCCCTAGGGGATCCCTGATGGGTTGGTTTGGATGATTTGGGTGATTTGTTGGGTTGATGGGGAGCTTGCGGGGGGTCGTCAGCTCGTCGACGTATCACGTGGATACCGGGTTCGTGGCGCGCGGGCCTTCCCCCGCCCCGCCCCTCTCCGGAACCGGGGGCTTCGCCTCCGGACCCCGAAATGCCGGTACGGCCGGCCCCCTGAGCAGGGGACCGGCCGTACCGGCGTTCCGTCGAGGCCTTCGGCTTCGCCTAGGCCTTGGCCTCCGGCTCGGGCTTCGCCTCGGCTGCCTTCGGCGCCTGCGCGGTTTCCCCCGCGGCCGGAGCCTCGGTCTCGGCCGTGGTGGCGGATCCCGCCGGCTCGGTCGCAGTTTCGGTTTCGGCCGTCGGCTCGGCGTCGGTGACAGCCGCGGTGGCCGCCTCCGCGTCGGCTTCCGCCTCGGCGGCGGCCTTGGCCAGGGTCGAGGCCTCGGCGCCGTCCTCCGCTGCCGCAGTCGCAGCCTCAGCCTCTGCTTCCGCCTCGGCCTTTGCCGGAGCCTCTGCCTCCGCCGCGGTCTTCTCCGCGGCCGCGGCCGCGGCCGCAGCCGCAGCCGCAGCCGCGACCTCCGCTTCGGCCTTCGCCTTGGCTTCGGCCTCGGCTTCCGCCTTCGCCTTGGCCTCCGCCTGGGCCTTCGCTTCCGCCTCGGCCGCCGCCTTGGCCGCCGCAGCCTCCGCTTCCGCCTCGGCCGCAGCCTGCTCCGCCGCCGCAGCCTCCGCCGCCAGTTCGGCCTCCGTCGGGGCCGGGGCCTTCACCGACTCCAGCAGGAGCTGCGCCACGTCCACGACCTGGACGGATTCCTTCGCCTGGCCGTCGTTCTTCTTGCCGTTCACCGAGTCCGTCAGCATGACCAGGCAGAACGGGCAGGCCGTCGAGACGATGTCCGGGTTCAGGGACAGCGCCTCGTCCACGCGCTCGTTGTTGATGCGCTTGCCGATGCGCTCTTCCATCCACATCCGCGCGCCACCGGCGCCACAGCAGAAGCCCCGCTCCTTGTGGCGGTGCATCTCCTGCTGGCGCAGCCCCGGCACGGCCGACATGATCTCGCGCGGCGGCGTGTAGACCTTGTTGTGCCGGCCCAGGTAGCAGGGGTCGTGGTACGTGATCAGCCCGTCCACCGGGGTCACCGGCAGCAGCCGGCCCTCGTCGATCAGGTGCTGGAGCAGCTGCGTGTGGTGGATGACCTCGTACTCACCGCCCAGCTGCGGGTACTCGTTCGCGATCGTGTTGAAGCAGTGCGGGCACGTCGAGACGATGCGCTTGGCGGACTTCGGCTTCTTCGTCTCCGGGTCGTCGTCGTCCTCGCCGAACGCCATGTTCAGCATCGCGACGTTCTCCTGGGCGAGCTGCTGGAACAGCGGCTCGTTGCCCAGGCGGCGCGGGGAGTCGCCGGTGCACTTCTCGTCGCCGCCCATGATCGCGAACTTGACGCCCGCGATGTTCAGCAGCTCGGCGAAGGCCTTCGTGGTCTTCTTCGCGCGGTCCTCCAGAGCGCCCGCGCAGCCGACCCAGTACAGGTAGTCGTACTCCGAGAGGTCCTCGGCGTCCTTGCCGACGATCGGGACCTCGAAGTCGACCTCCTTGGTCCACTCCACGCGCTGCTTCTTGGCCAGACCCCAGGGGTTGCCCTTCTTCTCCAGGTTCTTGAGCATCGTGCCCGCCTCCGACGGGAACGCGCTCTCGATCATCACCTGGTAGCGGCGCATGTCGACGATGTGGTCGATGTGCTCGATGTCGACCGGGCACTGCTCGACGCACGCGCCGCACGTGGTGCAGGACCACAGGACGTCGGGGTCGATGACCCCGTTCTCCTCCGCCGTGCCGATCAGCGGGCGCTCGGCCTCCGCCAGCGCCGCCGCGGGGACGTCCGCCAGCTGCTCCGGCGTCGCCTTCTCCTCGCCCTCCATGGTCTTGCCGCCACCCGCGAGCAGGTACGGCGCCTTGGCGTGGGCGTGGTCGCGCAGCGACATGATCAGGAGCTTCGGGGACAGCGGCTTGCCCGTGTTCCACGCCGGGCACTGCGACTGGCAGCGGCCGCACTCCGTGCACGTGGAGAAGTCGAGGATGCCCTTCCAGGAGAACTGCTCGACCTGGGAGACGCCGAAGACGTCGTCCTCGCCCGGCTCCTCGAAGTCGATCTCCTTGCCGCCGCTCGTCATCGGCTGCAGGGCGCCCAGGGCCGTCGAGCCGTCCGCGTTCCGCTTGAACCAGATGTTCGGGAAGCCGAGGAAGCGGTGCCAGGCGACACCCATGTTCGTGTTGAGCGAGACCGTGATCATCCAGGTGAAGGAGGTGACGATCTTGAGCGCTGCGAAGAAGTACGTCAGGTACTGGATCGTGCTCAGGTCCAGCCCGTCGAACACGGCGATCAGCGGGTACGAGGCGAAGAAGCCCGGCTCCCAGCCGTCGACGCCGTGCTGGACGCCCTCCAGCGCGCGCAGCGTCATGATGCAGACGCCGACGATCAGGATGACGGCCTCGACGAAGTACGCCTGGCCCGTCTTGGAACCCGCGAAGCGGGACTTGCGGCCCGCCGCGCTCGGCCGGCTCAGCTGCCGGATCACGATCAGGGTCACGATGCCGAGGACGGTCATCAGGCCGAGGAACTCGGTGAAGATCTCGTACGGCAGCCAGTCGCCGATGATCGGGATCAGCCAGTCGGCCTGGAAGAGCTGGCCGAAGGCGTTGACGATCGTCAGCAGCAGCGAGAAGAAGCCCACCGCCACGAACCAGTGCGCGAAGCCGACGATGCCCCAGCGGTTCATGCGGGTGTGGCCGAGGAACTCCTTGACCAGGGTGATGGTGCGCTGCGTCGGATCGCCCGTGCGGGTGCCCGCGGGCACTGGCTGGCCGAGCCGCACGAAGCGGTAGATCTGCACGGTGGCACGGCCGAACAGCGCGACGGCCACCACCGTGATGACCAGCGACACGATGATCGCGGCGAGTTGCATGGAAGGGCTCCTCGGGCGGCACTTACTAAGCGGTAACTTATGAAGTCAAGGGTTGAGGTTACCCATTCCCCGCGCCGCAATGTAGGTGGGCGAGCGGTGATCTGTGTCGCTCAGGCATGCCTCAGGAGCGCCTGTGCCGACAGGCCGCCCGAGGGGTCTGAGCCAGGATCGCGAGATCCATCCCCAGCCAATGGCTCTCCACATAGTGCCGGTCCAGCAGCGCCATCTCCTCCCAGGGGAGGTCGGATCGCGCGCTGACCTGCCACAAACCGGTCATTCCGGGGCGTACGAGCAGCCTGTCGGCCCGGTCCGTGTGCGGCTCCGGGCGCGGCCCGACCAGTGACATCTCGCCGCGCAGCACGTTCAGCAGCTGCGGCACCCCGTCCAGGGCGCACCGTCGCAGGGCCGCCCCCAGCCGTCCCGCCCCGTCCGTGCGCAGCCGCCAGGTCAGGAACGGCCGCCCGGCGAGCCCGGCCGCAGGCTCCCGTACGAGGACCCGCCCGCCCTGGGCCGCGTACAGCAGGGCCGCGACGACCAGCAGCGGCAGCGCCAGCAGTACGGCCAGCGCGGTGGCCCCGAGGAGGTCGGCCGCCCGTTTGGCCGGCAGGTCCGCGAGGCCGGACGACAGGCCCGGCAGCCGGGGCAGCCCCGGCCGGCGCGCCGCGGGGCGCGGGCTCGCGGGCGGCCGTCGTACGAGGTTCCGGATCGGGGGGAGCGTGAGCGGCGGCAGCGGCATGGGGGCACCCTGCCCTGCGCCCCGGGCGGCCGCCGGATGCCGCGCAGCGCCCGTGTCCAGCATCGCCCGCTCGGCCCTCCGGGACTGGCGATGAGCGTAAGTCCGGGATAAAAGTTGAGTCGCCCCCGCTCAGCTCTGTTGACGTCCTCGCGGCGATGGGGCATGGTTGAGTCTGTTCCACTCAAGTCAGCTGGAGGAAATCAAAATGGCACGTGCGGTCGGCATCGACCTGGGCACCACTAACTCCGTCGTCAGCGTTCTCGAAGGCGGCGAGCCCACCGTCATCACCAACGCCGAGGGCGCCAGGACCACGCCGTCCGTCGTCGCCTTCGCCAAGAACGGCGAGGTCCTCGTCGGCGAGGTCGCCAAGCGCCAGGCGGTCACGAACGTGGACCGCACCATCCGCTCCGTCAAGCGCCACATGGGCACTGACTGGAAGATCAACCTGGATGGCAAGGACTTCAACCCGCAGCAGATGAGCGCCTTCATCCTGCAGAAGCTGAAGCGCGACGCCGAGGCGTACCTGGGTGAGAAGGTCACGGACGCGGTCATCACCGTCCCGGCCTACTTCAACGACTCCGAGCGCCAGGCGACGAAGGAGGCCGGTGAGATCGCGGGCCTGAACGTCCTGCGCATCGTCAACGAGCCGACCGCCGCCGCCCTGGCCTACGGCCTCGACAAGGACGACCAGACCATTCTCGTCTTCGACCTCGGTGGCGGCACCTTCGACGTGTCGCTCCTGGAGATCGGCGACGGCGTCGTCGAGGTCAAGGCCACCAACGGTGACAACCACCTCGGTGGTGACGACTGGGACCAGCGCGTCGTCGACTACCTGGTGAAGCAGTTCGCCAACGGCCACGGCGTGGACCTCTCCAAGGACAAGATGGCGCTCCAGCGCCTGCGCGAGGCCGCCGAGAAGGCGAAGATCGAACTGTCCTCCTCCACGGAGACCACGATCAACCTGCCCTACATCACGGCTTCCGCCGAGGGCCCGCTGCACCTGGACGAGAAGCTCACGCGCGCCCAGTTCCAGCAGCTGACCGCGGACCTGCTGGACCGCTGCAAGACCCCGTTCCACAACGTCATCAAGGACGCCGGCATCCAGCTGTCCGAGATCGACCACGTGGTCCTGGTCGGCGGCTCCACCCGCATGCCGGCCGTCGCCGAGCTCGTCAAGGAGCTGACCGGCGGTCAGGACGCGAACAAGGGCGTCAACCCGGACGAGGTCGTCGCCATCGGCGCCACCCTCCAGGCCGGTGTCCTCAAGGGTGAGGTCAAGGACGTCCTGCTCCTCGACGTGACCCCGCTGTCCCTCGGCATCGAGACCAAGGGCGGCATCATGACCAAGCTCATCGAGCGCAACACCACGATCCCGACCAAGCGGTCCGAGATCTTCACGACGGCCGAGGACAACCAGCCGTCCGTGCAGATCCAGGTCTACCAGGGCGAGCGCGAGATCGCGGCGTACAACAAGAAGCTCGGCATGTTCGAGCTGACCGGCCTGCCGCCGGCCCCGCGTGGCGTCCCGCAGATCGAGGTCTCCTTCGACATCGACGCGAACGGCATCATGCACGTCACGGCCAAGGACCTCGGCACGGGCAAGGAGCAGAAGATGACCGTCACCGGCGGCTCTTCGCTCGGCAAGGACGAGGTCGACCGCATGCGCCAGGAGGCGGAGCAGTACGCGGACGAGGACCTGCGCCGCAAGGAGGCGGCCGAGTCCCGCAACCAGGGCGAGCAGCTCGTCTACCAGACGGAGAAGTTCGTCAAGGACAACGAGGACAAGGTCCCGGCCGAGGTCAAGACCGAGGTCGAGGCCGCCGTCACCGAGCTGAAGGAAAAGCTCAAGGGCGAGGACACCGCCGAGATCCGCACCGCGACCGAGAAGCTCGCCGCGGTCAGCCAGAAGCTCGGCCAGGCCATCTACGCCGACGCGCAGGCCGCCCAGGGTGCGGCCGGTGCCGCGGGTGACGCCGGCCAGGCCGGGGCCGCGGACGCCGCCGACGATGTCGTCGACGCCGAGATCGTGGACGAGGACAAGCCGAAGGGCGGCGCTGCCTGATGTCGGAGGAGACCCCGGGTTTCGAGGAGAAGCCCGAAGTCCCCACCGGCGCCACGGCTGACGACGCCGCCGAGCCGAAGGCCGCGGCCTCCTCCGAGGAGGAGGCCGCGGCCCCGGCCGGGGACTCCGGAGCAAAGTCCGCTCAGGACACGGCTCTGCTGGCGCAGCTGGACCAGGCCCGTACCGCGCTCGGCGAGCGCACCGCGGACCTCCAGCGGCTCCAGGCGGAGTACCAGAACTACCGCCGCCGGGTCGAGCGGGACCGCATCGCCGTCAAGGAGATCGCGGTCGCGTCCCTCCTGACGGAGCTGCTCCCGACGCTGGACGACATCGGCCGCGCGCGGGACCACGGCGAGCTGGTCGGCGGCTTCAAGTCGGTGGCCGAATCGCTGGAGACCGCCGCGGCCAAGATGGGCCTGCAGCAGTTCGGCAAGGAGGGCGAGCCCTTCGACCCGACGATCCACGAGGCCCTGATGCACTCGTACGCGCCGGACGTCACCGAGACGACCTGCGTGGCGATCCTGCAGCCCGGGTACCGGATCGGCGAGCGTACGATCCGCCCCGCGCGGGTCGCGGTGGCCGAGCCCCAGCCGGGCGCGGCCCCCAAGTCCGAGTCGGCCGAGGCCGACGCGCCTTCGGACAAGGACACGGATGCCCCCGACGAGGGCTGACGTTGCACCAGTAGCGGTACGAGAGGAGGGACACCGGGGATGAGCACGAAGGACTTCGTCGAGAAGGACTACTACAAGGTCCTCGGTGTCCCGAAGGACGCCACCGAGGCCGAGATCAAGAAGGCGTACCGGAAGCTCGCGCGCGAGTTCCACCCGGACGCCAACAAGGGCGACGCCTCGGCCGAGGAGCGCTTCAAGGAGATCTCCGAGGCGAACGACATCCTCGGCGACGCCAAGAAGCGCAAGGAGTACGACGAGGCCCGCGCCCTGTTCGGGAACGGCGGCTTCCGCCCCGGTCCCGGGGGGAGCGGCGGCTCGTTCAACTTCGACCTCGGCGACCTGTTCGGCGGCCAGCAGGGCGGCGGCGCGGGTGCCGGCGGCTTCGGCGGCGGCGGCCTGGGCGATGTGTTCGGCGGCCTGTTCAACCGCGGCGGCGCCGGCCCCGGCACCCGTGTCCAGCCGCGCCGCGGCCAGGACATCGAATCGGAGGTCACCCTCTCCTTCACGGAGGCGGTGGACGGGGCCACGGTCCCGCTCCGGATGTCCTCCCAGGCGCCCTGCAAGGCCTGTTCGGGCACCGGCGACAAGAACGGCACGCCCCGCGTGTGCCCGACCTGCGTCGGCACCGGCCAGGTCTCCCGGGGCAGCGGCGGCGGCTTCTCGCTGACCGACCCCTGCGCCGACTGCAAGGGCCGCGGCCTGATCGCGGAGACCCCCTGTGACGTCTGCAAGGGCAGCGGGCGGGCCAAGTCCTCCCGCACCATGCAGGTCCGCATCCCGCCGGGCGTCTCCGACAACCAGCGGATCCGGCTGCGCGGCAAGGGCGCTCCGGGCGAGCGCGGCGGCCCCGCCGGCGACCTGTACGTGGTCGTCCACGTGGGCAGCCACCCGGTGTTCGGCCGCAAGGACGACAACCTGACGGTCACCGTCCCGGTGACCATCGCCGAGGCCGCCCTGGGCGCCGACATCAAGGTCCCGACCCTGAACGGCCCCTCGGTGACGCTGAAGCTGCCGCCGGGTACCCCCAGCGGCCGCACCATGCGGGCCCGCGGCAAGGGCGCGGTCCGCAAGGACGGCACCCGCGGGGACCTGCTGGTGACGGTGGAGGTCGCGGTGCCGGCCGAGCTGTCGGACAAGGCCCGCGAGGCGCTGGAGATGTACCGCGACGCGACGGAGTCGGAGGACCCGCGCGCCGTGCTGTTCGAGTCCGCGAAGGGAGCATGATCATGGACGGCCGCCGTAGGAGCCACTACCAGCTCAACGACGACACTCCTGTCTACGTCATCTCGGTGGCCGCCCAGCTCTCCGGCCTGCACCCGCAGACCCTGCGCCAGTACGACCGGCTCGGCCTGGTCTCCCCGGACCGGACGGCCGGCCGCGGCCGGCGCTACTCGGCCCGCGACATCGAACTGCTCCGCACGGTGCAGACGCTGTCCCAGGACGAGGGCATCAACCTGGCCGGGATCAAGCGGATCATCGAGCTGGAGAACCAGGTCGCGGCGCTCCAGCAGCGCGTGGCCGAGCTCTCGGCGGCGGTGGACGGCGCGGCGGCCACGCTCCAGCAGCGCGAGGCCCAGGTGCACGCCTCGTACCGGCGGGATCTGGTCAAGTACCAGCCGCCGGTGGCGGGCAACGCCCTGGTCGTGTGGCGTCCCGCCCCACAGAGGCGCCAGGGCGACTGACGCCGCCCTCGCACGCGCGTACAGGCCCCGTCCGGGATTCCGGGCGGGGCCGGCCCGTTCCCCGGGCCCGCCCGTGCTCCTCAGGCGTCCCGTCAGGCCCCGCCGTCAGGCCCCCTCGTCCTCCAGGATCCCCGAGCGGGCGATGAGGAAGCCGAGCTGGGCCCTGCTGCCACTGCCGAGGGTGCTGGCCAGCTTCGCGATGTGCGCGCGGCAGGTCCGTACGTTCATGCCCAGCCGGCGCGCGATGGCCTCGTCCACGTGCCCCTCGATGAGGAGCTGCGCGATCGTGCGCTGCACGCCCGAGATCCCGCCGCGGGTGTGCTGGTACGTCACTTCCTCCTGGAGCGGCACGGCGCGGTGCCAGAGCTGCTCGAACACCTTGATGAGGTAGTCCACCAGCCCCGGGTGGCGCAGCTCCAGGGCGACCTGGCGGTCGTCGCTGGCCGGGATGAAGGCGACGGTCCGGTCGAAGATGATGAGGCGCTCGAAGAGCTCCTCCAGCGTGCGGACCTCCACCTTGCCGGCCTTGAGGAGGTCGACGTACGCGAGCGTGCCGCGGCTGTGCCGGACGGTGTGCTGGTAGAGGGTCCGGATCCGGACACCGCGGTCGGTCAGCGGCTGGTCGCGCTCCAGGGCCTCGGTGAGCTCCAGGCTGGGCCGGGCTCCGCCGGGCTGGATGGTGAGCATCTCGGTGTGGCACTCGGCCGTGGCGAGGTTGAGGGCGGCGTTGATGGGGTCGAAGCCTTCGAGGACCGTGATGGCGTGGGTGCTCGCCGGATTCTGCGCGCTGATGGCCAGAAACGGTTCGAACGCTTCGGACAGTTCGAGCGAATCGCGTCGTCTGTCGCGGATCTCGCGTTCGATCGGATGCAGCCGCTGTGCGAGTGCCACTGCCGGTGGAACCGGACGGAGGGAATTTGCGTCATCAGGATCTGGCTGCAACAACGCCAGATCGAGCAGGCAAGGCGCCGTTTTGATGTCCCCACGTGCGATACGTCCCGTGCGCAGGGCGCTCGTGTAGAGCCGTGCCCCCTCGCCGCACAGCTCGGTGACCGAGTGGGGATGTGTCTCTTTTGTGCTGTCTGTGGTCAAATCTCCACCCCCCAGGGTCCTGAACATGCAAGAACATGATGCATCGTCCCTGTGGCAGCGACGTGCCTGAATGAGCCATCGTCTGACAGGCGGGGGAGAGGATTTCATCAAGTGAGGACGAAGCCGACCATGAACAAGAGAATGCTTCGCTCGGCGCTTGCCACCGTCATCTTCTCGGCTGTGGCCGGTCTGGGACTTGCCGGGTTCACCCTGGGGGGCGCTGAAGGGGGTGCCGCAGGCCTCCAGGCGGCGCCGCTGGAGGACAGCGGATGGCGCGCGGCACCGTTGGACAGCGGGTGGCGCTCGACCCCCGCGGACGCCGTTGCCGGCGCCCTTGGCGTGGAGAGCGCGGCATGACCCCCGACGACCGCGGTTTCCGTCGCGAAATGGCCTCTGCCTACCGCTCCGGCTGGCAGTTCATCGACCTCGCCACCGCCATCCCCCACATAGGCGACTCGCTGATGGTCACCCTGTTCGGACAGCCCATCGTCATCACGCGCGAGGAGGACGAGGACGTCCGGGCGTACCGATGCCTGCGCCGCCCCCGCGGCGCGACGCAGCCCGTCCGCTGCGAGGTGCGCTACGGAATGGTCTTCGTCAACCTTGATCAGCGCGACCACCAGCTTTTCGAACCCGACATCACCACCGCCACCCCCCGCAGTGCCTGAAGCGATTCCCCCGTCGTTGCAGATCGCTCCAGGTGCTTCCCCCACACAACGGCGCCATCGTGGACCTGACCACGATGGCGCCGTTGTGATGTCCGCGTCCAGTGCTTGAACCGGACAAAGGTGAAAGCTGAACCGTTCCGCCGGTTCGCGCCCGGCCTCGCCGGTGCGAGCCCGGGCCTACCCGGTTCGAGCCCGCGCCTTGAGGGCCGTCCCGTTCAGGCCCGGCCCATCGCCCGGTCCACGGTGATCTCCAGGACGACCCGGTCCGGGTTGGGCGAGGGCGTCCGCCCGTACCGCTCCGCGTAGCGCGCCACCGCCTCGGCGACCGAGGCCTCGTCCGTACGGATCACCGCCTGCCCCTCCAGGGTGGCCCAGCGGCGCCCCGCCATCTGGCACACCGCGACCCGGGCCGGCCCCGTCGGCGACCCCTGCGCCGCGAGCACGTTGCGGATCTTCTTGCTGTTCTTGTTGCTGATCACCCGGGCCAGGCCGGCCTCCGGATCGTACGTGACGCCCACCGGCACCACGTGCGGGGTCCCGTCGGGGCGCGGGGTGGTCAGCGTGCAGACGTGCCGCTCCCGCCAGAAGGCGAGGTACTCGGGCGTCGGGTTGAGTACGTCAAGAGCCATGGCCTGAGGGTACGGGAGGGCACGGAGGGAGGAGGGCGCCGGCTTTGCCCTTGAGTGGAATAGACTCAACTTTGCGGACGCTGCCATACTCATAGAGCGGGACCACCCCTGTGTCCGACCTGTCTGAGAGGAGAAGTCGCACGTGGATGCCGAGCTGACCAACAAGAGCCGGGACGCCCTGAACGCGGCCACCAGCCGCGCCGTGAAGGACGGCCACGCGGACCTCACCCCGGCGCACCTGCTGCTGGCGCTGCTGGCCGGCGAGGAGAACGAGAACATCACCGACCTCCTCGCGGCCACCGAGGCCGACCAGGCGGCGGTCCGCGACGGCGCCGAGCGGCTGCTGGCCGCCCTGCCCAGCGTCACGGGCTCCACGGTCGCGCCCCCGCAGCCCACCCGCGAGCTGCTCGCCGTACTCGCCGAGGCCGACCGGGAGGCCGGCAAGCTCGGCGACGAGTACCTCTCCACCGAACACCTCCTCATCGCGATCGCCGCCAAGGGCGGCGCCGCCGGTGAGGTCCTTTCCACCCAGGGCGCGACGGCGAAGAAGCTGCTGGAGGCCTTCGAGAACGCACGAGGAGGACGGCGGGTGACCACCCCCGACCCCGAGGGCCAGTACAAGGCCCTCGAAAAGTTCGGCACGGACTTCACGGCGGCGGCCCGCGAGGGCAAGCTCGACCCGGTCATCGGCCGCGACCAGGAGATCCGGCGCGTCGTCCAGGTCCTGTCGCGCCGTACGAAGAACAACCCGGTGCTGATCGGCGAGCCCGGCGTCGGCAAGACGGCCGTCGTCGAGGGACTCGCGCAGCGCATCGTCAAGGGCGACGTCCCCGAGTCCCTGAAGAACAAGCGGCTGGTCTCCCTGGACCTGGGCGCGATGGTCGCGGGAGCCAAGTACCGCGGCGAGTTCGAGGAGCGCCTGAAGACGGTCCTCGCGGAGATCAAGTCCAGCGACGGCCAGATCATCACCTTCATCGACGAGCTGCACACCGTCGTCGGCGCGGGCGCGGGCGGGGACTCCGCGATGGACGCGGGCAACATGCTCAAGCCCATGCTGGCCCGCGGCGAGCTGCGCATGGTCGGCGCGACCACGCTCGACGAGTACCGCGAGCGCATCGAGAAGGACCCGGCGCTGGAGCGGCGCTTCCAGCAGGTGCTGGTCGCCGAGCCGTCCGTCGAGGACACCATCGCGATCCTGCGCGGCCTCAAGGGCCGCTACGAGGCCCACCACAAGGTGGTCATCAACGACAGCGCGCTGGTGGCCGCGGCCACCCTCTCCGACCGCTACATCACCTCCCGCTTCCTGCCCGACAAGGCCATCGACCTCGTCGACGAGGCCGCGTCCCGACTGCGCATGGAGATCGACTCCTCGCCGCTGGAGATCGACGAGCTGCAGCGCTCGGTCGACCGTCTGCGCATGGAGGAGCTGGCCCTGAGGAACGAGTCCGACCCGGCCTCGATCGAGCGCCTGGAGAAGATCCGCAAGGACCTCGCCGACAAGGAGGAGGACCTGCGCGGCCTGACCGCCCGCTGGGAGAAGGAGAAGCAGTCCCTCAACCGCGTCGGTGAGCTCAAGGAGCGTCTGGACGACCTGCGCGGGCAGGCGGAGCGCGCCCAGCGCGACGGGGACTTCGACACCGCCTCCAAGCTGCTCTACGGGGAGATCCCGACCCTGGAGCGCGAGCTGGCGGAGGCCACCGAGGAGGAGGAAGAGGCCTCCAAGACGGGCGCCGCCAAGAACACCATGGTCAAGGACGAGGTCGGCCCCGACGACATCGCGGACGTGGTGGGCGCCTGGACCGGCATCCCGGCCGGCCGGCTCCTCGAAGGCGAGACGCAGAAGCTGCTCCGCATGGAGGACGAGCTGGGCCGCCGCCTGATCGGCCAGAGCGAGGCCGTACGGGCCGTCTCGGACGCCGTACGGCGCACCCGGGCCGGGATCGCGGACCCGGACCGCCCCACCGGCTCGTTCCTCTTCCTGGGCCCGACGGGCGTGGGCAAGACGGAGCTCGCCAAGGCTCTCGCGGACTTCCTCTTCGACGACGAGCGGGCCATGGTCCGCATCGACATGTCGGAGTACGGCGAGAAGCACTCCGTGGCCCGCCTGGTCGGCGCCCCTCCCGGCTACGTGGGCTACGAGGAGGGCGGCCAGCTGACCGAGGCCGTCCGCCGCCGCCCGTACTCCGTGGTGCTCCTGGACGAGGTCGAGAAGGCCCATCCCGAGGTCTTCGACATCCTGCTCCAGGTCCTGGACGACGGACGCCTCACGGACGGCCAGGGCCGCACCGTGGACTTCCGCAACACGATCCTGATCCTCACCTCGAACCTGGGCAGCCAGTTCCTGATGGACCCGGCGGCGTCGGCGCAGGAGAAGAAGGACCGGGTCCTGGAGGTGGTCCGGGCGAGTTTCAAGCCGGAGTTCCTCAACCGCCTGGACGACCTGGTGGTCTTCTCCGCGCTGAGCGCGCCGGAGCTGGCGCGGATCGCCGAGCTCCAGATCGGCGGCCTCGCCAGGCGTCTGGCGCAGCGCCGCCTGACCCTGGACGTCACCCCCGCGGCCCTGGCCTGGCTGGCGGACAAGGGCAACGACCCGGCGTACGGCGCCCGGCCACTGCGCCGCCTGATCCAGACGGCGATCGGCGACCGCCTGGCCAAGGAGATCCTCGCGGGCGAGGTGCGCGACGGCGACACCGTCCGGGTGGACGTGGCGGGCGAGGACCTGATCGTCGGCAAGGCCCTGTAGCCGGGGTCCGGGCACCCTTATCGGCGGCTTACTCCTGTCCGCCCTGCGCGGATCGCACGTGCGGGGGTGGACAGGAGGTGGGAGCCATGGGGGAGGATGACAACATCCGCACGAAGGGAAATCACGGTGAGCATCGACCCGGCCTCGATTCCGAACTTCGGAGGGCAGCAGCCCGATCCGCAGGCCACAGGACCGGCGGGCCCCGTCGTCCCCGACCAGGATCTGGTCAAGCAGCTGCTGGAGCAGATGGAGCTCAAGTACGTCGTCGACGACGAGGGTGACCTCGCGGCGCCGTGGGAAGAGTTCCGGACGTACTTCATGTTCCGCGGCGAGGAGGAGCAGCAGGTCTTCTCGGTGCGGACCTTCTACGACCGCCCGCACGCGATCGAGGACAAGCCCGCGCTCCTCGAGTCGATCGACGACTGGAACCGCCGCACCCTGTGGCCGAAGGTCTACAGCCACACGCACGACGACGGCTCCGTCCGCCTGATCGGCGAGGCGCAGATGCTGATCGGCACCGGCGTCAGCCTGGAGCACTTCGTCTCGTCCACGGTCAGCTGGGTCCGGGCCTCCATCGAGTTCGACAAGTGGCTCGTGGAGCAGCTCGGCCTGGAGAAGGAGATCGACTCCACCGACGGCGACGGTGGCGACAAGGACGGCGACGACGACTAGTCGCCCCCGGTCACAGCGGTACGCGGGCGACCAGCAACAGGTACAGCCCGTATCCGTACGAGAGCCCGGCCAGCCCCGCGGTCACCATGACCGCGGTGCGCGGCCGGGCTCGCGCCATCGCGGCCGCGACCGGCAGCAGCAGCGGGAACGCGGGCACCAGGAAGCGCGGCTTCGACTCGAAGTAGCCGGCCCCGCCGTAGGTGATCAGCAGCAGGACGGCGGTGTACACGAGCAGCGCCGCCGGCATCCGGTCCAGCAGCAGGAGCACCGCCAGGAGCCCGGCGGCGGCCAGGACGGCCACGGTCACGACGGTGGCGACCGGTACGTGGCCGCCGGTCAGCACCCGCCAGATGCTGTCCGTCGTGTACGTGCCGAAGTCGAAGCGGGAGCCCCAGCGCCGCTGCACGGTGAAGTACCCGGCCGGCTCCCCGGTGCGCACCCCGACGGCGAGGACGTACGCGGCCCAGCCCGCCGGGGCCAGCAGCGCGGCCGCCCACACCTCGGGCGCGCGGGACCTGCGCACGAGCAGGGCGTGCAGGGCGACGGCTGACACGGCGGCGGCGACGGCGATGCCGGTCGGCCGGGTCAGCCCGGCGAGTATCGCCAGGCCCGCGGCCCACAGCCAGCGCCGGCGCAGTACGGCGTACAGGGCCCAGGCCCCCAGCGCGGCCAGCAGCGGCTCGGTGTAGGCGAGGGTCAGCACCACGGCGTGCGGGGTCGCGGCCCACAGCGCCACCAGCAGCACCCCGGCGCGCCGCCCGAGCACCAGCTCCCCTACCCGGTACACGCCGACGGCGGCCACCATGGCGGCGGTCCACGCCACCAGCAGCCCGGCCCACGGGGTGCCACCGGCCATCCGCACGAGCAGCGGGTACAGCGGGAAGAAGGCGTAGTCGCTCTGGACGAGCCCGGTCGCCGCCCACATCTGCGTGCGGCCGTAGCCGTGCACGGCGAGGCCGAGGTACCAGACGGAGTCCCAGGAGTAGCCGAGCACCCGCAGGGGGCTCCGCCCGGCCCACCACGCCCCGGCGGCGAGCACCACCGCCCCGCCGGCCCGGACGGCGGCGAAGACGCCGAACGCGACGAGGGCGGCGGGCACCCTGCCGGTCCGGAGCGCCTGCGGCCGCACGGAAACCGACACACTGCCCGTCGCCGCCATGAACCCCGTCACTCCCTCGCTGCCGCGTGGACATCCGACGCCCGTCCGCACGAGGAGGGCCTCGGGCACCCTAAGGCGCCCAGGGCGCCGGAGGGTGTGAATCCGCCCGGAACCTCCGGTGAACTCGCGGCCGTGCGCGGGCGCGGGGGCCCGGCCGCGGGCGGGTGGGCGTGCCGGTCTCAGAGCCGGCGCAGCCGCGCGACGGCCTCTTCGAGGACCTCGGTCTTCTTGCAGAAGGCCCAGCGGACCTGGGTGGCGCCCGCGGCCCGGTCGTCGTAGAAGACCTGGTTCGGGATGGCGACGACCCCGCAGCGCTCGGGGAGGGCGCGGCAGAAGGCGAGCCCGTCCTTCTCGCCGAGCGGGGTGATGTCCGTGGTGATGAAGTACGTGCCCTGCGGGCGGAAGACCTCGAAGCCGGCCGCCGCGAGGCCGTCGGCGAGGATGTCGCGCTTGGCCGCGAGGTCGGCGCGGAAGCCCTCGTAGTAGCCGTCGGGCAGCCGCAGGGCCTGTGCGACGGCGTACTGGAAGGGGCCCGAGGAGACGTACGTCAGGAACTGCTTCGCGGAGCGGACCGCCGAGACGAGCTCGGGCGGGGCGGTGATCCAGCCGACCTTCCAGCCCGTGAACGAGAACGTCTTCCCGCTGCTGGAGATGGTCACCGTGCGCTCGCGCATGCCGGGCAGGGAGGCCAGCGGGAGGTGCGCGCCCTCGAAGACGAGGTGTTCGTAGACCTCGTCGGTGACGACGAGCAGGTCGCGCTCGACCGCCAGTTCCGCGACGGCCGCCAGCTCGGCCCGGGTCAGGACCGTGCCCGTCGGGTTGTGCGGGGTGTTCAGCAGGAGGAGGCGCGTGCGCGGGGTGACCGCGGCGCGCAGCTCGTCGAGGTCGAGGGTGAACGCGCCGGCGTGCGGGCGCAGGGTGACCGGGACGCGGGTGGCGCCGGCCATCGCGATGCAGGCCGCGTACGAGTCGTAGTACGGCTCCAGGGCGATGACCTCGTCGCCCGGTTCGAGCAGGGCGAGGAGGGTGGCGGCGATGGCCTCCGTCGCGCCCGCGGTGACGAGGACCTCCGTGTCCGGGTCGTACGGGAGCCCGTAGAACCGCTGCTGGTGCCCGGCGATGGCGGTGCGCAGCTCCGGGACGCCCGGGCCCGGGGGGTACTGGTTGCCCAGGCCCGCGAGAACGGCGCGGGAGGCGGCTTCGGCGATCTCGGCGGGGCCGTCCGTGTCGGGGAAGCCCTGGCCGAGGTTGATCGACCCGGTGCGGGTGGCCAGGGCGGACATCTCCGCGAAGATCGTCGTGCCGAAGGGGGCCAGGCGGCGGTTCAGGAGGGGGCGGCTGCCGCCCACGCGTGCGCTCATGGGCGCCATCCTGGGGGGAACCTCTGGACTTGCTCAAGTGTGCTTTGGCGCGGGTGGCCCGAGGGCATCTCCCCCTCACACCCGGGGAACCGGGCGTCACACCCGGGGAACCGGGCGATGAACGGGGGTTCGGCTCATGTCTGTCATCGGTTGGGGTTTCGCCGCGCTGGTCGTGGTGCTGTTCGTGGTCCTGGTCCGCAAGGTGGTCCGCGCGTGGACCGGTGCCGATTCGGGATCCGGCTGGGGGTCCGGTTCGGGTTCCGGTTCGGGTTCCGGCTCCTCGTGGTGGGCAGGCGGGGGCGACTCCTCCGGGGGGTGCGGGGGCAGCGGTTCCTCCTGCGGTTCCTCCTCGTCCTGCGGCGGATCCTCGTCCTCGTGCGGCGGCGGAGGCTGCGGTTCCAGCTGACCCGGGGCGGCGGTCGTCAGGCGCGTGTGACGCCTGAGGTTGAACACGTGAACTGTGTAGCCCCCGGGGGGATGTAAACCCAACCAAGTTGGGTAAAAACGCTGTGAGTGCCGTGCCTTTCATGATTCCCTCGGTTGAGTAGACCAGTCCTCGGACCTCCCTGGACTTCCTGTGGACCCGTGCCGGCGTCCCCCCACCCGTTGACTACCGCTGGCGGGCCCCGGCCCCTCTCCCTCGCGCGTTTGCGGAGCCGACTCATGCTCACGACCCTCCAGACCACCTACACCGATACGCGTGCCGCCGATCTCGCCTGGGCCCTGGGTCGGGACCGGCTGCCCGCGCTGGCTGTGCTGAACCTCGAACTGGCGGGCGCGAAGTTGGAGTTGCGCCTCCTGGGCGCCTCGCACCAGGTGCTCCTGGAGGAGGGCGGGGTGCTCTGTTCGGAGACGGTCGCCTGCATGCCCGGCAGCCGTACGCCGCTGCCGCTCGGGGTGGCCAAGCGCATGGGCGACTGGGAGTACGAGTTCGCCGCGCGGGTGGAGAACCTGTCGCAGGGCTCCTTCGCGGGACGGGCCCAGGAGCTGCTCGCGCTGGTCGCGGATCACCCGAACGGATTGGCCGGAACCTTTCCCGGCAGCCCGTACGCGTTCACCGCCATGCTCGCCCAGCGCCACGAGGGCCAGGTGCGCTGGCGGACCTGGCACGCGTACCCGCAGGAAGGCCAGTTGGTGGCCACTCGTACGAGGGTCGGCGTGCGCATCGGCGCACCGGCCGGCGCGTTGGAGTCCGCCGCACGGTAGTGCGGGGCCGGCCCCCGGCGTTGCGGGGCGCGGGCGCCGCGAGCATCCCCACACCGTTACGCCAACCGGATGGAACCGCGCGCCACTTGCACCCGTGTGGGTGACGGGGTGTAAGTGGGTGGTGACGTACGGTTCGCTGCATGATCGACCGTTCCGTCCCGCGCCGGGTGCTCCGGGCTCCGGAGCCGCGGGGTGCGGCGACCTTCCCGGCCGCCCTGCCCGTACGGCCCCGGACCGGCCGGCTCCTCGTCCTGGCCACCGTGTTCGTCTGCGCCGCCTGCGGCCTCGTGTACGAGCTGGAGCTGCTCGCCCTGGGCTCCTACCTCATCGGCGACTCCGTCACGCAGGCGTCCGTCGTGCTGTCCGTCATGGTCTTCGCGATGGGCGTGGGCTCCCTGCTGGCCAAACGGCTGCGCAGACGGCCCGCCTTCGGGTTCGCCGCCATCGAGGCGGCCCTCGCCCTGCTGGGCGGGCTCTCCGCGATGGCCCTGTACGCCACCTTCGCCTGGCTCGGCGAGTCGAGGCCCGCGCTCGTGGCCTTCTCCTTCGCGATCGGGGTCCTCATCGGCGCCGAGATCCCGCTGCTGATGGTCCTCATCCAGCGCATCCGCAGACAGGACGCGGGCGGAGCGGTCGCCGACCTGTTCGCCGCCGACTACGTGGGCGCCCTCGTCGGTGGCCTGGCCTTTCCCTTCCTGCTGCTGCCGCTGCTGGGCCAGCTCACCGGCGCCTTGCTCACCGGCACCGTCAACGCGATCGTCGGCGCGGGCCTGGTCCTGTGGCTGTTCCGGCGCGATCTGAGCCGCCGCTCCCGCTGGCTGCTGATCACCGCGCACCTCACGGTGCTCGCCCTCCTCGCCTGCGCGACCGTCCTCGCCGACGACTTCGAACGGGTGGCCCGCCGCGCCGTCTACGGCGGCGAGGTCCGCGTCGCCCGGCAGACCGGCGTGCAGGAGCTCGTCCTGACCGGCCCCGCCACCGGCTCGCCGCGCTCCCTCGACCTGTTCCTGGACGGCAGGCTGCGGGTCAGCGGCTATGACGAGTACCGCTACCACGAGGCCCTCGTGCTCCCCGCGATGACCGGCCCGCACGCCCGGGTCCTGGTCCTCGGCGGGGGCGACGGGCTCGCCGCCCGCGAGGTGCTGCGCTACCGGGACGTCACCTCGGTGACCGTCGTCGAGCTCGACCCGGGCGTGGTCCGGCTCGCCCGCACCGACCCGATGCTGTCCGCGCTCAACGGCCGGGCGTACGAGGATCCGCGGCTCGGGGTCGTCACGCAGGACGCGTTCCACTGGCTGCGGGGGCAGGCCGCCCGGGAGCGGTACGACGTCATCGTCTCCGACCTGCCCGACCCGGGCATCACCCCCAGCACGAAGCTGTACTCGCAGGAGTTCTACGGGCTCGCCGCGCGGGCCCTGCGGCCCGGCGGGCGCCTCGCCGTCCACGCGGGACCGCTCGTCACCCGCCCGCGCACGTACTGGACGGTCGAAGCCACCCTGCGCGCGGCCGGTCTGCGCACCGCGCCCTACAGCGCGGGCGGTCGCCTCTCCGGCTTCGCCGCCGGCCCCGACCGCACGCCCGGCAGCTCCGACGCGCCGCCGCAGGACTGGGGCTTCGTCCTGGCCGGCCGGGAGCGGGCCCCCGAGCTGCGTGTGGACCAGGACGCGCCGTGGCCGCGCTCGCTGTCCACGCAGTCCCTGCACGACGCCGCGCGCGACGCGGAGCGGACCCGGGTGGCGGGTCTGCCGCCGTCGACGCTGCCGCATCCGAGGTATTCGTGAGCCCCGGAGACCGAGGAGCCCCGGAGACCGAGAGCCACGGGGACCCTCGAGCCACGGGGATCGACGCGCCACGGAATCGACGAGCCCCGGGGGGCGGGGAGCCCCGGAGATTCGCAAGCACCGGCCATTCGTGAGCGCGGGACCGGGTACGCAGGGGCCTCCCCTCGGTAGGCTCGACCACATGGAGCATCAGGTGTTCGTTCCGGTACCGGCAGACGACCTACGCGCCGTGCTGCGCGACCCCGCCCTGGTGGCCCGCTGCGTCCCCGGGCTCCAGCAGGACGCGGACGCGGCGTCCGGGCCCGTGTCGGGCCGCCTCAAACTCCGCGTCGGCGGGCACACCGTCACCTACCGCGGCGCCCTGAACGTCACCGAGCGGGACCCGGACCGCTTCACGGTGGCCGGGGAGGGCTCGGAGATCCGCGGCAGCGGCGCCGTCAAGCTGCTCCTCGGGCTGCTGCTGGCCCCGGCCGAGGACGGGACGCGGCTGGAGTTCACCGCCGAGGGCACCGCCGATGGGCGGGCCGCCGGCTTCCCTCCGGAGGCCACCGCCACCGCCGTCCGCCGGCTCCTGGACCGGGCCGCAGAGCAGCTCGCGGCGCTGGCCGCCGCCGGGGCGGAGGAGCCGGTGACCGATGTCATCGCCCAGGCGGAAGAGGCCGAGGAGGCCGGGGCGGCCGGGGGCGGCGGCCCGGACGGGGAAGACGACGGTGTCACCGATGAGGTCACGGCCTCCGTCTTCGACACCGAGGTGCCGCCCCCGTCCCTGGAGCCCTTCATGGACGGGGACTTCGAGGGGCTCCCGGAGCTCGATCGGATCGGGGAGATCGACGACATCGGGGACGTCGACGAGTTCGCCGCCGCCGCGCAGCCCCCCGCCGAGGCCGCCCACGCCCGCCGCACCATGATCGGCCGCAGCGCCGAGGAGGTCGACCACGCGCCCCCGCGCGGCCGCTACGCCCCGGTGCCGGCCCCCGCCTCCTCCGGCGCCGGCGCGAACCTGCGCTGGATCGCCCCGGCCGCCGCCCTCGCGCTGGCCTCGGCGGTCGTCGTCGGCCGAGCCCTGCGCCGCCGTCGCTGACCCGTAGTTAGAGTCGGGTGCATGAGTACCCAACTGACCGTGGGCGGCGCAGAGGTGACCGTCGACCAGGAAAACGGCTGCCGGATCAGCAGCCTGCGCATCGACGGCACGGAGCTGCTGCGCCAAGGGGCGCACTTCGGCTCGTTCCCCATGGTCCCGTGGTGCGGGCGGACCGCGGAAGGGCGGTTCAGGGACGGCGGCGTCCTCCACCAGCTGCCGCTCAACCACCCGCCGCACGCCATGCACGGCTTCGGCCGCGACCACCCGTGGCGCAAGGTCCGCCACGGCGACACCGATGCGGCGTTCGTCTTCGACCTCGCCGACCCGTGGCCCTGGGCCGGCCGGGTCACGCAGACCGTGGAGCTGACGGCCGAGAGCCTGACGCTCTCCATGGGTGTCGAGACCTACGGCGACTCGTTCCCGGCCCAGGCCGGCTGGCACCCGTGGTTCAACCGCAACCTGGGCGGCGGCGAGGACGTGCGGCTCGATTTCGAGGCCGAGTGGCAGGAGGAGCGGGACGCCGACCACATCCCCACCGGGCACCGCGTCGCCCCCAAGCCAGGCCCCTGGGACGACTGCTTCGGCATGCCGAACGGCGTGGACGTCACCCTCACCTGGCCCGGGGCCCTGGAGCTCAAGGTCCGCAGCCGCGAGGAGTGGGTGGTGATCTACGACGAGCAGCCCGAAGCCGTCTGTGTGGAGCCGCAGTCGGGTCCGCCGAACGGTCTGAACAGCCTCCCGCGCCTGGTCACACCGGTCGACCCGCTGGAGATCTCCACGACGTGGACCTGGCGGCGGCTCGGCTGAGGCACACCGGACACCCCCTAAGCTCGGGGTCATGACTGACGTCAATGAAGTGATGCCGCAGGGCACACGCGATGCGCTTCTGCAGCAGATCAAGGACAAGGCCGTCGTGCACGGCAAGGTGACCCTCTCCTCCGGCAAGGAGGCGGACTACTACATCGACCTCCGCCGCATCACCCTGGACGGCGAGGCCGCCCCCATGGTCGGTCAGGTCATGCTCGACCTCACCGCCGACCTGGAGTTCGACTGCGTCGGCGGTCTGACCCTGGGCGCCGACCCGGTCGCGACCTCGATGCTCCACGCGTCCGCCGCGCGCGGTGAGCGCCTCGACGCGTTCGTCGTCCGCAAGGCGCAGAAGGCCCACGGCATGCAGCGCCGGATCGAGGGCACCGATGTGAAGGGCAAGCGCTGCCTGGTGGTCGAGGACACCTCCACCACCGGCGGCTCCCCGCTGACCGCCGTGGAGGCCGTTCGCGAGGCCGGCGGCGAGGTCGTCGCCGTCGCCACGATCGTCGACCGCGGCGCCGCGGACGCCATCGCCGAGGCGGGCCTGCCGTACCTGACCGGCTACCGGCTCGCCGATCTCGACCTGGCCTGAGCGCGGACTCGGGCGGTCGTGCGACCGGGCCGGTCCGGCCCGGTCGGATTCGATCTTGTCCGGTCTCGCATGCTGGCCTCCGGAGAACTGGTGACTCAGGTCCCCGGTGCTCCGGTCACAGGTCCTGACCTGCCCTTTCCCGGCCGCGCGGAGTGTTTCACGTGAAACGGTCCACCCGGCACGGGTGGAGTGCCGCGCGGAGTCTGGAAAGATGAGCCCGACGGTTACGTCGCCCCCAGGTCAGGGCCAGCAATCGCACACTCCCCGCACATCCAAGGAGCGGACAGATGCCCATCGCAACCCCCGAGGTCTACAACGAGATGCTCGACCGGGCGAAGGCAGGCAAGTTTGCCTACCCGGCGATCAACGTGACCTCGACCCAGACCCTGCACGCTGCACTGCGCGGCTTCGCGGAGGCCGAGAGCGACGGCATCATCCAGATCTCCACCGGTGGTGCGGAGTTCCTGGGTGGCCAGTACAAGAAGGACATGGTCACCGGCGCCGTCGCCCTGGCCGAGTTCGCGCACATCGTCGCGGTGAAGTACGACGTCACCGTCGCGCTGCACACGGACCACTGCCCCAAGGACAAGCTGGACGGCTACGTCCGCCCGCTCCTCGACATCTCCGCCGAGCGCGTGGCACGTGGCCTGAACCCGCTCTTCCAGTCGCACATGTGGGACGGCTCCGCCGAGACCCTGGCCGACAACCTGGCCATCGCCCAGGAGCTGCTCGCCAAGGCCGCCGCCGCGAAGATCATCCTTGAGGTCGAGATCACCCCGACCGGCGGCGAGGAGGACGGCGTCACCCACGAGATCAACGACGAGCTGTACACCACCGTCGACGACGCGATCCGCACCGCCGAGGCCCTGGGCCTGGGCGAGAAGGGCCGCTACCTGCTGGCCGCCTCCTTCGGCAACGTGCACGGCGTTTACAAGCCGGGCAACGTCGTCCTGCGTCCCGAGCTGCTGAAGGACCTCCAGCAGGGCGTCGGCGAGAAGTTCGGCAAGACCAACCCGTTCGACTTCGTCTTCCACGGCGGCTCCGGCTCCTCCGAGCAGGAGATCGCCACCGCGCTGGAGAACGGCGTCGTGAAGATGAACCTCGACACCGACACCCAGTACGCCTTCACCCGCCCGGTCGCGGACCACATGTTCCGCAACTACGACGGCGTCCTGAAGGTCGACGGCGAGGTCGGCAAGAAGTCCGCCTACGACCCGCGCACCTGGGGCAAGCTCGCCGAGGCGAGCATGGCCCAGCGCGTCACCGAGGCGTGCGCGAACCTGCGCTCGACGGGCACGAAGCTGAAGTAGCACCCGCCACACCCGTACGACCGAAGGGCCCGGTCCGCCGTCACGAGACGGGGGCCGGGCCCTTTGCCGCAGCAGGGGCCCGATACCCCAGACTTGGGGCATGTCCATTCACCAGAACCTGCTCGGGGGCCCCGCCCCCACCCACCTCCCCGACGAGCCGGGCCGCGAGGCGATCGCCGCGGGCACCCCCGCCGTCGAGGTGGCCGCCGCGCACCCGACCTCCTCCCTCGCCTGGGCGGTCCTCGCCGACGAGGCGTTCGCCGCCGGCCGCACCGTCGAGTCGTACGCCTACGCCCGCACGGGCTACCACCGCGGGCTCGACGCGCTGCGCCGCGCCGGCTGGAAGGGCCACGGCCCGGTGCCGTGGGAGCACGAGCCGAACCGCGGCTTCCTGCGCGCCCTGTACGCCCTCTCCCGCGCGGCCGGGGCGATCGACGAGAAGGAGGAGTACGAGCGCTGCTCGACCTTCCTGCGCGACTCCTCCGAGACGGCGGCGGACGTGCTCGGCGCCTGAGGTGCATCCGGACGCCGGGGCCCCGCGCGCGCGGGGCCCCGGCATGCCCTACTGTCCGAAAAACACCTGTGACGCCGGTCACACCCCAATAGAGGGATTCGTGCAACCGGTCCTATGATGCGAGCAGGGGACCGGGGCTCCACTCACCCATCGGAAGGGGCGGACCGCTACCCGGAAGCACGTGTCGAGGAGACAGCGATGTCGAACACCCTTGATGCCTCCGGAGCCGGTTCGGACGCCCCGAACCTCGACTTCGCCGGCACCACCCCGTACGAGGACTACGTCCAGGCGGACGTCCTCACCCACCTCCAGCACCTGCGGTCGGACGACCCGGGCGAGATGGTCTTCCTGGTGACGACCCAGGTCATGGAGCTGTGGTTCACGGTCATCGTCCACGAGTGGGAGACGGCCGCGAAGGCCCTCCGCGAGGACACCGTCCCCGTCGCGATGGACGCGCTGAAGCGCTCCCTGCGCGAACTGGAGGCCCTCAACGCCTCCTGGCGCCCGCTCGCCCAGCTCACCCCCGGCCAGTTCAACGCCTACCGCGCCGCCCTCGGCGAGGGCTCGGGCTTCCAGTCGGCGATGTACCGCCGCATGGAGTTCCTGCTCGGCGAGAAGTCCGCCTCGATGCTCGTCCCGCACCGCGGCGCCCCGCGCGTCCACGCGGAGTTGGAGAAGGCCCTCCAGGAGCCGAGCCTGTACGACGAGGTGCTGCGCCTGCTGTCCCGCCGCGGCCTGGCCGTCCCGCAGGAGGTCCTGGACCGCGACCTCTCCCAGCGGTACGAGCCCTCCGCCGAGGTGGAGGCCGTCTGGACCGCCCTGTACGCGGACCCCGACGCCCATCACGACCTGCACCGCCTCGGCGAGGTCCTCACGGACGTCGCGGAGCTCGTCTGGCGCTGGCGCAACGACCATCTGGTCGCCACCCGCCGCGCGATGGGTGCCAAGACGGGCACGGGCGGCTCGGCCGGCGTGGCCTGGCTGGAGAAGCGCGCCACGAAGAACGTGTTCCCGGAGCTCTGGACGGCCCGCAGCCATGTCTGACGCGAACGGGAAGGCCCCGGCGGACCTCGCGGCACGCGCCGCTGCCCTCGACACCGCCGACGAGCTCGGCAAGCTCCGCGACCGCTTCACCCTCCCCGACGGGGTCGTCTACCTGGACGGCAACTCGCTCGGGGCGCTGGCGACCGGGGTCGCGGCCCGCATCGCCCAGGTCATCACGCACGAGTGGGGCACGGAGCTCATCCAGTCCTGGTCGGCCGGCACCTGGTGGACCGCCCCCGAGCGGATCGGCGACAAGATCTCCCCGCTCATCGGCGCCGCCCCCGGCCAGACGGTGGTCGGCGACTCCACCAGCGTCAACCTGTTCAAGGCCCTGGTGGGCGCCGCCCGCCTGGCCCGGCCGGGCCGCACGCGGATGCTGGTCGACGCCGCCACCTTCCCCACCGACGGCTACATCGCCGAGTCGGCCGCCCGGATGACCGGCCTGACCGTGACACCGGTCGACCCCTCCGACGCGGCCGGGGCGATGGACGAGGACACCGCCGTCGTCCTCCTCAACCACGTCGACTACCGCAGCGGTCGCCTCCACGACCTCGCGGCCCTCACCGCGGCGGCCCGCGCCGCCGGGGCCGTCACCGTCTGGGACCTGTGCCACTCGGCCGGCGCCCTGCCCGTCGGCCTCGACGAGCACGGCGTCGACCTCGCGGTCGGCTGCACGTACAAGTACCTGAACGGCGGCCCCGGCTCCCCGGCGTACCTCTACATCGCCGCGCGCCACCAGGGGGCCTTCGACTCCCCGCTCCCCGGCTGGAACGGTCACGCGAAGCCCTTCGCGATGACCCCGGACTACACTCCGGCGGCCGGCGCGGTCCGCGGCCGGGTCGGCACCCCGGACATCCTGTCCATGCTGGCCCTGGAAGCGGCGCTCGACGCCTGGGACGGGGTCTCGGTGGAGGCCGTACGGGCCAAGTCCCTCGCCCTGACCGACTTCTTCCTGGAGTGCGTGGCCGCGTACGTCCCGGCCGGCAGGGTCGAGTCGGTCACCCCGGCCGAGCACGAGCGGCGCGGCAGCCAGGTCTCGCTGCGCACCGAGAACGCCCGCGCGGTCATGGACGACCTCATCTCCCGCGGTGTGATCGGGGACTTCCGCGCACCCGACGTCCTGCGCTTCGGTTTCACTCCGCTCTACGTCGGATTCGCCGACGCGGAGCGTGCGGCCCGGACACTGGGTCACATTTTCGGGTGATGTAGGGGCGAAACGTCACGGCAACGGGCGGGCGGGGCTTCGGCTCCGTCCGCCGCGGCACATCCGGGCCACCGCCCCCCACACCCCGACGACGCCCCTGTTCCGGCCTGATACGGTCCCGCTCTGCCGGAACACCAGTCCCACGCGTTACCGAGAGGTTGAGCCGATGACGGACCCCGCAGTCGAACGGGACGCCGCCGAGGCCGCCTCGGCCTTCGCCCATCCGCCGGTCGCCCCGGACGCGACCGGAGCGTACGGGGACCATCCCGAGCAGGTGATCGACTTCTACGCCCCGCGCGGGGAGGCCGCCGCGGGCGCCGCCCCGCTGGTCGCGCTCCTGCACGGCGGCGCCTGGCGCGCCCCGTACGACCGCCACCACGTCACCCCTCTCGCGGACTTCCTGGCCCGCCGGGGTTTCGCCGTCGCCAACGTGGAGTACCGGCGCGGCAGTTCCCTGCCGCACCAGAACGCCCAGGGCCACGTGGCCGGGCGCTGGCCCGAGACGTTCGACGACGTCGCCGCCGCCATGGACGCCCTCCCGAGGCTGGCCGCGGCCCACCTCCCGCAGGCCGACCCGCGCCGTACGGTCGTCACCGGCCATTCCGCGGGCGGCCACCTCGCGCTGTGGGCCTCGGCCCGGCACGTCCTGCCGCCCGGCGCCCCGGCGGCCTGGCGGCTGTCCGCGCCGCCGATGTTCCGCGGCGTCGTCGCGCTGGCCCCCATCGCGGACTTCGCGGCCGCTGAGGAGCTGGGCGTGTGCGGGGGCGCGTCCGCGCAGCTGCTGGGCGGGGCGGACCAGTGGGCGGAGCGCCTGCCGTTCGCGGACCCCGCGGCGCTGGTGCCGACCGGGATCGCGACGGCCGTGGTCCACGGCCGGGAGGACATCGTGGTCCCGGCGTCGGTGGCGGAGTCGTACGTGGCCGCGGCGGCCAAGGCCGGGGAGACCGTGGGCCTGACCCTGCTGGACGGGGTCGGTCACTTCCCGCTCATCGACCCGGCGGCCGACGCCTGCGCGGTGGTGGCCGAGGAGATCTCACAACTCGCCTGGTAGCGCGAGCGACAGCGCGCACGGCCCGCGCGGCACGAGGACGACACTGGCGGAGGCGGTGCGCCATACGGCGCACCGCCCCTTCTTCACCCGCGGGCTCCTAGAGGAACGAGTTGATCTCGATCGTCTCGGTGCGGCCGGGGCCGACGCCGATCGCGGAGATCGGGGCGCCCGACATCTCCTCCAGGGCCTTCACGTACGCCTGGGCGTTCTTCGGGAGGTCCGAGAACGTCTTGGCCTTGGTGATGTCCTCGGACCAGCCGGGCAGGTTTTCGTAGATCGGCTTCGCGTGGTGGAAGTCCGTCTGCGAGTACGGGAGCTCCTCGACGCGCTTGCCGTCGATCTCGTACGCGACGCAGACCGGGATCTGCTCCCAGCCGGTCAGCACGTCCAGCTTGGTGAGGAAGAAGTCCGTCAGACCGTTCACGCGGGTGGCGTAGCGGGCG
Organism: Streptomyces roseus; assembly: GCF_001044425.1. Taxonomy (GTDB): domain Bacteria; phylum Actinomycetota; class Actinomycetes; order Streptomycetales; family Streptomycetaceae; genus Streptomyces; species Streptomyces roseus. Next base: position 61,999 of record NZ_LFML01000012.1, read on the forward strand.
ATCGGCGCGTCGAACCAGCCGCAGCGGCGGTCGCGGCCGGTGGTCACGCCGCGCTCGCCGCCGATGCGGCGCAGGTCCTCGCCGTCCTGGTCGAACAGCTCGGTCGGGAACGGGCCGGCGCCGACGCGGGTCGTGTACGCCTTCAGGATGCCGATGACGCGGCTGATCTTCGTCGGGCCGACGCCGGTGCCGGTGCATGCGCCGCCGGCGGTCGGGTTCGAGGAGGTGACGAAGGGGTACGTGCCGTGGTCGACGTCGAGCAGGGTGCCCTGGCCGCCCTCGAACAGCACGACCTTGTCCTCGTCCAGCGCGTTGTTGAGGATCAGGGTGGTGTCGGCGACGTACGGCTTGATCTGCTCCGCGTACTGGAGCATCTCCTCCACGATCGCGGCGGCCTCGATGGCGCGGCGGTTGTAGAGCTTGGCGAGGAGCTGGTTCTTGCCCTCCAGCGCCGCTTCGACCTTCTGGGTGAGGATCGACTCGTCGTACAGGTCCTGGACGCGGATGCCGATGCGGTTGATCTTGTCCGCGTACGTCGGACCGATGCCGCGGCCGGTCGTACCGATCTTGCGCTTGCCGAGGAAACGCTCGCCGACCTTGTCGAGGGTGACGTTGTACGGCGTGATCAGGTGCGCGTTGCCGCTGATGAGCAGCTTGGAGGTGTCGATGCCGCGCTCGTTCAGGCCGCGCAGCTCGGAGAGCAGGACGGCCGGGTCGACGACGACGCCGTTGCCGATGACCGGGGTGCATCCGGGGGAGAGGATGCCGGAAGGGAGAAGGTGCAGCGCGTACTTCTGGTCGCCTACGACGACCGTGTGGCCGGCGTTGTTGCCGCCCTGGTAGCGCACCACATAATCAACGGAACCACCGAGCAGGTCGGTGGCCTTTCCCTTGCCCTCGTCACCCCACTGAGCTCCGAGCAGCACAAGAGCGGGCACAGGCGTACACCTCTTCCGGATGGGGCATGTCCAAGGTCAGGGGGCGTACGACGATGTACACCGCAGGCTGAGCCGTCGGACCGGTACCCCGGAATAGACGAAGGCCCTGGCGCAATAGCGCAAGGGCCTCTTGCACAAAGATGCTACCCGAGGAAGGACCGAGGTGTCGGCTCCAGAGCCCACCATGAGCCATGCGGGCGCGCCGGTAGGCGGCCTTCTCGTGCTCGTCGACCCGGTCGCCCGCCGTCTTGACGGCGAGTCCGTGCGGATCGCGAAGGATGTTCTGTCGGCGGGAGCGGCGGCGAAAATCTGCCTCCCGGACTCGCAGGAGGAATTTGCGCGGGCCCTCGCCCGCCGGGGCCATCGGCAGCCGGTGATCGTGGGTGACGACCGGGCGCTGGTCCGGGCCGTGGGACTGCTGTACCGGGAGCGCGGGCTCGGGGACGGGGCCGTTTCGCTGATTCCGGTGGGGCAGGTGGGGTCGCTCGGACTGGCGCGCTCCCTCGGTGTCCCGCTGTCGGCGGTCGCGGCGGCCCGGTCGGTTCTCGACGGCGCCGTCCGCCCGCGGGACCTGCTGGTGGACGACAGTGACGGGGTGGTCCTCGGGGACCTGCGGATTCCCCCCGTCAGGGCGGCGGCGAGGGCGCCGGGGCCGTCGGTGTGGAGCGCGTACCGCTCGCTGGTGCGGACCCTGGTCCCCTCGGTGGCCCGGGTGGGGCACCGGCTGCGCGTGGAGGCGGACGGGCAGCTGCTGGTGGACGTGGACCGGGCGGTGGAGGACCTGCGGGTGGTGCCGGTGCCGGCCTCCGGCGGGACGGCCGAGGTGACGCTCCGGCTGGCCGACGGTTCCTCGCTGCGGGTGAGGGCGGCCTCGGTGACGGTGTCGGGCCCGGACTTCCGCTACCGGGCGGACGCCCTGGTGGCGGGCCCGGTCCGGCGCCGTACGTGGACGCTCCGGCCGGGGGCGTGGTCGCTGACGGTGCCGAGGGGGTAGCGGCCGGCGGCGCCGAGGGGGTGGCGGCCGGCGGCGCCGAGGGGGTGGCGGCCGGCGGCGCCGAGGGGGCGGCGGCCGGCGGCGCCGAGGGGGTGGCGGCGGTTCCGCCTGCGCGGCGGTGCGGGCGGGCCGCGGGCTACGGGTTCGGGAGGTCCAGCGTGGCCCGGTGGGCCCGCCAGCGGTCCATCATGGCGTGCATCTCGCCCTGCAGGAACTCGAAGAACGCCGCCGTCTCCGCCATGCGCGCGCCCGCCGGGGTGTCCGTGCCGACGCCGGCCGCGCCGTCGCGGAGGGTCTTCTCGAAGAGGGCCAGCACCTGGTCCCGGCGGGTGAACGTCTCGTACCAGAGCTCGTTGTGCAGGACGTACCGGTCCCGCCGGGAGCCCGGCTCCCGCTCCCGGCTGACCATGGTCACCTGCGTCAGGTACGCCACCGCCCCCGACACGGCGGCGGGGCTGATCCGCAGCGCCTCGCTCAGCTCCGCCGAGGTCATCGACCCGCTGTCGCTCGCGAGGAGCTGCGCGAAGACCCGCGCGGCCATCCGCTGCATTCCCGCTTCGGTCAGCTGCGCGGCGAACCGCTCCACGAAGCGGGAGACCGCGGCCTCGTCGTCGCTCCGTACGCCCGGTACCTGGGTGTTCATGTCGTCCGCCACCTTCCCGACTTTATACGTTTTCTGAGCTTCACAAGTTTGTGAAAATAGCGTACGTTCGGAATCATGACGAAGGCGATCAGCGTGGCCGGACTCCACAAGGCGTTCGGCCGGACCCGCGCACTGGACGGTCTCGACCTCTCGGTCGCCACCGGCGAGGTCCACGGCTTCCTCGGCCCCAACGGCTCCGGCAAGTCCACCACCATCCGCGTCCTGCTGGGCCTGCTGCGCGCCGACTCCGGAACGGCCGAGCTGCTCGGCGGCGACCCCTGGGCCGAAGCCGTGGAACTGCACCGCCGCATCGCCTACGTCCCGGGCGACGTCACCCTGTGGCGCAACCTCTCCGGCGGCGAGGTCATCGACCTCTACGGACGGCTGCGCGGCGGTCTGGACCGGGCCCGGCGCGCCGAGCTGATCGAGCGGTTCGAGCTGGACCCCACCAAGAAGGGGCGTACGTACTCCAAGGGCAACCGGCAGAAGGTCGCGCTCGTCGCCGCCTTCTCCTCCGACGCCGAGCTGCTCATCCTCGACGAGCCCACTTCCGGGCTGGACCCGCTGATGGAGGGGGTCTTCCAGGGCTGCGTCGCCGAGGCGCGCGCCGCCGGGCGGACCGTACTGCTGAGCTCGCACATCCTGAGCGAGGTCGAGACCCTCTGCGACCGGGTCAGCATCATCCGCAAGGGCCGCACGGTGGAGACGGGCACGCTGGCCGACCTGCGCCACCTGACGCGCACCTCGATCAGCGCCGAACTCGCCGGCCCGCCGAACGGCCTCGCGCACCTGCCGGGCGTGCACGGCGTGGAGGTGCACGGGCTGGAGGTCCGTCTCCAGGCCGACACGGACAAGCTGGACGCCGTACTGCGCGCGCTCGCCGACTCCGGGGTCCGGTCGCTGACCTCGTCACCGCCCACGCTGGAGGAGCTCTTCCTGCGGCACTACGCGGACGAGGCCGACGGGGGCGGCGTCGCCGGTGACGCGAAGGCGGGCGTGTCGCGATGAGGAACCAGCTGGCCGGCACCGGAACGCTGCTCCGCCTCGCGCTGCGCCGCGACCGGGTGATGGCACCGGTCTGGATCATGGGCGTGGCGATGCTGGTACTCAGCCTGCCCGCCTCGCTGGAGTCGGTGTACGGGACGGCCGCCGAGCGGGCCCGGCTGCTCACGACGATGAACACCAACGGCTCGCTGCGCGCCCTGTACGGGCCCGCCCTCGGCGATTCCATCGGCGCCCTGACCGCCTGGCGCGGCGGGATCTTCGCCGGGGTGCTCGCCGGGATCATGAGCCTGGTCATCGTGGTCCGGCACACCCGCGAGGAAGAGGAGACGGGTCGTCAGGAGATGCTCTGCGCCGCGATGGTGGGCCGCCGGGCCCCGCTGACAGCCGCCCTGCTCGCGGCCCTGGCGGCCAACGGGGCGGTCGCGCTCCTGGTGACGGCCGGGCTCGCCGGACGGGGTGGGGCCGGTGCGGCGGCCCTCGGACTCGGCATCGGCGCCACCGGAATGCTCTTCGCGGCCCTGGCCGCCATCGCGGCGCAGCTCACCGAGAGCGCCCGGCTCGCGAAGGGGCTCACGGGCGCACTGCTCGGCGCGGCCTTCGTGCTGCGCGCCGCCGGGGACGCCGTGAGCGCCGGGGGTTCGAGCGCGCTGACCTGGGCGTCGCCGCTGGGCTGGCTGGAGCACGTACGGGCCTTCGCGGGCGAACGGTGGTGGGTGTTCGCGCTGTTCGCGGCCGCCGTGGCGGTGCAGGCGGCGGCGGCGTACGCGCTGGCCGGCCGCCGTGACGTCGGCATGAGCTTCCTGCCGGCCCGGCCGGGCCCGGCGCAGGGCCGCCTCACGGGCGCGGGGGCGCTGGCCTGGCGGCTCCAGCGGGGAAGCCTGATCGGGTGGAGCCTGGCGTTCCTGGCGGCCGGGGTGGTCTTCGGCGGGATGACGGACGGGGCCACGCAGCTGGTCGGTGACAACGAGCGGACCCGCGAGATCATCGAACGGATGGGCGGGCAGAGCGGGATCGCGGACGCCTTCCTCGCGACGATGGCCGGGATGCTCGGCATGATCGCAGCCCTGTACGTCGTCTCGGCGGTGCTGCGCCTGAGCGGCGAGGAGTCGGGGCAGCGGGCCGAGCCGCTGCTCGGACACGCGGTCGGCCGGCTGCGCTGGGCGGCGGGCCATCTGGCGGTGGCGTTCGGCGGCTCGGCGCTGATCCTGCTGCTGGCCGGGCTCGGCCTGGGGATCGGACATGGCGAGGGCGTGGGGGCGGCGGTGGGCGCGACGCTCGCCCAGCTCCCGGCGGTCTGGGTGATCGGAGCCCTCGCCGCCCTCCTGTACGGAGCCGCCCCGCGGTACGCGGTGGCCGCCTGGGCGGTGGCCGGGGGCGCGCTGACGCTGGGGTGGATCGGCCCGGCGCTGAACCTGCCGCAGGCCGTCTTGAACCTCTCGCCCTTCGCCCACCTGCCCAAGCTGCCGGGCGCCGAGGCCCTGACCTGGGCCCCGCTGCTGGCGCTGACCGCGCTGGCGGCGGCCCTGCTGGCGGCCGGCCTGGCCGCGCTGCGCCGCCGGGACCTGACCGCGTAGCACTGGCGCCAAACGGTCAGAACCGCACCCAACAATCAGAACTGCACGAGGAGTTCGTCCAGACCGCGGATGACGTACCCGTCCCGCCACCGAGGCTCCCGTACGAGCTTCAGGGGCGGGACGCCGTCCGCCAGCAGGGCCCCGAACGAGGCGGTCAGCTCCCGGCGTGCGAGCGGTGCGCCCAGGCAGTAGTGGATCCCCGCGCCGAAGCTGAGGTGCGGATTGTCGGCCCGTACGAGGTCCAGGGCGTCGGGCCGCTCGAAGCGGGCGGGGTCCCGGTTCGCCGCCCCGAAGAGCAGCGCGACCTCGGCTCCGCGCGGGATGACGGTGTCGCCGATCCGGATGTCGTCGAGCACCCAGCGCTCGAACAGCTGGAGGGGTGTGTCGTAGCGCATCAGTTCATCCACAGCTGTGGACAACTTTTCGCGGTCGAGCGAGGCGAGCTGTTCGGGGTGGCGGAAGAGGGACCACCAGCCGTTGACGGTGGTGTTCACGGTGGCCTCGTGACCTGCGTTGAGCAGCAGGACGCAGGTGGAGATCATTTCCTGCTCGCTGAGCCGGCCCTCGTCGTCGTGGGCGGCGATCAGAGCGGAGATCAAATCCCCGCCGGGCTCCTTGCGCCGCTCGGCGATCAGTTCGCGCAGGTAGGCGCTGAACTCCAGGCTCGCCTGGACCGCGCGCCGCGCGGTCTCCTCGTCCGGGCGGAGCTCGTACATTCCGCAGATGTCGGCCGACCAGGGCCGCAGCAGGGCCCGGTCCGACTCCGGGATCCCGAGCAGTTCGGCGATCACCGCGACGGGCAGCGGTTCGGCGACGACGGTGAGCAGGTCCCCGCCCCCGTCCGAGAGGAGCTGCCCGACCAGCTCCCGGGCCATCCGGTCCACGGCGGGCGCGAGCTGCTCGACGGTGCGCGGGGTGAACGCCTTGGACACCAGCCGCCGTACGCGCGCGTGGGCGGGATCCTCCAGGTCCAGGAGGCCGTGGTCGTTGAGGACGTGGAAGGGTTCGTGGCCCGGCGGCGGCGCCTCGCGGCCGAACTCCTCGTGCGAGAAGCGGTGCAGGTAGGTCCGCCCCAGCCGGCGGTCGCGCAGCAGGGCGCTCACGTCGGAGTAGTGCGGTACGAGCCACTGCCCGGTGGCCTCCCACCACAGTGCCCGTCCCTGCTCCCGCAATTCGCGGTAGGCGGGGTAAGGATCGGCGACGAACCCGGGGTCCCACGGATCAAAGCCCATCCCTTCACTGTAGAAGAACCACGCGATCGGGAACCCGGGCACCGAACTCCGCGTCCAGGTGAAGCGGCTGACGATCGGCAACCCGAGGAACCACTCCTTCGGCGACGCCGTGACCGCCGCCGGAGCGGCACCCCCGCTACGCCGGGGTCACCAGGCGGGTCTCGTACGCGAACACCGCGGCCTGGGTCCGGTCGCGCAGGCCCAGCTTCACCAGGATCCGGCTCACATGCGTCTTGATCGTGGACTCCGCGACGATGAGCCGGTCCGCGATCTCCGCATTGGACAGACCCTGCGCGATCAGTACCAGCACCTCCGTCTCGCGCTCGGTCAACTCCCCGACCCCCGCAGGGTCCGCCGGCTTCGGCGGGGTCGACAGCTTCGAGAACTCCAGGATCAGCCGCTTGGTGACCGACGGCGCCAGCAGCGCCTCACCGGAGGCCACCACCCGGACCCCGTCGGCCAGTTGCCGGGCCGAGGCGTCCTTGAGCAGGAACCCGGAGGCCCCGGCCCGCAGGGCCTGGTACACGTACTCGTCGAGGTCGAAGGTCGTCAGGACCAGCACCTTGGCGTCGGTGTCCGAGGCCACGATCTCCCGCGTCGCCTCCAGCCCGTTCATCACGGGCATCCGGATGTCCATCAGCACCACGTCCGGCCGCAGCGCCGCCACCTTGGCGATGGCCTCGCGACCGTCCACCGCCTCGCCGACCACCTCGATGCCCTCCATCGCGTTCAGCAGGACGGAGAAGCCCTCCCGGACCATCATCTGGTCGTCGACGATCAGCACCCTGATCGTCATGACGCCTGCCCCGACCCCTGCGGCTGCCCGGGCGCCGCGTCCTGGCGGCCGCGCACCGGTATGAACACCGCCACCTCGTACCCGCCCGCCGCGGTCTTCCCGGCCGTCATCTCTCCCTCCAGCATGGCCACCCGCTCCCGCATCCCGGTGATCCCGTGCCCGGCGCCCGGCGAGGGCCGCACGTCCCCGGTCGCCGCCGCGTTGACCACCCGTATCCCCAGCCCGCCCAGTACGTACGACACTTCGACCGAAGCCGCCGCCCCCGGGGCGTGACGCAGGCTGTTGCTCAGCGCCTCCTGGATGATCCGGTACGCCGACAGCTCCACGCCCGGCGGCAGTTCGCGCACCGCACCCGTCACCGTCTTCTCCACGCTCAGCCCCGCCTCGCGCACATTGGCCAGCAGCCCGTCCAGCGAGGCCAGCGTCGGCTGCGGAGCGTCCGGCGCCTCGTAGTCGGCGGAGCGCACCACACCGAGCACCCGGCGCAGCTCCGTCAGCGCCGCCACCGCGTTCTCCCGGATGGTGGCGAACGCCGCCTCCAGCTCCGGCGGCGGGTTCTTCACCCGGTACGGCGCGGCCTCCGCCTGGATCGCCACCACCGACATGTGGTGGGCCACCACGTCGTGCAGCTCCCGCGCGATCGTCGTCCGCTCCTCCAGCAGGGTCCGCCGGTCCCGCTCGACGGCCGTGACCTCCTGCTGCGCGGTGACCTCCTGCTCCGCTGTCCTGCGTATGTTGCGAACCGTCACCACCAGCAGCGCGACCGCCAGGAGAAAGGCCATCGGCACGATCTCGACGGGCTCCCCCCGGCCGAGGCCCACCGGTATCACGATCCCGGCCCCCAGGGTGATCAGCCACATCCAGACGGCCGCCCGGGGCCTGGTCCGCATCGCGGCGAAGGTCGCCGTCGCGAGGTAGGAGACGAAGGCGCCCGGCGACCCGGGCCACACGTCATTCATGCCGGAGCCGACCACCATGAGCACTCCGGCGGCGATCAGGGCCGCCCAGAACGCGCCCACGGGCCGCACCAGGGTCATCAGCACCGGTGTGGCCGCGATCAGCCCCATGATGAGGGAGCTGCTGGGTACGACGTACTCCCCGCTGGTCGTCGCGGTCAGCATCACCACGAAGAACGCGACGAACCCCACGACCGCGTGCGGGACATACGCCAAGTGCGGTCGTATCCGCCCGGGGAGCCGACGCACCACGGGCCCGTCGGTGCGCATCGGCGCCAGCGGCCGGTAGGCGAAGGCGTCCTTGGTCAGATCCTGGCGCAGGCTCCGGAACAGGCCGGAGGCCATCCGGATCTCGGGTGTCCGGGGATTCGCCCGGGAGGTCGTCTCGCTCATACCCACACCGTAGGTCGGCCGTTCCCTCGTCCGCGTCGCCGCTGAAGGGGATATCCGGGCCTCCCTCTCAGGTACTACCCGGGGCACTCAGTAGCCCGTCGGACGGACCAGACCCGTGTCGTACGCGAACACCGCGGCCTGGGTGCGGTCCCGCAGTCCGAGCTTCACCAGGATCCGCCCCACATGCGTCTTCACGGTCTGCTCGGCCACCACCAGGTGCGCGGCGATCTCCGCGTTGGACAGGCCCTGCGCGATCAGCGACAGCACCTCGGTCTCCCGCTCGGTGAGCTCGTCGATCCGCGCCTTCGAGGGTGCCCGCGGAGCCCCCAGCCGGGAGAACTCCGTGATCAGCCGCTTGGTGATGTTCGGCGAGAGCAGCGCCTCACCGGCCGCCACCACCCGCACCGCCTCGGCGAGCTGGTCGGCCGACGCGTCCTTCAGCAGGAACCCGGAGGCTCCGGCGCGCAGCGCCTCGTACACGTACTCGTCGAGGTCGAAGGTGGTCAGCACGAGCACCTTGACGGTGGACCCGGGGGCGGCCGTGATGACGGAGGTGGCCTCGATGCCACCCATCCCGGGCATGCGGATGTCCATCAGGACCACGTCCGGTCCGTACGCGGCGACCTTCGCCACCGCGTCGGCCCCGTCCACGGCCTGGCCGACGACCTCGATGTCGGGCTGGGCGTCGAGGAGGACGGTGAAGCCCTGCCGGACCATCATCTGGTCGTCGGCGATCATCACCTTGATCGGGGCGGCCGGAGTGCTCATGCGTCCTCGTCAGTCCTTTTCGTCTCGGGGTCCATCGGGAGCACGGCGCTCACCTCGTACCCGCCACCCGGGCGCGGGCCGGCGGCGAGCTCGCCCCCCAGCATGCCCGCCCGCTCCCGCATCCCGAGGAGACCGTGTCCGGCGCCGTGCGAGGGCGGGGCCGGCCGCGTCGGCGCGCTGTTGGCGATGCACAGGTGCAGTTCGCGCGGCCCGTAGGCGATGCCGACCTCCACCCGCGATCCGGGGGCGTGGCGCAGGCAGTTGCTCAGCGCCTCCTGCACGATCCGGTACGCGGTGAGCTCGACGCCCGGGGTGAGGGGCCGCCGGATGCCGGCGATCTCGGTGGTGACGACCAGTCCGGCGCCGCGCACGTTGTCCACGAGGCCCTCCAGCTCGGCGAGGGTGGGCTGCGGATGGTGCGGGTTCGCGGGATCGTCCGGCTGCTCGGAGCGCAACACGCCCAGTACGCGGCGCAATTCCGTCAGGGCCTCCAGTGCGTTCTCCCGGATGCCCGCCAGGTTCTCCCTGAGCTCTTCGGAGGGGTTCTCCACCAGGTGCGGGGCGACCTGCGCCTGGATGGAGATCACCGACATGTGGTGGGCGACGACGTCGTGCAGCTCGCGGGCGATGCGGCTGCGCTCCTCCAGCAGGGTGCGCCGGGCCCGCTCCTCCTCGGTGATCGTCTCCTGTTCGACGAGCTTGCCGCGGGCCAGGCGGGTGGCCCGCAGGGCGTACCCGAGCAGGCCGACGAAGCCGAACACGAACAACGCGGCCAGGACGCTGGTCTGGCTGTGCTCCGGCTTGGACACCAGCTCGGCCAGGCCGGTCAGCGCGACGGGGACGGTGGCCGCGGCGACGGTCAGCCGGGGCGGCACGCGCAGGGCCACCAGCAGCAGGACGGGCGCGAACGCGAAGAGCCCGGAAGGTATCCAGGGCCAGGTCTGGCCGAGGCCGACGTTGTCCCGGACCGACCAGGCGGTCACGCCCGCGGCCAGCAGGCCGAACCACCATCCGCCGATCGGACGGAACATCGCGATGACGATGGACGTGCCGGTCAGCAGCCCAGCCAGCAGCGGGATGCCCCCGTAGTCGTCGTAGTGCTCGCCCATCTGCTGCGCGGTGAGGAACCCGAAGAAGACCGCGGCATAGATGACCACTGCGTGCGGCAGCCGGGCCAGCCAGCGGGGCCGGGACATCCGGGGCAGCGGGTCCCGCTCGACGGTGAGCAGCTCCTGGGCCAGGGTCAGCAGGATCCGGGCCCGGGGCGCGGGAGCCCTGACGGGGGCCACTTCCCCATCCACGGCGGGCTGTTCGCTCTGCTCGGTCACGCCGCCCACCCTAGGCATGGGCCGCCGCCACTTCTTCGGGCCCCCGCAGGGAAAGCGCCCGGGAGGGCCGGCCGCGCTTCGGCCGCCCGTCCTGCTCGTACGTACGGAACGCCGCCCAGCAGACGCCCAGCGCCGCCCCGAACACCGGCAGCCACAGCAGCCGGGCCGCCATCCACTGCGGGGAGTCGGGCACGGTGTGCAGTCCGGGCAGGTCGGCGGGGGCCAGCAACCCCAGGGCGGTCACGGCCATCATCGCGGTCTGGTGCCACAGGAAGATCGTCATCGCGGACAGGTTCACCAGCGCGACCTTCGCCCAGACCCGGGGCCGCCGCATGACCCGCCCCAGTGGACCACGGAGCAGCAGGGCCAGCCCGCACTGGGCCAGGCCGAACGCGACGGCGGCCAGCGTCGGCGGGTTCAGGTTCGATATCGGGGCCCCGGGGACCCCGACCATGGAGGCCGGATACCCGCCCCACAGGACCAGCCCGGCGGTCGCGGCGGCGCCGGCGACGAGCAGCAGGGCGGCCGGGGTGCGCCGGCCGAACGCCCCGCGGGACCAGGCGGCGCCCAGGGTGTAGGGGACGAGCCAGCCGGCGGCCACATTGACCCAGCCGATCCACTCCGGCCCGCCGAGACCGAACCGCCACACGTCCACACCGGCCACCACGGCCGCAGGCCACAGCGGGCTGAGCCGCGCCACGAGCGGTGTGGCGGCGGTGAGCACGCCGAAGACGAGGAGGAACCAGAGCGGGGAGAGGACGAGTTTCACCAGCGTCCGGACGGTGTCCGGCTCCGCCCCGCCGAGCAGCATCCCGGCCGCCGCCACCGTCCACATGGCGAGCACCGCGGCGACCGGCCGGAACAGCCGCGACAGCCGCTGTCCGACCCACACCCCGTACGACACCCCGCGCTCGCGCGCCCCGGCGTACCCGCGGGCGGCTACATGCCCGCCGACCAGGAAGAACACGGCCAGCGTCTGGAACACCCAGGACACCGGCGCCAGTCGGGGCAGGTGGGCCAGCGGACTGGTGTTGCTCAGGCCCCCGTCGGCGGTGGTCAGAGCGGTCACCAGCCAGTGGCCCAGCACCACGCCGAGGATGGCGAAGGCCCGCAGGGCGTCCACGGTCCGGTCCCGGTCGGCGGGAGTGCCGCCGTCGATGCGGTCCGCGAGGACGGACCAGCGGGCGCGCACCTTACGCATGGGGGACCTCCGGGGTGGTCGGGACGGCGGGGGTGGTGCCGAGGACGATGCGGGCCAGGCTGTCGAGGGACGCGGTGCCGGGCCTGAGGTAGTCGCTGTGCCCGCCGGGGCCGGCCGTGAAGGGCCGCGCCCCGAAGGCGGGGTCGACGGGGTCGGTGCCGAAGCCGAGGCCGCCGAGGCGGACATGGGGGACACGGCCGATCCAGTCGGCCCCGCCGCGCCCGGCCCAGACCCGGGCCCCGGTCGGCAGCTCGGCGGCGGAACCTGCGCCGGTGCCGGGGCTGCCGAACAGGGCCATGTCCGTGACGGCGGGGCCGGTGGCGGTCCGGGCGCAGACCACGCTCCCGTACGAGTGGCAGAGCAGGGACAGCCGGGCGCCGGGCGCGGCCGTGCGCCCCAAGCGGTCGAGGAAGGGGCCCAGTTCGGCGGCAGCCGCATCCGCCCGGTCGGCGCTCAGTACGGTCGGGCTGACCGTGCCGGGGGTGTCGTACCCGAGCCAGGCGACCACGGCCGAGCGGGGATGCCCGGCCAGGAGGCGCTGTTGCAGGGCGAGGGCGCCGGCGCGGAACCTCTGGTAGGTGTCCAGCGTGGTGTCGGAGCCGGGCACCAGCACGGCTATCCGGTCGGCGCTCTCAAGATCGCCGAGCACCTCCACGGCCCGCCCCTGGCCGCGGCCGTCGAAGGCGAGGAACCGGGCGGTGCCCGCCGCTCCCATGGCCTCCAGCTTCGCCGCGCGCCCGGTGCGCCCGGCCTCCCGCGCCATGGCGGCCGCCTCCGCGAGGTTGGCGCGGTTGGCCCCGTACCGGTCGGGGAGCGCGGCGCCCTCGGCGACCGCGGCCGGCGCCGGGGCGGGGACGTCGGGTGAGGCGGCGGCGGACACCGGCAGCACGACGGCCGCGGCGACGAGCCCGGCCAGCAGGGTGCGCCGCAGGCGCCCGCGCCGCCGTTCGACGGGGCGTTGTTCGGGACCTCCCTCGGGTCGTCGGTGTCGTCGTCGTACGGGGCGTCCTGCGGCGCGGGTCATGGCGGGTCCCTTTTCCTTCGCTCGGTCCGAAGGCGCCGGCTCGCGTCTTCTCCGGTTCCGAAGTTAGGAATTGAGGGGCGTCGTCCGCGTCCCGCTGCAGAGCCCCCTTTCCACGTGGCTCTCAGGTATGACGGGGCAGACCTGAGAGCCACACCCGCAGAGGCCCGCCATCCCCCGGGCGGATCCCCGGGCGGTGGACTACGGTTCCGGGATGACCGACGGAGACTGGCGCAACGACCGCATAGGCAGCGCGCACCGGGGCGAGAACCCGACCGTGCTGCGCCGCCTTGACCAGGGTTTCGCCGTGATCGGGGACCGGCAGTTCCTCCCCGGGTACGCGGTCCTGCTGACGGACGACCCGTCAGTGACCCGGCTCTCGGACCTGCCGCGGGCGCGCCGGACGGCGTACCTCGCCGGCATGGAGCGGCTCGCCGAGGCCGTCGAGCGCGCCTGCCGGCGGCTCGACCCGGCCTTCCGCCGGGTGAACATCGAGATCCTGGGCAACACCGACCCGTACCTGCACGCCCACATCTGGCCCCGCTACGACTGGGAACCCCCGGAACTGGTCCGCATGCCGGTGTGGCGGTACGAGCGGGAGGAGTACTGGCGGGGCGACCGCCACGCCCTGGGCCCCCGGCACGACGGCCTGCGCACCGCCATCGGGGAGGAGCTGGACGGGCTCGCGGCCGAGTAGGCCCCGCGCCCCCCCGGCCCCCGGC